>NZ_BFAV01000034.1 GCF_002933875.1 Desulfocucumis palustris | reverse complement strand
ATTACCTGGGCTTATGGCAACCGAAGGCGGCTGCTGTTCCCCGGGAATATATTCCTCAATTATTACATGGGCATTAGCCCCTCCGGCCCCGAAGGACGAGATACCAGCAATTCTTGGATATTCCCTGCTTTCTCCATTTATCTCAGCCACCGGTCGTTTCCATTCCACAAGTTCTTGCTGAACTACAAAGGGGGTACTGCCGAAATCAATGTTGGGATTCGGCACACTGGAGTTCAGGGAGGGCACTAATTGGCGGTGCTTAAGCTGCAGCAATACTTTGGTCACACCCGCAATACCCGCAGCGCTCTCACAATGCCCGATGTTCGACTTTACCGATCCGATGGCACAGAACTGCTTATCCTTGGTATTTTGCTCAAAAGCCCGGGTCAACCCTGCAACTTCGATGGGATCCCCCAGGGAAGTTCCGGTGCCATGAGCTTCCAAATAACTAATTGTCCTGGGGTGGACACCGGCCCGTTGTAATGCCTCTGCGATTAACTGAAATTGAGCATTGGGATTGGGCACCATATAGCCATTGGTTTTTCCTCCGGCGTTAAGCATACTGCCTTTGATAATCCCATAAATATGATCGCCGTCTGCCATGGCCTTTTGCAAGGGTTTTAATATTATTGCCCCCACACCCTCTCCGTCAACAAATCCATCAGCCTGAGCCCCAAAGGACTTGCATTGATCCCCCGATGAGAGCATTGTGGCTGCAGCCAACCTCAAATAGTGGACGGGATCTACAATCAAATTGACTCCGCCTGCAATGGAACATTCACTCATGCCACTATATAGACTTTCCAAGGCTAAATGGATCGCTGTTAATGAAGAGGAACAGGCGGTATCCACGGCCATGCTCGGACCTTGAAAATTCAAGAGATAGGAAATTCTATTGGCAATTGACCAATAGCTGGTTCCTGTAGGGTAATTTCCATTCATAACTCCGACAAATACGCCGACTTTTCTGCTTTCACAAAGATTTGCAGGGGTGTATCCGGTATCTTCGATACTTGCATAAACCACTTCTAAAAATAATCGCTCCTGGGGATCCATCTGCTCGGCTTCTGCGGGGGAAATGTGAAAAAATAAAGGATCGAATTTATCAATATCCTTAATAAATCCACCCCATTTAGTATATATTGAACCCCTTTTTCCTTTATCCTGATCAAAATATTCCTTCCAATCCCAACGATTCTTAGGAATCTCTGTAATGCAATTTCTCCCTTCCCTTAAATTATTCCAAAACTCGTCAACATCATTTGCCCCGGGGTAGCGTCCAGAAAGGCCAATGATTGCAATATCTTGAATCCCGGGAGGCTGAGATGCCGGTCCTTTAATTTCCGGCTGGTGAAATTGTAGAAATCGTCCGGATTTCCTAAAGGCCAGCCTGGAACCCGGGGGTGATGTCTTAACCAGTATTTCATCACCGTTAGAAATCCTTTCATGAAGTTCCTGCTCTCCAAATCCTACCAGCGCTGTCAGCGAATCCTTTTGAGTTTTCATGAAATGTTCCACCAAAGCGTCAATGGTTTGATATTCAAAAAATAACGTAGTGCTGATATTCTTTAATACTTTACGCAAATTATTGGTCATGTGAACAACAGAGATTGAATCAATGCCGTATTTTTCTAAAGGAGCTGCGGAATCAATACTATGGCTTGGGATTTTCAGCGTCACTCCGACCAATTTTTTAAGGTAGGCCGTACTTTTCTCCCGCAGCAGATCTTGCGTGTGTCCTCCCGGTTGTCTTTCCGGAGGCAATTCATTGGGAGCTACATTAGTTTTAACTTTATTCCTAACAGGTGTTAGAACCGGTTTAAGCTGTTGTTTTTGCCGGACTATTCCATCACTTTCGGCAACAATAATCTGCCCGCCCAATTCATACGCCTCTCGCACCGGAAAGAAAACCCGCCGCAATCCTTCACTCTCCAACACTGCTTGCCAGGTTTCAGGAGATAATCCCGGGCAGCCCGGAATGCGCAACTCCGGAGCGTCGTACAACCACCATGCATCCAAAAGACCAAAGGTTAGATGGTTAAACAAAGCATTGCCGGTCATGGCATTTAATAAAATCAATCCATTTTTCTTTAAGGCTGCTTTAATATTACGCAAAGTTTGTCGAATATTTTTGGTAATGTACAGCACATTGGCTGCAATAACAATATCATATCCCCCGGCACGGATGCCTTGTTCGGCAATGGGAGCTTCCACGTTAAAAAGCTGATAAGTCAAATAGGGGTTTTGAGGGCCATACTCTTTTTCCGCATGAATTAATAACTCTTTTGAAATATCGGTGTAACAATACTCTTGGATATTATGGCGGTACGGCTTCAGTTTTTGGAAAACCATCGCGCCGGTCCCCCCGGTGCCTGTGCCAACTTCAAGAATTCGAATTGCGGCGGATGAATCTTGTTTAAGCCGTTCCTGAATATAGGCAACCACAGTATTGACCAGTATTTCATTAGAGTAATCCGCCACCGGATTATGTTTATAAATTCCCTCAGCCAATTCCATGGAGGAGTTGGGAAACATTATGTCAATGGCAAGTACTTTTCCGGTAAGAATTTCCGGCAGAGCCCGCATTGCTGCCTCCACCAAAGCCACCCGGGCTCCGGTGCCGGGGTTTTCCGGCCATTGACGTTTTTTCAGTTCCCACTCATTCCATACAGCATCTATATCTATTGGAGTTTTATCAATCAAAGCGCAGGATACTCCATCGCATTGCAGATAATTATTCCGTGTCAAAACCAATATGCTTTCTTCCAGCCACCTGCTATATATTTCACGCAACCCGGCTTTTGTTTTGAAGTCAGCTATCACCGGATTCCTCTCCGTAAACAATCCCATAGACTGCAATTGACCCAATAACAACCTGCATAGAAAATTGTCCACCTCCGTCGTATACCGAATCATTTCTGATTTAACAATCTGTTTGTCTTGTTCCGGAATACGATTCCTTATGCTTTGGATACCGGGGGAAAGATTTTCAGGATAGACTGAAATCAATTCCTCCGTATTCATCCCTTCAATGGCAAGGGGCTTGGTTATTTTTATTAATCCAATTTGATCCAGGGGTCCCGCCAGGAGTCTCTCCAGGGTCTCCATGGCTTCCGGGGGCTCAATGAGCCCAACGCCTATTTCTGCCAGCCGGAGATAAGTTTGTACCAACGGCTGATTGGAATCGAAATCATCAATCTGGCCGCTGCCCCAATATCCCCAATTAATTACTTTCACCGCGCAGGGCCAAACTTGAGAAAGTTGATGGGCAAATGCGTCCTTAAAGGTGCAGCCCGAAGCATAATTACTTTGTCTGGGGGCCTTTGTAACCGCCATGAGGGAAGAGAAAAACAATACAAAGTCCAGGTGTTCTTTATTAAAAACCTGAGCCATACGCACGCTCACATCGACTTTGGCTGATAATACCGCTTGGAATTCTTCCTCTTCCATATCCGCCAGGCTTTGCTCCAACAAAACCATGGCGGAATGAACCACCCCATGAATATGTGAATATTGTTGCTTAATCTCTTCATAGGCTTGTTGTAAAGCCTTAGGATCCGTTGCATCCGCTGCAATGTAATGTGGTGCGGGCCCCAAACCTGCAAGCCTGTCCAATTTGGCTTGTATTGACGCAGTCTTCCGGCGACGGCCGATCCAAATGATCCGGGCCTGATAGGTTCGAATCATATATTCACTCCAGGCCTCTCCGATGCCGCCGGCGCCTCCGATTACCACATATACTCCGCTTAACTTGTATAATGTCTGATTTAAACGGGAACAACGGAATGGAATCAACTGTTGCCGATACCAGCAGCGGCTTCGATAAACCCAGGTGCGCCCCTGATGGTCTGTTGGCAGAGTAAAAATATCCGCAAGCGGCCATTCACAATCAGCTTCCAGATCAATGAGCCGAACCTTCCAGTTTGGATATTCCTTAACCATGGAACCGATTAACCCGTGAATACTTGCATGGGCAGGATTCACCGAATCGTTTTTATGGATGGGCTGGGCCTGAATGGTGATTACACTCCAGCCTAAATTTCTGTTGCCATAGCCCAAACGAAGCAGGCCTTTAATCATTCTAAAAACCTGGAGAACACCCTTGTTCTGTTCTTCAAGCAATGTATCTTCCGCTAAGGACAGCAAAACCCTATGCGGGGCAATCCACAGGATATGGTCGATGGAACCATGGGCTTCCAGTTTTTTAGCTATTTCATCCATGGTGTCCTCCGGCTGAATCTCCAATACCTGCGCTTTTGGATAGAGCTGTTGAATGGCGCTCCTGTTGTCTTCGGTTCCCCCAACAATCATAAGCCGATCTGTTGGGGACGGGAAGGTTTGCCCCTTCTCCACCGGAACTGAATCCCATACGGGAAGCAACATAATTGCCCCAACAAGCGGTTCCGTGGAGGTTTTGGGGGTGACCGATTTCGGCGCACTGCCGGTTTGAGGCTCTCCTTCCAGTATTCTCGATGAAAAGCCCTTCATCCGCACACAAATCGTCCCTTGATCGTCGCATAAATCTATATCGAGTTTCTGTACCTTATCCCCGGCTTTGCCGCCCTCGCTGGGTCGAATAAAGGCCCACATGGCGGGAGCGCATTTACCAAGGACTTCGAGCTCTTGCAGGACAAAGGGCAGAGGAGGATTGTGGGGAAGAATGTCACTGGAAGACATTAAATTATCTGCGCCCGCCATCAGCCCGATTGACGCCTGCAAGGCAGAATCCAGCATGCCGGGATGAAGGACAAATTTAGCTTGGCCATCCGAAACGCAAGAAGGCAGGGATAACCTGGCCAACACTTGCTCCTGCCCCGTATGCACCCTCTCAATCCCCCGGTGTCCCGGGCCATAGTCAAACCCCATCAGTTTAAAGGCTTCGTAGCACTGGGCGGAACTGAGAACGCTCTGGCTGCACTTAGCCCGCAAGGCCTTGAGATCCAGGGTTGGTATTCCCCCAAGCGGACTCAGCACCGCGCTGCCCTGGCCATGTATTACAGGCTCCGCCTCAGCCCCTTCGGGTTGGCTGTAGATTCTATAGCCGATCTCTCCGTTATCTCCGGGAAAGAGTCCGATGTGTACCCGGACCGGCTGTTCTCCCACCGCAATAGTTTGAATCCAAACCACGTTTTTAAGTTGAACTCTGGCCTGACCTTCCTCCAAAGCCCCGGTTGCCTGAACCACTGCCGCTCTTGCCATCTCAAGGTAGGCCACCCCGGGCAAGACCCGCCGCCCCTTAACCAGATGGTCCATCAAGAAAAACTCTCCACCTGTAAAGGTCGAGCTGAATCGCTGTTCCCACAGGTCAGAGGTATTTTGATGCAGCAGAGGATGAATTGAGGTATCCACTGCCGGGGTTATCGCAGTGCCGCCGGCGGATTTAATCTTGTTCCCCGGCACCCAATAGGGCTCCCGGGCAAAGGGATAGGTGGGCAAACTAATTCGTTGGGGTTTTGCTTCCCCATAAAATAGCTCCCATTCCATGGAAAAGCCTCTAACCCACAATTCTACAATTTTTCTGA
Source organism: Desulfocucumis palustris (assembly GCF_002933875.1). Lineage (GTDB taxonomy): Bacteria > Bacillota > Desulfotomaculia > Desulfotomaculales > Desulfocucumaceae > Desulfocucumis > Desulfocucumis palustris. The sequence goes on along the minus strand of NZ_BFAV01000034.1, from coordinate 7,148 downwards.
GGTTACCCTTTGTAACCCATTTATGGATTAATTCCAGAGAGTCCTGATCCGTACCTGGAAAATCGATGGTTTCCTTACTGTGCTTTACCCGCCCCCGCCAGCAATTGTCGATGGATTCCTTGGCTTCCGCAAAAGCTTCTAATTTATCCATTAGCTCGGGAATATCCTTTACTATGAAGGCTACCCGCTCTTCCATGGCTTCGCGCCCCACTTGCAGAGTATAGGCCAAATTAAATAAATTAATCTCATTGTTGCCTGGTACCGTTTCCGGTTCCTCTGTTTCTGTTCCGGTTGCTATTTCAGACTGGCCGAACATAAGATCATGAGCCTCAATAGCTTTTTGATGATGATTCATGATATAAGTTACCACAGAGGCAATAGAGTTTCTTTGGAGCAGCTCCTTGATATGGATGTCCAGCTTAAATTCCTCTTGGAGCTTTTCTTTAACCAGCATTACCTGAACGGGCTCTATTCCAAATTCATCCCACTCCTGTTCTATTTCAATGGCTTCTTCTTCCACTTGAAGGATTCCGGATAGGATCTGACGGATCTTAATTTCCAGGATTGTCTGAAACTTTGTTTTATTCTCTCCCATGCTTTGTTGAGTTTTTTTGCCCCGGGACATCCCTCTCAGAAACCCCAGCAATTTCTTTGCATAGGCATATAATCGTTCCTGGTTTTTGGCGGAGAGTGGAATAATTGCAGGCTTCCCCTGGCTGCCAGCCATTACCGGGTTTTGTCGCCCCGTTTCTTGCGGTATGTATTCCTCCAGGATAACATGAGCGTTTGCTCCCGCAGCTCCGAAAGAACTTAATCCTGCCCGCCGGGGATAACTAACCTGACGGTCATCCTTCATAATTAACGGTTGTTCCCATTTTTGGGTTTTATGCTGTATATAAAATGGGGAGTTCTCAAGATCGATAAATGGATTTAATTCCTCCGAGTGTAAAGATGGAACGAGAGTTTTATAATAAAGCTGGAGAACAACCTTGTGCAGACCGCTAATCCCTGCGGCAGACTCCGTGTGTCCAATATTTGACTTAACAGAACCAATCGAACAAAATTGCCGATCCTGCGTATAGTAACGGAAGGCTTTAACCAACCCTTGAATCTCTATGGGGTCACCCAAAGAGGTCCCTGTTCCGTGGGCTTCAACATAGCTGATGGTTCGTGGATCCAGCCCGGATTTTTCCATACATGCAATAATTAAATCCGCCTGAGCCGCCGGGCTGGGCACTGAAATCCCGCTTACAGTCCCCCCATGATTGATGCTACTGCCTTTTATAACCGCATAAATATGGTCCCGGTCCTGAATGGCTTTGTGTAATGGCTTTAACAGGATGGCACCGATGCCTTCTCCGGACACATAGCCGTCGCCGCCTTTGCCAAAGGTGCGGCAATACCCGTCGCTGGAATGCAGGTCCCCCAGACCATAGGACAGATATTTATTGGGATGCAAGGATAAATTTACCCCGCCTGCCAGGGCCACCTCGCTCTCCCCGCTCCTAACGCTCTCTAAAGCCAAATGTACGGCAGTGAGTGAAGAAGAGCATAAAGTATCCACCACCATGCTGGGACCGTGAAAATTGCAAAAATAAGAGACCCTGTTAGCAATTGATGCAGAGTTTAACGATACGGGAAATACCTGTCCCCGGGACACCGCCTCGGCTCCGATCAGGGTATAATCTTTATGCATCACCCCGACAAATACCCCAACATATCGACTTTTATTCCGATCCAGGGGCTTAACCAGCGTCTTAGGCGTATAACCCGCATCTTCCATGGCCTCCCAGCAGGCCTCCAAAAATAAACGTTCCTGAGGATCCAGCAGTTCCGCTTCCCGTGGTGATATTCTAAAAAATTGTGGATCGAAACACTCCGGATCATCAATAAGCCCTCCCCATCTGGATATTTCTTTTCCTGAAGGTGAACGCAATCCCTCAAACCGGTGCCAATCCCAACGGGATTTTGGAATCTCACTGATACAGTCGCTGCCCGCTTTTAAGTTCATCCAAAAATCCCGCAGGTTTTTTGCCCCTGGATAGCGGCCCGCCATCCCTATAATTGCAATTTCTCCCCGGCTTGCGGGCATTGCCGCAACAGGTGAAACTGCCGGGAGGGCTCCTTGGGACTGATTATTCTCTCCCCCGGCATGGGAAACTGATGCTTGCTCCGCAATTGGAGCCTGCCTTGGAGGATAATCCAAGGCAACTGCATTACCTGGTTGCCCCTGCTCAACTTTATGCGTCACTGTACTGTGCCGGTTAAATTGTGACGCATAATTCTCGTTGAGATAGGCTGATAACTCGGCAATTGTGGTATATTCAAACAACAGTGTTGGATTTAAGGACAGGTCAAAGGCCCTTTCAATATCTTGCACTACGGCCAGTAATCGCGATGATTCCATACCTAATTCAAAGAAACCTGTGCACAAATCAATCTGGGAGGCTGGCCGTTTAAGGTGCTTTGAAAATATCTTCTGTAAGAAAACTTCTATATCTGCAGGCGCTGTATTTATCCCTCCTGAATATTCAGGGTAGTGCTGAGGAAATGTTTCAGCTATAACAGAAGGCCCTTGAATAGAGGATGAAATAGTTTCTTTTTTTAGACCCGGGGTGATTTGTTCCTTCATCCGTATTCTTTTTACAGTTATTCCTTTCAAGTGTGCAATTTGTTTTCCTTCTTTATTAAAAAATGCTATATGATTAACACGAATGTCATTAACCATACGAAGTGAAGACAAACTTACTTTTGCATAGCAATGGGTTTGCAAAGGTTCCATACAGGAGAATGACTCATAATATAATGGTAAATATAGATCTTCATTACTACCGGCAATCCCTTTGCCTGCTAAAATTCCTCCGGATGCTATTGCAGCACCGTCAATGAGGGCAGGATGAAAAAGAAAGCTTTCGGCTTCATAATGGTAAACGTTATCAACATTTACTTCGATCAAACACCCAGGGTCTGTGAGATATATATTACCTTTGGCTTTTATCATCCCTTGATGAAGCAATCCTCGTTTTCTGGCTTCAGCATATAGCGTTTCAATATCCATACACTGTGTGGCTGCTTGTTTCATAGCTTCAATATTTATTTTCTCCTCAAGCATTATGGTCTCTTCATGCAATTCGGCTGTTATATATAATTTATTTTTTGATAAATTTCCTTGCTTGTCTGCCTCCCCATCTTCAACCGTTATATTCCAACATCTTGGAGTTTTGTCAAAATAAATTATTAACTTTACCGATCGTTCTTCGGTTACTATCAAGGGGTTGTAAATAGACAGACGTTTCAAACAATATTTCCTATAGTCCAATCCCATGGCATCTTTAGCCAGTTGGTACAACATATCAATATAGGCTAATCCCGGCAACAAGGTCTGCCCGTAAACCATATGATCCTTGATTATTGGATTTGCTTTAGTTATGGTTAAGTTATATATTTTTCTCATGGTATTCCCCCCATATGTTTTTTAAAAGCACATGCTCCTGTTGCTTTATCTCCCAATCCGGCTGTTTTTTAAAGTTCTCTTTATATTTATCCATGCTTGTTTCTGCATTCTCCGCCGGCACCTCCGCCACAGCATAAGCTGGAAAAGATTCTGAGAAAGATAATGGAGATAATGTAAAGCGCTTTTTCACCATATCAGGGGCTGTCTTTGGCAGATATTGTTGCTGATAGCTCCCATCAGGCGCAAATTCTTCTATAAGTACATGACAATTAGTTCCCCCATCAGGAAAAGAATTTTGAGCGGCAATGCGTTTCTTTCCGGAACCAATCTTCCAATCGATTGTTTCCCGGTTAAAGTGGATACGTGATGCAGAAAAATCATAATAATTAAAGGGGTCAAAGGCGGATAAAAAAGGCGGGATTTTCTTATGGTAAACGCTTAACACACAGCGGATAAATCCTGCTAATCCTGAAGCCAATAACAAATGTCCAATATTGGGCTTAACCGATCCAATAAAACATGATGTAAGCGCCTGCCGGGTAAGGTGATAGGTCTCGGACAGAGCCTTAATTTCGATGGCATCAATTACGGGGGAGCCACCTCCGTTGACCTCAATATACCCGATATCCTCCGGCTGCTTTCCGCATAACAATAACGCTTCTTGCATTACCTGCTTCTGGGCATTAATATCGGGTGATCCGGGACCAAGGGTTCTCCCATCATTATTCACTGAAATGGCCTTTATAACGCCATAGATGTGATTACCATCTTTGATGGCATCACCAAGCCTTTTTAACAGCACAACCCCGACTCCCTCACCTATCACCTCTCCGCCGGACCGTTTGTCAAAAATATGGAATTCGCCGTTCTTACTCAAAATATTACGGGCGGCGAACATGTGGTGAGCATAAGGACTCAATAATATATTTACCGCGCCGGTTAACGCCATATCAATTCGCTTTTCCCGTAAAGAATCAGCGGCAAACAACAAGCCGGTTATACCTGAGGAACAAGCTGTATCAAGCACCAAACTTGGTCCCTTGAAATTAAAGAATCTCGAAATATTTGCTGCCAGATAGTTCTGGCCAATTCCTAAAATTGGATTTGGAGCCTGAAGAATGGCATTCACATTCATATTGGGTTGCGAACGCCCGCCGATAAAGACTCCTATCTTTTGTCCCGATAATTGTTTGTATTCATATCCTGCATCATAAATGGCTTTTAAACTTTCCTCCAAAATTATTCTCGCTTGTGGATCCATAATTGACGCATCATTCTCATTTATATTAAAAAATTTTGGATCAAACAGGTCAAAATCATCCACCCACCCACCGTAATACACGCGGTTGTCTTTTGAGCTCCACCTTTTTTCAGATAACGGCTTAATTGCAGTTGTTCCCTCAGTTAATAAACTCCAGTAAGCCTCTTTTGTTGGCGCACCCGGAAACCGGCACGATATTCCCACCACGGCAATGTCTTTTAATGTCTGAACAGGCTGGTTATTGGCCACTGCTTGACTAACCCAGACAGCTTTGCCATTATCACGAAGCTCCGGGTTTACTGATTGAGAGGGCTCATTGTTTATAGGAATATTGTTTTCTTTAAGATAATTATCCCTGACACTGTCTGTCTCAAGTCCAATATTTTTTCGCAGGTCTTCCTGATAATTTGACATAAAATAATCGGCCAGTGTGGAAATTGTTCTATATTCCAGAAATAATGAGGGAGTAATAGTGTTACTTACCATTTCTTGCATTGTTTGTGTTAATTGAGCTAAGATAATAGAGTCAACACCATATTCATCAAATGGTTTGTCTTCATCCAATTGCTCAATCCTTAATTTTAATTCAGCTCCAATAACCTTTTGCAGCCACTGGACAACAGATGTTCGCAAGTCTGCCCGTGCTTGTATCGATAACTCCTTGGGCTTTAGCCTTGATGTTTGTTGTAACCTAAAACCGGGTTCTTTTTTTACGGATATCAACTCTGTTTTTAGCAATTGCTCGCATTTAAACTCACCTGGAGCCATTACACAGGGTAAACTAACAATATTAGGCGTCCTCTTAATGATATCCAGGAACGCTAATCCATCTGCCGTTGTATGGGATATAATACCTGTCCTGATATAAGCGGGTGCGCGCGCCCCTCCGGCAGCCAGTCCTGTTTCCCCCCAGGCCGGCCACTGAATTGATTTAAAATAAGACTTTCCCTCCCCGGTTTGATGCAGTGCATAATAATCCATGTAGGCATTGGCCATGGCATAATCACTTTGCCCCGCCGATAGTGTCGGTGCAATACTGGATAGCGACGAGAACAAAATAAAAAAGTTAAGGGGTTCTTTTTCAAGAGCCTTATGCAAGGTTACCAGTCCTTTAATCTTCGGCTCACAAACCGCTTCAATATCTGATAATGGCTTTTTGAAGAAGGCTGGATTTTTACTGGTTAATCCTGCACAGTGAAACACGCCGGTGATGGGCCCCAAATATTGATGGATTTTATGAACCATGGCATTTATTCCCTTTTGATCCATTAAAGATGTGTTGTAATAATGAACCCTTACTCCTTGATCAATAAGGGATTGCATACCTTTAAGCTTCTCTTCCAGCTCCGGTTTTTCTTTATTCACCAGGATCTTCTTCCATTCGGACGGCTCCGGCAAGTCTTCTCTTCCCAGGAGTACAATATTTTTTACCCCCTGTGAAACCACGTGCCTCGCAATGGATGCGCCAATCCCACGGGAGCCGCCTGTAATTAAAATAACATCGTGTTTTTCATATTGCTCCAAGATATGAAGGCTTTTTTGTATGTCATCATTGGTTTGAGAAATTGTTAAATGAGGTTCATATCGTTCACCGTTGCGATAGCAGCATTCAGTAAGATTTTCTGTATTTCTATTCCAAAACTCTCTTTGAATTTGTTTTGCCAGTTTTTCATATTCTTCAAATGAACAATCGCTGTCCATTGTCATGGCCTGAATTTGCTTATACTCGGCGCCCAACATGCGATACAATCCTGCTAAACGGGCGCCTTGCATAGTTGTTCTTACTAATTGAAAAGGACACAATTGGTGCGTGACTTGTAAAAGTTTATAACCTTCATTTCTATCATGCTCGATCAGCTTCTGTAAGAATGTTATTTTTCCGGACTCTACGGCTATGGATTGTTCATACACCTCATCATAAGGTGTGACATCAATAACGCCGAGTAATTTTTGACTGTTTAATTTATCTTTAATCTGTTGATGGAGATATTCACCTGCCGGGACGGAATAAAAATCGGTGGATATTTCTTCAGAAGAAAGGGTTCCTTCATGAATAACCCGTACCACTTTAATTGCTTCTATCTCTTCAAATAATGCAGCGGCCAGTTTCATGGTTTTAACCGTCCCTAAAACAACTACTGCCCCTGCCTGTTGAGCATTCTCTCCTTTTATTGTTTTTTGCTGCCAATCTTTTGTAATAATCACTTTTTCTGTTGTTAAATCATAAATAGATTCAGCCGGGCCTGTGGTGCTGCTGCCGGCTCCGGCCTCAACCCCGGAAAACCAGCAGCGTTCCCCGGCAAAGGGATATGTGGGCAAGCTGATGCGGCGGGGTCTGGCTCCGCCGTAAAGCTTGTTCCAATCAAAAATTAAACCCTTCACCCAAAGCTCCGATAGTTTGGCATATTTTCCTTTGGCGATCCAGGCATCAAT
>NZ_BFAV01000033.1 GCF_002933875.1 Desulfocucumis palustris | reverse complement strand
CCAGGCAAGGCATCTTCTTTTCGACAGCTGGTTTGCCTTTCCGTCCGTTATCTGCAGGGTGCGTGAACATCGCCTCCATGTGATATGTATGCTTAAATCAACGAAGAAGATTCATTACACCTATAAAGGCGAAAAGATGACTCTTGGCACCCTTTACAAGGAACTTCTTAAAAAACCCGGCAAAGCCAAGGTTCTGGCGAACGCCATCGTTCAAATCGGCAAGGACTCAGGGGGTAACCCTGTGACGGCACGGATCTTATTCATCCGGGACCGGAACAGGTCGAAAAAATGGTTGGCATTACTTGCAACTGATTTAGAGTTGACAGCTAAAGAGATTATTCAAACTTATGGAAAACGCTGGGATATTGAGGTGTTCTTTAAAACCACCAAATCCTTTTTAAACCTTGCCAAGAAGTTCCAGGGAAGATCTTATGACTCCATGGTTGCCCATACTACAATCGTTTTCTGCCGGTATATCTTGCTTGCCCTTGAAAACCGGGAAAGCAAAGACCCAAAAACTCTTGGCAATTTATTTTATCTTTGCTGTGACGAGCTTCAGGATATAAGCTTTGCGGAAGCTTTTCAACTCTTATTAACGATGCTTAAAAATACCTTGCGGAAATATCTTACAATAACGGATTGTGCTTTACAGGACCTCATTAACGATTTTATTTCC
>NZ_BFAV01000032.1 GCF_002933875.1 Desulfocucumis palustris | reverse complement strand
CCTATCTCCGGGTTATAATACCTGGCTCCCATCTGGTATAGCCCGGGGCCGGAGAAGTAGGGGGCGCCGGTGAAGGTGAACCTTGTTTCGTCGCTGTCGCTGTCGCCTTCGGCGGTATAGGTGCCGAATTCCTGGTATTCGTACATTCTTACTGTTTGGTTGCCCTTGCCGTATAGCATTAAGGTGGAGCCCAGGCGGTCTGTGAATACGTAGTAAGTGTTTCTGCTGTGACCGTTGCTTTTGTACATATCCAGCAGTTTGCCGGAGGGAAGTCTGGTGTAGCTGGCCATCAACGCCCCGGCCCCGTCCCGGTCGGCTATTACCTGGCTGCCGTTATACTGGTAGTAGGTGGCGCTGTCGTTGGCCGCATCTATTACTCCCATTAGCTGCCCGTCGCCGTTATAGAGGTTTTTCAGCTGGTCATCGACGCCTTTGGTAATTGTGATTAATCTGTTCTCGTAGTCATAGTAATATCTTAAGGTGTCACGGTGACCTTCTCTTTCCAGGTTGCCGTTGGAGTCGTAGTCGTAGCTATAGGTGCCACCTATTCCGTCTTACGATGTGTCTATGATTTTTTCGGACAAACGGTCCGCAGAGTTGTAGGTGTAACATTGGAACCGTCCCCATGTTATTCCATGTTATTCATGTTATTAAAGTCGGTGGTGTTCTTCAGGTACGAATGAAATACCCCACCAAAAGGCAACCACCCGACAAACGGGTGGTTGCCTTTTGGTTCGGGAGACTTGTAACATGAGACTTTTTTGAGTGAGATGATTCCGCATTAGACTGCAATAAATAAAGTTTAGCCCAACACAAGATTTTACAACTAATCATAACATCGGAACCATCCCAATGTTATCCAGAACCGTCCCAATGTTATCCAAATTGACTTTTATGTCACCGGCAGATTCTATAGGGTAGGGTGTAAAACAAGTCAGCGGTCCAGCAAGACCTTTAAGCCAGGGGTCTACAGCACCTTAAGGAAAATGGGGCTGTACAATCTCTCCGTTGATTACCCTGTGAATGCTTGATGTCAATGGTGTCGGATAGCCGTATGCGGGAAAACCGCACGTACGGTTAGACGAGGGGCTTTCTGGCATTTTCGCTATGGTCAGGCTAGTGAGGCACTCCCGGAGGAAACGGGGAGAAACTGATAGGCCAAGCCTAAGGTTACTATGCCAGGGTCTACTCTACTTAATAAGTTAATAAGTTAAGAGCCTGACCCCGTCAATAATCAGTATCCAAGGGTTGCAAGTTTGATGCTTTGTTTATGCAATACTACCATCACTAATTATTTCAATCTAATTTTTTGGTTTTAGTAAACTTTATCTGATCTATTTATCATATCGCCTACAGCAATAAGGATATTTGCAAACCTATCAAAGTCCACTGGTGTAGGAATATTTATACCTTCGAGCACTTTTTGAAGGCTCTCTACATCGTCAATCATTGAACCAACAGATACCTCTGGTGTAGCAATAGTAAAGTCTTCACGTTCACTAGAAGAAACAAGCCAATAATTATCCTTATCAATCACAAACTCATTAAATCCAGCTTCCTCCGCTTTTTTTATTAGTATCTCAAATAAAAATTTCAATTCATTAATGGATATTTTCAATCTAAAACACCTCTATTTAAGCAGTTTATTTATTTTGTCCAGTTCGCTTTGTTGTTTATTAATCTGGTCCTTAAGTTGCTTTATTCTTCCGTTAATTATTTTTTGCCTAACATCAGGAGAAGGGACATTTTTAAGTATTCCTTTATTGTCATACGCATCTGGATTTTTGATATAATTATTCAACTTAACCTTATGCTCTTGAATTAGTTTTTCATATGATGATTTTGATTTAGGCAATTGTTCTCTTGTCTGATTACCTAAAGCACCTCCCATTTTAGTCTTACTCAACCCCAGAGAGACATCCTCTGCCACAGGACCAGCAAGCCCAGCTAATTCCTTTTCACCCTTACGAACTACCGTTCCAAATCCCCCAAGTATTGTTGGCCCACTATAGTCAAGGGCATCTCTAACAAAGTCCAAAATACCAGTGGCTTCCATGTCATTGCTAAATTGTGAAAGCTTTTTTCTTTGATTTTCTTGGTATTGTGGAATCATTAAGTATCTGTATCCCGTCGGGTCCACATAGTTCACCGGGTTATTATTGCAGTAAGTATAAAGATTCTGCGTCCAGGGCTCGTAGATGTTGCCCCGATAGGTGTCATTGGTGATAAACCTCCCTATCTCCGGGTTGTAATACCTGGCTCCCATCTGGTATAGCCCGGGGCCGGTGAAGTAGGGGGCACCGGTGAAGGTGAACCTCGTTTCGTCGCTGTCGCTGTCGCCTTCGGCGGTGTAGGTGCCGAATTCCTGGTATTCGTACATTCTTACTGTTTGGTTGCCCTTGCCGTATAGCATTAAGGTAGAGCCCAAACGGTCTGTGAATACGTAGTGCTGTAAGACCTTCTTAGCGACAACCACTTGTGATACTCCTTGCTTATCCCTGTATAAGGCGGAGATAACTATTTATTTTTTGAAAATGCGACAAGGGAGAACCGTCCCCTGTCGCATTTCTGAAGTCAGGTCGCACCGTTAGTCCCCTGACCTTGACACGTTATTCCTGAGTTGAGATATCATCATTGACTTTTTTGATTAACTTTAGCATATCATTCATTGCCGAAGTGCTAAATACACCCTCTCTTTCACCAGCTAGAAAGTATAGCTTGAGCCAATAAGCATCATCTTTGACGTAGGTTTTAATGGCATTTGCTATATTTTCTTCGGTTAATTTTTTTACAAAAATACATGGTGGGCCTGCTGGAAGATAGTCTAGCCCCTCATTATCCATTTGTAGTAAAATATTCTTCGGTGTTGCAACAACAACAGTATATGTCATTCTATCCTCCATCTCAATAAATACGTCAATATTATCATTTTCAATATCTTTAACATCCGACAGCGGGGTTGGATAGGATATTTTAACTATCTTCATGAGGCACCTCCAAAGTCTATTATTTTCCGTATACATCTTTCAATACATTAATTACTTCTTGCTCGTTCGCCTTACTCGACTTGCCAAGTATTTCTATGTTTCTATCTTTTATTCTGTAAAATACTCGTGCTCCATCTCTACCCCTTAAATACTCAACGTTACCAAATAGCTTTTTTGTACCCAACCCAGGATTTCCATTTCCTGTAATTAACTTCCTAATCAACTCATTAGATTCTTGTTGAACAGCTTTGTTTTTACCCATTTGTTCTGCTGCTTTTACAAGTCTCGAATCATTTTTAATTAAAGAAGTTACCTTAATAAATTTGGCCTCCGCCTTAGTACCAGACCTTAACGTAATAACATTGAAGCCCACCCACAATCCTGCTTCTAAATCATCGACATTAAAATCGCCATCGGTTAATACTACGTAATTATCAGATCCAACGATTCCATCTACAACAAAAATTTTTGCACCCTTGGGTAAATTTTGAGCTGCTACATTATAAGCATTATTCCAATTCTTTCCCTTAAGTAATTTACCAACCCCACGTATACCTGAATCCATGGCTTCTTTCACAGTCATATGCCCTGTCGGGTCCACATAGTTCACCGGATTATTATTGCAGTAAGTATAGAGATTCTGCGTCCAGGGCTCGTAGATGT
>NZ_BFAV01000031.1 GCF_002933875.1 Desulfocucumis palustris | reverse complement strand
CACTTCCCTGCCGTTTGCATTGCTGCCTACCGCAGTTGGTGTCCCAAGACGCTTTTGCGATCTTGTTATTTCTCGCTGTGAAGTTTTCAAGGTGCAAAATGGCAAAAAAATATATTGCTACATCTAATTCGCTAATTTTGTTTTATTGCCATAGAGGTTAACCAAAAGGTCCCTCAAAACTAAACAGGTTTGCAAGATGGAGGTTAGAGTCCCCGGCGGTTAGTTTGAACTCCTGCCGGTTACTATCGACCTCGGATATTTGAGCAGCTGTCGCTCCTCAAATGCTCCTTAGAAAGGAGGTGATCCAGCCGCACCTTCCGATA
>NZ_BFAV01000030.1 GCF_002933875.1 Desulfocucumis palustris | reverse complement strand
CTCCCGTGGCTCCCGTAGCTCCTGTGGCTCCCGTGGCTCCCGTAGCACCCGTGGCTCCCGTGGCTCCCGTAGCACCCGTGGCTCCTGTGGCTCCCGTGGCTCCTGTGGCTCCTGTGGCTCCCGTGGCACCCGTGGCTCCTGTGGCACCCGTGGCTCCTGTGGCTCCTGTGGCTCCTGTGGCTCCCGTGGCACCCGTGGCTCCGGTGGCACCCGTGGCTCCTGTGGCTCCTGTGGCTCCTGTGGCTCCCGTGGCACCCGTGGCTCCGGTGGCGCCCGTGGCTCCGGTGGCACCTGTGGCTCCGGTGGCACCTGTTATTCCTGTTGGACCTATTTCCTCCAGTTCTTCAGCTACCAGTCGGTGAGCCACTGTTAAATTTCCAGCGGCGTCTTTTCCCCAGGCCGAAATGATAACGGCGTCCGAACTGGTGGTAAACACAAACTCAAATTCATCAAACTCCGCAAAATATGTCCTGACCACAACTTCCCCCGGAGACAAGGCTAAAAGTTCCAGCACATACAATATCTTTGCGGCACCTAGCACATAAAAACCGTCAATCTGTATGTTAGCAGCACTTATGTCGTCGTTTGTTATCTTTACAGTAAATGATGTGGAAGGTCTTACACCGCCCACAGGTGTATTTTCTATCAATCCGGTGGTTAATAAAGCCATTGTCGTTCTCCTTAATTTTAATATGATGTTTTTTAGAATGAGCTGATTTCTTTAGCCACAATTCTATGCGCCTCGGTTAAATTACCGGCGGCATCTTTTCCCCAGGCCGAAATGATTACAGTATCCGGATTGGTAATGAACTGAAATTCAAATTCATCAAACTCCGCAAAATATGTCCTGACCACGACTTCCCCCGGGGACAAGGTTAAAAGTTCCAGGACATACGGCGTCTTAGCGGCCCCTGTCACGAAAAACCCGTTAATTTGAATGGTAGCGGCAACGGTGCCGTCATTTGTTATTTTTACTGTTAATGTTGATGATGGTCTCACACCGGCCACCGGTGTATTTTCAATCAATCCGGTAGTTAATGAAGCCATTGTCCCGTCTCCTTACATTTTTTAACATATTGTAATTCCGGTTAGCTTGTGCTTTTCAGCAACCGCCATTATCCCGTTAGACCCTTGTAAAATGAGATGCATCACCCTTCTCCTAAAATATGGGTTTTACGCATTTTATGTATTTTTACCTATTTTTGTTACATTTTTTTCTGCGTAATTTTTTATAAATAATCCACAGCCGGTATCCGCGCTCAAAAAACTTAAAGTTTTTTTGAACGCGGAGGGCTGGCATATCTCCTATTTCTGAGAAAGTCCCAAATAAAAATAACAATCAGCCCAAAAAAAGAAAAAGAGGGAAACAACCATGGCCTGCCAGCCTGTTACCCTCTTCTTCAAAAAAGCAAAATATAAGTGAGCCTTGGATTCGGAAAGGGTTATTCCCCTTCCGAACCTGCGTTGGGGACATTCCTCACCCCCCGAACTCCTCTTGCGCCTTTTCAAGATCCGCCATGGTCCCAATGTCAAACCAGAGGTCCCGGCTTTCATAACTGAAAACCCTGGCCTCCCCTTCTAAAAGTCTCTGAACCAGCTCCGGCATATCAAACCGTTTATCAACAGGAATTAATGAAAGAACATCCTTGTTTATAACGTAAATACCCATGCTGGCCCAATAGCTGCGGGCCGGTTTTTCCGAATAGGATGTCACTATTCCGTCTGCAACCTCCAATACTCCCACCGACGTAATGGTGGTCTTCTTTTGTACAGCCACCGTCATATCCGCTTGCTTTTCCAAATGGTATTGATACAGCGCTCTAAAGTCCAGGGTGGTTAATTCATCGCCATTGACAACTAAAAAATTGTCCTCTAAATTATTAATTTTTCTCAACGGGCCTGCGGTTCCCAGAGGTTCGGTTTCAACAGAATAACGGATAGGCACGCCAAACCGGCTGCCATCCCGGAAGTAAGCCCTTAAAAGATCTGCCAGATATCCCAAACACATGATTATTTCATCAAACCCCGCGCTGTGAAGCTGCTGAACAAGAATCGCCGCGATGGGTTTATCTCCAATGGGAAAAAGCGGCTTAGGCAAAATTTGCGTATAAGGATTAAGCCGTGATCCTCTCCCACCAGCTAATATTATGCTTTGCATTTTATTCCTCTTCATTTATTTATTTTAACTTTCCCGCCGGGAAGTCCCCATTCTAAGCTTTCCTTACTCGCGAAGGGAGGGGTGGTTCACATCTGGTACTTCCCTATTTGAAAGCGATTAAGGTGGGCGGCAATCCAGTCCACAGTCCTTTTAACCCCGTCTGCCAGTGAAACGGCAGGTTCCCAGCCCAGCACCTTTTTGGCTGCACGATTATCCGCTAAAAGACGGTTGACCTCACTTCGGCTCGGGCGTATCCTGCTCTCGTCCGTCACAATTTTTGCCGTGCTCTGTACTGAATTTAAAATAATCCGGGCTAGTTCTCCAATGGAAATTTCTTTACCCGAACCGACATTAATAACCTTGCCAAAGGCTTCCCGGGCCTCGGCCGCTTTAATAAAGGCCTGGGCGGTGTCCGTTACATAGGTAAAATCACGCAGTGCCTCCGTATTCCCAAGGCGTATTTCCTCACAGGCAAGGGCCTGGGTAATAAGTGTCGGAATGACGGCCCGGGCGGACTGCCGCGGTCCATAACAATTAAAGGGTCTTATGGTAACCACCGGCAGCTCGAAGCTGTCATAGAAACTCTCGGCCAGCTTATCCGCCCCTATTTTACTGGCTGAATATGGTGATTGCCCCTGAAGGGGATGCGCCTCGTCAATGGGAACGTAACATGCGGACCCGTATACTTCACTGGTCGAGGTATGGATGACCCGCTCCGCTCCATGGTCCCTTGCGGCTGTAAGTATATTGAACGTACCCAATATATTTGTTTCAACAACCTCCCGGGGGTTTTTATAAGAATAAGGGATTCCCACCAAAGCACCCAGGTGAAAAACAGCGTTACACCCCTTTACGGAGCGTTCGACGGCATCGGTGTCACGTAAGTCTCCGGCAATTATTTCGATTTGCTCCAGCACCCCAGGCTCTAAATCCTCCAGGTTGCCACGGCCGTTTCCGGAATTGTAACGGATAAATACACGAACTTTAGCTCCTGCCCTGACCAGGGCCTCTGTCAGGTGACTGCCGATAAATCCGCCGGCTCCCGTGACCAGGACCTGTTTTTGCTCCCACATCACGCTCTCCCATCCCCCATCTGCGGTAATTGATATATCGTATGTCAGTTTTTGTCTATCTGACACCCATTGCCACACCGGAGAGGGCTGTAACATATACTAACATTATGAGCAATCTTTACTAATCCATTAGGTTCCGATACTTGCAGCCTGTTAATCCACAGCCTCCGGGAACGGAATAGCGCAGGCTGCCGGAGAGATATAAGTGAGCCTTGGATTCGGAAGGGGTTATTCCCCTTCCGAACCCTTAGAGCGAACTTAGTTCGAGCTTTACAGCCTGTTTATCCCCGTCCTTCAAGGACGGGGTCTTACAGGCTGTTAGCGAGATAAACCACTGACTGGGAGGGGTAATAATGAAAATAGTTATTCCTGCGCTTAGTTTGGAAATAGGCGGCGGGGCCCGCTTTCTGTACCAGATGGGTAACGCACTGGTAGATATGGGGCATGATGTGGAATTTATCATACCGGAAAGAGGCGCCATGGAATGGCCTGTACGGGCTAAAATTACCCGGGTTAAGGAGTTGACCCCGGAGTGCTTCCCTGCGGCTGATTTTATTCTTCCCAATTTTTACTTAACCGTTATGCCCGCCTGGCACTCCAAAAAGGGGCGGGTTGTCCGCCTGAGCCTTGTCTACGAACCTTTATGCATTCCCAACCCGGAAGTGTCAAAAGCAACCTATTACATAGGAGTGCCGATTATAACAATCTCCCAGTGGCAACGCCAAATTGTCCTCTCACAAGTCGGTCAAAACAGCTCGGTAATTTCCGGTGGAGTAGATCCCGCTTTTTTCCATCCCTATCCCAAGCTCTCCAGCCAAACAGGCCGCAAAAATATTTTTTACATCATGCGGGGGGCGGGCTATACCTGGAAGGGGAATCAGGATTTTTTGGAGGCGTGCACACGGTTATATCAACGATTTCCCGCTTTTGATGTATACCTTGTCAACCCGGAGCCGGGGGATTTTAATTTCTCTTTCCCCCACACAATCGTAACTGCGGATAGTGACAACGAGATGGCCCGGCTATATGCAAGAGCGGATCTTTTTGTCTATACTTCTTATTACGAAGCCTTTGGCCTGCCTCCCCTGGAAGCAATGGCCTGCGGCACGGCGGTAATAACCACTGATTGCGGGGGAAATCGTGATTATGCCAGTCACGGAGAAAACTGTATTGTTGTCCCGCCCAGCAATATAAACCTGTTGACAGACTCAATGCACCGTTTGCTGACCAATGACAATGAACGTCAGATCCTGGCCAACGCCGGCTTGAACACCGCCAGGGCCTGGACCTGGCAGCGCACCGCGGCTCAGCTTATATCCATTTTGACGGAGATATAAGCGAGCCTTGGCCGGAAGGGGTTATTCCCCCACCGGCCGTAGGTTGGGGACATTCCTCCGACCCTAAACCTTTGCTGCAAAGTCAGGTGCGTCCCCCGGCCTTATAATTTCGGGCTACACAGCCTGTAAGACCCCGACCTTCAAGGACGGGGTCTTACAGGCTGCCGGCGGGATAATACTTTGTAATACTGTAAAATACCCCTAAAAACAGACATGTTTCAGAAGTACTTTTAGACGACAAAAAAAGCTAAAAAAGTATCGGCCATTGTCCGGCATAACCCTGGAGAGGCGCTCCTGCTTCCAGAGGTTCCGCACAGTGCCGATATTTTTTAGCCCGGATATAATTTTTTGCGGCTCAAAAACACCATTCACCGTTTCAGTTGCTCCAGGGCAGACAAGTATCTTGGGGCAAGCTGCTCCCACTCATACCCCAAAGCTCTATCCCGGGCCCGTTCGGCAAATGCCCTTAAAAGAGAAGGATTGTTCAAGGCGATCATTAAAACCTCCGACAGCTGCTGCACATTACCCGCTTCAAAGGATAGGGCGCAGTCCTGAGAAACTAATTCCGCCAGTCCCCCCGCTCTTGAAGTAATTAAAGGAATCCCCAGGCTCATTCCCTCCAGGGCTACCAGGCCATAGGCCTCACGCCGGCTGGGAACAATAAGGGCGGAAGCGCGTCCCATCCATTGCCTTACCTCCGAATTTGCTTTCCAGCCGAGGAATTGAACGTAAATCCCCAGCTTCATAAACTGAACACGCTGTTTTAATTTTTCTTCATACCAGTCTTCTCCCCTGCCGATTATATTTAAATGAATTTTTCGCCCGCTTTGCCGTATTAAATACACGGCCATGATTAAATCTTCTATCCCTTTATATTCCAACAGCCTGCCGACATAAAGAAACTCATTCGGGTTTCCTTGCTGCCAGCGTTCCGGCGGCGAAGAAACGCCCAGGGACAAAACTACCGTTTTGGAAAGGCACCCGGGAAAATGACCCGCCAGATAGTTTCTTTCACTCTGACTGATGAGATGAATGCGCCGGCAGCGCATAAGGAGTTCTTCCTGAACTTTAAATTGGGCTTGTAACTCAACCTCGGACCGGTCTCCCAACTCTTTGCGCAAAAAAGAATAAACTGAATAAAGAATTGGAATCAAGCCTTTTGAAAGGGAATAAGCCAGGGAGGCAAAATTGATGGCATGAATATGAATTAAATCCCACTCTTGGATAAGTTCGGGAAATTCCTCGCCTACCAGCTCAGCCTTGATCATGCCCAAATGGCCGAAATAATGGGAATTACGCGGCAATCCAAGCACTTTTATTTGTTTTCCCCGCAGAGTCCAACCGGGTGTGTTCCAATCACTGCGCGGCACAATCACCGTTTGCCGAACTCCCAGACGATCCAGCATATACAACATTCCTGTTGCCGCTGTTCCGGCGCCGCCAAAGCTTTCCTCTTCAAATTCATTAGTCAATGATAAGACCTTCAGACTAATCACCCCATACCTCCATACTATGCGACAAGCCTTAAAAAGTACCCGGGTGGACAACTCAAATCAATAAGTTTTTCAATACGTTTTTTTAAACCTGCCTGTTATCGGTATTATTTAGCGGATGGAAATTTATGCCGCTAAAAAATCTCATTGCATAAAACTTCATACTATTCCAATTAATAACATCTACTTTATTCTTTTCATACATACCGGCACAAAGTCACATTAAGCCGGAAATGCATATTATACATAAAGTCCGGTTGCAGGAGGATTGACGTTGAAGTTTCTTTTTGTCAACGGCCCGCCAATAATAAAATACG
The DNA here is from genome assembly GCF_002933875.1 of Desulfocucumis palustris. Lineage (GTDB taxonomy): Bacteria > Bacillota > Desulfotomaculia > Desulfotomaculales > Desulfocucumaceae > Desulfocucumis > Desulfocucumis palustris. Next base: position 23,246 of record NZ_BFAV01000030.1, on the reverse strand, counting down.
GTCTGGCGGCAGGGCTGGCCGAAGCCGGGGAAGATGCCGCCATTATTGAAGTGCCGGGGAACATTGAAGAAAACCCCGAATATTTCCGGGAGCAGTTGATACTTCAGCGGCCGGACTTTGTTGTGGTGGAAGGAACAGCCATATTAAAACCTTACCAGGTTCTTTTTCCGGTTTTGAATGAATTTAATGTACCCCTGATTTTCTGGGCCATCGACGATCCGGTGGAATTTAAAAACTTCTCCCTGCACCTGGCCCGCAGGGCCAAATACGTGTTTACCACGGACATTGACTGCCTCCCCCTCTACCTCCGGCACGGTATACGGGCCGCGCACATGCAGTTTGCCTGTCTGCCTTCTTTCCATAAAAGAGCCGCGCCTCTGAATGAATTGAAGCACGACATAATATTCGTGGGCAACAACTACCATAAATACGCGGCCCGTATCCGGGGACTTGACAGTATATTGAAGCCGCTGATAGACAGCGGCCTTGACCTGAAAATTTATGGCAACCGCTGGTGGGTGGACGGTAAAAGACCCCTTACCCTGAACAGCCGCCATTACGGCGGTTATCTGCCCTACGAAATGTTACCGGCCGCATATTCTTCCGCCAAAATAGTGTTGGGCCTGCACTCCGTTGACAGCTCCCCCACCATGATGAGCATGCGCACCTTCGAAGCCCTGGGCTGCGGGACCTTTCACTTAAGCCAGTGGACCCCGGCCATAGAAAATCTGTTTATCAACCACAGGCACCTGGTATGGAGCAAATCAGCCGAAGAGACCCTGGAACTGGTCAAATACTATCTTCCCAGGGGTGACCTGCGGGAAAGGATTGCCAGGGCGGGACAGGAGGAGGTTTATAAAAAACACACCTACCCTGCCAGGGCAAAGGAAATGAAGAGATTCCTCAGCGAAGAAATTTAAGAAGCACTTTATTACGAGGATTTTTAAATGAAATTGCGAGTACTTTTTCAAACAAGGCCTGATTACCTGAAAAATATTGCCGGAGACAGTATACAAGTAATAAAAACAAAAGAATATCTTGAAAAACTGGGTGCCGAAGTAACAATCAGCGCCTCACCCACCAATCTTTCCCATTATGACATAATTCATTTATTCAACACCACCAGAGTAAAAGAAACCCATAACTTTTTCAAAAACGCCAAAAAACAAAATAAGCCGGTGGTGGTTTCCACCATTTACTGGGACTTCTCGGAATTTTGCCGCTGCCCGGACAGCCCTGAAGGGCTGTATAACAACTGGGTAAATTCCCAGGCCATGCGCAAAGCTATTTTCCGGGGGGCGAACCTGCTGCTGCCGAACTCCAGGGCCGAGGCCGAGCTGATAAAAAGCCAGACCCCGGGGGCGGCGCCCTGTCACGTTGTTCCAAACGGGGCGGACCAGATTTTTGCCCTGGGGGACCCGGATGAATTTTACCGGTTGCATGGTTTCAGGGATTTCATACTGTGTGTGGCCAGGATCTGCCCCAGGAAAAACCAGCTGGGGCTGGCTGAGGCGCTTAAAGGCACCGGCCTTGTGCTGGTGCTGGCCGGCCCGGTCAACGACAGGGAATACGCCGCCAGGTGCCGGTCCGCTTACCCCGGAGTCCTAATGTTAAACCAGGTGGAGCACCGGCAGCTGCCCGGCCTGTATGCGGCGGCTATGGCGCATGTATTGCCAAGCTGGTTTGAGACACCGGGATTGGCCAGTTTGGAAGCAGGTCTGGCCGGCTGCAGGATAGTCACCACCGACAGGGGAACGGCAGGCGAATATTTCGGACACCTGGCAACCTACTGCGACCCCGGAGATACAATGTCAATACGGGATGCGGTAATCCGGGCACTAAACCTGCCGGACAAACAACAGAATTCCTTAAAATACCATATAAGTAATAATTATCTATGGCAAAATGCCGCCATGGAAACTTTAAGGGGCTATGAGACAGTTCTATCTGTTACGCCAAAATTTTCAATTGATTAAGTAACATTTTCAATTAACACTCATAATATGTAATAAAACACCACCTCGGAAGGATGGGATAGATTTAAAAACCGTACGTTAGCCAATTACCCTAAAGGGTAAATAAATAAAATTAAATAAAAAAGGAGGCACAATTATGTTAGTTGGTTTCCGTGCCTACGTTGCCAATCCAGCAGATAACTCAGTAGCAGTGCTCAACTCATTAAGCGGCACCATACTTACCAGGATTCCCACCGGACCGGGCCCCAACAGTGTGAGGCTAATGCCCAGCGGCGCCAGGGTGTTTGTTACCAATAACGCCAGCAATACCGTTACGGTTATTGATCCAACCACCAACACCCCCGTGGCTACCATTACGGTAGGCAACGCCCCCGCGGACGTGGCATTCAACTCCACCAGCACCAGGGCCTATGTAACAAACTCCGGCGACAACACGGTGTCCGTAATAGATACCGCTCTTAACGCGGTGGTGGCCACCGTCCCCGTAGGCATCGCTCCCATAGGTGTGGCAGTAGGACCAGATGATCAGAGGGTTATAGTGGCAAACAGCGGCAGCGGCACTTTAACCATCATTAATGCCTTAACCAATGGTGTGGTAACTAATGTTCCCATTTGCGCGGATCCCCGTTTTATCGATATAGCACCGGACGGCAAAGTCTGGGTGGCCTGTTTTTCCGCCAACACCGTTGCCGTATTCGATCCCGTTACCGGCACCGTAATTGCCGTGATACCTGTGGGTACCGGGCCCAATGCGGTGAGAATCAATCCCGCCGGGACATTTGCCTATGTTACCAACAGTCTATCCAACACTGTAACGGTTATCAGCACCCTGAGCTTTACCCCGGTTACCACCATAGCCGTAGGCACAACCCCGCTGCGCATCGCTTTTGATACCAACCCGGAAGTAGCCACTGTAAGAGCTTTTGTGACCAATTTTGGCGACAACACCATTTCCGTTATAGATACCGCCACCAATACTGTCATAGCCACCCTTGCCGGCATTGCCCTGGCAGGAGGCCCCGACGGCATCGACATAGGCCCGCTGGGCTCACCGGAAAGCCCCGGAGAACCCATTGACCTGCTCGACCCTTACGTACTGGAGGAAATTAGAGAGTCCGTCTGCATCATCGTGGATAAGGTATATACCAGCTGTCAGCAAAGGGAGTGCTTCCCGGAAATTAATATACCCTTATCCGGCACGGGTCCCTTTATATTCCAGGACATTAAATTCTTTAACGGCACCATAGTGCCGGGAAGCCTGTCGATTACTCCCATACCTGGCAGGCCCAACTTCTTCAGGGTCAGGATGACCATATCCATAGCCTTTACCGTCACCCTGCTGGACACCGGCACCGGAAGGACCATCACCGTTAACGGCACCCTGCCGGATATACAGAAAGATATTGTGCTGTTCATACCGCCGGCCAGGGACGAAGTGGATCTCAACATTGTCACCGAGACCCGCTCCGAGCTTCTGTGCACCCCCACCGTGGTGGATTGCTGCCTGGTGATTCAAGTGGGCGTGTTCCTGGTAATCAAGGTTGTGGGCAAGGTTCAATTGCTGGTGCCGGCCTTCGGCTTCTGCCCGGAGCCCGCTCCCTGCGAGCCCTTTGCGGAAAGAAAAGTGGATGTGTGCGCCACCTTCTTCAACCCGGTCAAGACACCGTTCCCCACGGACTTCTTCCCGCCGCAACTGGAAGATCTGTAATAACAGCACAGCTGCCACCGGCAGCAATGAAAAAGATATCACCCCCACCCGGGGTGATATCTTTTTAGCCGGCTAATCCGGGAAGCCGTATCCTCTTCCCTTTATCCCCCGGTGAATATCCGCCTGAACAGACCGCTGTTTCTTTGCCTGGCCAGCTCCTCCTGGATTAAATTCTGTTCCTTTTCCACCTTTGTCAGATGTTCCTGCAATTCCTTATACTTTGACTCCAGGGACACGATGCTTTTTGCGCTTTCTCCCTGTTTTGTCTGTATGGATTTGACCTGGGACAGCAGGAGCTTGCCCTGCTCTTTCAACTCCAGCATGCCGGTAAATATTTCCCTGATTTGCTCCTCCCGGCTCCTGGCCTGCTCCTGGCGGTATAAAATGTTCTCATCCCTGACTTTCTCATGTTCTTCCCGCAAACCTTCAAATAATTTTTTCATTGAAAACTGCCCGGAAATTATTTCTCCCATCAGTTTTTCAACTTTATCCTGTTCTGATTGGAACTCCGACCGCAACATGGCCCCCATACCCTTTAAGGATTGTTCCGCAAGCTGACTATCCCTTTTTTGCTCTTCGGCTATCCGGTTCATCTCCCCTTCCAGGGCGGCCCTGGCGGTATTTACCTGCCGCAGTTCCTCCCGCTGGGACTCATAATTCCGGCTTAACTCCTTAATTTCTCCGTTAAGTTCGGCCCTGGCGGCATTCAGCTGCCGCAGCTCCTCCTGCTGGAATTCGTAATTCCGGCCCAAGTCCTTAATTTCTCCGCTAAGCCCGGTCCCGGCGTCATTCAGCCGCCGCAGTTCCTCCTGCTGGGACTCGCTATTCCGGCTCAATTCCTTAATTTCACGGTAGATCTCCACCCTGGCCTTCAAATGCTCCTCCTGCCCGGCTTCCACCGCGGTCACTCTTTTTTGGGTCTCTAATAAATCCCGGTGCAGTTCCTCCTGCTCTTTTAGATAGTTTTCTATTCTCCCGTCCATTGAGTCTATTATTTCCTTTTGCTGGTTAATCTCCTGGTACAATATTTTGTGATTCTCAACCACGCGCCGTGACAGCTCTTCCAGCCCGTCGTTGTTATCCGCAATCCGCCCCTCCAGTTCGGCAATTTTGATTTGGCTGTCCACAACCTGAAGCGACAATCCCCCCACCCGGCTGTGGCTCCCTGCAATTTGCCCGGCCAGTTCCGCCAATTCGCTCCTGGCGCCGTCAAAAAGACTGTCCAGCTCTCTAATTTTGGCCTGATTTTCTAAAAGCCCGCCGTCCAAAGAAGTGAGTTTATCCTTTATTTCCGCCTCAATCTGTTCCCTGGATTTATTAACCTGGTCAATATTGCCTTCTATCCGGTTTTGACCGCTGCTCAGCTCCTCAACCTTTTTTTTCAAATCATCCTGTTCCGTTTTTAGTTCCCGAAACAGGTTATTTATACTTTCTTCCATCCGGAACAGTTTTGTTAAACCCCCGGCAATGTCTTTTACTTCTTCTTTCAACTGCAGGGCATCTTCGCCGGCGGTCTTCTCCAGCCCGTTAAATTTTGAGGACAGCAAGGCAATGTCATCCTTTAGGGACAGCTGGCTTTTTTCCATCTCCCCCAGGACTTTGTCCGACTGCGACTCTTTCATGGCCAGGGCGTTAAGCCTGTCGTCTATTTCTACCTGGCAGTTACGGACACCGGATAAATCCGACTTTATTGAGTTAACGGCATCGCTTTCCCTAAAGGCGGTTTGAATTTTTTCCGTCAATCCCGAAATAATTTCCTCGTATCGCCGGTGCATACTCTCCAACGACCGGTTAACGGCCTGGAGCCCCTGATCCATCCTGGATAACTTGCCCTCAACCTCTTCCACCGTGATGCATAACAGCTGGTCGTCAAAGCGCAAATCTTCCAGCACCAGTTTTATCTCCGAGCTCTCCCGGCCCAGCCTTGCCAATTCATCTTCACTTTCCCCGGAGTCTCCCCGGTCTTCCGCACCCTCTTCCGTTTCCTGTATAAGGGCCTCCGGGGGTTCTTCACCGCCGCTTGCGGGGCTTTCGCAACCGGCCGGGGCTGCCTCCACCCCGGCGTCCCCCGGAACGGCATCCCCGGGGATGCCGGCTTCCGGGCAATTGCCAGGCCCGCCGGCCGCCGGTGCCGATAACGCCATGTTCACTTCAGGAGCCTGGTTGTTTGGTTTTTCCTGCCCCACAGGCTCAACAGTAAATCTGTTAAAGGGTATTTCCCTTACCACCGGCGCAGGCACTATTTTTCGCTCCTCGTCCACAAACATTTGCAGGACACTGCCGGATGCTCCGGGAACCAGGGGGATTTTGACCCTATCAGCTTCCAAATAGTAATTGCTTTTAAATGAAAACACCGCCGGCCTTCCCGACATATCAGCCACTGCCGGCCGGTTCCAGGAAGCGCCCCAGTCCCGGGACAGGCTATACATGAAATGGGTCTGTTCCCTCCAAAAGACGTACAAATCGTTGTCCCGGTACGACAGCATGGGCCTGCCGGCGTTTTTCAACGAATTGGATATGATGATCATATTTTCCCATGGATTGTTATGCTTGATTACATTCTTGCGCTTTCTGTAGCTTATATTGGGTTTATTGTCCCCTCCATTAATACCGCTGGCGGCCACATGCAGGGTGTCGTTTTTATCAATCAGCCCGAACACTTCCAACACGTTGTCGGGCAGATTGCTCATTTTTTCGGTATGACTCCACAAGTCAAAATCTTTATTAAATTTTTTGTAATGCGCCTCGAAATATCTTCCCCCCACGGCACTGGTATAAATGAAGTGCATGTTCTCCTGGCTGTCTTTGTCAACACTGAAAGGCGCTACGTATTTACCCGCGACAATTTCCCCTATTTGCTGGTCCTTCCACTCCTTGCCGTTCCAGAAGGAGTGCATGATAGCCCATATAAAGGAGTTCATCATGCTGGAGGTCAGCAGGAAAATATGCACCCTTTTGGGAGTCAGCAGCAGGGTCAGGTACCTCAGGTACTGGGCCTTGGTGTCAAATTCAGCCAGCACGGTGCTGTTCCAGTTCCGTCCTGGATGGCCGATATAATATTTCAACTCTCCGGTTTTTAAAATACAAACCAGGTGCAGGTTGTCAGAGGTGTCGATAACAGCGCTATAGTCCACCACTGCCGTGTCAATCATGGTTTCCGGTGCTGGAGGATATTGATACCCGGCTGCGAAAAATCTGTATTTTAACAGATTGTTTTCTAAAAATATATCCCATATTTCCCCTGCACTTGTTTTGAGCAGGCAGTGTTGCCCCCGTATAAAGGACATGCCCCAGCCCCCTCCTCACCGTAAAGATACTTCTTTAAATAATATGATGAGTTACCATTAAATAGTACAAAACCCTGTGAAAAAACAACTAATCCGACACATTATACGGGCTGTTTGCACGTATATAAAGGTAAGCTCTAAAATTCACAGCTCTTAAAATATCCACAACTTATATGGGGGGTTAATTATGATTGAAGGGGTTAAAACAAAAAGACTGTTGAGACACCCGGACGACAGGGGGTTTTTCGCGGAGATATTGAGGGATGATGACAACCTGTTGAGCCGCTTCGGCCAGGCGTCCATATCCAAAACTTATCCCGGGGTGATTAAGGCCTTTCATTACCATGAAAAACAGGACGATTTGTGGTTCTTCCCCATTGGTAACGCCCAGGTGGTGCTCCACGATTTAAGGAAGGACTCCCCTACTTTCAAGGAAACAAACGTTTTTTATCCGGGCGAGGACAATCCGCTGCTGCTGCTGATACCCAGGCTGGTAGCCCACGGCTACCGGGTGCTGGGCGGCAAGGCCGCCATTATAATATATTTCACCACATTATCCTATAACCCCGCCGACCCGGATGAAAAGAGAATCCCCTGGAACAGCGGGGACATAGGTTTCGACTGGGAGACAAAAAACAGGTAGCGCCTTTGCCCCAGAAGGGCGGCCCGGTTTAAAAGAAAAAGCCCGCCGGCTCTGAACGCCGGTTTTCGGGCAGAGGTCAGGGGCCAGGGCTGTAAACTGAATGGCCTATCTTGGTATTTTTATAACATTGCCGGGAGGGCCCGCAGGCGTGGAACCCAGGGATTGCGTGTTGCAGTTGGAAGGCAGTGACACCTGGTTGCGGGTCACTACCATAGTCTCGGAAAATACCCACTTCATGAACACCACGGGCTCCACCGCGCCGGTGTCAGGGTTGAGCCGCAGCGCCAGAAATGTGTCGGTCCCCTCATCAACTTCCGCGGTTTCCCTGATCAAATCGCCGGGTAAAACTCCGTTGGCCGCAAGCTCCTGCTGAAAGGTCAGGGTGACCTCAATACAGTCCAGAACATTATCCGCGCCAATGTTTTTGATGAGCAGGGAGCCGCTCACCCAACCGCAATTAATTATTTTGTTTCTAAGCAGGGTGGGGCTGAAAGTTACTCTGTCCAGCCGGCAGCAAACCTCGAACTGCACGGCAATCTCTTTGCCGCCGGTAATCAGCCTGGGGCTGCCGCCGGCGTCCACCATAATGTTCCGCCCGCTGATGTTATTAATGGCCGCAACGGTCAGTTGAGCCCCAGCCACATTCTGAACGCAGTGGTTGAATACCAGGCAGTTTTCAAAAGTAATATCCATGTTTTTCCTCCTTATTTTGCCGGGCTCCTTTAACCTTATAACCCGCCGGCAGCCATGGGCCGCAATGGGCCGCATTCTCCCCAATATATAAATAATATGAATAATATCAATGCTTTACCACAACGTCAGCACCGGGCCGAACTTAATCAGGCCGGGGATTTTGTGTTGCCGGGGTATAACCGGACAGGCGGGACAAAGGACCAGGGAGGTTTTTCTTCGCAGCTTTTCAGGTTTTGGGCACGGGAAAAATAACAAATAAAAAGAAGGAGGTCACTCCTTCCCGGGATTTTTACAGTCCTACCCGTTTGTTGAAGGACGCTTCTCCTTCCATTTGAAGAATCTCACCTCACCGGCAATCTGTTGCTGTTTGACGCCGCCGGGTCATCCACCGGGGCGGACTCACCTGCCCCGGGCGGGGGAACCGGCGGCGCGTTTTTATTTTCCAGAGTTTTTTGCGCTCTGGTGCTGAGGTAGGGATCGTTTTCCCACCAGTTGATGCCTATTTCCCTGGCTTTATCCACCGAGGCTATGAGCAGCCTTATTTTTATGGACAGCAGTTCCACGTCGGCCAGGGAAATTTTAATATCTCCGGCAACAACCAGGCCTTTATCCAGCACCCTTTCCAAAATTTCTGCAAGGTTGGTGCTTTTGGTGGTGTGTTGCACAACATTACCCCCTTAGAGGAGGTCGCCCAACGGGCCGAGGTTAAGGTTCAGTTCTTCGCCCTCCAGACCAAATGCCCGCTTCAGTTCCTCCATTTTTTCTTCCAGCTTCATCAGGGTAAGCCCCACCCGTTCAATTTCCTCTTCCGTGAGGCTGCCCCGTTCTATTCTTCTCAAGGCCTGTTTTTCCATCAGCCGCCTGAGCAGCTCTATCAGGGTAAGCACCAGTTTAGCCAGCCCCTGTTCCACCCTTTCCGGGTCGGCATGAACCCTCTGCACGTCCCCGGAATCTTTTCCGGACAGCTCTTTTTCAAAATCATCCACATCGCATTCCCGGCACATTATACTATCCATTAAAACTCCTCCACCAGGCATTTGGACGGCTCCACCCCCCGGGGGCTCACACCCCTTGCTTGCCTTAAACCCCTGGATGAGCTTATTCCACATTCTCCTAACGGCAGTTTAAAGAAACAAAACTGTACAACGGCCAGGGTCCGCTGAGGAGAAATTTGTACCGGGTAAATTTATCCCGCAGCGAACTGAATTCCGCTGCAAAATCACCCGCGCGCTCCCTGTTAATCATATAGGAGCCGTGGAAAAACATGGCGGGTGACGGCAATACCCTTTTTATATGTTTAACAGCGGCCCTGGAAAGCCACCCGTGTATTTCATCCGCCGGAATCCCGGCGGCACTTTTAAGACACCGCTCCAAAAGCAGCTGCCTTCTTTTTTGCATTAAAAATAACGTTCCCGGATTTCCCGGCAGGTCTTCCCGGGGGTCGGAAAAATCATTGCCTTGCCTGCACTTTTCTTCTTCCTCCGCGGCATTCCAGAGGGCCCGCACCGACATCTCCACCATTCCCCTGACCTCATTTAAAGAGGCCAGAAACTGGTGGTAATTCCTGGACAACAACCCCTCCACATCCCCGCCGCCCAGCAGCGTCCCGAATCTCACGGGCAGGAGAGCTTGCTTCTCCACTATTCCATTGAGCACCTCCCCGTGAATAATAACATTTTCCCCGGTTACCCTGGTCATGGGACCGTCCCCCCGGGAAACCAGGGCGCTTATATCATTGTATGCCAGGGTATAAATATTTCTACCGGAGCAGGTGTAATAAATCGGCTCCGGGCTGTCAATAATGCCATACAGGTACAGCACTAAACCTCACCGTCCAGGGGGGGATATAATTTATCCAGGGATGCCAGCACCACTCTCAGTCCCAGGTATACCAGGTCCACATCCGCCACGGAAATAATGATATCTCCTGAAATGACCACACCTTTATCCAGTATTAAATCCAACAGTTCCAGCAGTGTTACGTCTTTCTCCCTAGAAATGCTATTCAGCTTCATCACTCCCGGCGCCTGCGGCAAAATTATACGGCGGCCAGGGACCTGAAACAGATAGACTGAAGGAAGAGGATATGCTGTCCTGTATCTCCCTGGTTGCCGACAGGAATTCCTCCACCCTGTCAATGTCCACCAGGAATGCCGCATTCACTGTCATATCCGCCTGTTCTCCGGTAACTTCCCGGCTCAGCAGCCTGTTAAGCCTGGCGTCGCAGCAAATCTCCTCCAGCCTGCGGTAACAGAATGAAGAAATTTTTTCCATTTCGTTTTCACATTCTATCTGTATATTATCCTCCAGCTTTTTTCTCATAATAAAGGCTGTTCCCGACGAGCTTCCCGCGCCGGACTTTTCCAGCATCTCCTTGATAACGGGATTGAACTCCCTGATTTCCTGCTTCAGTTTTTCCCGCTGGCAGTAAAGCTTAATCCCCCACTCCTGCCGGCCTTTTAAATAACCCAGGGTTTTTTCCACGTAATCCCCCTGCTCCAGAAACATTTGCGCTATTTTTTCCGCTGAGCTGAATACAGTTCCGAATTTCATGGGGATAACCGGAAAATCAACGGACTTCATAACGTATTCGATAAGCTCCTGATGCCCCCGGGCCTTCTCCTCCAGCCACCCGGCGTCGCCCAACTTCTCCTCCAGGACTTCTTCGCTGAATTCATTGTGGGTAAACGTTCCCACCACGGCGCAAAACTTTCCATCCTGGGAAAAAATCAATTGCAGTCCGGCGGCCTGCCCGGTAATTTTTCCGGACAGCTCATCTCCGGCTGCGCTGCTGGTTATGCAGTATAAATAATATACGACTTCCCGCTGTTCTTCCCTGACAGGTCCGGGGGGGCTGATGCAGCCGGAGAACTTTTCCTCCAGCGCCTGGTTTAAACTGCTTTTAAACGCGCCGGACAGTGCCTCCCTGAGTTCGCTTTTCAGACTGCTATCGATTTCTTCACAAACCTGCGCCCAGGCTTCCTCCACCAGCTCCCTGGCCCTGGAAAGAAAATAAGGCTTCAGGCTTTCCCAGAAGAGTTCAGATGGAATCATCCCCGTCATCCTCCACTTCCCCTTCGTTTTCTTCCTGCTCCAGCTTTCTTTCCCTGGCTGTCCTTAATCTGGCTATCAGCAGTTCCTCACCCAGTTCATATTCCTCCTGGCCGATGTCCCCAAGCTCAAAGGACTGCCGCAACTCCAGCAGTTGTCTTTGCAATTTTCCTTCATCATAAAGCTCCTCGTCCACCCTCCAGTAAATCTCCTCAAAAACCCACCATAAACCCTTGAAGGGGGAAAGGAAAATTTTTCCCAACACCATATCAACCACCACCGGTCAAATCAATCAACCTTGACATCTATAAAGTTGTATGGGGGCCACGGCCCGGTATATTTAAACTCCAGTGTCCGGCCATAAATATCATAAAAGCGGTTCACGGCCAGGTCGAATTGTTCCTCTCCGGCTTTATCCACCAGAAAGGCGGCGTTTAATACCATCCTCTCCCCCACTATGTCGTTAAGGCGGGATTCCACAGCCTCCTTTTGCAGCCCCCGGTAGATGTTTTCAATGTAATAAAGCCTTTTTTCGTCCGCTATTTTTTGGAGCCTCTCACCCAGTTCGATCATCAGGAGATAGCCTTTATCCGGACCCAGTTCCACTATTTTGTTTTTCAGGGCGACCACCTCTTCATTGGACTCGCCCACCTCTTTTACGAAGGAGTCCCTGGTCCAGAACAGCTTTAATCCAACCTCCATTTTGTTATGCAGCCGCTCCAGGTTGGTCATGACCGCCGGATAAATTTCCTCCAGCAGCTTGTTCAGGGCATCCATGCTTTTACAGATTACCCCGAACCGCACCGGCACCACTTCGTGCTTTGCCATGACGGCGCTGATCACATTCTGATGGCACATGGCATTTTTTCCCACAGGGTCGTAATACTCCTCGGCGCTGTCGCTTACAACCGCCGCCATATCCCGGTGGTGAACGGTATATACCGGCTGCTCCCCCTGGCCCGGTCCTATTTCCCCAATGTCTTCAGACTCGCCGGCTTTTATAAAACAATAGAGGTATTTTCCCGTTTTTTCACTCATACTCCATCACCCCCCGGGGCGTGTTTTGGACTTCCCCTATGGCTTCTTTAAAATTATCGCCGCTGATGCGAAAATGCTCCGGGTTCGCGCCGCCGGGGTTGCGGCGGATAAATTCCTCTATGGCCAGCAGGGCCGCCCTGCGGCACACGTACTCAATATCCGCTCCGCTGAAACCTTCCGCCCTTTCAGCCAGGATTTCCGGGTTTATCCCCTTTTCCAGAGGGCGCCCCTGCATGTGTATTTTAAACATTTCCGCCCGGGAGAGCCGGTCCGGAAGGCTCAGGCCCAATTTAACCTCAAACCTCCCGGAGCGCAGCAGGGCCGGGTCAACAGCGTCGATCCTGTTGGTGGCGGCCATCACCACCACATTGTTCAGCCCCTCGATGCCGTCCATCTCCGTCAGCAGCTGGCTTACCACCTTCTCCCCGGCGGCTCCCCCTCCATAACCCCTGACCGGGGCCAGACCGTCTATTTCATCAAAAAATATTATGCATGGGGCCACCTGCCTGGCTCTTCTGAAAAGTTTGCGAATTTCCTTTTCCGATTCACCCACCCATTTTGAAATCAGCTGAGGCCCTTTTACCGATACGAAATTGGCGTTGGCCTCATTGGCCACGGCCCTGGCCAGCAGGGTCTTGCCGGTGCCGGGGGGGCCGTACAGCAGTATGCCCCTGGGCATTTTCGCCCCTGCCCTGGCAAAAAGCTCCCTGTACTTCAGCGGCCATTCAATCAACTGCCTTAAAAGCTCCTTTTCCCTTGCCAGACCGCCCACCTGTTCCCACCCCGCCACGGGAATCTCCACCAGGAATTCCCTGGCCGCGGAGGGCTCAATATCCTTTAGGGCCGCCTCGAAATGTTTCATGGCCACCTTCAGCTCCGTCCAGCCGGACCATGCTGTCCGGTCCTCCCGGGGATTTAAACGGGGCAGGGCTTCCCTGAGACAGCCCATGGCGGCCTCCTTGCACAGGGCGCTCAAATCGGCCCCGGTAAAACCGGCGGTAAGCCCGGAGAGCAATTCCAGGTCCACATCCCCGTCCAGAGGCATGCCCCTGGTGTGAATCTGTAAAATATCCCTGCGGCCTTTTTGGTCCGGGACTCCTATATGTATTTCCCGGTCAAAACGTCCGGGCCGCCTGAGGGCCGGGTCCAGGGAATTTGGAATGTTTGTGGCGCCTATCACCACCACCCGGCCCCGGGAGGTGATGCCGTCCATCAGGGCAAGCAACTGGGCCACCACTCTTTTTTCAACTTCACCGCTGACTTCTTCCCTTTTGGGGGCTATGGCGTCTATTTCATCAAGAAATATTATGCTGGGGCCCTTTTGCTGCGCCCTTTCAAAAACTTCCCTGAGCTTTGCCTCGCTTTCACCGTAAAATTTATGAATTATCTCCGGGCCGCTAACATGAAAAAAGGCCGCTTCAGCCTCCGATGCAACGGCCCGGGCAATTAATGTTTTGCCCGTGCCGGGAGGTCCGCTCAAAAGAATGCCCCTGGGCGGATCGATGCCCAGGTGCCTGAATACAAAGGGATATTTCAGCGGCAGCTCCACTATTTCCCTTACCTTATCAACCTCTTTTTTCAGCCCGCCTATATCTTCGTAACAAACAGCCCTGCTTTCGCCGGCACCCTCCGGGGAGGCGTCCTTGAGCACTATGTCCGTGCCGGACCCCGCCGACACAATACCCTCCGGCTCCACGTGAATCACAATGGCCTCAATTTTTTTGGAACCCCAGGCAGGTACCTGAACTTTATTGTTAACCTTAACCGGCAGCCCCTCCAGGTATCTGCGGATGTAATCGCTTTCCGGCCGGAATTCCCGGTTTGCCGGAATTGACACAATTATTTTTGACGCGGCGGGACAAAAACCAACCTTTTCAACCCTCACCTTGTCGCCCGGCCCCACCCCGGCATTTTCCCGGAGCAGGGCGTCCAGCTGTATTACCCTTTTCCCGCGCAGTTCCCGGTGCTGGGGCATTAGCCGTGCCACCGCCGTGCCACCGCCGGTTATTGCAACCACATCCCCCACCTCCGCCCCGACCCCGGCCATATCCTCCGGGTCAAGGCGGGCAATACCCCTGCCCACGTCTTTATGAAGCGATTCGGCCACAATAAAATCCTCGGAACGTTCCATAGAATATTGCCCCCTATACCCCCGGCGTTCCTCACGCCGCCTTGTCCAGGGTAATGGTCAAAATACCGTTGCGCACAACATATTTAAGGGATTCCGGATTAACCTCGCAGGGCAGGGATATGGATTTCACCTTGTCCGTGCCCTCTTGCTTAATTTTTATTTCCAAATCCCCGCCGGACACCGCCACACCCAGGGAATTTTCCCGGGCCCCCGGCACCTCCACCACGATTTGCAGGGATTCACCCTCGTCAAAAACATCCGTTACCGGCTCCCAGGATTGCCGGGCAATCTTTTCACGAATTATTTTCGGCGGATTTTCTTTATCCGCAAAGGACGGCGGCGGAGAATCCCCGAGGCCTCCCAACCTGACGTTAAACCCGTAGGAGCCCTGAAATATTTTTTTGTCCCGGGGGAAGTGAAACACTCCGCTTTTAGTCTCCTCGGTTTTTTTCTCCGCCTCCATCCTTTGGGCAAGCTCCACCAAATCGGTTATTCCCTTTACCACATCACTTAATTTCAACCCGTCAAAAAAATCTTTTTTCATTAAATATTTACACCGTCCCGTGATAATTCCAAAGTTATATAAAAGTTAATCCGCCAGTCCGCCGGGTTCATTCTCCTGCTCTCCGGTTTCGCTGCCGGTGGCATCCTCCATTAACTCGTCATCCGCAATGTCGCCGGACTCCTCCGGCGCTTCACCCACAAGCGCATCATCCGTTACCGGGTCTTCCGCCACAGTGACAGTCTCTTCCACCATAACCCCCGGATCAATCTCCCCGGCTATCAGTTCGGCCAGGTCCGCCCTCTTTTCCAGCAGTAGAAATCTGTTTTCAGAGAGCAGCACATCCGTGTACACCTCCCGGGGATCAACCTTATCACCGGAATGTTGTAATATTCTGGCTATTTTTATGCAGCTTCTGACGGAAATATTACCGCCTTCACCAATTTTCTCTTTGATTCTCTGCAGTGAATCCACCACCATCCTGGCCCTGTCCCGGACCATGCCCGACCTGGCCATGGTGACCGCAATTTTGGTGTCCCTGTCCATTTCAAATATATCAAGGGTAATAATCCTGTCGTCCAGCGCCATCTGACTTTTGTGAACTCCGGCATACTCCCTGGGGTTGCTGGTAAATATAACCTTGAATTCCGGGTGAACCTCCAGGTAGTGATTTTTTTTCTGCAGCCCGGTGAGGCTTAACATTCTTTCTTCCAGGACGGACAGTAAAAAATTATTCACCTCCGGCCTGGAACGGGTGTATTCGTCATAAACCAGGGTATACCCGTTGGTGCAGGCGGCGGTGAGCCTGCCCTCCGCCCAGCGGTGCTCCAGGTCTTCTTCCAGGAGGTAGACGCTGTGGACAAAATTATCAACCATTTTCCTTTTATGATAGCCATAATTACCGCCTATAAGGTCGGAACCCAGCAAATCCTCGTTGCCGTGGATGAACACCACCGGTCTGCGCAGTTCCCTGGCTACGTACAGCGCCAGGGAGGTTTTGCCGATACCGGACGGACCGCTTAAATTTACCGCTATGCCGGCTTTTAAATAAGCTATGGATTTTTCTTTTAATTTTTTAAAATAGTCTGTAACCACAAAATTTGATGTTTCTAATTTTAGAATGTAATGATCTTTCATTCTCAGCCTTCCTTTTGTTTAATTAAATTAATTATATTTTTATGTATTCAGAGCATTATCCCTGGGTCGCATAGCTTTTCTTTCAAAGTCGGTAACTTGAAAATTAAGACCCACACCCACTTCATATATGGCCATAAGGTCATCCCTGGCCCTTTTACGCATATATTCAACATCCTCTGCCACTTCAATCTGCACCCGCCAGATTTCTCCATCTTTTTTTACTCCGATCACCGACCCCTGTTTATTCAGATTGGCGACAAAAAAGCTTTGCACTGCGTCAATAACCTTTTCAATCATGATAAAACCTCCCCTCCGGTACAATAATTGGGTTTCAATGGCAGGCCCAGCATGCAAATCTGCATCTGGGCCTCTCAAACTGTGCCGGTATAATATTGGCTTTGCAATCCTCAGTAACAGTATCAATCGGTTAATCTATATAATTCGCCACCGCTTTACTGATGCGCGTATTCCTTGCGTATTTTCTCCAATATCTTCATTGTTTTCTCCCAGATTATCTCGGCTTTTTTCCTGTCCGTTTCATAAGAGTTCAAAAGTTCCCGCACTTCCTCCAGGCGTTTGGCCCTGTCCGCCGCAAGCAATACCTGAATGGATTCGGTTTCGCTTATTCTTTCCTGCTGGAATTTCTCCAGAAGCTCCTCAACGGATTTTTCCAGGTGGTGCAGGTACTTTGATCTGTGTTTTTGCGACCGGATCATATCCTGGCCCAACTCTTTAAAATTAGCTGCAAGGGACAATGGTAATCCCCCCTTTAAACTCAATTGGGAACACTCTCGCTGGAAATTTTCAAGGGCAAAAAATAGATCAGGCACCGGAAGATGTGTCCCCTTGCATATATTGAGGACACTCCTTCGCCAGTTTGTTAATAAAGTAAAGTTTCAGGCAAACACCGGAAGGTGTGTCCCCTTGCATATTTCGTTTATTTGGGACATACCGACACCGGTATGTCCCAAATAACATTTTTTCCGGGGCTTCGGGCAGGTACTTCAAACAGGGTATCCTGTGTCATATTACAGTAGCTGTGTAACATAATCGGCCATCATTAAGCCGGAATGCTGTTTTACTCCTGGAGACCACTTCCCTGGCATTTAAGGCTCGCCGTACAGCACTCACGCGCCGCCGGCACGCTCCGGGCTGTCCGGCTTCACCTTTCCCGCCATGCTTTTTTACCGGCCTTAAGGATGACTCTTTTAGCAGGTAGAGGCTAAAATGTAAAAGCCGGTTATAGTACGCCGGTTTCCAGGGCCGGCTTTTAATGGTTATGCAGCGTGTTCGTAAACTAAGGGTTTGGTCAGGCCCACGGCTTCGGCGTACTTCAGCCATGTTTCAACAGAAGCGATAACTACCCTTGCCTCGATGGCCAGCAGTTCTATCCCCACCAGAGATACCCTTGCATACAGGTCAATAATTATACCCTTGGTCAGAATCCTGTCGATGACTTCTGCCAGGCTGGATGCGTCTACGCTCTTGCGTACCATTAAATACCACTCCTTTATTATTTCATATGCCGTGTTTCACGGGCAGACCTGCCCCGGTAGCCCCTAACCGGGGCTTTTATGACCGCGCCAACACGGAATATTTTGTAAAAGTACTGCCAATATCAATATATGGCAGCTCTCCGGTGGAGGTTACTAAAAAACCCCCGGACATGGGGAACAATTTTTATTTTTTTATATATTATGTATTAATATGTCGCACTGCCCCCGTAATTGCTTATTTAAAACTAACCTTTGAAGAAGCCGTAAAAAATAAATTCCAATCATCCTGATATATAAATAACATCGTCATCCGGTTTTACAGTCATCCTGAACAATTGGTTGGTGAGGTATTTATGACTAAAAAAAATTTATTATCCCAATGCAGGGAAAATTTATTGCTCCAAAATCCTGCCGCCCGGGAAAGCATCAGAAATATGGTAAACGGCAGCTATAAGAAGATGGGTAACAGAAGGATATTACAGAACATATCGTGGACAGTGCTGCTGACGGGATATCAGCTGCAGAGCGCAAAAAAAATCTGGCCCGAAATTAAAAAGGCAATGTTGTGGTTCAGCCCCGCCCTAAACCAATTTTTCCCGGGCTGGTGCAAATCCAGGCTGCCCGGAGTATGCGACAACCCCAAAAAAGTAAGGGCCTTTTTAAACAATCTGGAAAAAACCCGGGAATTGATAATTAAACACGGCAGTCTGGCGGCATGGCTGGATCTTTCGGAAAATTTAGCTGAGCAGCTGGTGGCAAATTATAGTTTTATCGGGAATAATAATGTAAAAAAGCTGCTGGACAGCCTGGGATTTAGAAATCTTCACCTGCATCAGGCCGATATGGAAAAAACTTTATTCAGACTTGGGCTGCTGGGCAAGAATCGCCCGTCAAAAGCGTTTTTCGGCGCCCTGACCGCCCTTTCCCGGGAAGAAGGCTGCGAAATAATAGAAGCGTACGCCATATTGTACCTGTTCAGTCAGACTGTTTGCGGGTTAAATCCCCTTTGCTCCTCCTGTATAGTTGAGGGCTGCCCTGAAAAAAACCCTTGATAAATTCGCGCCGGCCATTGCCGCCGCTAAAAAACGCCTGACTCTAAAATTATACGTATGAAAACGGATAAAAATGCTTTTATTCTTCTTTACCTTCTCGATGTTTGTCATTATTTAAATCAATGTCGCCGGGTACATAACGCTTTAAAAAAACAAAATCGCCCTTTGGGCGACTCTGAAGAGTTATCCGCGGATTTACCAGTAGCATAATTTCCTTAAATAACAAAAAAACCCGCGGAATAATCGCAGGTTTTATAGCTGGTGACCCCTACGGGATTCGAACCCGTGTTACCGCCGTGAAAGGGCGGTGTCTTAGACCGCTTGACCAAGGGGCCTTTTGGTGAGCCATCCGCGACTCGAACGCGGGACACCCTGATTAAAAGTCAGGTGCTCTACCAACTGAGCTAATGGCTCGTTAACTGTATGTTGACGGTTTTCTTGTGCTTGTCTTTCAGGGCGTCAACATTAGTTATGATACTATAACCGTTGGAACATGTCAACCTATAATTTTTTTCCCTATTTGGGGACTCTGTTTCCCCATTTACATTTTTCCATTGACCAGGCCTTTCCTTATCAGTGTTTCGTGCAATTCCAGCAAAGGGCCGGACACGTGCAGTATTTCCTGCTCCACCCTGGCCCAGTCCTGTTTGCGCACCGCGCCCAGCAGGTGCCCCATATGCTCCCCGGCTATCAAGGCCCAGTCATCCGGCAGCCTCTGATCGTCGGTGGATTCATCCCCGTGCTTCATCCTGTTCAATTCCGCCTGCAGAAGGGTTTTCTTTAAAAAGTCCTCTCCCCGGTTCATGATTATCACCCTGCTTTATGGTGTTATAGTTGTTCATATTGAATATTTGCCCCCAACCAATCAAAAGCATGACGGCCGGGCAACGGCCGGAAATATAATTGAGCCTTGGGTTCGGAAGGGGTTATTCCCCTTCCGAACCTGCGTTGGGAACATTCCTCACCCCAAAGTCATACATTGGGGACATTCCTCTGACCCGAAAGCCATGCTCCAAAGAGAGGTGTGTCCCCTAACCTTTAGATAGAGGTGTGTCCCCTTTCCTAAATGCCTGTAAAACCCCGGCCTTCAAGGACGGGGTCTTACAAGCTGTTAGCGGGATAAAGCTATTGACGGCCGTTGCCTGCCGCATGGCAAATATCTTTTTAACCCAGCGGGTTCTCCAGAATCAGGGTTTGCTCCCTGCCGGGGCCTACACCCACTATGCCCACGGGCGCCCCGGAAATCTGGCTGATCCTGTTCAGGTACGCCCTGGCGGTTTCGGGAAGTTCAGCAAAAGATTTGACCGAGGATATATCCTCTTTCCAGCCGGGCATTTCCTCGTAAACCGGCTGACACTCTCCCAGCACCTTCAGGGTGGGAGGAAATTCCGTAAGCAATTCTCCCCGGTAATTGTAGCCGGTACAGATTTTTAAACTTTCCAGTCCGGTCAGCACATCCAGCTTGGTAATGGCAAGATAGTCCAGCCCGTTGATGCGGGTGGCATAGCGGGCCACCACGCCGTCGAACCATCCGCAGCGCCGGGGCCTGCCGGTGGTGGTCCCGAATTCGCGGCCCTTTTCCCTGAGATAATTTCCCAGATCGTCTTTTAGCTCGGTGGGAAATGGCCCCTCACCCACCCTGGTAACATAGGCCTTTGCCACGGCCATCACCTTATTTATTTTGGTGGGGCCAAGCCCCGCGCCCAGACATGCCGCGGCAGCCACAGGGTGGGACGAGGTAACGAAAGGATAGGTGCCATGGTCGAGATCCAGCAATGTACCCTGGGCGCCCTCGAAAAGAATGTGCTGGCCCTGGTCGATGCTCCGGTTGATTATTACCGAAATGTCTTCCACAAATTTAGCCAGCCTTTGGCCATACCGGCTGTAGGTTTCAAACATTTCCTGGAAATCGAAGCCTTCCTCGTTATAATACTTTTGCAGCAACTGGTTTTTGTCCTCAAGTATTTTTTTCAGTTTGGGGCCGAATTCTTCCGGATCAATCATATCGGCCATTCTTATACCCACCCGGGCGGCTTTGTCCCCATATGCAGGGCCGATGCCCCGGCCGGTGGTGCCTATTTTATTTGCCCCCTTGCGGTTTTCCTCACAGGCGTCCAGCTTGCGGTGATAGGGCATGATTACGTGGGCCCTGGGGCTGATGCGCAGGTTATCCGTGTTAACCCCTCTTTTTTCCAGACTATCCAGCTCCTGAATGAACACCTCCGGGTCCAGCACCACGCCGTTGCCAATAAGACAGGGTTTGCCGGGGTAGAGAATGCCCGAAGGTATCAGGTGCAGCTTAAATTCCCGGCCGTCCGCCACTACGGTGTGTCCGGCGTTGTTGCCCCCCTGGTAGCGCACCACCATATGGGCCTGGGCGGCCAAAAAATCCGTTACCTTGCCCTTTCCCTCGTCACCCCACTGGGCGCCTATAAGTACCACTGTAGACATTATTACAACCCTCCGTGATGTTGCCCGTCATAACCCTGCCCGCAGGGCCCTGGCAGGCTAATAGTTTTTATATTGTTATCCCAATATTAAGTAAAATTAATGGGCCGGGCCGGTGGCGTTTGCCGCCGGCCCGGCCCATACCGCGCCTGAACAAGCGCCGTGATAAAACTTCGTATTGTAATGATGCCCGAAATCCTTCCTGTTAAACGAAGCCTCTACATCCGGGACAAAATCTCCCGGGCCGCCACCACCCCCGAAGCTGAAGCCTGAATCAGCCCCCTGGTAACGCCGGCGCCGTCCCCGGCGGCAAAGAGATTGGAAATGGCGGTTTCCAATGAATTATTAAGCTGCAGCCGGGAGGAATAGAATTTTACCTCCACCCCGTAAAGGAGCGTATACCTGGAGTAAACCCCCGGTGCGATTTCATCCAGAGCTTTTAGCATTTCCACTATGGCCATCAGGTGGCGGTAGGGAAACACCAGGCTCAGGTCTCCCGGTGTGGCCTCGGTAAGGGTGGGAATGGTCAGTGATTTACTCAGCCGGCTGGCATTGGTGCGCTGTCCGGCAATAAGGTCGCCCAGCCGCTGTACGATAACCCCCCCGCCCAGCAGGTTGGCCAGGCTGGCTACATATTTGCCGTAAGCGATTGGTTCCTTAAAGGGCTCTGTGAATGTTTTGCTCACCAGAACCGCAAAGTTGGTGTTACCGGTTTTTTTGTACGCGTGGGAATGCCCGTTGACGGTTATCAATCCGTCATTATTTTCCAAACAGACCTCGCCGAAAGGATTCATGCAAAAAGTTCTTACCTTATCGTCAAAGGACTTGGAATAATAAATAAATTTGGCCTCATAAAACACGCTGGTGAGGGGTTCCATCACCGCAGCGGGAACCTCCACCCGCACCCCTATGTCCACGGGGTTTATTTCAGTTTTAATGCCCAGCTTGCCGGCCTGGCCCGTAAGCCACTGGGATCCTTCCCTGCCTGGTGCCAGGATTACATGTTCTCCGTAAAGGGTTTCTCCGCCACTGACAGTTATCCCTTTTACCCGGCCATTTTCCACCAGCACCTCATCCACCGGGGTATTTGTTCTTATTTCCACACCCCCGGCCAGCAGGTACTCTTTCATTCTGGTTAGTATCTCCTGGCAGCGGCCGGTACCCAGATGGCGAATCCCCACCGGTATCAGTTTCAGTTCGGACTGAACCGCCCTGCGCTGAAATTCCTCTATTTTTTCTTTGTTACTGAGCCCGTATACCTGGCTGGGGGCGCCAAACTCCAGGTATCTGCCGTCTGCGTACTCAATTAACTGGCTTAAGCCCTTCTCACCTATATACTGTTCCAGGCTGCCTCCTATTTCCGTGGACAGGGTGAGCTTGCCGTCGCTAAAAGCCCCGGCGCCGCCCCAGCCGCAAACCGTGGAGCAGGGCTGGCAATTTATGCAGCTGATATTTTTTGTCTGTGAGGCGCAAATTCTCTGGTCAATATCCCGGCCCTTTTCCAATATCAGCACCCTGGCATCCTTTTTGGTGTTGATCAATTCCATGGCGGCGAAAATACCGGCCGGACCGGCTCCCACAATAATTACATCATAAGCTGTCAAATATTTTTCCCTCCCAGAAACCGGAATTTTTAATTGCTCTTTGACATCCGGTTCAAGCACATAAAAAAACCTCAAATGACTACCGGCGTTTCAGCGGGCATTTGAGTGGCAAGGAAAGGGGACACATCTTCTGACGTATGTTATACCCCTGTTTCTTTATGTTTTTATGAAGGAATGTCCCGTAAAACCGGTCCTTTTAATAATAAGGAAATTATCGGAATTAGTGGCGGAAACAAACCCTCCTGGTGTCAGTCCGTCTCCAATAACTTCCCTGGAGGTAGCCTTAACATATTAATTCTAGCAGGGAGCCGGGTCACTGTCAATATTTATTACAGCCGTCCTTCAAAGGCAGCCCATTTCTGAAAATTTTATACGCTAGGAGAATGTTGAAAAACACATTGAAAAAGCAATAAACGTGTTGATAAACTACCGCCCGAGGCCGTTCAAAAAGCTCCAGATGCAAGGCGCGGCAAGGCCTCA
>NZ_BFAV01000029.1 GCF_002933875.1 Desulfocucumis palustris | reverse complement strand
CGGTCCTTGAAAACTAAACAGTAAAGCAAGATGGATTAATGGTAAAACCATAATCCTCGTCAAAGCAACAAGCCAAGCGAGGTAAACGAGCTAAAAGAGAAAACATCTCTATAGATTTTATGGAGAGTTTGATCCTGGCTCAGGACGAACGCTGGCGGCGTGCCTAACACATGCAAGTCGAACGGAGTTCAGATGGAAGCTTGCGAAATCTGAACTTAGTGGCGGACGGGTGAGTAACGCGTGGATAACCTGCCCAAAAGACCGGGATAACGCCGGGAAACTGGTGCTAATACCGGATACGCTTATTAGGTCGCATGACCTGATAAGGAAAGGTGCAAACCGCTTATGGATGGATCCGCGTCCCATTAGCTGGTTGGCGGTGTAAAAGACCACCAAGGCGACGATGGGTAGCCGGCCTGAGAGGGCGAACGGCCACACTGGGACTGAGACACGGCCCAGACTCCTACGGGAGGCAGCAGTGGGGAATCTTCCGCAATGGGCGAAAGCCTGACGGAGCAACGCCGCGTGAGTGACGAAGGCTTTCGGGTCGTAAAACTCTGTCTTAAGGGAAGAAAAAAATGACGGTACCTTAGGAGGAAGCCCCGGCTAACTACGTGCCAGCAGCCGCGGTAAAACGTAGGGGGCGAGCGTTGTCCGGAATTACTGGGCGTAAAGGGCGTGTAGGTGGTCTGTGAAGTCGGGAGTGAAAACCTGGGGCTCAACCCCGGGCGTGCTACCGAAACCAGCAGACTTGAGGACAGGAGAGGGAAGCGGAATTCCCAGTGTAGCGGTGAAATGCGTAGATATTGGGAGGAACACCAGTGGCGAAAGCGGCTTTCTGGCCTGTAACTGACACTGAGGCGCGAAAGCGTGGGGAGCGAACAGGATTAGATACCCTGGTAGTCCACGCCGTAAACGATGGGTGCTAAGTGTTGGGGGTATCGACCCCCCCAGTGCTGTAGTTAACGCAATAAGCACCCCGCCTGGGGAGTACGGTCGCAAGACTGAAACTCAAAGGAATTGACGGGGGCCCGCACAAGCGGTGGAGCATGTGGTTTAATTCGACGCAACGCGAAGAACCTTACCAGGAAATGACATCGTCTGACAGTCTATGAAAGTAGGTGTTCTTCTTCGGAAGACAGATAGACAGGTGGTGCATGGTTGTCGTCAGCTCGTGTCGTGAGATGTTGGGTTAAGTCCCGCAACGAGCGCAACCCCT
>NZ_BFAV01000028.1 GCF_002933875.1 Desulfocucumis palustris | reverse complement strand
TATGAAGGCCTATCGCCATTGACGTTAATTCCAAGGCCATTGCTAAACGTCATTGGCGGGTATTAGTTTACCGCCAGGGAGCGCAAACCGCTACAGTCAAACGTGGCATTAAATCTTTTAAGGTAAGACAATATTAGTTCTTTTTTAGCATTAATCAATTGCTTCGTAGAGAATTCAAAATCATTAAATCCATAGAGAAAAGAAATGTTTTCATATGCGCACCTCAGAAGCTCTACAGATAATTCCTTGAAAAGTATTAACGAGTAATAAAGAGGGTTGTCATCATTTAGTAACGGCTTATAAGATCGCACATCAATATAGACAGGAAAATACTTGTTTTTAACATCTGAAACAAGCGACTCTTGCATGGCTTTTAAAAGATGAGTTTTTCCAGTACCGCGTCTTCCATAAATGACCTGATTTTTTACATTGTATACCTTTTCGAGGTTTTCTTTACCGGCATAATACTCCAAAAAATTATGGGTTGTATTATACTCAGCTCTTATCAAATTATCTAGTTCACCAACACAATGGGAGACATCATTTGATCTAATTTGGAAAGAGGTTTTTGCATCCTTTTGTTTTAACATGTAAATCTGTCCTTCTTTCAAAATGATATATCCAAAGACTGTGAATTAATTTTTAGAGTGCTATAACAAGGTTATTATAGCACTCCCCATTATTAGCCTACTAAATATATGGTTAATAATAATGTTGCAGATCTAAGTCCGGTGGATTTAAAATTCAGCATAAGCTTTAAGTACATTTTGACTTAAAATCTTAGCCGTAGATAAATATAAAAACTGTTTGGGTTGGGTGGTTAAAAATTCGCTCATTAACCATTGTTCTTTATCGGAAAAAATATCATTAAATAAATATGGATGATATCGAGTAATAGAACCTAAGTAGAACATTGTATTATATATAATAAATTCCGGGGAATATCTGTAACCAGGATTTGTTGAAAGATAGTTGGTATAGCCATCATTTCCAATAAAATACCAAATCCCCTTATCTCTGAGAATTTGTGAAAAATTATAGTATCCTTCTCTTGTAATATTATTTGATCGTAATCTATAGGATTCTTCCCAAGAAAAACTATTTTCATCTTGAGTAACGTTATAACCTATACTAACAAGTTCTGTTAATTGCTCAGGCCTACACTGAACTTTAGCACTTAGATTAATAATCCTTCCTGTTTTTATTAATTTTATATCCATAAGTTTACAAAAAGATTCTTTCATATTGTAAATTTCGCAATATGTCCTATGAATACCTACGCAATGTGAAAGCAGCTCTCTTAGATTTAGAGTCAAGGATGTAGAAATAGTTCGACTATCAAGGACTCGATGTAATTCTGCAGATACATTCTTAATATGGTTTTTAATTGCTTCTATAGTTATTTCGGAATGCACAAAACGACCATTATTTCTTTCCTTAACTCCGTGCATATATGTAACATTTTTTCCGTATTTTTTTTCAAGATTAATCATTACTTTTGCAAAATTTAGAAATGAATAATAATACAATAGGGGTCTTGAATTAACTGGGCTTTTTTCAGCCGCTATATAAAAATTTTTTGCTTGTTCTAATAATGAAGCCATGAAATCCTTTTCATAGCCATTTTTCTTGATAACATAATCCCAGAAAGCCCATATATCAGAAAGAATTAGATTTTGACTACCACATAGGTAAATATTATTAGCTGTCTTTGTAAAATTGGGAAATCCATACTTGAATTTTAAATCTATAGTTTTTATTTGTGCCATATAATCTCTGCCATCTCCATAAAAATTATAAAGATTTTTATTTAAAACAAGGTTCCCATTTAGACAATCGCAGCACCACATAACAAACGTATTGCCAAGAATCTGTCCACAAAAATCCATCACCAAGCATTTCGCAAATACAAAAACTAACATAATGAACAATATATCATTTTCATGTTGTAATAATTACCACAAGAGTCAAAGTAATCCTTCCCGGTTTATATTCTTTATATAAAAAATTGTCTAAAAATTGCTTAAAAATTTTAAAGCAATATTACCGCCTCAGCACCCATGGCGGTTTTTTTGTAATGCCTCCATCACTGTGAGCAAAGTCACACCTTTGGGATGCTCCGCGTCATATTGCTCATTCTCCCTGAATGGTAATCTTTTAACAACAAACAGTTTATAAATTTGATGCGGAGGGATACATAATGACTGCCAAAAGGGACAAATACCTGCAATGGAAGCATGAACTGCTTGACAGCTGCGGACAGTGCCTCGGGTTCCGGGCCAAGGGGATTGATTTAACCGCCACGGTAGAAAAACCAGCCTGCGCCCCGGGAGTGGAATGTCATAAATCCTGCCCCGCCCTGGGCAGGGGCGGCTCCGCCCAAAAGGCGGGGGAGATTCCGGCGGGAAACATTACTGCTGAAAGTCCAAAGGTGTATGTTGTTCAGACCTGCCACCGCTGCGGCAAAAGCGAGGATGAGTCGGTGCTGCTTCCCTGCAGGGTGAGCGGGGAAAGCCGCTGGGTTTGCACCAAATGCCTGCCGGTACTGATACACGGCTGAAAATAAAAACAGTGGGGGTGTGGTTAATTTGGCTTATTGGCTGGACATGGATTCATTTAACGGCATTCTGAAGGAATTGTCCGCGGACAATGTGGTTTATGCCCCGGTTAAAATGACGGGGAAGGGGGCCTTTTCCGGCACCGACCTGGTCGCGTACCGGGAAATTTCCGGGGTGGAGCAGATAGAGTTCAAGGAGAAATCCCGCTTTTCTCCCAAGGAAATTGTATTTCCCATAACCCAAACCCTCCTTTACTTTACCGAGGAGGAATATGCCGTGCCCGGGACCGGGGAGAAAGGAATCATCGTGTTTTGCCGGCCCTGTGACGTAAACGCCTTTAAAAGGCTGGACGAGATATTTTTAAGGAACGGCGGGCGCGTGGACAGCTATTACCGGGAATTGAGGGAAAAGGTGAGGTTTTTTGTAATTGAGTGCGCGGAGAGCTTCGACAGCTGTTTTTGCGTTTCCATGGGAACCAACAGGGCGGACGGCTATGATGTTTTTATCAGGGCCGCCGGGGGCGGTTTTCTGTGCGACGTTCGGGGGGACCTGGCAACACTCTTTGAAAAGTTCGGCGGCCCGGCGGAGATGTCGCTCCGGTTCATTGAAGAGAACAAAACAAAAGTTTCCATACCCGAATCAGTTGACCAGTCGGTTTTTGGCCACGGCATCTGGCGGGAATACGCTTCCCGCTGCATAGCCTGCGGCCGCTGCACGGTCTCCTGTCCCACCTGCTCCTGCTTCACCATGCAGGACATATTCTACGAGGACAACCCCAATCGCGGCGAAAGAAGAAGGGTCTGGGCCTCCTGCATGATTGAC
The DNA here is from genome assembly GCF_002933875.1 of Desulfocucumis palustris. GTDB lineage: Bacteria > Bacillota > Desulfotomaculia > Desulfotomaculales > Desulfocucumaceae > Desulfocucumis > Desulfocucumis palustris. The sequence goes on along the minus strand of NZ_BFAV01000028.1, from coordinate 76,498 downwards.
GGCTTTACCGCCATGGCCGGGGGGCATGGTTTCCGGGAGGACCACGGGGACCGCATGCGTTTTAAATTAATGCATAAAATAAGCGATTTCAGGAAGAGGTTTGGTTACAACATGTGCGTGGGCTGCGGGCGCTGTGACGATGTTTGCCCGGAGTATATTTCCTTTGCAAGGGCTATCAACAGGGTTGACGCCCTGATGAAGGAGGCTGTTGAAAATGTCTAACCCGTATCTTCCCTTCCGGGCGGCAATTATTGAGGTCAGGCGGGAGACCGCCGTGGATTTCACCTACCGGCTGGAAGCGGATATGCAAGTGGCCGGGGGGCAGTTTGTGGAAGTATCCATACCCGGGGTGGGGGAGGCCCCCATTTCGGTAAGTGATTTTGGGGACGGCTGGATTGAAATGACCATTCGCAGGGTCGGCAGGCTGACAAATGTTATTCACCATTTGCGGCCGGGAAATTCCCTGTTCATCCGGGGCACCTACGGCAGGGGCTTTCCCCTGGAGCGGTACGCGGGAAAGGATTTGATAATTGCCGCCGGTGGCACCGGCCTGGCCCCGGTTAAAAGTTTGCTGAACCGCTATGGAGGGAACCCCGGGGAGGTGAAAAGCCTTACCCTGCTGGCGGGATTTAAAACCCCGGCGGATATTTTGTTCCGGGACGAAATTGAAAGGTGGCGGCGGCAGCACCGGGTGGAAATAACCGTGGACAGGGACGATGCCGGAGGCTGGCCCGGCAGGGTGGGCCTGATCACCGGGCTTATCGCCCGGGAGCCCATTTCCCAGCCGGAAAATACCGTGGTTATAGTTGTGGGGCCCCCGGCCATGATGAAATTTTCAACCCTGGAATTTATAAAAAGAGGGATAAAGCAAGAAAACATATGGGTCTCCTTTGAGCGCAAAATGTGCTGCGGCATAGGCAAATGCGGCCATTGCAAAATTGACGGCGCTTACGTATGCCTGGAGGGACCTGTTCTCAACTATACCACGGCCGGCCGGCTGATGGATTGAGGCGGTGATTAAAATGCTGGATATCAATACTAAAAAATTAATGAAAAACGCCTACCGGATAACAAAGCACAGGGGAATAACGGCATTGCGGGTAAGGGTTCTCGGAGGCGGGCTGGACGCCGGATACCTTGACGTGATAAAGGCTATCGCGGAGCGCTTCGGCAACGGAAAGGTCCATATAACCACCAGGCAGGGGTTTGAAATACCCGGTATTCCCATGGAAAAAATACCCGGGGTAAATAGGCTGCTCGCCCCGGTAATCCAGGGCCTGGAGGTGGAAATGGGGGTGGGGATAGCGGATGTGAACGGGGGGTACCCGGCCGCCGGAACCAGGAATGTGTCCGCCTGCATCGGCAACAGCGTATGCCCCTTCGCCAATTTCAACACCACGGAGCTGGCCGGAAAAATTGAAAAGCTCATTTACCCCAACGACTTTCACGTTAAAATCGCCGTCACCGGCTGTCCCAACGACTGCATCAAGGCACACATGCAGGACATAGGGGTGATCGGCCTGGTTCTGCCCGTGTATGACCCGGGGCGCTGCATGGGTTGCGGAGCCTGTGTGAAAAACTGCCGGAAGGTTGCCAGCGGCGCCCTGGAAATGGTCAATTACAAGGTAAGGAGAGATCACCGGCGCTGCCTGGGCTGCGGGGAGTGCGTGCTGAAATGCCCCACCTCGGCCTGGACCAGGGGGGACCAATATTACCGGCTGGTTATAATGGGCCGCACGGGTAAAAAGAACCCCCGCCTGGCCCGCACCTTTCTGGAGTGGGTGAACGAGGGCGCTGTGCTGAAGGTGATCGGCAATATGTACGGCTATATAGAAAAATATATCGACCGCAGCCTTCCCAAGGAGCATGTGGGGTATATCGTGGACCGGACCGGCCTGCCGGTTTTCAGTCAGGAGGTCCTGCAGGGTATTGAACTGGGCAGCCTGGGGCGGGCGGCCGGTTTCATACCCTTCGGAGGGTATACGTATTAGATATGGCGTGGGCTGCTCCCGGCTGTTGGAGGCCGGGTTTTTTTTATGCCCTGTGACGGTGGTGGCCACGGTATCTGGAGAAGCCTGCATTTATGACTTGATATGACAGATATTATATATTAAAATTTAACTAGTTAAATTTTAATATAGTTGAGGTCCTGGGAAAATGAAAAAAAATCCAATCCATTCTTCACGGGGTGACGTTGCCGGAAATGACAGAAGCCGCGACATTCCCTGGCCGGCATTGATGACCCTTATCCTGGGCTGTTTCATGGCTATTTTGGACACAAGCATTGTCAATGTGGCCATACCCAGGCTAAAGGAAGTTTTCGGAACCGACGCGGCTTCCGTCCAATGGGTGGCGACCTCTTATTTGCTGGTTTCGGGAGTGGTGATACCCATTACCGGCTACCTGAGCGACCGCTTCGGCATTAAACGCACCTACATAGTTTCCCTGGTGATCTTTATCGCCGGCTCCGGGGCGTGCGCCCTGGCCTGGAGCAATAGTTCCCTGGTTTTTGCCAGGATAATCCAGGCGGTGGGCGGCGGCATGATCATACCGGTGAGCATGGGTATGATCCGCATCATCGTGCCCCGGGAGAAAATGGGCATGGCCCTGGGGATATGGGGTATCTCCGCCATGGGCGCGCCCGCCATAGGACCCACCCTGGGCGGCTATTTAGTGGATCGCCTGGGCTGGGAATGGATTTTCACCATCAACCTGCCCATTGGTGTGGCGGCGGTGTTTCTGGCATGGACTCTGCTTGAGGAAACGCCCCGGAGGACTGAGCTGAAGTTTGACCTGTTGGGCTTTATACTTATTGCCTCAGCCTGCTGCACCCTGCTGCTGGCTTTAAGCAACGGGCAGGATAAGGGCTGGACCTCACTTTATATTGTGAATTTAATTATCTACTCGGTTTTCGCGTTTATTCTTTTTATAATCTGGGAACTGACCGCTTCCCAGCCGCTCATCGACATTCGCCTGTTAAAAAACCGGACTTATATTGTCAGTATTCTTTCCGTAAGTCTATCCAACATAGCCATGTATTCCGTTATTTACCTCATACCGGTATACGCACAGACAGCCAGGGGCTTGACCCCTCTGCAGTCCGGACTGTTAACCATGCCCGGCGCCCTGGCCACCGCGCTGATGATGCCGGTCAGCGGCCGCCTGTTTGATAGATTTGGGGCCATGCCCCTTTGCATAGTGGGCTTTGGCGTAACCGCCTATTACAGTTATCAATTGCATACGCTGTCCTACAGCACCGGTTTTACCCACCTGCAATGGATACTTGTAAAGAGATCCATCGGTCTGGGACTGGCCATGATGCCGCTGACCACCGCCGGTATGAAAACCATTCCCAGGTATCTGGCTTCCCGGGCTTCGGCCCTGAACAATTTGGTCCGCCAGATTTCCGGCTCCCTGGGAATAGCCTTGATTACTCATATCATGCTGAACAGGCAGGTCTACCACGCTGCCTGGCTGTCGGATACGGTTAACTGGTCTTCCTATGCCGCCTTAAATACAATAGACATTCTGCGGGCCTTTTTGATCAGCTCGGGGGTCTCACCGCCGTTGGCCGCTTCGGGGGCCTGGGAAGTGCTGGGCGGGGCTTTAAACCGCGAGGCGTTTATCGCGGCCATTGATGATGCAATGCTGCTGCCTGTTTTAGCGGCTGCCATGATTATTCCCCTGGGCATGTTTCTGAGCAAAAAAGCCGTGGAGAAAGAAAGCCTCAGGCAGTATTCCCGGCTGGCTCCCCGGGCCTTGAAAGGCCCCGGCGGGGTTCACCTGGACTGATATGGAAATGTGATATAGTATAAATAACTTGTTTTTAAAGCTATTGATGGGGAGTTGAAGCCATGTCTGTCAGGCTGGTAATCCTTGGTCTATTGATGGGAGGGGAAAAACACCCCTATGAGATGCAACATATTTTGAAGTCCCGGCAAGTGGAAAAATATATTAAATTTTATGAGGGCTCTCTTTACTATGCCGTTGAGCAGCTTAAAAAAGACGGTTTTATAGAGGTGTCCGGGGTTATTAAAGAGGAAAAGCGCCCGGATAAAACGGTCTATAGAATAACGGACGCCGGGAGGATGAAGTTTCAGGAGCTTTTAATGAAGCAGTTCGCCATGGAAGAGAAGTTTTATGATCCGATATATACGGCCCTTATTTTCGCCGGTTACGGAGACAGTGGAAAAATCGCGGATATAATCGGGCAAAGAATTAAAAATATTGAGAGCAGGATAGAAAAACTGGAAAAACTCTATGAGGAGCGCGGACCTGTAATTCCCCGGGCAGCCCGATACATTTTCATTGGTTTCCGCGAACATGCCAGGGCCAAATTACAATGGCTCAGGAGCCTGAGAGATGATGCCCTGGAGGATAGGCTGGGGCATCATTTCAGCGGGGGAGCGCGGGATAATTAAATCGCCGGGGTTTCTGCCGGCGGGCCGTCCCCCCGGGGGCGGAAACCCCGCGGCGGGTGAGGGATAAAGCAAAAAGTGGAAAATGGCATGGCGACAAGGGCCATGCCATTGCCAAAAACTTTACTTTTTTACAGCCTGTAAAAGCAATTCCTTTTTTATGATTGGAACGGCCTCCTCGGGGGTTCCGGCTATTATCAGCTGTTTTAAGTCCCGGTATTTGTTAAACAGGGTTCCGGTGTCAAATTTAAGCAGTATTACCCTTTTGCCGTTTTTCAGGGCCAGGGCGATTTCGGATATGGTTCCGGCCCCCCCGGGCAGCGCCACTATGATGTCGCTGCTCAGAACATTTATATTGTTCCGGGCGTCCCCCATGCCTGTTACAATGGCGATGTCTATGTAGGGAGAGGCCTGGTCGCCGCCGGTCCCGGGCAGGACGCCCACGGTCAGCCCGCCCTTTTCCCTGGCGCCCCTGGCCGAGGCCTCCATGACACCGGCGGGCCTGCCGCCGTTAAGCAGCACCCAGCCTTCCCCGGCAATCAGCTTTCCCAGGTTGTACGCCATTTGGCAGTCTTCCGGCGTTGCCGCCGCACCGCTTCCCATTACTCCCACCACGGTTTTACGGGTATTCATCACATCAGTCCACCGGCTTTTTCCTGGAATAGCCGAAACTGCCCAGTTTGTCCGCCATCTGCCTGTATTCGCCAAGGCAGTAGGCGTAGGGACTTATTTTATTCACATCCGGCCGGCCTTTTTCGTCCAGGGCCTCTTCATTGTAGTGAACGGCCAGCACATCCGCGATAAAGACATCGTGGCTTCCCAGGGGAAGCACCTGTCTTACCCTGCATTCAAGGTTAACCGGGCATTCCGCTATCAGAGGGGCTTTTACCCGGGAAGCGGGAACGGGGGTGAGTCCGGTCTGTTCAAATTTATCCGTATCCTTGCCGGAAACAGTGCCGCAATAGTCCACCACCCGCGCCTGGCCCGAAGAGGGGATATTAATAACGAATTCTCCGGATTCCTTAATCAATCTGTGGGAATGCCTGTTCTGAGGCCGGACGGAGATGTACACCAGCGGGGGATCGGAATTCAATATGCCTGTCCAGGCAATGGTTATGATGTTGGGCTTGACTCCTTCCAGCTGAGAGGTCACCAGGACTGTGGGGACGGGGAAAAGGGTTGTGGATGGTTCCTTCATTACTTTCATGCAGTTCACGCTCCTTGGTTTGTCCTATAGAATTATTTATATACCGGGAATGCGGTAATTAACAATACCCTTTAGGCATAATTGCTGGAATTATGTGCATAAAAAGGGGAATAAACCGCCCGGATGCCATATTGAACGCTTTGACAAATCCGCAAGCCTGCTAATAAAATAAGTCTATTATGCTTTAAGGGAGTATTTTTTAGTTGGAAAAGGACGAATTTCAGCCACAGCCGGAAAAAGCGGCGCCGGCCGGGGTTAGCGGCGCACATAAGGCCGGTAAAGGGCCGGGGCAGGTATTGGGGACTACTCTGGTAATTATTGCCACCATTTGTTATGCCACCGAGGCCATAGCGGCCAAGACGGCTTATTCTTACGGGGCCACGGTGGAGACCACCCTTACGGTTCGCTATGTGGTGGCCGCGGCGGCTTTCTGGACAGTGCTGCTGCTATGGATGCAGCCGCCGCGCCTCACCGGGCGCCAGTTGCTTTCCATGGCTGCCGCCACCATCGGCGGTCATGCCGTTGCGGTGCTGACCCTGTTCTACGCGTTCAGCTTCCTTTCCGCCGGTATGGCTATACTGCTTCTTTATGTTTACCCCACCATCGTCACCGTGCTGGCCTATTTTTTATTGAAGGAGCCTTTCACATTTAAAAAGATTTTGTCCCTTGTGCTGACCTTCGGCGGGGCGGCGGTTATTTTGGGCCAGCCCGTGAACGGTCTGGATATGAGAGGCGTGGCGCTGGCCCTGATGGCCGCCTTGATGAACGCCATATTTTACGTGTGGGGGGCCAAAATGTTAAAGGAGATACCGGTGCTGGTTTTTAACACCTATCTGGTGACCTTTGCCATGGTTGTATTCGGCGCCCTGGGCGCGGCCACCGGCAGGCTTAATTTTGATTTCGGGGTTCAGGCCTGGGGCTGGCTGGTTTTCCTGGGACTGGTGCCCACGGCCCTGGCGCTGGGGGCCGTGTTCAGGGGCATACAGCTTATCGGCCCGTCCCGGGCGTCCATTATAAGCACCCTGGAACCGGCCATTACCGCCTTGCTGGGATTCTGGCTCCTGGGAGAGTTGCTGACAGGGGTTCAGATGGCCGGGGGAACCCTGATACTGCTTGGAGTTTTACTGCAAAGCAGGGGCTGATAAATATTATCTTAAGCCGGCTTTTACAGGAGACAACCGGAAACCTCAGGTAAAGGAAAATAGACATTAATTGTTCCGGACGCCTGTCCGGAATTTTTTATACCCTTTAAAATTAATCCTTCAAAGGTTTACAATGTGCATATACTGCGCTAACATTTATTTTTAATATAAGTGTTGGGGAAGAGGTGATATGTTGACAGGGGAAAAACCCGATAATATCCCGGGGATGGTGAAATTCCTCCTCAGATCTTTTCGTTACAGGAACTATCGCCTTTTTTTCGCCGGCCAGGGTATCTCCCTGATTGGGACCTGGATACAGAATATTGCCATGAGCTGGCTGGTATATAAAATGACTAATTCAGCCTTTCTGCTGGGAATTGTGGGCTTTGCCGGACAGATACCAACCTTTCTCTTAAGCCCCTTCGCGGGGGTAATGGCTGACAGGTGGAATCGCCACCGCATGCTGGTGATAACCCAAACCCTGGCCATGGTGCAGGCCTTGATTCTGGCCCTGCTGATTTTGTCCGGTGGAATAACCGTCGGGTATATCTTGGTTTTAAGCGTTTCGCTGGGCCTGGTATATTCCTTTGATATTCCGGTCCGCCAGTCCTTTGTGGTGGATATGATTGAAAACAGGGAGGATCTGGGAAACGCCATCGCCCTGAATTCCTCCATGTTTAACGGAGCCAGGCTGCTGGGTCCCTCCGTGGCGGGTATACTTATATCCACGGTGGGCGAGGGGGTTTGCTTTCTGATAAACGGGATTAGCTATCTGGCCGTAATCGCCGCTCTTCTGTCCATGAGGGTGGTCCGGGGAAATCCTTCCCAGCGGCGGGGCAAGGTTCTTCCGGAGCTGAAGGAGGGGCTGGTCTATGCCTTCGGCTCCCGGCCCATAAGGTACGTTATATTGTTTGTGGCCCTGATAAGTTTGACCTCCGTGCCGTACACCGTGTTAATGCCCGTTTTTGCCAGGGAAATACTGCACGGCGGCGCCCATACCCTGGGTTTTCTGATGGGCTTTACCGGAGCCGGGGCGCTTTTCGGGGCTGTTTTCCTGGCCTCGCGTAAAAATACCGGCGGCCTGGTCAGGATTATACCCCTGGCCGGGGCTGTCTTCGGTTTTGGGCTGATTGCCTTTTCCTTCTCCAGGGTAATGTGGCTTTCATCGCTGCTGTTGGCTGTCGTCGGGTTCGGCATGATGGTGCATCTGGCCTCAAGCAATACGGTGCTGCAGACATTGGTGGAGGATCAAAAGAGGGGGAGGGTAATGAGCTTTTACGCCATGGCTTTTATGGGCATGACCCCCCTGGGCAGCCTGATGGCCGGCACCCTGGCCGGCATCATAGGAGCGCCTTATACCCTGGCCATAGGGGGCGCCTGTTCCATTCTGGGGGCACTGCTGTTCGCGGGTAAAATAAAAAAATTCGCCTGTACTGCCGCAAAAGAAATGTGAAATATTTTACATACTGGCAATATATATTAAATTTTGACATTAATTTGCAATATTAGAGGTATTTTCACCCATTTATAGAATATTTCTTGATTTAGAACAACAGGGAGGGTGGGTATCGATTTATGAAACTTTTCGGAAGGCGGGAACCATCGGAACAGGTTCCCATTAATGGGGGAGGCGATTTGTATTTCGGCCTGGCGGTGGGATGTTTTGTGATTGCCCATGCGGACCTGATGGGGTTGTGGAGCCGCCTCAAGGCCGATGAAGCCGCCAGTGAGTCCGCGCAGCTGGCCTCCGGGGCCGAGGAGCTTGCATCCACCACCGAGGAGGTGAATGCCTCGGTGGAGGAAACCACCGCCGCCCATCATGAATTAAGGGGGCTGGCCGGAGCCAACCAGAATACCCTGGATGAGATGGAGCGTTTGCTGAAGGGCGTGGCAGGCGGAATATCGAATATTGTGGAGCAGATGGGAGAGGTCAGCCAGCGCCTGCAGAGGATTAATCAGGTGGGAGAGCAGGTTGCCAGTATTGCCGATCAGACTAATTTGCTGGCCTTAAACGCCACCATCGAGGCTGCCAGGGCCGGGGACCAGGGCCGCGGGTTCGCGGTGGTGGCCCAGGAGGTTGGAAAGCTGGCCGGCAACACCATAGAAGCCGTGGCCATGGTTAAAAATTTGGCCTCGGAAATGGAGGTCCTGTCGGAAACGGTCAACCAAAACAGCGGTGAGATAAAGGATGCCTTTGACGTGTACTCCAGTTATGTTTCCTCCGCCTCCGCCAGCGTCAACGAGAGCATGAGCATGGTTCAGGCGGCTTCCAAAGCCCTGGATGAAATCAGCCAGGCGGTTAGCCAGGTAACTTCCACCACGGACGGGATAAGCCTGGCCAGCCAGAGGCTGGCTGAGATTACCGCCTTCGGCAGTGCCTGTTCCGCCAATGCCGCCAATGTCCGGGACGCCTCGCTGCCTGTGCTGGAGCCCCTCATCAGCGGTGTGGAAGAGACTGATCCGGTGCGGCTTTTGGCGGCCAGACTTTACGATCATGCCGGGCTTTTAAAAAATATAGTGGAAAAGGCCGGTGCCGGGGACAGGGTTCCGGATCACAGGGAATGCGCTTTTGGCCGCTGGTACGACGGGGAAGGCGGCAAAAAGTTCGGGAATCTTAAAGCCTGGAGGGAAATTGATCAGCCGCACCGCCGGGTGCACAGCTCCGGCAGGAGCCTGGTGTCCGAGGCCAGGCCGGAATACGCGGAGGAGCTTGCGGATGCCTCCCTGGAGTTGCTGCGATGTTTCGTCGCTCTGAAATCGGAAATTTATTAAAGCCATTTGATTAAGTTATTGAGTGTTTGTGATATAATACATTGAGTTGGAGCAGTTGCCAAAACAGGAAAATAATATTTTATAGAACGGGTTGTTATGGAGCTAACACGCAAAAAAAGAACAAGATTGTACGAACACATTGTGGAGCAGATCCAAAACATGATCAAAGACGGCTCTCTGGCGCCCGGGGATCAGCTTCTTCCCGAGAGGCAGCTGGCGGAGAAGCTGGAGGTTTCCCGCTCGGCCATCAGGGAGGCGCTAAGCGCCCTGGCCCGCATGGGGCTGATTGAAATATCGCCGGGAAGCGGCGCCTTTGTCAAGGAGGCCAGCATTGACAACATAATAGAGCCCCTGGCTTCCATTATGCTGCGGGAGACGAAGAATGTTTTCCATCTCATGGAGGCCCGGCGCATTCTTGAAACCGGCGTGGTCAAAATTGCCGCCCTGAGGTCCACCTCCACGGATCTGTTCATAATCAGGGACGCTGTTATGGATATAAGGCAGGATGTGGAATTCCCCAAGGATCCCGGCGAGGCGGACGTGGATTTCCACACCGCCATAGCAAACGCCACCGGCAACCCCATTCTAATCAGTATGATGGCCATGATCGCCGGTATGCTGAGGGAGGCCTACGGCCCCAGCAGGAAAAAGTTAATGGGCATTGGCAAAAATTTATGGTATGAACACCACCTGGAAATATACAACGCCCTGGCCCGGAAGGACCCCGACAAAGCCGCGGAGGCCATGGACAGGCATATTCAAACCACCATTGACGAGCTGAAACGTATTTACCGGTGGGAAGAAGTTGAATTTACGGGAAAATAAATACTTGACAAGATTCAACAGCATGTGTCAATATGATACTTAAGTTAATACTTATTTCAATGATGAAATAAACAAGGGTAACGATGCCCGGAATTCTATCAGGAATCCGGGCATTTTTATTTTTATTTTTGTTGAACGGCCGGTTTCCCCCCCCCCCCGGCCCCGGGGGACGCGGTGAGACTATAAAGGTAATTCAACCTTTTAAGAAAATTTAAATTTTTCAAAAACGGCGGAAGGATTTTAATTTTTTTTCGTCGAATTGGTCATACCACGGACTACAATTTGTATACCTACACAAAACCAGGGGTCCGGCTTGGCTGGAATAAGGGGAAAACATCGGCCTCCCGGGCCGATAATAGAATTATAGCCGCTACCCTTATTAAAGTCCTTTAAAGGAATCGCGGCATTTATTAAATCTTGGAAGGAGGGGGCAGCTTAATAAATATTTAGATGAAAAACCAGTCAAATAAAAAGGAGGTTGTAAAATGTCCAGAAAAATTACTTTATGGCTTTGCGCACTAATGCTGGTATTAAGCGCGGCCCTGGTAGGGGGCTGCGGCGGCGGTGGTGAAAAATCCGGCGAAGAGAGCAAATCCGCCGGAGAAGGCGGCGAAATCAAAGTAGGTATTGCCGGACCCTTTACCGGAGCAATTGCCGAAACAGGAACCACGATTAAAAACGCGGTGCTGCTGGCTGAAGAACAGGTTAACAAGGCAGGCGGAATTAACGGCAAACAGGTGAAGCTGGACCTGCAGGACGATAAGGCCGATCCCAAGGAAGCCGCCGCGGTTGCCAATAAATTCGCCTCGGACAAGTCCATTCTGGCGGTTGTGGGCCACTACACCAGTTCCACCACCCTGGCCGGATCTCCCATTTACAACAGGGTGGGGCTGTCTCACATCGGTATTGGATGTACTTCCCCGGCTATAAGCGACGCCGGTCCGTTCACCTACAGGGACATAACCAGTGACTCCTACGACGGCGAGTTTGTGGCCAACTGGATGATCGAGGAAGGTTTTAAAAACATAGCCGTGGCTTATGAAAACGACGACTACGGCAAGGGCCTGGCGGAAGTCTACAAGAGCAAGATTGAATCCCTGGGCGGCAAGGTTGTGGCCATTGAGCCTTACAACCTGGGCGAGACCAAGGACTTCAGCGCCATTCTCACCAAGTTCAAGGCTGCCAATCCTGATTCACTGTTTATCGCGGGCCAGTACAATGAAGCGGCCATGCTGCTGAAGCAGGGCAAGGGCATCGGCTTCAAACTGCCGGTATTCGGTTCCAACGGCCTCTATTCGGACGCCCTGATCAAACTGGGCGGAGCAGAGGTGGAAGGCTTAAGGTGTGTGGGCGCATTCCATAAGGATTCTTCCTCCCAGGAAGCCAAGGACTTCATCGAAGCCTATAAGGCAAAATATGGACTGGAGCCCGACATTTGGGCGGCATACGCTTACGACGCGGCCAATATACTCTTTGAAGCCATTAAAAACGGCGGCGAGGACCGCACCAAAATTAATGAATACCTGACAACCCTCAAGGACTTCAATGGAGCCACCGGTGTTACCTCCTTCGACCAAAACGGCGATTGCATGAAAGACCCCTTGAAGCTCATAATTAAAGACGGCAAATTCGCACTGTATCAGAAATAATATCCGCGTTACCGGGACGGGGACCTGTGTTCCCGCCCCGGCACACGCCAAAAGGAGGCTAACGACCTGATGGACATGTTCTTTCAACAGCTTGTAAACGGTCTCACTGTGGGTAGCCTCTACGCCTTGATTGCCCTTGGATATACCATGGTCTACGGCATACTGAAAATAATCAATTTTGCTCACGGGGATATATTGATGATTGGCACTTTTATCGGGCTGGTGCTGGTGACCAAATTTCATCTGGCATTTGTTCCCGCCCTGCTGGTAGCAATGCTGATTACCGCCATCATGGGCATTCTGGTTGAAAGGATAGCGTACCGCCCGGTTAGGACGGCGGATAAACTGATTGCCCTGTTAAGCGCGCTGGGGGTATCCATATTCCTGGTCAATTTCGCGCAGCTGGTGTGGGGCACCGCAACCCACCCCTTTCCGGCAAACATCGGGGGCGACCCTATTATTCTGGGAGAGGTCCATATAGGTATTTTGCAGATATGGGCGCTGGGCGTATCCCTGCTTTTGATGGCCGGGCTTCATCTTTTTGTCAATCACACCCAAATGGGAGTGGCCATGCGGGCCACCTCCTACAATGTGGACTATGCCAGGCTGATGGGAATCAATGTTGACAACATAATATCCGTCACCTTTGCCATAGGATCGGGCCTGGCGGCGGCGGCGGGCATTCTCATCGGCGTTTATTACGACGCGGTATATCCGGTTATGGGTTACAGCGCCGGTCTGAAGGCCTTTACCGCGGCGGTCCTGGGCGGGATCGGCAGCATACCGGGGGCCATGCTGGGAGGGTTATTGCTGGGAGTTCTGGAAAACGAGGGGGCGGCGTACCTGTCCGCGGGTTATAAAGACGCCATAGCCTTTGCCTTGCTTATTATCATACTGCTTATTAAACCCACCGGCTTAATGGGCAGGAACGAGCAGCAGAAAGTGTAGGTGAGGGAAATGGAGCATCTGGCAAGATTTACTTTAAATTGGCGGAACAAAACCGCCACGCTGGTGTTATTGGCCATATTGCTGGTGATACCCCTGCTGGTGAGCAACGAGTATTACATTCACGTGCTGATAACATTGGGGCTGTTTGTCATTTTGTCCTTAAGCTTAAACCTTGTGTCCGGTTACACCGGCCAGCTTTCCATAGGCCATGCGGCCTTTTACGGTATAGGGGCTTACGTTACGGCCCTTCTAATGCTTAAATTGAACGTATCCTTTCTGCTGGCGCTGCCCGCCAGCGGGCTGGTGACGGCTTTCTTCGGGCTGCTCCTGGGACTGCCCACCATGCGGCTGGCGGGAGACTACCTGGCCATTGTCACCCTTGGTTTTGGGGAAATCGTCAGGCTGGTGCTTTTAAACTGGGACAAGGTCACCCGGGGACCGATGGGACTGCCGGGGATTCCGGCCCCTGAACTGGGCACTTACATTTTTATGAGCAAAACGCCCTTTTATTATCTGGTGCTGGTGCTGGCGCTGCTTACCGTATTAGCCATGAGGAGAATAGTGAACTCCGGCTTCGGGCTCAGCCTGATCGCCGTGAGCCAGGACGAACTGGCCGCCGAGGCGGTGGGAATCAATACCCTGCGCTGCAAAATCAGCTCCTTTATTATCAGCGCCTTTTTCGCCGGAGTGGCCGGGGGGTTCTACGCGGTTTACATATCCTTTGTAAGCCCGGATTCCTTTACCTTTATGGATTCCATCATGGTTTTGGAAATGGTGGTGCTGGGCGGTCTGGCCAGTATTCCCGGCTCTATCATAGGGGCCGTGGTGCTGGGGCTGGTACCCGAATTGCTGAGATTTATGGCCGAGTACAGGATGCTTATCTTCGGCGCGCTGATGGTGGTTATAGTAATATTCAAGCCGGACGGCTTCTGGAGCGCCAGAAAGAGAACCCGCAACGCCATTATGAAAGACCTGGTTGCCCGGAATATGCTTGATGGAAAAACTGTTAAACCGCGGGGTGAAGTCAGTGAAAGTGCTTGATATACAAAACGTCACCATACGGTTCGGGGGCCTGGAGGCCATCAGGGATGTCAGTTTTTCCGCGGACGAGGGCCAGCTGCTGGCCATTATAGGACCCAACGGGGCCGGCAAGACCACCATATTCAACGCCATGACCGGGGTATACCAGCCCACGGTGGGACAAATCCTTTTCAATGGGAAGCTGATTAACGGCCTTAAGCCCAACCAGCTGGTCACCATGGGTGTGGCCAGAACCTTTCAGAATATAAGACTTTTTTCCGCGCTGACGGTGCTGGAAAACGTTATGGTGGGGAGCCAGTGCCGGAGCCGGGAGGGATTGTGGGGCGCCCTGGCCGGGGGAAAAAAAGTTGCCGCCAACAGGGTCAAGAGTATCCAGCAGTGCAGGGAATTCATAGAAATTGTGGGACTGACCGATTACCTGGACGAATTGGCCACCAACCTGCCTTACGGCAAGCAGCGGCTTCTGGAAATTGCCAGGGCGCTGGCCACCGGCTGCGAACTTCTCCTGCTGGATGAGCCGGCGGCGGGAATGAACGCCGTCGAGCGGGAAGAGCTGGTGGCCCTGATCAGGCGTATCAGCAAGGAATTAAATAAGACCATTATACTCATAGAGCACGACATCAATCTGGTGATGAATATATCCGAACACATCGTGGTACTGGACCACGGGGAAAAAATAGCCGAGGGGACTCCCGGGGAAATCCGAACCAATCAAAAGGTTATTGAGGCTTATCTGGGCAGCGAGGACCCGCTGGAACAAGAGGTGGTATAGATGCTGGAGCTTAAGGATGTAGTGGTTCATTACGGAGTTGTCCCGGCGTTGAAAGGCATCTCTTTCAGGGTTGAGGAAGGCGAGATCGTAACCCTGATCGGAGCCAACGGGGCCGGGAAAAGCACCACCCTGAAAGCCATATCGGGGCTCCTCAAGTTAAAAGAGGGCTCCATAACCTACCAGGGAGGCAGTATTTCCGGCAAGGGGGCCCATATGGTGGTCCGCCAGGGAATTTCCCAGGTTCCCGAGGGGCGCGGTATTTTTGCCAACCTCACCGTGGAAGAGAATCTTTCCCTGGGAGCTTATACAAGAAAAGATAAGTCAAAAATTAATGAAAACCTGAAAAATGTATATGAACGTTTTCCCAGGCTTCAGGAAAGAAGAAAGCAGGTGGGTGGAACTTTAAGCGGTGGTGAACAGCAGATGCTGGCCATCGGCAGGGCCTTGATGGCCACACCCAAACTGCTGCTTTTGGACGAACCCTCCATGGGCCTGGCTCCGCTGGTGGTCAGGGAGATTTTTAAAATTATCCGGGAAATAAACAAAATGGGAACCACTATTCTATTGGTGGAGCAGAACGCAAGGATGGCCCTGTCCGTGGCCGGCCGCGGTTACGTCCTGGAAACCGGACAAATAATCAGTGAGGGCTCGGCCAGCGAATTAAGAGGTAATGAGGAAGTTAAAAAAGCATACCTGGGACATTAAAACGGTTATATAATGGAGGTATTGCCGTGCTGGTATTATCAGCTGCCGATGTGCGCAAATCCGTTACCATGCTTGAAGCCATAGAGGCCGTGCAGGCCGCCTACCAGGAGTATAGCGCCGGTGAGTCGGTGGTGCCCCTGCGGGTGCCGGTTAATGTTCCTAAATACGAAGGGGTAACCCTTTTCATGCCGGGCTATTCATCCCGCAGCGACGCTGTGGGGGTGAAAATAGTATCGGTTTATCCCAAAAACCTTGAAAAAGGCATTCCCACCATACACGGCCTGGTGGTGATGGTTGACGGGACCACCGGGAAGCCGGTGGCGGCCATGGAAGCCGGCTATCTTACGGCGCTTCGCACAGGAGCCGCTTCGGGAGTGGCAACCCGTTATCTGGCCAGGGACGATGCCTCCACCGCGGTTGTAATCGGCACCGGCGCCCAGGCCCGCACCCAGCTGCTGGCCATATGCACGGTGAGGCGGATTAAAAAGGTGCTGGTCTACGACCTCAATGAAGACATGGCCGCCGCCTATGCCGGGGAAATGGCCGCCATACTGGCGGAACTGTATGGAAAAAGAATAACCGTTAAACCCGTTTCCTCCTCCAAAAAAGCTGTGGCGGAAGCGGATATCATAGTGGCTGCCACCACTTCAAAGCTGCCGGTTATATCCGCCGACGATTTGAAAAACGGGGTTCACATCAACGGTGTCGGCTCCTTTACCCCGGAGATGCAGGAAATCGGCGAGGATACCGTGCTGCTGGCCGGGAAAATAGTGGCGGACAGCCGGGAGGCTGTGCTGGCCGAGGCCGGGGATATTGTAATTCCCCTAAAAAAGGGCCTGCTGAAACCGGATTCCATTGTTGAGATAGGTGACGTTATAGCGGGCAAAATTCCCGGACGGGAAAACAACCATGAAATAACCTTTTTCAAAACCGTGGGCATGGCCCTGCTGGATGTGGCGGTGGGCAACCTGGTTTATCAAAAGGCGTTGGAAAAGGGGCTTGGACAAAAGGTGTCCCTGTAAAGTCACAAAATTTCCCGTTACCGTCGGGTGGATGAATTGAGGTTGTTCATGGGCGAGCAGCTAAAGGGTTTTATATGTGTGTTCAGCGCCGCATTGCTGTGGGGAATATCCGGCCCCATAGCCAAATATATGTTCAATATGAATGTTGACCCCTTTGAACTGGTTCAGATAAGGCTGATTCTGTCATTTTTATTAATCTTCTCCTTTTTGGCGGTGTTCAGTAAGAAGCTGCTGCGCCTGGAGAGGGAGGATTACCTTTACGTATTTATCCTGGGAATTATCGGTGTTGCGGTGGTGCAATTCACATATCTTTACACCATCAGCGCCACCAATGTGGCCACGGCGGTTTTTCTGGAGTATCTGGCTCCCATTTTTGTGCTGACCTATGGTGTTCTGCGGGGACAGGAAGTGTTAAGCCGTATTAACGGTACAGCCATAATTCTTGCCGCCGCCGGGGGATACCTGATCGTCAAGGGCAATTTGCAGGGGGGGCTGGCGGTAAGCACGGAGGGATTGATAAGCGGATTAACGGCTGCTTCCTCCTTTGCCTTTTATACCGTCTATACCAAGAGAGGCCTGGCCAAATACAGCCCGCTGACCATAATGTGCTGGAGTTACGCAGTGGGGGCGGTCTGCTGGATAATCTACCAGAACCCGCTGGTAAGTTTCAGCCATTATCACGGCCAGGTGTGGCTGATAATCATCTATTACGTGGTGCTGGCCACCGTTGTTCCTTACGGGCTGTTTTTTAAGGGGCTGTCCTACCTGACGCCTTTAAAAACCGGTCTCACGGCTAATCTTGAACCTGTTATAGCGGCTGCCTCAGCCTATTTGATGCTGGGAGAAAAACTCACGGTAATGCAGCTTTTGGGCTGCGCTTCGATACTTCTGGCGGTTACGGTTATCCAGTTAAGATTTAAAAATAGTTTAAAGCAACAATTCAACGGGCCGAATGATTAACAATATCATAAAGTGGTAAACCATCTTATTGGTTAAAAAAGGAAGGGTTCATTGGCGCCATATTGGTCATACCAATATGAACCAGATAACATCCACCGGTTTCATTCGTTGAGGGTTCCGTGGATGTGCCGGAGTTGCCTGAAGAAATAAGACCACAATTTATTAATACCTAATGGGGGTGCTGCAAATGAAAGTGGATTTGTCATTTTTAAAGGAACTGGGCATTGGCGAAAAAAATGCCGGTGCGCACAATGGAGAATGGCTGCAAAGCCCGGATGCCTCTCTACTGGAGGTTATCACGCCAATTACCGGCGAGACCGTGGCGTCGGTATATCAGGCCACTCCGCAGGATTATGAAAAGGTGGTGGCGGAGTCCCGGAAAGCCTTTAAATACTGGAGAACTGTTCCCGCTCCGAAAAGGGGGGAAGTGGTCAGGCTGATAGGCGAGGAATTGCGCAAATACAAACATTTGCTGGGCAAGCTGGTCACCCTGGAAATGGGCAAAATATTACCCGAGGGTGAAGGCGAAGTCCAGGAAATGATTGATATAGCCGATTTCGCGGTGGGCCTGTCCCGGCAGCTGTATGGCCTGACCATAGCCAGTGAGCGCGAAAGGCACCGTCTGTACGAGCAATGGCATCCCCTGGGAACCGTGGGGGTAATAACCGCCTTTAATTTCCCCGTGGCGGTCTGGTCATGGAATGCTTTGATTGCCGCCGTTTGCGGCGACGTGGTGATCTGGAAACCTTCCAGCGACACGCCGTTAACCGCCATTGCGGTGCAGAAAATCGTGGACAAGGTTGTAAAAGCCCAGGGACTGCCCAACGGCATTTTCAATTTACTGATTGGGCCGGGTTCCACCGTGGGTCAGATGATGCTGGAAGATAAAAGGATTTCCCTGGTAAGCTTCACCGGCAGCATTCCCATGGGACGGCGGGTGGCTGAGCACGTGGGCAGCCGTCTGGGCAAATCCCTGCTGGAACTGGGCGGCAATAACGCCATCATTATCAGTGAGAACGCCAACCTGGAAATGGCCCTGCGGGCGGTTTTATTCGGCGCGGTGGGAACTGCCGGGCAGAGATGCACCACCACCAGGCGCCTGGTTATTCATGAATCGGTTTACGAGACCTTCGTCAATAAATTAATCGCCGCTTACAAACAGGTGCCCATCGGCAACCCCATGGACGCCGGAGTAATCATGGGACCCCTGGTGAAAAGGGAAGCGGTGGCGGACATGATGGAGGCGCTGAAAGGTCTGAAAGAGGAAGGCGGCGGCATTTTATACGGTGGAGAATTGCTGGAGGGTGAGGAATACGCCTGCGGCTGCTACGTGACTCCTTGCATCGCCGAGGCCAAAATAGGTTATAAAGTGGTTCAGAATGAAACCTTCGCGCCCATTCTTTATTTATTGAAATATAAAGATCTGGATGAGGCCATTGAAATTCAAAATGGCGTTCCCCAGGGATTGTCTTCAGCCATATTCTCCACCAATATGATGGAAGTGGAGAGGTTCCTCGGGCCGGAGGGCTCCGACTGCGGTATTGCCAACGCCAATATAGGTACTTCCGGCGCGGAAATAGGCGGCGCCTTTGGCGGCGAAAAAGAAACCGGCGGTGGGCGCGAGTCCGGCTCCGACGCCTGGAAAGCCTACATGAGAAGACAAACGGTTACCATCAACTGGGGCTCCAGCCTGCCACTGGCCCAGGGAATTAAATTTGGCGAGTAGCAAACAGCGGGAGATACGCTAAATACCCCCTCCGGGCCTGTTTAGCCGATATGCCACAGGCATTAGACATAATAGCATTATTGGCGGCTGATAAAAAGCCGGAGCGGTTATAAGGTTGAAAGGTTGAACGGCATAATTGGTTAAATGTGCTATGCTGCGAAGGTGGGGGCGGATTAGGAAATGAACATAACCAGAAAGAAAAGAACCCGGCTTTACAGGGACATAGTGGCCCAAATAAGACAATTAATCCAGGACGGCTCCCTGGCGCCGGGGGACCAGCTGCTTCCTGAAAGGCAGCTGGCTGAAAAGCTGGGGGTAAGCAGGTCTGCTTTGAGGGAGGCCCTTACCGCCCTGGATTCAATGGGGATGATAGACATCACCCCCGGCGGGGGGGCGTATATAAGGAAAATCGGCGTGGAGAGCCTTATTGAGCCCCTGGCGGCGATAATGCTGAAGGAAAAGGAAAGCGTTTACGAACTGCTGGAGGCCAGGAAAATAATTGAGGTCCAGGTGGCCGGGCTGGCGGCGCTACGGGCCAGCAAAACCGAATTGTATCAAATAAAGGAAGCCGCCACGGAAATGCACAACGATGTGATCAACAACAGGGATGCCGGCGAGTCCGACCTGAATTTTCACCTGGCCATTGCCCGGGCATCGCAAAACGGTGTTTTATATAACATCATGGAGATGCTGTCCGGGCTGATGAGGGAAGCCTACGTGCCCAGCCGGAACGAACTGCTGCGGGACCCCGTTCATACCCAGGTCTGGTGCCAGCAGAATTTCCAGATATATGAGGCCATTAAGAACAAAGATCCCGAGGCGGCTTCGAGACTTATCCGGGAGCATATCAATACGGCGGAAGAAAGATTGAGACTTATTGACGACGGTGAAGCGGAGTGAGCGGGGCAGCCGGGATTGTGGTTTATCCTCTGAGCAATGGCGGTCCCGGCTGCGCCTGTAAAGGTAATATGCCCGGCGGGCGCCGGGCTCATCCGCCTGTGCCGCAAGACGGACAATTAGTTTGTCAACCGATATTTTTTTTAAAAAACGTGGTTTATTCTGGTCTGACCAAAATAATAAGTCAAACGGGGGTGTAAACTTGAGGATTGAAGAACATCCGGTACTGACTTTCCAGAGAGGCGAAAAAGTCAAATTTTATTTTGACGGCAAAGAAATCGAGGGGTACGAGGGCGAACCCATTGCGGCGGCGCTGCACGCCGCGGGTGTAAGAATTCTAAGGCACAGCCACAAGAAAAACCGGCCCAGGGGATTTTATTGCGCCATCGGCAATTGCTCGTCCTGCTTAATGGTGGTGGACGGCACGCCCAACGTCCGGGTCTGCGTGGAAAAGCTTAAAGCGGGCATGCGCGTTGAAACCCAGCAGGGGAGGGGTGAGTTAATTGCTAAAGACTGATATAGCCATTATCGGGGCCGGCCCCGCTGGACTGAACGCCGCCATCAGCGCCGCCTCCATGGGGGCCGGGGTGCTGCTCCTGGACAGGGATGAATTCGTGGGAGGGCAGCTGATAAAACAAACCCATAAATTTTTCGGCTCCCGGGAGCAGCATGCTTCCACACGCGGAATAGACATAGCCGGATTGCTGCATGAGAAGGTCAAGGAATACAAAAATATTGAACTGCGGCTGGGGGCCACCGTATTGGGTTATTACCCGGACGGTGTCATAACCGCCGAGTATCAGGGGCGCCTGCTGAAGATAAAGGCCCAAAGGTATATCGTGGCCACCGGCGCCGCCGAAAAAAGCCTGCCCTTTCCAAACAACGATTTGCCCGGGATATACGGGGCCGGGGCTGTCCAGACCCTAACCAATGTTTACGGGGTGCTGCCGGGACAAAGGGTTCTCATGGTGGGCTCCGGTAATATCGGCCTTATTGTGAGCTACCAGTTGATGCAGGCTGGGGTGGAAGTGGCCGGCATAGTTGAGGCCGCCCCCAATATCGGCGGCTACCTGGTTCACGCGGCCAAAATAAGAAGGGCCGGGGTGCCTGTGTTCACATCGCACACCATAAAGGAAGCTTACGGCGATTCGGTGGTTCAGGGGGCCGTCATCTGGCAGTTGGACGAAAAGTGGCAGCCGGTTCCGGGCACTGAAAAGGACATAAAAGCGGATGTCATCTGCGTGGCGGTGGGACTTACCCCGCTGACCGAGCTTCTCTGGCAGGCGGGCTGCAAAATGAAATTCGTTTCGCAACTGGGTGGACATGTTCCGGTAAGGGACGAGAATATGATGACCACCATGCCGGATATTTATGTGGCCGGGGATGTCAGCGGCGTGGAAGAGGCCAGCGCGGCCATGGTGGAAGGCAAAATCGCGGGACTTTGCGCCGCTGCAAGCATTGGTTGCAGCACCGGTGAATTTGACGAACTTCGCAGCCGGGCATTGAGTCAGCTGGCGGAACTCCGCTCGGGCCCCGCCGGTGAAAAAATCCGCAGCGGCCTTAAATTGCTGGTTTAGGGGACATTCCTTCTGATTGATTAAAATAGGGAGCCAGTTAAAGGAGAAGGAGGGAGACAACAACATGCTGATAAAAACGGGAGTCCCGACGGAAGGGGATATTCAAAGGGTAACCCCTTCCCCGGAGAGAATGGCCGGGGGACCGGTGGCTGTTATCGAGTGTTTTCAAAAAATCCCCTGCAATCCCTGCTATCTTTCCTGCAAACAGGGTGCCATTGAGGAGTTCAAGGATATCAACGACCTTCCCGGGATTGACCATGGCAAGTGCACCGGCTGCGGCATATGCATAGCCAACTGCCCGGGGCTGGCCATATTCGTGGTGGACTACACTTATTCAGATAATGAGGGGCTGGTAAAGATACCCTATGAGTACCTGCCTGTGCCGGAAGTCAATTCCCGGGTGGCGGCCCTGAACAGGGAAGGCCAGGAAATAGGAACGGCCAGGGTTGTGAAGGTGCAGCGGATAAAAGGCCAGGAGCGCACGCCGGTAATCTGGCTCGCGGTTCCCAGGGACCTGGTGATGTCCGTCAGAAATATCAGAGTGGGGGGACAGCAATAATGCCCGATAGAACTATTGTCTGCCGCTGTGAGGATTTAAGCCTGGAGGAAATAAGGGAGCTTATTGACCAGGGCTTTAAAAGTATTGATGAGATTAAAAGGATCAGCAGGTGCGGCATGGGGCCCTGCCAGGGCAGGGGCTGTCGGCAGATAGTGGCCCAGGAAATAGCCGCCGCCACCGGCAAAAAGCTTGACGAAATTGAAATGCCGAAGTTCCGCCCGCCGGTTAAGCCGGTTAAACTGGGCATTTTGTTGGGTGGTGAAAAAGAAGATGAGTAAAAAGGCCGACGTTGTGGTTATCGGCGGGGGCGTGCACGGCTGCTCCATCGCCTATCACCTTGCCAAAAAGGGTTATAAAAAAATCGTTCTGCTGGAGAAAAGCTATCTGGCCAGCAGCGGCACCGGAAGGTCGGCGGCGGGCATCAGGCACCAGTTCGGCACGGAGATCAACATACGCCTGTCAGCCACCAGTGTCAAAATGATGGAGAATCTGGCACAGGAACTGGATTACCCCCGGGGTATCGACCTGATGCAGGGCGGCTACATGATGCTGGCCTATACCGAGAGCCAGCTGGAGCAATTTAAAACCAACGCCGCTTTGCAGAACAGCCTGATGAACGCGGGCACGCGGATATTAACCGTTGATGAAATACTTAAAATAGTGCCGACCCTGAACACCGAGGGTGTGGTGGGGGCTTCCTTCAATGAAAAGGACGGGCACGTGGATCCCTTCCATGTGACCCAGGCTTATGCCGACGCCGCCGCTAGACTGGGAGTGGAGATAATGACCCGGACCGAGGCGGTGGATATCAGGGTTGCCGGCGGCCGGGTCACCGGCGTGGTGATAAACAGCGGGGAAGTAATTGAAACCCCGGTGGTGGTTAACGCCGCCGGGCCTTATGGGGCGCTGATAGGAAAAATGGTGGGCCTGGACATACCGCTGTACCCGGAAAGGCACCAGATACTGGTCACCGAGCCCCTGGAAATGTTCCTGCCCTGCATGGTTATCTCCTTTACCCACGGCACCTATTTCAAACAGACTCCCCACGGCAGCCTGCTGTTGGGAGTGGGAGACCCGGAACACGAGGTAAAGGATTTCAATGAGGAATCCACCTGGCAGTTCCTGGAGGATGTGGCCAGGAAGATTACCTACCACATGCCTGTTTTGAAGAAAGTCCGGGTGGTCCGCCAGTGGGCCGGATTATATGACATGACTCCGGACTCCCAGGCCATTCTGGGCAAAACCGGGGTGGAAGGTTTTTATCTGGACGTGGGCTGGAGCGGTCACGGGCTGCAGCTTGGTCCGGTGGTGGGCAAAATAATGGCCCAGGTAATCTCCGGCGAGGAGCCTGATATCGACATTTCCGTGATGAACCTGGAAAGGTTTAAAACCGGCGCGCTGATACCTGAACCGGCTTGCGTATAACAGGGAGGTTAGTATGTCCATAGCAGCGGAATCGGCCTGGGACACAGCCAGGGGACAGCTGGCTGAAGCCGCCGCCATAGCGGGCTTGAGGCCGGAAACAATAAAGATGTTGAGTGAGCCCCAGCGGGTGCTGATTGTTAATTTCCCGGTAAAGATGGATAATGGCAAAACTGAATTTATGACCGGCTACAGGGTTCACCATAACCACGCCCTGGGCCAGATACAGGGGGGCACCAGGTTCCATCCGGAGGAAACCCTGGAAGACATTAAAGCCCTGGCCCTCTGGATGACGGTGAAGAATTCCCTGAACGGCTTGCCGGCCGGGGGCGGCAAGGGGGGAGTGTGCTGCGATCCCGCGGTATTATCCCGTTTCGAGCTGGAGCGGGTCTGCCGGGCTTACATCAGGGCCATAGCTCCCCTGATGGGTTCCGGCAGGGACTTCCCCGGGGCGGATATAGGCACCAATGCCGAAACCCAGAGCTGGATGCTGGACGAGTGGGAGCAAATTCATTCCATGAACCACGAGCCTTCCGCCGTCAGCGGCAAAGCGGTGGTAATCGGAGGTTCCCAGGGCCGGGCGGCGGCCACCGGGCTGGGTGTAAGCCTGGCCGTCCGGGAGACCTGCCGGGTTACCGGCCGGGATATTAAAGGCTTGCGGGTGGCCATCCAGGGCTTCGGCAAGGTGGGACTCTGGACCGCCAGGATTCTGGAGGGCTATGGCGCCTCCATAGTGGCCGTAAGCGATGTCAAATCGGGTATTTACCGGGAAGAGGGCCTGGATATAAGCGGACTGGAGGAATACGCGGGCTGCGAGCAATGCCTGGCGGGTTTTCCGGGTTCCGCCGTCATCAGCAACAGCGACCTGCTGACCTGTGATTGCGACGTTCTTATACCCGCCGCGGTGCAGGGGGTAATCACCGGGGAAAAAGCGCCCCGGGTAAAGGCGAAAATAGTGGTGGAGGGGGCCAACGGGCCCACCACCGGGGCTGCCGAGGATATTTTCAGAAGCCGGGGCGTGGTGGTTGTTCCGGATATACTGGCCAATGGCGGCGGCACGGTAATAGCCTACCTGGAGCGGGTGCAGGGCAATTACAACTATTACTGGACCGAGGAAGAAGTGCACCGGAAATATGAGCAGATGTTCGTGAGAACCTTTGATTCCGTTTACCGGCTGGCCGGTGAGAAGGGCATAAGCCTGCGCATGGCGGCCTGGGTTATGGCCCTGCGCAGGGTGGAGGAAGCCATGGCGGCCAGGGGCTGGATTTAATATTAATAACCGGCATGAATTATTTTCCACTTACAATGACAAAGACAAGGCTGTACGCAACGCACAGCCTTGTCTTTGAAACAAAAGTTATTTGCCGTGGAAAGGGCCCGTTTATAAAACTCCCTTTTCCTTGTAATATTTCTCAGCGCCGGGGTGGATGGGGATGGAGAAACCATCGGTGGCGGATTCCAGGTTAATGGTGTTGCCTTTCTCATGCACCTTGGCTACATCATCTTTTTTCTCAATAATGGTCTTGATGATGTTATATACCATTTCATCCGACATATCGGCCCTTACGCACAGGGCGGCCAGTGAGCCGGTGGTGGTAATGTCTTCGTCAAAGCCCTTGTAGGTTCCCTTGGGAATGGTGACCGGGTCGGAGAAGAATGGGTATTTTTCTTTAATCTTTTTGATGTTTTCCGTGTCGATGGAAAGGATGCGGATTGGGTGCTGGGTGCTAATGTCGATGATAGACGAGTTGGGGGCGCCGGCGTCAACCAGAACGGCGTCAACCTGGTCGTCCTTCAATAGTTCCATTGAGGGGCCATAGGCCAGGTATTGGGGTTTGATATCATTCATGCTCAGGCCGTAGGATTCCAGAACGGCTTGCATGGCCAGCGGGCTGGAACCTCCCTGTATGCCCACCGCCACCTTTTTGCCCTTTAAATCGGCGAAGGTTTTGATGCCGGAGCTTTCTTTAACCACGGTCTGGATGGTATTGGGATAAAGGGAAATTAATCCGCGGATGTTTTCGACCTTTCCGTCCTTGAATACTTCCTTGCCGTTATAGGCCCAGTCGGCAATCATGGATTCGACGAAGCCGATTTCCGTTTGACCCTGGCCGAGAAGTCGCACGTTTTCCACGGAACCGCCGGTGGATTCAGCGGTAACGTTCAGACCTATTCCGGCATTGGTCAGGGTGTTGGCAATGGCTGTGCCCAGGGGATAATAAGTGCCGCTGGTGGCTCCTGTGGATATTGAAATATTGCTGGTCTGCGCCGGCGCCTTCTGTTCATCGCCCTTTTGCTCACCGCCGCCTCCGCATCCGGCCGCCACCAGTATCACCAGGGCCAGAACCGCTGCCAGGGCAAGAAGCATGGATTTCCTGAATTTCATAAAGTAGACCTCCTCCATCTTTAAAAATTTTGTCTCTAACCGGACAAAAGAAATGATATATGGTGTTTGCCGTATCACCTCCACTTACACCTGAACTCAGGCGGTGTCTTAACCGCCCGTAAAATTTAAAGCAAGAAATTTAAATCAAGCGCCGGTTTTTAAATTGCCCTTGGCGCTGAAACCCTGGTAAACAAACAGCAAAACCAGCAACCCGAAGCCTATGATATCGCTAAAGTGCTCGGGGTACAAAAGCAGCGCTCCTATTACCAGCAAGCCCAGTCTTTCTATGATTCCGCACTTCCGGCGGAAGAAGCCGGTAAAGGCGGCGCTTAAGGCCACCACGGCCAGCATGGCGGTTATTGTAACAATTGCCACCTGGGAAGCCGGGGCTTTTCCCAGCAGGGCCGGAAAATAAACAAACAGGTAGGGGATTAAAAATGCCACAATAACGTTTCGCGAGGCCAGTACACCGGTAATCAAGGGGTTGGCCTTGGCGATTCCGGCCGCGGCGTAGGCCGCCAGAGCCACGGGAGGGGTTATGTCCGCGAATACGCCGAAATAGAACACGAAGAGGTGGGCGGTTAGAACCGGCAGGCCAAGTGCCACCAGGGCGGGGGCTGCGACGGAGGCCTGCACAATGTAATTGGCCGTGGTTGGCAGGGCCATTCCCAGTATAAGCGAAGCAAGCATGGTCAGCCCCAGGGCCAGTATTTCCTTGCCTCCCGCCAGGGCGCCGATCATATTGGAAAATTTAATCCCCAGTCCGGTCATGCTTACGGTGGCCACAATCATTCCCGCGCAGGCGCAGGCCGCTATGATGGAAAAGGAAGTCATGCCCGCGTCTTTAAGGGCGTCCCAGATATCCACAAGCTTCATGCGGGTGGCGGAGCGCAGCATGCTTGCCAGTATCAGCAGGGCGATGCCTATATAAGCCGCCCGGGCGGGGCTGTACCCCATGATCAGTATTGCCACCAGTGATACGATGGGGATTATGTACACCCAGCCATCCTGAAGAATTTTTTTGAGCTTCGGGACTTCATCCTCGGGCAGGCCTTCCATGTTGGTGCGGCAGGCCTCAAAGTGAACATTCATGTAGATGCTGAAGTAGTACAGTATGGCGGGTATGGCGGCGGCGGCAATAATCTGCACGTAAGGTATCTGGGTAAACTCGGCCATGATGAAAGCCCCGGCGCCCATTATGGGAGGCATAATCTGGCCGCCCGTGGACGCCCCGGCCTCAACCGCCGCGGCGAATTCCGGCCGGTAACCCACGCGTTTCATCATGGGAATGGTTAAACTGCCCACGGTGGCGACGTTTGCTATACTGCTTCCGGAAATCGTGCCCATCAGCCCGCTGCCGATTACAGCGATTTTGGCCGGTCCGCCCTTGGCTTTTCCGGCCACGGCCACGGCAAAATTAATAAAGAAATTGCCCCCGCCGCTTTTTTCCAAAAAGGATCCAAATAATACGAACAGGAAAACAATGCTCACCACAACTCCCAGGGGGACTCCGAAAATACCTTCCGTTGTCAGATACATCTGGTTAATAATGCGGGGAATATCATAACCCCTGTGTCCGAAGGTACCCGGTATGTGATTCCCGAAATAGTTGTAGAGCAGGAAAACGCCGGTCACTATGGGTAGGGGCCAGCCTATGGCCCTGCGGGTGGCTTCCAGAACCAGCAGTATGCACAGTCCCCCAAAGAGCAGATCCATTTTATTGGGGGCGCCCATGCGCATTACCATTTCATTAAAGTTAATCAGCACGTATCCGCCAACAGCCAGGCCGCAAAGGGCCAGGGCCGCGTCAAATACTGTAATTCCCTTTTGGCTGTTTTTTCTGAAGGGGTGCACCAGAAAAATGATAAAAAAACTAAGCATCAATATAAATGCCCGCTGAATCATTGCCGTGACAGGAACCGCTATGGAATTGACCAGAATGAAAACAGACATGCCCACAGCGGCTATGGTAATTAAAAATCGTAAAATTCTGTTTTTGTCCACTTGCTTTCCCCCAGTTCTGGCATAACCGTCAATCATTTTAAAAAGAGCTGGTTAATAAGACCTTGTAAAACTGAAACCGGTTGACTCACTGTTAATAATTTCCTGGTAAAACATTGCTCAATTGACTGCTAACTTTGCTTTGTTGCTAAAGGCCGGTATTCCTGGCATTTCCCTCCTTTCAAATGAAGTTGAAATTTATTGGAGCAATGGCAGCGCGTTATAAGGTTTGGACTTTAATCCATATCGGCGCCCAGTTGCCTGGATAATGCTTGCGAGGCCTTTTGCAGTTCCCTGATGTAAATCTTCACCGTATCCTCGGTTGCCCTGTACTGGGGCAGGGATAAGGAAATAGCCGCCACCACGTTACCCGTGCCGTCCCATACCGGGCTTGAAATGCCCGCGCTGTCGGGGGAATATTCGGCGTAACTTAAGGAGTAACCTTTTTCCCGTATAATGGAAAGCTCTTTTTTAAGCCTTTCCGGGTCCGTTATGGTGTTGGCCGTAAAAGATTTGAGATAGCTGTTTTGAATAAAATCGTTAATATATTTTTCAGGCTGATATGCCAGCAGAACCTTGCCGTCCGAACCCGCGTGAAGCGGTGAGCGCTGGCCCACCGGCACCACCGAGCGTATGGTATGGTTGCTTTCAAAGGACAAAACACACAAACGGTAATTTCCGTCAATAACATCCAGATATACCGTTTCGTTTGAAATTGCCTGAAGTTTTTTAAGTATGGGCCTGGCCACGGTGCTTAACTGAATACTGTTTTGCACAATGGTACCCAGTCTGAACAGGCTCATGCCGAGGCTGTACTTTTTGCTGGAGCCCTTGCGCATAAGGTATCCCCTGGATTCCAGGGTATATACCAGCCGGGCGATGGTAGGCCTGGGCAAATCAATTTTTTCACTGATTTCCAGGATGGATAATGCCGTTTCATTTATTGAAAAGCATTCCAGTATGGATAAGGCCCTTTCTATGGACTGAACTTTTTGGGTTTTCGACATCAGCAGCACGCTCCGGTTTTGTCCACCATGCGGACATTTTGTCCATCATGCAAATATTACGTAAAGATTAGCATTATATCAAATAGGGAGTCAAGTTTAAAATCCGGGGAGATTCAAATTTTTGTAAATATTCAGTTTTACGAGGCCGGGTTCCGGGCGAAAAAACCGGATTATTATCAAAATGTGTTGACATCAATTACACCTAATGATAATTTTAAAACGTCCATATTATGATGATAATGTCCGCATTATGAAATTTCAGCGTTAATGCTTAACGAGAAAAGAGGGATTTACTTGCAGCGGGAAGCAAAGCTCATCCAGGGCAACCAGGCCATAGCCGAAGGGGCTATTTATGCCGGGGCCAGGTTTTTTGCCGGCTACCCCATAACTCCGTCCTCTGAGATAGCGGAGGAGTGCTCCCGGGTGATGCCCAGAATAGGCGGCGTGTACATGCAAATGGAAGATGAAATAGCCAGCATGGGAGCCATAGTGGGGGCGTCTCTTACCGGGGCTAAATCCTTTACCGCCACCAGCGGGCCGGGGTTCTCTCTTATGCAGGAGAACCTGGGTTTTGCAGTGATGGCCGAGGTGCCCTGCGTGGTGGTTAACGTGCAGCGCTCCGGCCCCAGCACGGGCCTGGCCACCAAGCCCGCCCAGTCCGACATTATGCAGGTGAGGTGGGGCAGGCACGGGGACCAGGCGGTAATCGCCCTGTCGCCCTCGTCGGTGATGGAGTGTTTTACCCTGACAGTGGAGGCCTTCAACCTGGCGGAAAGATTCAGGGTGCCGGTGATCCTGGCCGCGGATGAAATTGTGGCCCACATGAGGGAGAACTTTACCCTTCCGGCTCCTGGCGAGGTAAAAGTATTCGATAGAAAGAAACCCTCCGTGAATCCGGACAGCTATAAGCCTTTCGAGCCCGGGGAGGACGGTATAGCGCCCCTGGCCGCCTACGGCAGTGAATATGTTTTTCATGTCACCAGTTCCATGCACGGCCCCGAGGGCTTCAGCAACAACAGCCCGGCCAACGCGGCCTGGAAGGTGGCCCAGCTGCACAAAAAGATAGAGCGCTATCGTGATGAAATAGTAATAACCAAAACCTTCGATGTGGAGGACATGGATGTTTTGCTGATAGCCTTCGGCGCCGTGACCAGGGCGGCCCGGGCCGCGGCCCTGGAAGCCCGCAAAGAGGGAATTAAGGCGGGGGTGCTGCAGTTGGTTACCGTCTGGCCCTTCCCGGACAGGGAAATAGCGGAGCTGGGGAAAAAGGCCAAAACCGTTGTGGTGCCGGAGATGAACTACAGCGGCCAGGTGGCCGGTGAGGTGACCCGGGTGCTGGGACCCGCCACGGATATCAGGCGGGTAAATAAATACAACGGCCAGATTATAACACCCGGGGATATACTGGAAGAAATCAAGCGGGGTGCGAAGGAGGTTTTGTGATGTCTCACGCCACAGGCCAAAAATATTTAAAACAGGACAGCCTTCCTTTAATGTGGTGTTCAGGCTGCGGCAACGGCGTAGTCCTTGGCGCGCTGCTCCGGGCCTTCGAGGAAATGGGTTTCAAAAAAAATGAAACCGTGGTGGTCACGGGAATAGGGTGCTGGGGGAAGGCGGATGACTATATTACCACCAATGCCCTGCATACCACCCATGGCCGGGCGCTTCCCTTCGCCACCGGCATTAAGGCGGCCAATCCCAGGCTTAACGTGGTGGTGCTGATGGGGGACGGGGACAGTGTTACCATAGGGGGTAACCATTTTGTTCACGCCGCCAGGCGCAACATAGATCTGACCGCCATTGTGGTTAACAACTATAATTACGGAATGACCGGCGGGCAATTCTCCGCCACCACCCCCAAGGACAGCTATACCAGCACCACCGCTTACGGCAACCCGGAGAGGGATCTTGATATCTGCGCCCTGGCGGATGTGGCCGGAGCCAACTATGTGGCCAGGAGCACGGTTTATCACGGCTATGATTTGCAAAATCACATAAAGGAAGCTATTGCCAGGAAGGGTTTTTCCGTGGTGGAGGCTGTAAGCCCCTGTCCGACCCATTTCGGGCGTAACAACAAAATGAAGGTATCCGTGGAAATGCTTAAATGGCTCAAGGAAAAAGGGGTATCCCGGGAAAAGTACCTGCAGCTGGAGAGCCCTGAGCAAAAAGGTTATTTTGTAATCGGCAAGCTGGTTGACCGGGACGCGCCGGATTTCAGCGCCTGTTATGAAAAAATACGTGTAAGGGCCCTTGTGGTTTGAGAAAGGGGGAGCTGGCATGAAGGACAGATATGAAATAATACTGGCCGGCTCGGGTGGCCAGGGGCTTATCGTCTGCGGCATGATGCTGGGCGAGGCGGCAATACTGGAAGGCAAAAACGTGGTGCAGACCCAGTCGTACGGAATAGCCAGCAGGGGAGGCTTTTCCAAGGCGGAGGTAATAATCGATAAAGAAGAGATAATCTACCAGCAGGTTATTAAACCCGACATGGTGCTGGCCCTCACCGAAGAGGCCATGGAAATATATGCTTCCGGTTATTCGGATATACCGGTTTTTTATGACACCACGCTTTTGGAAGCCCGGGAAGGCGATAACCTGTACGGCTTCCCCTTCACCGAGATGGCCAGAAACCTTGGCCATACCGGGACCGCCAACATGATTGCCCTGGGCGCCATGAGCGCCGTTACCGGGCTGGTTAAGGTGGCAAGTCTGGAATCGGTGATTAAAAAAAGATTTTCCGGCAAGGTTGCGGATATGAATATAATGGCGCTGTGCAGCGGCGTGGACCTTATTGCAAAATAAACGGCGGGAAGGAGTTGGCCATAGCGGATGATGGAAACGACGGCAGAAAACAGGAAAGTGGCGCCGTGCCAGCAGGCCTGTCCCGCTGGTGTTGATGTGCCGCGCTATATCAGATACATAAAAGAAGGTAATTTTGATCAGGCCCTGGCGGTGATCCGGGAAAGCATACCCTTTCCCTCGATCTGCGGCTATGCCTGCGTGCATCCCTGCGAGTCCCAATGCGCCCGCCGGCAGTACGATGAGCCGGTGGCAATCCGTCTGCTCAAAAGAGCCGCGGCGGAAAAGGGAAAGGACACCTGGAAGGATAAACTCAAAACGGAGTCGCCCACGGGTAAGAAGGTTGCCGTTATCGGCGCCGGCCCCTGCGGTTTGACCGCCTCATATTATCTGGCCGGAAAGGGTCATGCCGTTACTGTGTTTGAAGCGCTGCCCCAGCCGGGCGGGATGATGAGGTTTTGCATTCCCGGCTACAGGCTGCCCAACGAGATTATCGACAGGGAAATATCCGTTATCAGGGACCGGGGTGTGGAAATTAAAACCAATGCTTCCGTTAATTCAGCGGAGAGCCTTTTAAAAGAGGGCTTTGACGCGGTGCTGGCGGCGTCCGGGGCGTGGCTGGCCGGAAAGTCCGTTAAACTCAGCGAGGCCTCGGCCCGGGTGATGGACGGGATCGCTTTTCTGGAAAAGGTGAACAGAAACACCCCGCCATATATCGGCAACAAGGTAGTGGTGGTGGGAGGCGGGAACACGGCCATTGACTCGGCCAGGGCTGCGCTGCGCCTGGGAGCCGGGGACGTCACCGTGCTATACCGGCGCACACCGGAGGAAATGCCCGCGAACCCGGAAGAGGTAAGGGAAGCCCTGGAAGAGGGCGTGAAATTCAAATATCTGTGCGCTCCGGCAGCGGTGCGCAACGGAGAAGTAATTTGCCTGAAAATGACCCTGGGCTCCCCGGACGATACCGGCAGGCCAAAACCTGTGCCCGTTGACGGGAGCGAATTTGGCGTGGCCTTTGATACCCTGATAGAGGCCGTGGGGCAGTCCGCCGGCGCGGCGGCCCTTGGTCTTGAGGGCAATGCGGACGGAACGGTGAAAATAGATCGAAGCTTTGCCGCGGCCACAAAGGGTATATTTGCCGCCGGAGACGCGGCAACTGGACCTTCATCCATAATCCAGGCCATTGCTCAGGGAAAATTGGCGGCTTCCTCCATAGACAGGTACCTGGGGGGCAGCGGGGATTTGCGGGAAACCCTTTCCGTCAAAAACGGCGACAATCTGACCCCGGCCCTTCCCATGGGAACCCTCCGCGCAGCGATGGTTCTTCCCGGGATAGAGGAGCGCCTGGGGGGATTCAATCCGGTGGAGCCGGGGTATGACGGGGAGGCCGCCCTTTGCGAGGCCCGGCGCTGCCTTTCCTGCGACCTGAGGGACTATCAGGTGGAGGTTAATTCCCCGGTGTGCAAGGAGTGCGGTTACTGCAGGGAGGTTTGCGGCCCCGGGGTATTCAGCAGCGGTGAAGCGTTCAATTCTTCCGGCTACAAGCCCATGGCAGTCTCCAACACCGAAAAATGCGTAGGTTGTCTAAGGTGCCTGATGGTTTGCCCCGACTTTGCCATTGCCGTCCAGACCAGGCGGTAATTGATATATAAACAGGTTAATACCTGATTCTCACCAAAGCAAATAGTGCAGCCCCCGCCCAGGGCTGCACTATTTGTCTTCAGCGGCGTCAAGGGGATGGCAAGGGGGATGGCAAGGGGACGTTTCGTTTGACAGGTAAATAAGAAAGAAGTAAAATAATTAAGGGTGGCAATTTGTGGCAAGACAATGTAGAGAAAAAAGCAGTACAGGGATATATCATGTTATGTTAAGAGGAATTGATAAGAGAGAAATTTTTCTTGATGATCAGGATCGAGAGAAATTTTTATTTTATCTATCCAGGGCAAAGGAAAAAAGTAATTATATTATTTACGGGTATTGCCTGATGGATAATCATGTACACTTATTGATAGAGGAAGGGCATGAACTTATCGGAGAATCAATAAAGAGAATAACTGTTGGCTATGTGCAGTGGCATAATATAAAGTATTCCCGGACAGGTCATTTGTTTCAAAACAGATATAAAAGCGAAGCAATTGAAGATGATACATATTTCTTGACTGCGTTACGATATATTCACCAAAATCCGATAAAAGCAGGGTTAGTGCAGGATATATCCCATTATAAATGGAGCAGTTATACACATTATATTGAAGGAGCCGAACAAAAATTGGTCAGTGTAGATAGGGGAAAAGGCTTCTTTTCGAGTCAAGATACTTTTTTGGATTTTATGAAAATGCCTAATAACGACCAGTGTCTTGAGTATGAAGTAAACATAAAATATACAGATAAAAAATTAAGTGATCAAATATTAATAATTTACAATAAACCGGAATTGATTAAAAGTTTGCGCAAAGAGGATCGAGATAATGTGATAAAAGAGATAAAACAATGTACGGGTGCGAGCAACCGTCAGCTTAGCAGGGTTTTAGGCATTGGTAGGGGAATAATAGAGAATGTAAAATAATTGTTAGGAGGTGGCAAGGGAAACGTCCCCTTGCCACCTCCTTCGGGCAGGAGCGGGCGCATTCGCCGCACAGGATACAGTCTTCCGCCAGGGAGGGGACCAGTTGCCCCTGAATTCCGAAATCTTTTCTGGCAAGGGGACGTTTCGTTTGCCATATAAGTCAGAGTGGCGATTTGTGGAAAATAGTGTGGAAACACCTAATAACTGCCAGTGTATTGAGTGTGAAGTAAACATAAAACATACAGATAAAAATTAAGAATTTACAATAAACCGGAATCGATTAAAAGTTTGCCAAAGAATAAAGAGAAAGTTAAAAAAACAGATAAAAAGAAGTACAAATACAGGCAATCGCCAGTTTAGCAAAGTAAAAGACATTGGTACGGGAACAGAAGAGCGAATAAGAGGTGTGGTTTGTCAATAATGGCAAACGAAACGTCCCCTTGCCACCCTTTGTTGCTATATTCTGTCCAGGAGTTGGCCCAGGCGCTCTCCGGGATTTCCCCGGTTTATTAAGAGCGATAGGGTTTCAGACAGGTATTTTTTTAAACTGTCTTCGTCCGCCAGTTCTATTCCCACCGTTGCCAGCCGGGGCCTTCGGCCCAGCTTTCCTCCAGCTAATAACCGATAACCGCTTTTTTGACTCCGCAGTGCGCCCACCGGGCATTTTCTTACGCAGACTCCGCAGTTAAGACAGAGCCCGCGGTTTATTTCCGGGCCGCTTTCCATTAGCTCAATAGCCTGGTCCGGGCAGGAGCGGGCGCATTCACCGCACAGGGTACAGCCTTCCGCCAGGGAGGGGA
Source organism: Desulfocucumis palustris (assembly GCF_002933875.1). Taxonomy (GTDB): domain Bacteria; phylum Bacillota; class Desulfotomaculia; order Desulfotomaculales; family Desulfocucumaceae; genus Desulfocucumis; species Desulfocucumis palustris. The sequence continues at coordinate 41,297 of NZ_BFAV01000028.1, read as the reverse complement.
CCAATTGCCCCTGAATTCCGAAATCCTTTATTTGCGGCTGAGAGCAGGAATTGGGACAGCCCGCTATGGCCACCCGGAAAATCTGGTGGTGCATGGGGCGGTCTGTTTGTAACCTGGTTTTTTGCTTTTGATTAAAAGCTGTGCTTTCGAAAACCTCCTTGACCAGTTTTTCCACGGCATCCAGATCTATTATTGAGTTGGGGCAGTTGCGGCAGCGTTCAATGCTGTACATAGAGGACAAACGGAACAACCTCCTTTAAGGATATGCTGATTTGGCTTTTGGAAAAATACTTAAAGAATAGTCCTTTGGCCGTCTTATAATGGCTTTGGCCCGGCGCTGCTCCAGGTGGAGAGAAGACTGCAGCTGTATTAATGTTAATTTTTTTATTAAAAATTGCAATGATTTGCGTCACAGCCTGTACCTAAGGGCGGTCAATGCCCTGGCGGACAGTTGACATTTCATATCAAAGTGATATCATATTGGTATGTAATTAATATGAAAACGGAGGTTGCTATGAAAGAGCAAAAGGTTTGGAAGGTTAATGGATTCCTGGCGATTCTTCTTGTTCTTCTGCTGCTCGCCGGTGCAATTTATCTCTTCTTAAAGCTTCATATTATTGCCGGCATCCTGGCTACCCTTGCGACGGTGCTGCTGTTTTCGGGCATTACCATTGTGCAGCCAAACCAGTCCAGGGTGGTGACTTTTTTTGGCAAATACCTGGGCACCATCAGGGACAACGGCATGTGGATGACGGTCCCCCTTACCGTTGGCAAAAAGGTTTCCTTAAGGGTGCGCAATTTCAACAGCGCCAAGCTCAAGGTGAACGATGTGGAGGGGAATCCCGTGGAAATAGCCGCGGTGGTGGTTTTCAAGGTGGTTGATTCAGCCAGGGCCGTGTTTGACGTGGATAATTACGAGGAATTCGTGGAAATTCAAAGTGAAACAGCCCTCCGGCACGTGGCCACCAAATATCCCTACGACACCTTTGAGGATGAGGGCTACTCCCTGCGGGGCAATGCCGAGGAGGTGGCCGCGGAGCTGGCCAGGGAACTGCAGACCCGCCTGGCCGTGGCCGGAGTCGAGGTGATTGAGGCCAGGCTGACCCATCTGGCCTATGCCACCGAAATAGCCAGCGCCATGCTCCAGCGCCAGCAGGCCGCCGCCATAGTATCCGCCCGCCAGAAAATTGTGGATGGGGCCGTGGGCATGGCCCAGATGGCCATAACCCAGCTGCAGCAGAATGGGGTGGTGGAACTGGACGAGGAGCGCAAAGTGGCCATGATCAACAACCTGATGGTGGCCATTGTTTCGGACAGGTCCGCCCAGCCGGTGATTAACACGGGAAGCCTGTATTAATGGGTTGCCGGTATGCCTGCAAAAAAGAGCTTTCCCTTAAGAATCGACCCCAAACTGTATGAGGTTTTGGAAAAATGGGCGGCGGACGAACTCAGGAGCGTAAACGCGCACATTGAATTTTTGCTGCGGGAATCCGCCAGGAAAGCCGGACGTCTGGGGACGGACCGGCAAAATGAAAAACAACCGGCGGACCGGGAAAAATAGAGCCGATTAAAAAGAGCGCCCGCGCATTACACGCTGCGGGCGCTCTTTATTCTTTGCACTTATTCCTTGAACCAGCCTGTGGGGGCTACCTCAAGATTGACGTTTATCTGTTTTACTTCTGTAAATTCGTCATAGCCGAATGTGCCCAGGTCGCGTCCTATGCCGCTCTGCTTGTATCCTCCCCAGGGGGCTTCGTTGTATGTGGGGTGGTAGCAGTTAATCCAGGTGATTCCCGCCCGGAGTTTCCGGATAACCCTGTGGGCCTTGGCGGCGTCATTGGTGAATACCGCGCCGGCCAGGCCGTAAACCGAGTCGTTGGCCATTTTTATGGCTTCGGCCTCGTCTTTGAATTTTTGCACCGCAAGCACCGGGCCGAAAATTTCTTCTTTGACTATGGTCATATCCGGAGTGGTGTTTATAAATATGGTGGGCTCCACAAAGTAGCCGTCGGCGCACTCCCCGGCGGTTATCCTGCTGCCGCCGCAGGCCAGAACGGCTCCCTCTTTTTTACCTGTCTCAATATAATTCAACACTGTTTCCATGTGGGATTTGGATACCAGCGGCCCCATTTCCGTGTCCGGTGAAAGTCCGGGCCCCACTTTGATTTTTTTGGCTTTTTCCACCATGCGGCTTACGAATTGATCGTGGATACTTTCCTCCAGCAATAAACGGGAGCCGGCGGAGCAAACCTCACCCTGGTTGGCGAAAATGCCGAATAGGGCATAGTCCACAGCGGTTTCGAAATCAGCGTCGGCGAATACGATATTGGGAGATTTGCCGCCCAGTTCCAGAGATATTTTTTTGATGTTGCCGGAGGCAGCCACCATGATATTGCGGCCTGTTTCCGTGCCTCCGGTAAAGGCCACCTTGTGCACGTCGGGGTGGGAGGCAATGGCGTTGCCCACCTCGGGACCGGGGCCCAGGATCAGGTTGGTTACTCCCGGGGGAAAACCGGCTTTTTCAAATATTTCAAACAGCCTTACGGAGGTTAAGGGTGTTATGCCGGCGGGCTTGAATACCACCGTGTTACCGGCCGCCAGGGCCGGGGCCAGCTTCCACACCCCCATCAGCAGAGGGTAGTTCCAGGGCACTATGAGGCCGCAAACCCCGACGGGTTCCCTCACCACCATGGCTTGCATGGGGTCCGGCACTTCGTAGGTTTGCCCGTGGGGTTTGGTGGCCAGGCCGGCAAAATAACGGAAGCATCCGGCAGCGTCGCTTACGTCGAAATAAGCTTCTCTCAGCGGTTTGCCGTTGTTCAGGGTTTCTTCCCGGGCTAGCTGGTCCGCATTTTCCTCAAGCAGCCTGGCCACTTCAAAGAGCAGCCGGGCCCTTTCGCTGGCGGGGGTGTCCCACCAGCCGTTTTCATAGAAGGCGGCTTTGGCCGCCGCCACGGCCCGGTTGACTTCTTCCACGCCTCCGTCCGCCGACACTGCAATTACCTCTCCATTGGCCGGGTTAATAATTTCCCTGGTTTTGCCCGAGACGGCGTCTACCCATTGTCCGTCAATATACATTTTGAGCTTTTGTGCCATTATCCAATCCTCCTCAGTTATTTAGTCGCCGGTATTTAGATATTTAAGACAACCAGTTTGGGCTCGGTCATTTCCTCTATTGCGTATCTGGGACCTTCCCTGCCCACACCGCTTTCTTTCACGCCGCCGTAAGGCATTTCATCAACCCTGAAAACAGAGGTGTCGTTAATCATTACCCCTCCCACCTCCAGTTCCTGCACAGCCTGCATGGCCAGGGAAATGGAGCCGGTATATACTCCGGCCTGAAGGCCGTATTTGGAGTCATTGACCATTTTCAGGGCTTCTTCAAAGGTGTTGAAAGTGGATATTGATACCACGGGGGCGAATATTTCCTCACATACCACCTTCATGCTGTTATTTACTCCTGTCAGCACTGTCGGCTTAAGCAGGGGGCCCGTGCGTGAGCCTCCGGTAAGTACCCTGGCTCCCCCGGATACCGCTTCCGCTATCCATTTTTCCGCCCTTTCGGCGTCACGCACAGATATCATGGGACCCACATCCGTTTTGGGGTCCGCCGGGTCTCCCAGCACCAGTTTTTCGGCCTGCCGCACCAGAAGTTCCGTAAACTGTTTCACCACGTCTTTTTGTACCATTATGCGCTGCACGGATATACATACCTGGCCGGCGTTGGCAAATGCCATGCGGCCGCATGCGGCCGCGGCTTTTTCCAGGTCCGCGTCGCTGTGAACGATGGTGGCGGAGTTTGAGCCCATTTCCAGGGTGCATTTTCTCAATCCTATGCGGTTGCGGATTTGTTTCCCCACGGTGGGTGAGCCCGTAAAGGTATAGTAGGCGAAGCGGGGCTCGTCCAGGAGCGCTTCGCCGATTTCCGAGCCTGCCCCGGTGATTGCGTTCAAATGGCCCGGAGGCAGGCCGGCCTCTTCCATTATGCGGCAAAGGTTTAAAGATGATATGGGTGTGGCGGAGGCCGGCTTTAAAACCACGGTGTTGCCTGCCGCAATGGCCGGAGCCACTTTATGCGCCACCAGGTTTAAAGGAAAGTTGAACGGGCTTATGGCGCAGACTACCCCCAGCGGTACCCTGACGGTATAGGCGAATCTGTTTTCGCTTCCCGTGGTGCTTAATGGGACAACTTCTCCTTTAATACGTTTGGCTTCCTCAGCTGATATGCGAAAGGTGTTGGCTGCCCTAGAAACTTCCGCCAGGGCTTCTTTAAAAGGTTTTCCGGCCTCCCGGGCTATGGTCATAGCCAGTTGTTCCTGCTGGGAAAGCAGAATCTCCGAGGTTTTTTCCAAAATGTAGTATCTTTGTAGCGGGGTGAGTTTATTGTTTTGAAATGCCTTTTCCGCAGAGTCAACGGCTTCGAACGCATCGGACGAGGAAGCGCGGCATACTCTGGCCAGCGGTTCTCCGCTGTATTTGTTGAAGACCTCATAATAGCTGCCGGTGTCAATCCACCGGCCGTTAATATAAATTTTAAATGTATCCACGAGTATTCTCCCCTTTGATTGTAATGGTACGGGATAAAAAGGCAACGGGTATAAAATCAACCTGTTCCAGGCAATAGCAAAAACCCGGAACCGTCAATAAAACTTAACGGTCATCATATCAGCTCTCCTTTCCACAATGGGAGGCATGCCAGTTTCCCGGCACACCCTATCGGTTCATCCGCCATGGCGAACTTTAGGCAAATGAACTCGGAGGAATATTGTTTAAATGATAAAAAGCTTTGCCTCCAGGAAAGACAAAGACTTTACACAATTAAATACATGCCATGAAAGGGCATAAGGTTTTTGACGCGGCCGGGTGAAAGACAGCCCGGCCGCGATACAAAACCGTATGCCTGCCGGTGTATTTTAATAAAGCTATGTACTCCTTTCCACGATGGGAGACATATCAGTTTCCCGATATACCCTGCGGCAAGGCCACCACATTTTTTAAACAAGGTATGCCGTGCCCGGAGATTATTTTTTCAATCTTTAAATTCTATTTACACGGTAAAAATCCTTCTTGGGGGGCGTTATCGACATTCACGACGAACAGCAGCCGATAGTGCGGCGGGGCTGCGGGGATATGATTAGAGCTTAATCAGCGCTGCAATTTTTTATCCTTATCGAAACCGGAATACAGTCCCGGGTGAATTAAACCTGAAATTATAATAAGAAAACTGACCGGAAGTCCCGCGTAAAGGGGGTGCAGGGTTCCCGGGAAAAATAACGCCCAGGCGGCTGCGAACAATGGAGCGGCGGATACCGCCAGTACTCCGGCGGCCGGGGGCACCCTGCGGCCGAAAAAGACGGCGGCCAGTAGCGGAGCGAAAACTGTTACCCCCCTCAGGGCGTTGGAAAGGTAGCTCCAGTCGAGAATCAGATCTCCCATGGTGCGGAATGCCATTAAGGTTCCCGCCAGGATGGTGACAAACACTGCCGCCCGGGCTGCCGTCAGCCTTTCCCCGGGGGTGCGTCCCGGCCTTAGCCGGGGGTAAATGTCCTGGCTGAACAAAGCGCTTATCCCCAGGGCCATGGCGGAGGAAGTCAGTACCATGGTCACCAGCAGGGTGGCCAGTCCCGCGCCGCTTATCCAGGGCGGTAAATGTTCAAGCATAAAAAGGGGGAGGGCCATGGCGGGGTCTATATCCGGCCGGGTCATCCGCATGTACATTCCCACCAGCACACCGGCGGCCCCGAAGAGGGGAATGAGTATGGCGGCCGCCAGCGCCCCCGCCCGGGCCGATTTGACGTCCCGGCCGGCAAACACGGGCTGAATACAGGCCTGGGTGGATATAAAACCAATCACCGCCGACAGTCCCCCCGCCAGGTCCAGGGAAAAACCCCTGGGGAAAAGGCTGAACCAGGGATACAGGCCGAAATATCCGGTCAGGGAAGCGCCGCCGCCGGTCAGTGTCCATCCGGCGACGGCAGCCGCCAGAAGGGTTGCCGACAGCAGCAGCAGCTTTAACAATCCCACCAGGCTGCTGCCCCAGATACCTCCTCCCAGCACATAAAAGATGGTCAGCGCGGCGAAAATTAATAATGCGAATTTGGTGGATACGGGTAAAATGGCGGTTAACATGGGAGCCGCGGCCACCATTTGAACCGATACCTGGATAAACATGCCTGCGCCCACGAAAAGAGCTACCCAGGGTACGGCTTTGCTTCCGTAAGTGAGCGCCAGGAACTGGGACACGGTGTCCACTTCTTTTTCCCGCAGCGGCCTGGCCAGGAACAGAAAAAGCAGCAGGCAGGCCGCCCCGGCGCCAAGGGTAAACCATATTCCGCTTATTCCGTAGCGGTAAGCCATTTGAGCGGTGCCTATGGTTACCGTGCCCCCCACAAAGCCCCCGACTATCCCCCCGGCCACCAGCAGGGGCCCCAGCTTCCTGCCGCCCACCAGGTAATCCGAAACGGATTTTACCATTCTAGTGGATATAAGCCCCAGGAGGCAGAAAACCAGCAGGGTTACTCCCAGGCTTATGTAATGTCCCATTCCCAGCAAAAATATCACCGTCTTTTTCCGAATCAAGGCTAACTTATATTAATGCTCTTTTAAAGGTTAGACAAAGGTGTCCGGTATACCTGCCGATAACGGAGGAGCTTCAAACAAATAAACATAGAGCGGGATACCTTGAGAAAAATCAATATCACAAGGGGAGGTTTGGATATAAAAAATGCATGTTTGCAGCCGAGTAGATAGATCCAATAAAAATTGAAGAAAGGCACAATATTGATGATCCACAGTCTGTCCCTGTTCTTTGCCGCCCACTGTAAAAGACCGGCGCAGGGTCAAAAACTCCCGGAAAAATTCCTAAATCTAATAGCTTATGACAATCCCGCAGTGAATCTTGAAAGTAATTAATATGCCATAAAATATACCATATTCTATAAAACCACTAATTACCTTTGACTTTACCGGTTTGGCTAATATATAATACATGAGCCACGGTAAACTTACGGAAGGGGTTGATACTATGGCTTTTTTTATTAATAAGCAATGGTCAACTTTTAAAAAGAGAATCAATTTCATTTATTATAATACCAGGAAGGATTTGCAAGGGCTATGCAATATTATCAATGACGGTATCAAAAATGCTATTGCTATGCAAGGCGTGAAAGGAATTAAAGATTTAAAAAATAAAATTAATTTTTATTCCTTTTTTGATACTTCATCTAAGACCTCGATAGGTATAGCCTTAACCCTGGTTTTTTTCAGCGGAATTGCCTACAGCGCCTCTCCGCCAAGGGCCGGAGGAAGCGCCGGAGCCGTGATGGCATCCGCGGGCGGGCTGTATAACGGGGCTGATATGTATCCGGCGGCAATAAACTCAGTCAACAATGGCCGTGGCGATTTGCCGCAGGATTACAGCAGCACCCGCAGGGATTTCAGGAGAGCGGAAACAGTCCAGGTATCCAGGGGTTGGATAAACAGGGGCGATACTCGCCTGCTGGCCATGGTTATCGAGGGAGAGGCGGCGGACGAGCCGATGACAGGCAAAGTGGCCGTGGGCGCGGTGATCATAAACCGCATGGAGTCCGGAAAATTTCCTCGCAGGTTAAATCAGGTGGTTTACCAGCCCCTGGCCTTCGAGTCCGTGATGAACGGGCAGTATACGCGGCCTCTCAGCAGTGATTCCATAAAGGCCGCCAACATGGCCATGAATGGCTCGGATCCCACCCACGGCGCCCTTTATTTCTGGAATCCTCAAACCGCCAGAAGTAAATGGGTGTGGCAGAGACCGGTTACCATGCAGATCGGACGGCATGTTTTTGCCAGGTAAATTGTAATTGCCTTTTCGCCCGGGGGTTCAAACCTCCGGGCGAAACACATTTTTCCAGCGGAATACGACTGATTGACATGATATTATTATAATGCTACATTACATTTTGTTGAAATTACGATTATTACGCCAAATTTATTATAAAGTCTTTAATTTAGTAAGATTAATGAAAAGGTTGTGAAAAGGTGGAGCAACGTTTCTTTTATTGTCCCAAATGCGGAAGTGGATTATTTTATAAACAATACGGCGAAAGGCAGAGGCTTACCTGCGAAAGCTGCGCTTACATATTTTACGAAAACCCGGTGGTGGGGGTGGCCGCGGTGGTATTTGACCGGTCCGGGCGTATTTTGCTGGGAAGGCGCAGGAGCAGCTACCCGGGGCTCTGGTGTATACCCTGCGGCTATGTTGAATACGATGAGGACGTGTATGAAGCCGTGGTACGGGAATTCAAGGAGGAAACCAACCTTGATATAAAAATAACAGGCATACTGGCGGTGCATTCGAACTTCCACAATCCCGAATCCCATACCGTAGGCATATGGTTCGGGGCGGATATTACCGGGGGGGAGCTTAAAGCCCAGTCCGACCTGGACCGGGTCGGCTTTTTTGATCCGGGCGGCGCTCCTCCCCTGGCATTCCCTACGGACGAAAGAGTTATCAGGGGGTTAATTAAAAACCCTTGATACCATCTGGGCATTTTCCAGCCGGTTACCTGAAAATACTTTTCTAATCAAATTCTAATTTTTGACTAATGTCCCTCTAACTCCGGCTGTTTATGATATCAGCATAAACTAAATTTTCACACGGAGGGCATTGAACATGGAAATTACCCTGGAACAAATTGATCTACTGAGGAAAAGAGCAAATGTGGGCTATAAAGAAGCAAAAGAGGCTCTGGAAAAATGCGGCGGCAACATCGTCGAGGCCCTGGCCTTCCTGGAGGAGGAGAATAAGTTAAAACCGGAAAGAAATTGCTGCGGCCAGTCATCTTTTTTCCAAAAAACCAAAAACATTTTTGGGAAAATAAATAGAATCGGTTTTATCATCTCCCGGGATGAGAAAACAATAGTTAACGTACCTTTGACGATTCCCCTGCTGTTAACCATCCTTGCGCTGCCGCTTACCGTGGCTTTGCTGCTCCTGGCATTGTTTACGGGCTGCAAAATCAGATTCCGCAACAGCAGCGGGGAAGAATGCAGCATCAACAAAAACATTGAAAATATCACCGACACCGTAAACAATTTTACCAGCAAAATGGCCCAGGAAATAAAAAAAGCATAAACCAGAAAGCTCCGGAATGCCTTTTAGGGGCTCTGGCAACACGGCTTGAAACTCAAGCCTTTAAATAAAACCTGCGGTATTTTTCCTGCAGGTTTTATTTTACTTGCGTTTAATTCCTGATTTTATAAATTATAATTTATAATATATTAAGCTTTTTTTATTACGCTTCTTTCAGGGGGTGCAGCATGTCTGATAAAAGGATATTGATTATAGAAGACGAAGTGAAAATAGCCAGGTTCGTTCAACTGGAACTGGAACACGAAGGATATGCCGTGGAGCGGGAGCAGGACGGCAGAGCCGGCCTTGAAAAAGCCCTGCAGGGCAATTACGACTTAATCATTCTTGATGTGATGCTCCCCTCCCTGAGTGGAATGGAAATTTTAAGACGTTTGAGACAGGCCTCCGGGATTCCGGTTATTATGCTCACAGCCAAGGATGATGTGATGGACAAGGTTATGGGGCTGGATTTCGGCGCTGATGATTATTTGACAAAACCTTTCGCCATTGAGGAACTTTTGGCCCGGATCCGGGTGGCCTTTAAACATAAAAGGATACAGCATGTGCAATCCGATGTTCTTCAGATTGGAAATCTCAAACTGGACATGGACAAGTATACGGTGAGCTTTAAGAATGAACCGATAGATTTAACAAAAAAAGAATTTGATTTATTAAAGTTCTTAATGTTTAATAATGAAATCGTGTTAACCAGGGACACCATCCTGGAAAAAGTATGGGGATATGATTACTCCGGTGATACCAACATTGTGGATGTATACATCCGCTACATCAGAAGCAAAATTGACCAGCGTTATCAGCAAAAATATATTCATACTGTCCGAGGGGTGGGATATCAGCTGAAATATGAGGAATAAATTTGTTCTTTTTATGGTGAATTTGTTCAAAATGATTAAAGCACTCCTCATTATATTATCAGCTGTATTTAAAGTATTTTCCCGGTTGATTCATCACCTTTTCAAAACCATAACCAACAAACTGCGCTTTTCTATTACCTTCAAAATTACCGCGACTTATGTATTTTTATTTCTGTTGATTTTTTCCCTTATGAGTGTTGGCATAACTGTCAGCTTCAGTTTTTATATTAAAAATAACGAGCCCGAGTATTATGTGCTTTTCCTGGCCACAATTCTGGTAATATTCAATATTATCGGCCTGGTTTCCATTATTTTTTTCGGATCAAAGGCCAGCAGGAGATTACTGGCCCCCATAAAAGTGATGACCGGGACAGTTAAACAAATATCCATTAATGCGCTGGATAAAAAGCTCGATGTAAGCGGTTCGAAGGATGAGCTGAAAGACCTGGCCAAAACTTTTAATGATATGCTGGATAGAATTCAAAAATCCGTGGAACAGCAAAACCAGTTTGTTTCCGACGCCTCCCACGAGCTGAGGACGCCCATTGCGGTAATCCAGGGCTACGCCGATCTTCTCAACCGCTGGGGGAAAAACGACCCGCGGGTGCTTGAAGAGTCTATCTCGGCCATAAAGAGCGAAGCCGTAAGTATGAAATCCCTGGTTGAAAAGCTTTTATTTCTGGCCCGGGGAGATAAGAACACCCAAAGAGTTGAGAAAACGGATTTCCTGCTGAGCGAGGTAATTAATGAGATATTAAAGGAAACAAGATTAATTGATAAAAGCCACCACATATTAAGTGAGCAAAATGAAGATTTAATAATTCACGCGGACCAGAAACTGATTAAAGAGGCTGTAAGAATATTCATGGACAACAGCATCAAATTCACCCCTGCCGGCGGTACCATAAAGCTGAATTTATACGGTAAAAACAAAAGGGCGTTTATAAGTATTGAAGATACGGGGATAGGAATTTCCAGGGAAGACCTTCCCCATATCTTCAACCGGTTTTACCGGGCCGATAAATCAAGAACCAAGTCCAGCGGAGGCACGGGCCTGGGCCTGGCCATCGCCAAATGGATCATAGACAACCACCATGGAAAAATTGATGTCTGGAGCGAATTAAACGCAGGCACGGTGGTCCGTATCGGGCTGCCGCTCAAGGCCACAGGGAAAAGTGCCACAGGGGGCGGTTCCCGGGTGTAGCATGAAGCGGCGGCTGCAAAATCGTCAATTGCCCGGGAGTCTCCTGGCATAAGCCTGGAATGGCCTGCGGGGCGTAAATTAACCGTGCTTAAATGGAGGGGTAAGATATGTTGATTAGATTGGCTGCCATAAACGATGCGGAACAGATCCTCGGGATATACAGTCCATATGTTGAAAATACCGCCATTTCTTTCGAAATAAGCTCACCGTCGCTGGAAGAAATGGAAAAAAGAATCCAGCGCCTGTCGACAAATTATCCCTGGATTGTATTTGAAGATGGCAATCAAATTTTGGGATACGCATATGCTTCTGCGCATCATGAACGCGCCGCCTATAGATGGGCGGTAGACGTTTCCATTTATGTAAAACAGAACAGCAGAGGCGGAGGAATCGGTAAGGCGCTTTATTCTTCACTATTGTCCATATTAAGACTCCAGGGCTATTATAACGCTTATGCAATAATAACCATGCCCAATGATGCAAGCGTTGGAATCCACGAGTACTTCGGCTTCAGGAAGGCGGCTCAATTTTCCAATGTGGGTTATAAATTCGGAAAATGGCACGATGTGGGATGGTGGGAACTGTTTCTTGAACAGCATGATGCGAATCCAGAAGAGCCGCTTGCAATAAGCAATATTGATCAAAAAAGACTTTTTATTGCGACAGGGGACGGTTCTCGGGTGTCGCATTAAGGAGCGGCCCTAAAGAAATCAGTAATAAGAAAGCTATTGGGATATCGGCCGGGAATCGTCTGTGAAATGTGCGGGTGGAGGAGTAATAAAGCCACCGCTGCTGGAAATGGTAAAAAGAGTATTTGGAGGTAACTTTAAGGAAGATGAAGGATTTTTTTAGAAGAGTGCATGAGCTGGTTGGAAAAATTCCTGAAGGGAAAGTCGCAACATATGGGCTGATTGCAACTCTTCTGGGAGAGCCCCGGAATGGAAGAGTTGTTGGATGGGCCATGAGAAAGACGCCTGATAATTTGAACATTCCCTGTCACAGGGTGATCAGTAAGAGTGGAATACTGGCCCCGGATTACGCTTTCGGAGGAAAGGAAATACAGAGAGCGTTGCTTGAAAGTGAAGGAATAACCTTTGAACAGGATGGAAGGGTAAAGCTGTTGAAGCATCTATGGGATGGAAAGGAAACCTGAATAAAATCAGGTAGGGTTTGGAGCAGTAAAGGGGGTTTTATAAATGAGCACCAATAAAGAGCGACGGATATGTCCCGTTGAAATGGCCGGTGGTCTTGACAATAGAATCAGAAGATGGTTTCAGAATCCACGGAAAATATTAAAGCCCTACGTTAAGGATGGAATGACAGCCCTTGATTTAGGTTGCGGGCCGGGCTTTTTCTCAATCGATATGGCCAAAATGGTTGGTGATTCCGGCCGGGTAATTGCCGCGGACTTACAGCCGGGAATGCTTCAGAAAGTGAGAAATAAGATTAAAGGAACAGTGTTTGAGAAAAGGATTACATTACATAAATGCGAGGAAAACAAAATAGGCGTTACTGAAAAAGCTGATTTTGTTTTAGCCTTTTACATGGTACATGAGGTTCCAAACCAGGTGAAATTTTTTGAGGAGATAAAATCGGTATTAAATCCTGATGGGAACGTATTTATTATTGAGCCCAAATTTCATGTTTCTAAAAAAGCATTTGAAAATATGGTAAGTTCTCTGAAAAAGGCGGGATTTGAAATTATCGGGGAGCCAAGAATTTTAATGAGCAGGGCAATTATATTAAAGAATGTTGATAAGGGGGCTTAGATTGCGCCGCTTCAGGGTTGAGATTTAAAGGGAAGTAGGGTGCATTGTTACACCTGGAAAGGGATGCTGGGCAGTGGAAAAAACACTGATTGAATTGTTGGTGCTGACATTTGTAATTCACCTTATAGATACTCTGGCCTATTCGGTCAGGTTGAACTCGGTTAAAAGCGGGCAGGTAGCCCTGTCATTTTCCCTTTTCAACTTGTTCGTTCTTGTTTCCCGGACTGCCAATACATTTCAAGCCCCGCTCATAGGGAGCATAATCGGAGCCGGTATTTTACACGGAGTGGATCCCCTTGCGGATATTCGTAAAGTGATTTTTGCCTCAACAATCGGCACGCTAACCGGGGTGCTTCTAATCCCAAGTTTTCTAAGGGTTTTTGAAGCGGGGGTAAGGCGGCTGGAGATAACCGGTTCTGTTCCGTCCCTGGTCGTGCAGGCATTGCATTTAAATAATATAAAGCGAATTGTCAAAAGTGCCGCCAGACCGTCCAGGGCGATGCTGACAAGACTGAGATACCGGGAAATACCAAAGCGTTTGCTGATCTTAAACGCCCTGGTGACAGGTATTTACACAATAGGTGTTCTTGCCGCCAATTATTCGGCAGTATTGGTTGAAGAGCAGCACCGTTTGGCGGCTGTGGGATCATCAGGAATGATTAACGGAGTTGCAACGATTTTGTTGACCTTGTTCATTGACCCGAAATCCGCTGTCATTACGGATCAGGCGTTAAGAGGCAAAAGACCGTATAGCGATGTGAAGGCCCTGGTGGTTCTGCTGTTGGTTACTAAAATTACAGGAACAATATTGGGACAGGCATTATTTCTACCGGCCGCCAAAATTATAGCAAGTTTTTACGGTTAATGACGGTTTCAATAAAGTGAAAGGACAACCGGTGGATATGGATATGTCGAAGGCCTGAGGAAATACCCGGGCGTGTTTAGGAGAAAAAAATCATGTTATTTCTCAAAAAGGGTTCTGACACATTAGTGGTTGTTGTTCATGAAATATATGGTATAAATAATCACATTAAAGATGTATGTTTGTATTTGTCTGAAAAAGGGTTTGACGTTGTTTGTCCAAATTTATTAAACACCGGCAGGCCCTTCGGCTATAGTGAGGAAGACAGCGCGTATAGCTATTTTATTAATAATGTCGGCTTTGAAAGTTCAAAGAATAAAATAATGAAGTTATTAGGGGAGTTTAAGAGCCGGTATAAAAACCGGTTTGTGATTGGATATAGCGTTGGGGCTACCATTGCCTGGTTATGCGGCGGCGAAGAACAATGTTGCCATGGAGTTATAGGGTATTATGGCTCCCGGATAAGGGACTATGTTGAGTTGAATCCCAAGTGTCCCGTATTATTATTTTTTCCCGGAAAGGAAATATCCTTTGATGTTAATAGTTTAATTCAGGCGCTGGGTAATAAGGATAAAACAAAAGTATACCGGATGTCCGGGGGGCATGGATTCTGTGATCCTTATTCCCGAAGATATTGCAATGAATCATGTGAGAAGGCAAAAAATTTGATGCTTGATTTTTTGATGGAGGGGAGTTGGGCATGAGTCAGATTCAACGAATTATTTCTCTGGTTCCTTCAAGCACGGAAATACTGTACTACCTCGGCCTGGAGACACTGGTGGTTGGGGTGACGGAACACTGTAATTTCCCGGAGGAAGTTAAATACAAAGAAAAAATCGGTACTTTCGCGCAACCCCGGGTATCCAGTATTCTCTCTCTTAAACCGGATATGGTTGTGGCAGACAGCGCGGTACATGGAAAAATTATAGGTGAACTAAAGAATACAGGTATAAAGGTGCTTGCTTCCGCTCCTTCAAATCTGGAAGCTGTTTTCTATCTTATGAGTGAAATTGGACGGCTTTGCGGTATTGAGAACACCGCCGGGCCGGTCATTGATTCTTTAAGGGAAAGGGTGCTTATGCTTGGCCAAAAGTCAATTTACAAAAGGCCCAGGGTATACCTCCTGATGAGCGCCAATCCCTTTATTACGCCAGGCCACGGTTCATTTCAATATGATGCCCTGCAAACAGCCGGAGCTGAATTAATGAATTTTGATTCCAATAATTCCTATGTGAGGTTGCACTGGGAGCAAATCAAAAAGTTTGATCCGGAAGTGATACTGTTTTGCGGCGTGGAAAAAGGACAGGAGCCTCCTCCAAGATGCAAAGGCTGCGCTGCCGGCAAGCCTCTTTGCCGGAGAACCCCGGAGGATTTCATAACCGGGGAATGGGGGCAAATAACCGCGGTGCGGACAAACCGCCTGTATCCCGTCTCCTGTGACACAATATGCAGGCCCGGACCCAGGTTAATCGACGGCATGGAAAGGCTGCATAGCCGTTATTTGTATACATATTGAGGTGCCAATTTAGCGGTAAAAATTAAGCACGGCCTGTATAATTTCCGGGATCAGTAAAAAATTTTTGCATACAGGGGGCCGGCGGTGAAATAATATAGCAAAACAGTGAAAAGGAGCTGCGTTCATGGGGAAAGTCAACAAGAATGCTTCCAGGGCTCCGCAGAAAGAAAAAAAGGCGAAAAGACAAAAAGCAGCAAAGGAAGCCGAATAAAACAGGAATCCCCGCATAGCTGGCGGGGATTCCCTGCTGTGAGGTATTTTTTCAGGTACGCCGTAAAATTAATTTGAGATTATAATTCTATCTTGCCTTCCATTGAAAGTCCGGCCTCAAGGTGGTCCACGAACTGGCGGGCGGTCCTGCCGGAGCGGCCGTTGTGCCACATTTCCCAGTGCAGCGCCAGCCGGCGCAGCTCTTCGGGCTTAACTTCCAGTCCACGTTGGGCCGCCAGTTCCTCTACAATTTTAAGATAACCCTTCTGGTCGGGATTGGAGAATATAACTGTAATACCGAAACGGTCGGCCAGGGAGAGTTTCTCCTGCATGGCGTCCCCGGCGTGAACGTCATTCCCCTGGCGTTCCGAAAAGGTTTCCTTAACCAGGTGGTGCCGGTTGGAGGTGACGTAAACCAGTATATTGTCCGGCCTGGCTTCAAGTCCCCCCTCCAGTACGGCCTTCAGGGTCTTGTATTCCAGCTCCGCTTCCTCAAAGGACAGGTCGTCAATCAATATAATAAATTTGTGTTTTGGGACCGACAGCATTCTCATCAGCGCCGGGAGGTCTCCCAGGTCTGGCTTGGCAATTTCCACCATGCGCAGCCCCCGGGGGGCGTAGGCGTGCAGCAGGGCCTTTACAGTGGAGGATTTCCCCGAGCCACGGTCGCCGTACAATATCATATTATTGGCCGGTAGATTCTTTAAAAAGCGTTCGGTGTTGTCAAGTATTATTTGGTGCTCGGCGGAAAGTCCGATGAGCTGTTCCAGCAGCACCGGGTCGGGGTGTGGTATCCCCCTCAGCTCTCCCCCGGCGGGCTGTTTTTGCCACCTGAAAGCGGGGTAGCGGCTGAAAATCCCGCAGCCCGCCAGGTTATAATATTCTGCCAGAATGTCCACAGCATCTCCCCAGCAGCTGGCATTTTCAAAACTTGCCCTGGCCTCCCGGCGGCGCTCCTCCAACCACAACCCGGCCGTTCCGGGAACATGCTTTTTTTCCCCGGCCTCCGCACATCCTTCTGCAAAGGCATTTTCCCACCCGGGCCAGGATTCCGGGTCCGGCGGAGTTGAGCTGATAATTTCCGAGGCAATACTTTTTAACTGCCGGGAGTCTATGCCGGCCAGTTCCTGTAGAATGACAAGATCCCTGTCCGCCAGATCCTTTAACCTTTGGCCCACTGCTTCGGGGCCGCCAGTTGAAGCCAGGCGGCTAAAGGGGTTCTCATCGTCCAGCACCATGTCCGGTATGCATTCCGGCCAGCTGTTTTCCAGGGCCAGGGCGCAAAAAATGTGATACTTTCTGAAAATATCGTCCGCCACAGGCTCCCGCTCAGCCAGACCGGCTAATAAATCCTTCAGGGAGAGTAACATCCGGGTATCGGCCAGTTTTCTATAAATTACCAGTGAATCGGGCAGGTACATCAGTCTTTTCAGTTCTGAACGGTTAGGATTGTTGAACATTGAATAGCTACTCCTGTTCGTTAAGCATTGATTGCTTTTTAATACTACCTCATTATTCGCCCCGGTTTCAACACGTTCCTTGAAAAAACCCGGGCATGCTGACGGGCAGCCTGTCCAACGCCCCGTGTTCCTGGTGATAAAAAATCCCGGGCTGAAGTATATGGGCAATATAAATTTATATATCTTTGCGAAGGAAAAGAGGTGGATTTGGAGAATACGACCACAGCGGCAGATTATCTTAATGCAACACGGAAAGGATTGACGTTATAATGCTGGATGTTTTTGGATTTCACCTTCCCACCCGCATCGAGATAGGGGATGGTTTGATAAAATCAGCGGGCCGGCTGGCCCGGGAAGTCGGCGCCGGTAAAAGGGCGCTGCTGGTAACCGACCCCGGAATTATCCGGGCGGGGCTGGCGGACATTGTGCGGGAATCCCTGGGTAAAGAGGGCTTTGAATGCCTGTTGTTCGACAATGTTGAGCCCAATCCCAAGGACCGGGATTGTGAAGCCGGAGGCAAAGCCGCCAGGGAATTCGGGGCGGAAATTATAGTGGCCGTGGGCGGGGGGTCGGTGCTGGATTCGGCCAAGGCTATAGCGGCGCTGCAAACCCACGGGGGAAGGGTTCGGGATTACCAGGGCAGGGGAAAGATTGTCCGGGAAGTCACCCCCCTAGTGGCTGTTCCCACCACCGCGGGAACCGGTTCCGAGGTAACCCGCTCGGCGGTGATAACGGACACCGAAAGAAAATTCAAAATGACCGTCAAGGATGTTAAGCTTGCTCCCAGGCTGGCCGTTGTGGACCCGGAGACCACTTACGCCCTGTCGCCGTCCATAACCGCGTCCACCGGCATGGACGCCCTGGTGCACGCCATTGAGGCCTATACCTGCCGGGTGGCCAACCACCTCTCGGACGCCATGGCCCTGGCGGCCATGGGGAAAATAGCCCCCTCCCTGAGAACGGTGGTAAGTGAGGGAAACAATAAAACAGCCAGGCGCCATATGATGGTTGGCTCGCTAATGGCCGGCATTGCCTTCTCCCACTCCGATGTGGCGGCGGTGCACTGCATGGCGGAAGCCCTGGGGGGAATGTATGACACTCCCCACGGGGTGGCCAATTCCATGTTTCTACCTATAGTAACGGCTTTTAACGCGCCGGCGGACCCCGCAAAACATGCCAGGGCTGCTGCGGCCTGCGGATTTAAGGTTGAGGGACTGTCCAATGAGGAAGCCTCATCCCTGCTTGTGCAAGAGCTTGAAAATCTGGCCAAGGATATAGGCATTCCCCTGTTCAGCGGACTGGACTACGTCAATCCGGAGGATTTTGGCCGGCTGGCCCAGTCCTCGTATCTGAACGGCTCAACCCCCAGCAACTGCCGGGAGATTACCGGGGAAGACTACCTGCGGCTTTTTACAGAGAGCTATGAAAAACGTTAAAGCGAAAAAGCTTCTGGTAAAACTGCCGTAATAAAATTAAATTCCCGGTAAATGCCGGGGATCTAATTAGTTAAAAAGTATAATCACGAACAATTAATAATGAACCAAGGGTAAAAAGCCGGGGGCCGCTTCTGCCCGGGGTGAAAAGGGGGGAAGGGAATAAAAGGGATTGTAAGGACTTGGAACTGCTTTCTGTTGCTATTGTTTGTGGCGCTTTTCTTTTCCGGCTGTGCCACCGGCAATAAACCCCGGCCTGACGTAGCCATACAAAAGGAAACAGTTGTGGATTTGTCCCCGGTGGAGAAAATTCCGGCTGACCAGAGGAATGCTTACGATCTGACGGTAATGGGCGCCAGGCGGGAGGCGGAAAAAGGAGTAACCTACGAGGCAAGTTACGTTCAGATAAATTACCCCGGAGGGGATGTGCCCTCCGACCGGGGTGTATGCACGGACGTGGTAATCCGGGCTTTTCGCAACGCCGGCATTGATCTTCAGAAGCTCATTCACGAGGATATGAAGGCGCATTTCGGATTGTATCCGCAAAACTGGGGCCTTAAAGGGCCGGATTCCAACATTGACCACCGCAGGGTGCCGAACCAGATGAAATTTTTTGAAAGACACGGCAAAACCCTGACCCTGTCCACCGCTGAGCAGGAGCTGTCCCAGTGGCGCTGGGGAGACATAGTGTACTGGAAATTTTCCAACGGCCTGGAGCACTGCGGCATTGTCAGTGACCGGGTCGGCGAACGGGGGCTGCCGCTGGCGATTCATAACGCGGGTTTGGCCCTGGAGGAAGATTGTTTGGACCGCTGGCGGATTATAGGCCATTACCGCTACCCATATTAAGGAATTTGATAAATATCAAACCGGTTGTGATATATGATACCGTCATGTCATGATCCGGTTGCGGCCTCCCTCCTTGGCCCGGTAAAGGGCCTGGTCGGCCAGGCTGATGATATTCTCCGGGGGAGTGTGCTGGTCCGGGACCAGGGTGGCCACCCCAAGGCTTATGGTCACGTATTGGCCGATGGGGGAATCGGAATGCGGTATTTTAAGCTGCTCAACGTTTTTACGGAGTTCCTCGGCCACCAGGGCGGCGCCCTGAGAATCAGTGTCCGGCAGTATAACGGTGAATTCCTCACCGCCATAGCGGGCCACCATGTCTGAGGAACGCTTCAGACAGCCGCTTAAGGCGGCTGTCACTTTTTTCATACAGTTGTCGCCGTTCAGGTGGCCGTGTTTGTCATTATATTTTTTGAAATAATCAATATCGCATATAATGAGGGATAACGGATAATTTCCCCGGATTGCCCTTCTCCACTCCCGGTCAAGGTATTGGTCAAAAAACCGGCGGTTGTATATTCCCGTTAGTCCGTCCAGATAGGACAGGCGCTGCAATTCCCGCTCCTCCCGCCTCCGCTCATTAATCTCGTCCCTGTACCGCTGATCGAAGCTCTGGAATTCTGTTCTCAGCCGGCTCAATTCACGGTACATTTTTTTATAGGGTTCCTTTAAATTTATGTCGGCTACAATTTTGTACATCCAGTAGGAGGAGGCAAGCCTGAGCAGGTGGCCCAGGGCTGCCGCCGTTTCCGGGAGCCAGCCGTATAGCAGGAAAGCTGCCTGGGAGGCGGCGTTGAATAAAAGTAATGTTTTCATCAGCTGCCGCAGGTCCGGCTGCAGTTGCTGGTTTTTGACTGTGAACAGCAATGCGGCCAGCAGGGTTGCCAGTATTAAAAGGCTGGCCTCCTGCTTCGGCCCCGCGGGTCCCGGAGTATTTAACATCTCCGGGGCGGACCCCCAGTAAAAAATAACCGCCAGTAATACCAGGGATAATAACAGGTAAACACTGAACACCAAATCGGCTCTTACCTTCCGGTTTACAAACCAGGGCGCGGCCAGAAGAGAGGCGCTTTCCATGTGCCTGGCTATTATCCAGCTATATACTGACAGGCTGCTATTATTAAAGGGGGAAAAATTAACTTCACCCGTTGCAAGGGTGTGCAGCAAATCAAACCCGCTTACAAAACCGTAGCATATTCCCAAAAACATCAGGTAGTGGTTTTTGGTTATGTGGTATGTATTTAAAGCTATAATAAATACGGCGAAATTAAGGAATACGCAGAGTAATTCCGTAATGCCGTGAAACAGGTAATAATTTGCAGAGGCTGCGTAAAGGGCGGGGAATAACAGGGCCGGGATAAAAATAATATTTCTTTTTATCCTGCCTGTGGAAGTATGAGCCGGTTGTCCATTATATTCTTCGTTAACCGTGTGATTTTGAGATGAGCCCATGTAACTCTGCTCCTGTTTCATTAGGATATATAAAAGTTTCAACTAATATAAAAATTATCCTCTTATATAACAATTAATACAATTATGTAAAATTATGAAAATTAATACTTGATAAATAATAGCCCCTTGTGCCGATATCACATTAACGGTATGGGAATAAATTAGAAGACCGCCCCATCTGACCAGGGGCGGTTTTTTTGTATTGGCTGAAGAATGATTTGAGACAGCTTGCAGCACGGCAGCTGTTGCTATAAATGAGAATTTTCTCCTGAAAGCACGGGTAATGCTTTTATAAGTCTCCATTTGAATTTAATGGCCAATAATCGTAGAATAATAACAAAACCGGCTGTTATCAGCATCACCTGGTTTTGTGAGAGGCTATAATTATAAAGAACAGTATAGACTATTCCGCCGCCAATGCAGGTTATTGCATAAAAATCCCTGGTCAGCACCGCAGGTATTTCATTTGCCAGTATGTCTCTTATTATACCCCCCACAATTGCGGTAATCAAACCGAGCAATACTGCACCGGTGTAAGTAACATTTGCCTCCAACGCCTTGGAAACACCAATGCATACAAAAGTTCCCAAACCCAATGCATCCGCCACAAGAATTATTGAATTTATTTTAAATAGCATTCTGTTAAAAAGAAAAGCGCCGATAGCCGCGATAATGGAGATATAGATATAAACAGGCTCATTCAGTATATACACCGGTGTATTGCCCAGAAGCATATCGCGGGTTATTCCTCCGCCAATGGCGGTAACCAGGGCTAATACAGCGATGCCGAACAAATCCATATCCTTCTTGATTGCCATCAGGGCTCCGGATAGCGCAAAAGCGAAGGATCCGAACAGGTCAAGAAAATATATAATAGACATTTTTTGATTCCCTTCAATAGTATAAGAGGTCCACATAATAATATTAGATATTTGGATGCGGCATTTCAAGTGGGAATCAGTGTATTATCGGTGCCCGTACGGGTTTATGCCAAAGCCGTTTTTGCCGGGGTCCGGGCTTAGAGGGATCCCCGCGCAGGGGTAGAACATATTATGGAGAGCTATATAAGGGGTAAATATAAATGATATTTACAGGCACAAATAATCTGTTGCTAAAAATGAAAAATAAAATTCCCCGGGGTGAATTGTGGATTTCCGCTGAAACACTGGAGGTATTGGGTTTGGGGCAGTCCCAGGATTCGCTGATAGACTTCAGCATCAATATCGGCGCCGATATTTGCTTTTTTAGCTTTACCAGCCCTATTCAAAACCTGCCTGTTGATTCGGAAAAAATGGGCCGGATTGTCGGTAAGGCCCATGAATTCAACCTGGCTTGCGGGGTAACCGTTGACGGGCCATTTGAACGTGCCGTCAGGGAGCACGGATTTATAGAGGTCATTAAATGGTTCAAAAAAGTAGACCTTTTAAAAGAACACCTGGAAAAGGAATCCCAATTGGCGGCCCGGGAGATGGAAGAGGCCGCTAAAGCCGGGGCGGACCTGCTGATTCTGTGCGACGACATAGCCTACAACAAAGGTTTATATTTTTCACCGGTTCAGTTTGTAAACATTCTTATACCTTTTTACAGGGAAATAATAAGCGCCGTAAAAAACGGCAGGGTTATGGGCTTTCATTCGGACGGCAATGTTTGGCCGGTAATAACTCCCCTGCTGGAAGAGGGGTTTTCCGTTTTCTCCCTGGAGCCTGAAGCCGTTGATCTTCATGAACTCAGCCTCAGGCTTCCTGAAGATGTTATCATACTCTCCGGGATAAAATCCGGGTGGCTGATGGGACCCGGCCCGGAGGACGCCGACCCGCCGGAGGTGGAACAGTATATTGACAATATAAAAAGAAACTGCAAACTGATCCTGGCCTCGTCCTGCGGCCTTACCGGCTATAAAAGCCTGGAGCGGTTAAAGAGAATATACCGCCTGGCGGACGGTATTGCCTAAAGGACCGCTTTAAAAGCGGAGCACCGTTATATATGAGGGAAGCTCATTTCATTTATATAGGTGTCGCCGAATTCCGGCATGGCCGCAAGCTCAATGTACTTTATTTTTCCGGCAATTTCTTCAGCTTTCTTTCTGGCGGATAAGGATATTAATGCCATTCTGGCGCCGCTGCCCGCCGCGTTGCCCACCTGCTGAAAACGCTCGTCCGGTATAGCGGGCAGCATTCCTATGGCTTTGGCGCTGTCCAGCAGAAGATGCGTACCAAATGAGCCGGCTACAATAACTCTTTCTATATTCTCTTCTTTAAGGCCGGCCTCTTTAAGCAGAATTTTTGTTCCGGCGGCCATTGCAGCCTTTGCCAGCTGTATTTCGCTAATATCCTTCTGGGTAATTACTATGTCCTGCCCGGCTCCGTCCTCTCCGGACGGCACAAGGATAAATTCGCTGACTTTTCTTCCCGGGTTTAACCTGACCCGGGGATGGCCTTTATCCAGCCGGCCATTGTAACTTACTATTCCTTCCCTGTACAACTCCGCGGTCGCGTCTAAAATTCCGGAGCCGCAGATGCCCATGGGCGGTTTGTGGCCGATGGTCTCGTAGTGGACCCGGCGGCCCCTGTCGATAAGTTTTACCTTACTGACGGCGCCTTCCACCGCTCTCATTCCCTGCTGTATATGAGCGCCTTCAAAGGCCGGGCCGGAGGCGCAGGAGCAGCAAAGCAGCTCCCCGTTCACGGCCAGCACTATTTCCGTGTTTGTGCCGATATCCAGGCCCAGTGTTACCCCGGGCGCCTCATGAATGCGGCTGCTTAATATCATGGCCACGTGGTCTCCTCCCACAAATCCGGCAATGCCCGGCATAAGGAGGGACACCGAGCCTGTGGCCATGGATAAACCCAGCTCCCGGGATTTAATCTCCAGCGGCAGTGTTGCGGCCGGCACGTAAGGAGCCGTGGCCAGTTGCCGCACCGGCAGTTTTAATAAAAGATGATGCATGGCGGTATTGCCTGCTATAACCGCCTCTTCCACATATTCCGGCGAAACGCCGGCCTTTTGGCAGAGGGTTTGCAGAAGGCTGTCCAGCCCTTCCCTCAGCACCCTGGTTATACGGTCATATTGCTCCTCGCCCTCCAGGGCATAAACCAGACGGCTGATCACATCCTCGCCGTATATTATCTGCGGGTTTAAAATACCATCGGCCTCCAGGGTTGAACCGGTTTCCAGATCCACCAGAAACCCCGCTATTTTGGTGGTGCCGAGGTCCACCGCGTAGCCCAGCGGCCCGGAGCCGCCAGGGGCTTTGAAGGCGTTGATTACTTCGGCGCCGCGAATGGTGATGTTGAGGGAGCCTTCCTCCGCCATGGCGTCAACCTTGCTTAGCAGACCGGAGTCTATGCCCAGTCCGGTTCCGGGGCAAATATTTTTTAAAAATAATTGCACTTGCTGCAGGGTTGAATAGGGATAGGCGACGGAGGTGGTTTTAAGGGGTACGGTATATCGTTTGACAGCGGGGTCGGGAGTAACGGTTATTGCCATGCCGTCCACTTGTAAGTTTTGGCGGCCTGTAAGAGTTTCCCGGGGTATTTCTATTTTTGCGGGTCCCAGTAGGATAGCCTGGCACGCCAGGCGGTATCCCCTGTCTATGTCATCCTTTCCCAGCAGTTTAATTTCATTCTCATTGGGCGGTGACAGTTCTCCCTCTTCCAGGCGGATCTTGCAGCGGCCGCACAGGCCCTTCCCGCCGCAAGGAGCGATTACGCCGCCGGATTCGGTATCCAATATGCCCTGCGCCGCCGCCAGCACAGTTTGTCCCACTGCTGCCTCCAGCCGCCGGCCCACAGGCTCAAATTCCACAAGGACATTCAATTTTATAGCACTCCATTCCATTTTTGCGATTAGCTACTCCCCGGCGGCGGGTATGGTTCTGCAAACGGCCTCCGGCCCCGATTGCCGGGTTTCCGGCAACGCCCGGGATAAAAGTGCCCGTGAAGCCCGGCCGGCTGGCCGGGAGAGGCCGTACCACCTCGTCCAGGAGACATCATCTTCAGTTAATTCGATATTTAGCTTATAAAACTCATTAAAGCATACATTTCTAAATATCTCAACTTTCCTGACAAGGTTATATTAATGTCCTTATTATACAGAAGGCCGGTTGTTATAATGAGGCTATTAGAAGGGAGAACGCGTTGCCGGCTGAATGCAGCAGCACCGCGGCGGGAAGTCCGTATTTAAGATAGGACAGGCTGTAAATAACGCTGGAAAAGAAATATACCGCCAGGGTGGCGGGGGAGGGGGCGTGGGCCAGGGCGAAGAGGATTGAAACAACAAAAACCAGGGCCGCCGAGAGCGCTCCTTTCCGGCCTATGCTTAAATTAGATGCGTTTATCAGCCTGTGAACCCTGCCCAGCGCCGCAAACCGGAAGATTAACTCCTCCAGCAACGGCGCGGTAACTGTTATTACAGCCACCAGCAGGACAAAATCAATGCCCCGGGCGTCAAAGCTGTTTATTTTTAACTGGTTGTCCCCGGGCTGAACGGCGAACCCCTGTTTTGCCGCGTATTCCAGGTAATACCTGTTAATAGCGCCAAGGACAAATCCTCCGGCAATAAATAACAGTGTTTTATATAATCCCATCCTTGCAAGAGCAGCAGCCGCTCCCCCCGGGGTTACTTTAAATAACAGCAGCAGTACTCCAATAAGGGCTATCTGGCCGGTGACCAGTTCCAGGATATGCCGGTTATCTGTGAACCTGCCAAGGGTGAGGTAAGAGAGCAGCACAACAAGGTAAAATGCGCCAAAGAGTTTTAAATGTTTTAAATAGCCGTGGTTTTGTTCCATTTTCACCTGTTTGACAGCCCGGCCGCTCCGGCCGGGCTGTCAGCCATTTAATGTATTTTAAACCGAAATACTTTCCATTGGCATCATAAGGGGTTTTTATCCCCGGGCCGGTGTGCTGCCGAAGAACAGTGGACTATTTTCCCGGGTAATTATGCCTTATCCGAATATACTCGGGCCGGCTTCCAGGTTGATAACAAAATTCACGGTGGTTGTGGGGTTGATGAAAATATCTAATTCAAGGGCCGCGGCAAGCCTCCTGGTGCCCGGGGAGAAGGCCAGATCAAAGGGGATGCCCAGCTTTATCAATACGGCAATGGCGGCATTCAACTGATTCAGTTTGATTACGTCCGAACTAATCAACGACTGGAATACATCCGAGGCAAACAAAAGTTCCAGTTCTTTGACAATATTACTCATCGAAAACTTCCTTATGTTGTTCTCTCGTAACATTGTATGAATCATTGTAATAAGTTGTTTCCCTATAATTTATTATTAACGCTATGCTTGATCATTCAAACCCTGGCTTAGCAGACGCTTGAGTATTTTGCCCCCGGTTCCCCTGGGAAGGTCCGGGGTGAAAACATATTCCTCCGGTATTTTATAGCCTGCCAGCCTTTCCTTTAAAAACTGGAACAGCTCCTGTTTGTTGGGGGTATATCCTTCCCCGGGAACAATATACGCTTTCACCACTTCTCCCTTAACCGGGTGGGAAACTCCTATTACGGCGGCCTCCGCCACCGAGGGGTGCAGGACCAGCGCCTCCTCCACCTCCCTGGGATATACATTGAATCCCGCGGTAATGATAAGCTCCTTCTTGCGTCCGGCAATATAGAAATAGCCGTCCTGATCCATGTGGGCCAGGTCTCCGGTGTGCAGCCAGCCGCCCTGCAGGGCTTCGGCGGTTTCCTCCGGGCGGTTGTAATATCCCTTCATCACATTGCCGCCCCTGACCACCAGTTCCCCAATTTCACCCGGGGGCAGTTCCCGGTGGTTTTCATCCAGTATTTTTACTTCCACTCCCGGTAGGGGTATGCCGATGGACTTAATCTTGCGGACCCCTTTTAGCGGGTTCAGGCACACCACCGGAGAGGCTTCGGATAGTCCGTAGCCTTCCACGATGGGGAAATTCCAGGTTTCCTCGGCGGCCCGGATAACCGCCCCGGGGATGGAGTCCCCGCCGGATATGGCATATTTAAGGGTAGGGAAGGTTACTTTCTGGCGGAGCTTCAGCAGCACCGTGAACATGCTGGGTACGCCGCAAAACACGGTTATACCCCCGGTAGCCAGTATTTCCGCCATTTCCTTGGGTTTGAAGTTGTCCAGTATGGTTATGGTGCAGCCCAGGTACAGGGGAAAAAGAACGCAGACAGTCCAGCCGAAGCTATGAAACATGGGCAGTACCGCCAGGAAGTTGTCGTCCCGGCCAAAGTCCGAGGCGTCGTCCATGTACCTGGCGTCCGCCAGCAGGTTGGCGTGGCTTAGCATGGCTGCCTTGGGATGTCCGGTGGTGCCTGAGGTATATAAAAAGGTGGCGATGGATTCGCTGTCCCTGGCGGGAAACTCCGCCGGGGGCGCTGAAAATACATCTTTAAGTAAATTCTCGTCAATAACCAGCGCTTCCAGGGGCAGAGCCGGAAATTTACTCAACAGCTGCCCGATGGCAGGTATGGTGATTAAAAATCGCGCTCCGGAATCCTTGACGATAAAAAATAATTCCTGGGGCGCCTGGAGAAGGTTGAGCGGCACCACGGTGCCACCCGCCCTGGTTATACCCAGATATGAGTATATGAATTCCGGGCAGTTGGGCATGGCCAGGGCAACCCTTTCTCCCTCCCGGAGGCCCCGGTGTTTCAGATATCTGGCAAATTGTTCAACGTTATGCTCCAGCTCGCCGTAGGTGATGGTTTTGTCGTGGAACTTTAGTGCGGGATGTTCCGGGTGCTGAAGGTATTGTCTGTGTAATTCGTGGATGTTCAAATACTGTAATCCTCCTTTGTGGCATTAGACTGACTTTTAGAAAGGATGATAAGACTTATTAGGCCTTTTTTGCGTTTTTATCCAGGCTGTATACAAAAACCAGAACTTCCGCCACGATGCCGTACAGTTC
The DNA here is from genome assembly GCF_002933875.1 of Desulfocucumis palustris. Classification (GTDB taxonomy): domain Bacteria; phylum Bacillota; class Desulfotomaculia; order Desulfotomaculales; family Desulfocucumaceae; genus Desulfocucumis; species Desulfocucumis palustris. The sequence continues at coordinate 13,665 of NZ_BFAV01000028.1, read as the reverse complement.
CGGAGGAATTTCCGAGCCCACGTCCACATATGAAAGCATGTTCACCAGGGTCGGGTCCTTGTGGACGGGAACGTTGTTTGCCCTGGCCAGTTCCAGTATGCGCCCGGCCATGTCCCCCTTGCCCGAGGCCACCACCCGGGGGGCATTGTCCACATTTTCATCGAAATGCAGGGCCACAGCCTTTTTGATATTCTTTTCTTCCTGCTTCAAAAGGTTACCCCTTCCGAACCCAAGGCTCACTTATATTAATTAAAGCTCCCAAAGCCCGCATGTATGTGGGGGAACATTCTGTTTCATTATTGCACCGGCGCCGTCTGGATGTAACTATATTGTTACATCCAGCGATTGGAGTCTAAGGGGCGGATAGGCTGTTTCCGGCTGTCCGGTGAAGACAGGGCGTAAATCCTCCTTGACCGGACCCACTCTCCAGCGGCACGGGTGCAGCCGGTAGCCGGCGCCCGCCAGCGCCTCCTGCAGCCGGGGCCAGGCCCCGGTTAGAAGCCCGGCAACCCAGTCGTCCGCAACCCTGCCGCTGGCCGTTACATCCTTTTCCCGCACCTTCAATTCCACCAGCAAAGTACCCAGGTTGTCGGTGTTTAAAAACAGCGCCACCCCGAAATTTTCGGGGTCGATGGCCTTGCCTCCGCCACCTTCCCTGATAATTCTCAGTTGTCCCCAGTTTTCCGAGTCACCGTTCTGAACGAAGGGTATGTTGAAATAAAGGTAATTCTGCTGGTTGTATTCACGGACAAAGCTCTGGTAAATCTGGTGGCCGGCCATCTGCCGCTCTATCATGGCGCCTTCCTGTAAAAGGCTCTGGAGTTGGGGAGGGTTTCCGGCTTCCCGGGCGGCTTTGCGTACCTCTTGAAGCAGTTGGCTGAATCCTTCCAGGAGTTCGCTGAAGCCCCGGCTTTTTATTGAAGCCGTGTCCGGTATATGTTCTTTGCCCGGTAATGGCTGCGCGGACGGATTAATATCCCCGTCGCCGGCGGACGGGCCGGGGCGGTTAACGGTGCCGGACGCCTGATTCTGTGCCGGCGCGTTTGAAAGCAGGCCTTTTTCTCCCTCCAAGGCCGGGATGCCATTTGCCAGGGCATTTGTAAGCAGCTTTACTGCCGCCGGTATATCCGCATTTTCACCTGGCTTTCCAGGTATGATATTCCCGGGGCGTGTGGCTGTCTGAAGAAAATCAAACAGCCGGCGGAAAAGCTCTTCTCCTTCCGGGGAAAGCTTGATTTCCGGAAGATTGCCGGAATCAGGCCGGGGAACCGCTTCCTCCGGTGAATCCAATAACCCGGAAAGATTTTGCAGGAATGCCGAAAGCTTAAGGGCAAGCTCCCCGGCTGCCGGGCCGCTTCCCGGTGCAAGAGAATTGAATGCCCGGGTGTTGCCGCCGGATTCCTGTGCCGGTAATTTTTGAAGCATTGCCTGCCCAGTGTCCGTATTTTCGGTTTTGTTCTGACCCTGTACCGGGACCATATTCTCAGCCTGCTGCGGCAGTTCTGTTTTAACCGGTATTTCCCGGGATATTAACCCCCGGACAATGGCCCGGTTCAGTGGAGTATCCGCAATGCCTGTTTGCCGTATTATTTCTTCAATCCCGGAGAATACGGCCCGGCTTTCTCCCGGGGAAATTCCGGCAAGCCGCTGGGGAGTGGTGTTATTGCCCGGTTCCTCCGCCGTTGCCGGTTCCTTACCGGGCTTCAGGGCTAAAGACTGCAATATGTCCCGCAACTGATTGAATATTTTTGTTCCTTCAGGTGTCCCGGTTTCCTCCGGGGAAATCCCGGCAAGTCGCCCGGAGGTGGGATTATTAAGCTGAACGGCGGCCGTTTCCGGTTCCCCGCCCGGTTTCCGGGCTACGGACTGCAATATGTCCCGCAATTGATTTAATATATTTGTTTCTCCGGGGGGCCCGGCCTCCTCCGGAGAAATCCGGGGTAACTGCGCGGATATAAGATTTTTAAGCTGTGCGGCAACTGTTTCCGGTCCCTCACCTGGTTTAAGTACCACAGCCCGCAGCATATCCCGCAGCTGGTTGAATATATTTGTTCCTTCCGGTGTCAGGGATACGGGCTTTGAAGAGTTCCGCGCGGCCGTTGTCACGTCGCTTCCCGTGCCGTTCCGGGCTGATTCCCCATTAATCGCCGGCACGTCTCCCAGTTTCTCCAGCAATACGGACAACTGGTATTCACTGCCCCGGGCCATTTTCCCCAGGCTGGACAGATACAGTCTTAACGCGTCCATAACCCCGGGCTGTTCCGTTATCCCCGCTTTCAGGGACATGATGGCAATATGTATATTTTCCGGGGTGTTTCCCCCCAGCTTTTGCGCCAGGCGCTCCGCCTGCTTCAGCAATTCGGGCTTCAACGGCAGCTCCTGGGTCACGAATCCCTTTATCAGCTCCCTCAACAGGGGGCTGTCTTTTAAATCCATTTGCTTCAATATGCTTTGTATAAGAACGTCCTGGCCTTCCTGCCCGTGATACAGCCTCACCATGTATTGGCCGTCCCTTTGTCCCTCCACCTGGAAAGTGATGGTGGAATTGGTTTCCATCCGGTAAGGCGACTGGATAAGGGTGTTCTTGCCGTCCACCCGCACCATGTAAAGGTCTTCCCCCGCCTGGCCCAAAACCTTTCCCTGGCAGACCTGGCCCGGCTGCAAATTTAAATCCGCTCCCGAAGTCTTTAATCCGGCATATGTGTTGATCCCGCCGTCAGTTTTTATGTTAATGCCCGTCCAGTTAATATTCATGCTATCCCACCTGCCATACATATTATATCAATTTATTGACCTGCGCCTTTGATAAAATAAAAAAGCCGCCGGGAAGTGTTTTTATTTGCGGCTTATATACCTGTTGATATTTAATTCGGTAGAAATTATAGCATTCTTTAAGCAGTATCGGCAACGGGACGTAACCGGATTGATGGGGGGTATGGGAGGCCTGTCAATACCATATCAATCATTTAACTTTCCCGCCGGGAAGTCCCCATTCTGAGCCTTCCTTACTCGCGAAGCGAGAGTGAAGGGTGGGGATGAAAGGCGGGCATACTTTTCCAGGAAACATTTGTTCCTTATTTGGCTTTCCCGGTATAATATGGTTAGTTCTTTGACAACTGATATGGGGTTGTAGCCTCGCCAAAATCGTAGAATTCCACGCTTTGAACTTTCCAGACACCGTCAACATAGCGGTATGTGGTGTGCAGATAAGTCAAATCGTTCGGCAGCACGGCGGCGATCACTTCCGTTGTGGCAAGCTCGGGCAAAGCGCAGCCAAGGACGCTTTGAAGCTTCATTTCGATAAAGAAGTCCTGGCAGAATTCCTTTTCGTACAGTTTATAATCGGATAACGCCATATCGCATAACCTGACCGTCTTTTCGGAGCCGTTTGCCATGAGCTTCGCGGTTTTATTGCTTTCGTCCACGCTAACATCGAATTCAGTCCCGTCCGTGATCCCCGTGACATCAATTCTTGTAAAGGCTTCATTCTGAAAGCTGTAAAGCTCATAGGCGTTGCCTCCAAACGGCATGCTCATCAGATAGGACGTGATCAGGAAGTCGACCGAATCCTCACTGATGATATGCCCTGCCGTAATGGAGGTTCCAAATCCGTATTCGTTTCCTTTGAAAACTGAAACGGAGGCTTCCGAATTGCCATCTTTGTAGACAAGCGTCCACTTTCTTGTTGCATACTCCGATGCGACTAACTCGATAGTTTCGTTTTTGCCGTCCCCATCCAGATCTGCGGTGAGGGAGGACTTCACGCCGGCTTTAGGGTTGACCGCCAGCGGTGTATCATCCGAATAATAGATTTTATTTCCTGTAACCGAATATCCGGCTGAGGTGTCGATTTCAATAGTATTTGCGGTACCGGGAGCAATATAGAAGTCCAGGGCTTCAGCGAGGTCGGGCAGCCTAAAGCAGTTGTTGTCATCAATGTTGTACGTTGTACATCCCGATTCATAGGGGCGGCTATTTAAATAGATCTTTGATGTAGAAAGAGACGCCGTCCGGCTTTCCATATCTTCCGACGGAACCGGCTCACAGCCCATTTCCGAATAGGTAGAGTTTGCAAGGATGTTTATTTCATTACTCGTCTCGTTAAAGGAAACATCAAAATGCTTTCTTGTTTTGCTGAGTGCCATTGCTATGTCGCGCAGCTTAAAATATTTGCTGCCGCCAATGGTATACGCTTGCAGGGTCATTTGGTTGCCATCAACCGATACCAAGGTCTTTATCGGTATGCCGGTTTTGCCTTGCGGCTTATCCGCAGCAAGCACCGGAGTACCATACATAGAAAGCATGGCGGTAATTATGAGCAGGATCATCAATGTATTTTTAATTCGTGTCATTCGCACAGCCCCTTTTGTGCTTATGTATATATCCTATACATCATGAGGTGAAAGGCTAATATTTTTCTATTGATTTGACGTTTGAACGCATTATTTGTTTCGCAATTTCTGCCTGCGTTATGAAATATTTTTGGGGAAATTATATAAGGAAAAGAGATAGATAACTGAATCAACCCGATTTTTTGCACCGCACCCAGGCATTATTGGAAGGCTTCAGCCTTGAAGCGCCGGCCGTCCCTATGTGCCATATCAAGGACTGGGAGTGTCGGAGGAACAGCTTTTATGACCATGGTTTCCGGTTAATTTGTTACCCTTGCTGATGCAAATGAATCTTTTTATAGAAGATGTTACAACTGTAAAGTATCTTTTATAATAGATCTGATTATATGTATTGAAGCCCATTCGTTAAGGGAAATGTAAGTAAGGGGAGCCCTTTTGGGAAATATCTTTTTGTTTATGGCCTTGATGCTCCAGCCTTTACGGCGCAGTTCCAGCACTTCATCCGTTAGATTCTCCAGATGCTCCAGCTTCATTTCCACTACTTTTCTGCCATTTTCAAGCACTCCCGCGTGCCCGCAATATACCGTGCGGAAATCATGCCGCAGCAAAACCCGCAGGGAATCCATTATCTGATGAATATTTTCGGGCCTCATAATTATCCTGGTTTTGGGGGTAACAACCAGATCCCCGGTAAAGACCGCTCCTTCTTCAGGATCATACAGGGCCACATGGTCAAAGGAATGACCGGGAACTTTTAGCACCTGCAAACTTTTTCTTTCGGTTTCTATTGTTGAATCCAGGGGGCGGGGTGAGAAAGGCTCTCTTTTTCCCCAGAAAAAATGCCTGTATAGCGGAAGACCGGCTTTTTTTCGGCAGATCCCCAGGGCGGACGGATTTATATGCACCGGAATCCCGTGATTACACAGCCAGGGGGCGTTGCCGCTATGATCCTCGTGAAAATGTGTCAGCGCCGCCCGGCTTATACGCTGTGACTGGAAAAAACCCGTATATTCTCCGGCGAACCGGCTGGGACCGGTATCCACCACCAGCCCTTCCAGCAGATAAACAAAAATGTCCAGCCGGGAGCCGAACAATTCCACTGTGGTTCCGGCGTAAATTACTCCATTATGAGTACCTGTTTTTAAAACACTCAAATCAACGACCTCCAAACATTCCCAGCATATCTTTTAACCATTGAATTTTTACCCTTTGAATTTCCAATCCGTAGTCCAGTATTTTAATCCTGAAGGGCGGGACCTTTTTCTGCACCATGCTTAGCCGTGCCCTTTGTAAACTTAAAAGTTTGTTTTCCATGTGCTCAATCTGCTTTTCCAGCTTCTCCCGGGCAGTCTCGGGAGAAGCATGGTTAAAAAAGTTGCATTTATTTAGAAACTCATATTTGTTAAAGAAATCAAACCGCACCGGCTCATTTTCCCCGTCGCCGGACAGCAGCCAGTCATTGAATTCCTCCCGCCCTTTGGGGGTAATATGAATTAACTTTTTGCTGGGGGCCTTGTCCTGATAAACAATCTCCTTTGTTATAAGGCCGTCTTTTTCCATCCTGGCCAGTACGGTATATAATTGGCCGTCGTTCACCTCCGGTGAAAGCGCGAAGAAATCCCGGTACAGCGATTTCAGCATCTCGTACCCGTAGGCCGGCCGGTCCATGAGGCACCCCAGGATAAGATGTTTTAAAGACATGGAAAACCTCCGAAAGCATATTGAAAATCAGGTCTATATTAAATATACTATATCTTAGATTTAAGGTATATCAAAGAAAATTGAAAGCAATTTAAATTTAAATAGCGTTAAACTTATGTCCATATACTCTTAAAAATTAATTTTTGCGACACTTGAGAACCGTCCCCTGTCGCACTGGAGCGGAGTGATGGCATGACAGATACCATTTTTATGATTCACGGCATGATGTGCGGGGATTGGTGCTGGGAAAACTACAAAAAATATTTTGAGGCGAAGGGTTACCGGTGCCTAACCCCGACCCTGCGCTACCACGGCATGGACCCCCGGGATAATCCCGACCCGGATCTGGGAAGCACCAGTTTGTTGGATTATGCCGGGGATTTGGAGAAGGAAATCAATAAGCTGGGGGGCAGGCCCATTATTATGGGTCACTCCATGGGCGGCCTGCTGGCGCAAATTCTGGGCGCCAGGGGATTGGGGGAGTCCCTGGTGCTTTTGGCGCCCGCTGCTCCCTACGGTATTCCGTCTATTAAATATTCGGTGTTGAAGAGTTTTATCGGGGTGATGTCCAGGGGTAGGTTCTGGAGAAAGTCATTCCGCTTTTCATATGATACCGCCGAGTACGCGGTAATGCACAAAATGAACGCCCATGAGCGCAGGGCGGCCTATGAGAGGATGGTTTACGAATCAGGTCTGGCAGCCCTGCAGATTGGATTGTGGTTTCTGGACGTGCACAGGGCCTCCAGGGTTGATGGGGATAAAATAAAATGTCCGGTGCTGGTGGTGTCCGGTTCCGAAGACAGGATAACGCCGGCCCCGGTGGTTAAAAGGGTGGCGGAAAAATACAGGGCGGTTTCCACCTACAGGGAATTTGCAAATCACGCCCACTGGGTGATAGGAGAGCCCGGTTGGGAGGAAATAGCGGGTTACGTGTGGGATTGGCTGGAAAATAAATAATTATTGGTAAACTAATATCAATCAATCTATGCTGTCTGCTATGGTATTTAACCCTTTAACCAGGTTGTTGCCGTTTTGCCCCAGCCGGTCTTCCAGGTATTGATTGAATCTCTCTCCGGCGTCCAGCACTTCCCGGGCCAGCCCGCGACCCCTGTCTGTGAGGAATACCCTTATTATTCTCCTGTCCTGGCTGTCCGGCCTTCTTTCCACCAGCAGCTCCTTTTCCAGCCTGTCCACCATTGTGGTCAGGGATGAGTTTTCAATTCTGGCCCGGCTGCCTATTTCGGATAGGGTTATTCCGTCCTTTTCCAGCAGGCTGAATAATATCAGGGACTGCCCGAAATTAACACCGTATTTGTCCAGTTCCCTGGCCAGATGTTTTTCCAGCTTTTTCATGGTTACCTTTAATGTGTAGCATATAAAACCGGTAAAGTCAGTCATATAATTCACCCTTCTTAAAAGCCGGCGGCACAGCCCCGGTCTTTTTGAGTTTATCCCCGGTCTTTTCCCTTGTCAATAACCAATACCCTATCCGGCTGGCGTGTTATAAAGAAGAGGGCATGAATCGTTTCCATGGAATGTTATAAGCAATAATATCCGATTCGGAAATTACGAATCGAAAGGAATGTTGGGAATTATGTCGAATTATTTCCAATATTACCAATTGCAGCGACTATTCTTCCAATACGGTTGGCGGTCCAGCTGAATAATTAGCACGGGAAGGGATTGGGTATGGATAATAGCGCATTGCCCACAATATGCCAGGGTTTTTACTCTACCGCGGAAAAATATTCAAACCGGCGGGCTCAGCTCTTCAACAATGAATTATATAAGGACAACAACGGCTGCTTTACTTACGGGGAGATGCTGGAGAGGGTGGAAAGCATAGCCCGCGGCCTACTGTCCCTGGGTTTGGAAAAGCAGGAGAGAGCCGCAATCATGGCTGCCAACAGCCCCTACTGGACCCAGGCCGACCTGGCGGTAATTAACTGCGGTTGCGTTACGGTGACTATATACCCTACATTATCTCTTAATGAGGCTTCCTACATAATTAATGATTCCGGCTGCCGGTACCTTTTTGCGGGAAACGGGGATATACTGGCCAGAATTTTACCCGGGCTGGGCGACATGCCCACCCTGGAAAAAATTATCGTGCTGGAAATGGGCTACAAGGGCGACGGAGAGAAAATAATGGGCCTGGGCGAACTGGCGGAATTGGGCCGGAAGGGTGCGGAATCCCTTCACCGGCAGTACACCGGCAGGCGCCTGGGGGTATCCCTTGAACACTGGGCCAGCATTATTTACACTTCTGGCACCACCGGCACGGGAAAAGGGGTAATTTTGACTCACCGGAGCTTTTCCTCCAGGGTGATGGGTGTTCTTGAAAATTTCCCCCAAATGGGTGTAAGCATAACCCGGGAGGATGTCTGCCTTTCCTTTTTGCCGCTTTCCCACATATTTGACCGGGGTTCCGGCCAGATGCTGGCTATATTCACCGGGGCCTGCATAGCATACGGGGACAAACCTTCAACCATTCTGCAGGATCTTCAGAAGTACAATCCCACCTGGTTCAATTGCGTGCCCCGCCTTTACGAGCGGATATACATAACCATCCGGGAGCAGATGTCCCAAAACCCGGTCAAAAAATTTATATTTAACCGGGCGCTGGCAGTGGGGAGGAAGGTGCTGGAATACCGCACCGACGATCATGGCCGTATCAATATGGCCCATGATTTTAACGTGGCGGAAAAACTGCCCCCGCTGCTGCGCTTCCGGTACGCCCTGGCGGACAGGGTCTTCGCCAGGGTCAGGGCCCTTTTCGGCAGCCGCTTCAAACAGTCCTTTTCCGCCGGAGCCGGCATATCCGCGGAGCTGGCCACATTCTTTTATATAATGGGCGTAAGGGTGCTTGAGGGTTACGGTCTTACCGAGACCTGCAACGCCTGCAACTTAACACCCCTCAACGGGATCAAGCCTGGAAAAGTCGGTCCTGTGGTGGCGGGGTCAACCGCAAGGCTGGGGGAAGACGGGGAATACATCACCGGCGGCGCGGGATTGTTCGCAGGCTATCTGAACAAACCGGAAGAGACCGCCGGGGCGTTTACCCCCGATGGCTGGTTTAAAACCGGGGATGTGGGGGAAATCGACCGGGACGGCTATCTGAAGATAGTGGACCGCAAAAAGGCCATTATTGTCCTCAACACCGGGAAGAATGTGGCCCCCGCCAAGATTGAAAAGCTGTTCGCCACCAGCAGCTGCGTGGAGCAGGCGTTTGTGGTGGGGGATGACAGGAAATATATCGGCGTCCTTCTGGTGCCTAATTTTAACTATTTTATCGAGTTGTATCAAAGGGAAAATATATCTTTCGACAAAAGCAAGCTGGTTTATTCAAACATCGCCGGGGCGGAAATTTGCGTACAGGTGGGCGAGGATTTCGTTTCCCGGGGTATTCTGCGGGAGATGCTGGATAAAGAAGTGGCCCGGGTCAACCGCAGGCTGGAGGAATATGAAACGGTAAAAAAATATGCCGTAATCACCAGGCGCTTTACGGAAGAAACCGGGGAACTCACCCCCACCCTCAAACCGAAAAAAAGGGTTATATTGGCAAATTACAATGATGTGGTGGAAGGTTTATATAAATAGCCCATCCTGGCCTTTGGGGCCATATTTGTTTTTGGACGGCCTTCAGGATGACTCCCCGGCGCCCTGGGGAGCCCTTTTCCGGGTGAAGGGAATAGGGGGCAGGATCACCTGTGAAGGCTTTGCACATCCGCAAGATATTTCCAGCGTTCCCGGGCCTTTTCAATCAACTGCAAGTCAATTTCCGTAAAATAAACCCCCGGCAGGTCGCCGCAATCCCGGAAGAAGGCGCCCTCCGGCCCGGCGATAAAGCTTTTGCCCTTCACTTCCCGGCCATCCGGGTAGCGGGTGCCGGTATTGTTGGCCATGGCCAGAAACACGGTGTTTTCGGCTGCCCTGGTGATGCCTATATTATGCCAGAGGCCCATGCGGACTGCGGGGATGTTGGCGGGGTTGAAAATAACGGCTGCTCCCCTTAATGCCAGGCGGCGGACAATTTCCGGATAAAAAAGGTCCACGCAGACCACCGCGGCCACGGTAATTCCCCGGTGGACAAAGAGGGGCTGCCGGGTGCCGGGCAGGATGATATTCCTCTCCCCGATGGCGTGGGAGGGGAATATTTTGTCATAATGGGTTGTTTCAGCACCGTTCAAAAAGGCCCCGGTGGAAATGACCCCTTCCCGGCAGCGCACATAATGGGCGCCTGATACCAGCAGCGCGCCCGGGGGCAGTAACTTTTTCAGCTCTTCCAGCATCAGCATGTAATGCCGGTGCTCCAGTATCTGCGGACCCAGCCAGCCTTCGGGAAGAAGTATTATATCCGCGGGACTGCCGATGTTCTCCAGCAGCCCGGACATTTTTTCAATATTTATTTCCGGATTGCCGCTGCCGCGGTGGAACTGAACGGTGCAAAGGGTTAATTTCAAAATTTCCCTCCTCTAAATTATCCAGGTATGCCGTAAACCTTTTCGTTCGCCCTGGGAACGAAGGGTTATTTAATCGTCTCTCCGGCCAGGTCCAGCAGGGCCTGCAGTGCCGGAGAAATCCATTTGTCCTTGTGGTATACGATCTGGGTGGTCATGTTGAAATCCGGGCCGGACCAGTTAAGGTCCACAAGCTGTCCCTCCGCTACTTCCGCTTCCACCGCCACCCTGGGCAGCAGGGTTATTCCCAGGCCGCTGATGACGCATTTTTTGATAGCCTCCACGCTGCCGAACTCCAGTGAGGAGGAGGGCCGCACACCGGCCTTGTTCAGCATGTCTTCAAAGGCCGAGCGGTAACTGCAGCCTCTTTCCGAGAGTATAAGATACTCCCCCTGCAGGTCATAAAGCCCAATCTGTTCCTTTCGGGCAAGTGGGTGGCCGGACCCGGCAAGAACGGCCATGGGTTCGTAAATAAGGGGTCTGGCTATTAAGTCCTGTATGTTCATTTTCTTTTCCAGGAATAATGCAACGTCAATTTCGTTGCTTCTAAGCCATTGGATAAAATCAGCGCAGGTGCCGATTTTAAGGGTTATTTCCACCGCGGGGTACATTTTGCGGTATTTATGAAGCAGGCCGGGCAGCCGGTACACGCAAAGGGATTCCGGCGCGCCGATGGAAAGGGCGCCCCGGGGCGCGGCGGAGCCGGAAAGCACCTCCCTGGCCTCCGCGGACAGTTTGAGAATCTGGTCGGCATAGGCAAGCAGCTTTTCCCCTTCCCTTGTCAGCACCACTTTCCTGCCCAGGCGTTCGAACAGCCTGTTGTCCAGTTCTTCTTCCAGGGACTGCACCTGGGCGGTTATGGTGGACTGGGCGTAGTCCAGCATTTCGGCGGCTTTGGTAAAGCTGCCCACCCTGGCCACGGTTACAAAGGATTTGAGCTGGCGGATTTCCATGGCTACCTCACTTACCATCAAGAAATATAATTAAAATCCCAAAAGTTATCGTTTCTATTAATTTAAATATAAATGAAAGGTCTGTCAATTGCTTAGTTAAATGGCAACAGTTATTACTCCGCCGGCCGACAGTTTAACCTTTTTCCTTTTTTATGGCTCTCATGGCTATTTTAACAAACTGTAAAATATCCTCCTTGTCCCCGTCGTCCAGCAGCATTCCGTCGAGCATGACATTTGATTCCCTTATAATTTTTTCCAGCTCCACCGGCGGTGTCTTTGCATTAGCCCCGGAAGAGCCGCTGTCCAGGTAGCCTGCGGCCTCCATAAGCTTAACGTAGGGATAGTTATAGGCCCCGGACAGTTTTTGCAAGGTTCCGGCGGTTGGCTTGACGGCATTTCCGCTTCTGGGATCAATGCCTTTTTCCAGCATATTGAGGTACGTGTGGCTGATGCCGATCCTGGCCGCCGCCTTACGCAGCGGTTCCTCGGCCCTTAACTTTATGAGCAGTTTGCTGAGGGAGTATTTCACGATTCAATCCTCCTATGTAAAACATGTTTTCCTTATTGTAAAGCATGGAGTGCAAAAAAGAAAGAAAAATTTACTAAAAGTAAATAAAAACATGCTTTGCTAATTGGAAAACATGCTTTACAATAATAACCGGAGGTGCGGTAAAATAATGGAGAACAGACTGAGAGAAATTAGAAGAGCCAGTGACATATCCCAGGAGAAACTGGCCGGAGCCATATATACCACCAGGCAGACCATTATCGCCATAGAAAAGGGCCGTGTAAAGCGGCCTTCCGACGAATTGATGGTGGCCATCGCCAAATATTTCGGGATGAGAGTGGAGGAAATTTTCCCCACCCCCCTTGTCCAGCATGTTTCGCGGGAAAATGCTGAATATCCCTACCGGTAATCCCTGGTTTGAAGCTGACGGGCAGGGAACTGAGCGACGTGGAGCGGGCCAGGCCTGCCGGCCTGCTGCCGGGAGATTGATAAGCCGAGTGGGGCGGGGCGGGATTATTGACCTGGGAAATGAGTCCGGGAGACATCTTCCGGGCTCATTCCCCAGGCTCATTTATAGGAGTGTTCATATTATCAGGCCTTTTCTTTTTATAATGAGAGAAAAAATATTACATGGTTCAGAACCCTGTGAAAAAATATCTCAAGGTATCATTGTTTTAAACTGTCCCGGACTAATAATTTGTATTACCCCTCCATATGCGCACATTAGCTTTGAAGAGTTATTAAGCGCCGGCATATTTGCCACAAGGACGGTGGGGCAGCCGGGCACCCACGGCGCCGGTATAACCGGAGTGCAGGGCATGGGTGTCAACACTCCAAGCGCCGCGGCCGTGGCCGAGGCCACCGCCGGGTTGGCAATAGAGCTGCACATCCCGAAGGGCAGTATGTTGACAAAGGGTATGTTATCCATAATGTTGGCATAAGGCATGGTGGTCATTACCCTGTTCTTTGGCAATATCATAAGCGAAGACGGCGCCACACCGAAACTGCACTGTAAATTAGCGCCGCCGCATACAGCAACACCCAAAATTATTACCCCCCGCCGGCTGTTAAATTAAAAATTACAAAAATTTACCTCTGTGGCAATTATAATTTTTTTAGACTGAATAAACAACTGGACACATCAAATAAAAATGCATGGCATGCATTTTTATACACGATCCGGGTTGCCGGGCTTGCCATGATATTGGCCACCGGGGAAGACGGCTGGTTATGTTGGCGAACAAGTTTAATATTGTATATATTTCCTGTTAGCTTTCTGATGATGGTTAAATGCTATTAAAAAATATAAAGATTGGGAAAATGAAAAAGCCTATCCCCTCCGTGATGAGGGAATACCTAACAATGAAAATACCTTGTTGTTGGTGAATCATACAATTCAACAATCTTTGACAAAATTACATAATGTTCCAAAAGGATTTGTTTGGAATTATATTGAATATATCCCTATTTAAAGGATGTGCACATATTTATTCCTGAAAAATATGTGTTTTCCGTTTACATGGGGAGGAAATTCAAGTGAAGAGAGTTTTAGTGCTATTTCTGACAGTTATCTTTGCGGCGGCGCTCTGCACCACCTCGTATGCGTCCTATGGCAAAAATGAAAACATTAATTTACCACAGGTCAAAAGAGAAGAAATTACCTCCCTGAGTAATGAGGATTGCAAGTTTTA
>NZ_BFAV01000027.1 GCF_002933875.1 Desulfocucumis palustris | reverse complement strand
AAACGAGCATAAGGGAGAACAGAAAAAGAAAACAGCCGGGTAATCCGCGTGGGGCCTACCGGCCTTCCATGCAAACATATGGGACTTTTATTTATGACACAAAAGAACCGTCCCCTTGTGTTCATTTGTACTGCAGCAGACGGAAGGGCATGGTGTGGTCCACAGTTGACTGCAACTCCAGGAGCACGTAGAAGATCACTTCGGTGTCCCGGAGCCGCAGCC
>NZ_BFAV01000026.1 GCF_002933875.1 Desulfocucumis palustris | reverse complement strand
CAACCGGCTTTTTAAAATCGAAGAAGAGTTGTCTGGACTTACACCGGAAGAAAAATATGCCAAGCGTCTGGAACTGGAAAGGCCCGTTCTGGGTGCCTTTTGGTGCTGGCTGAATTCCATCCATGTACTGCAAAGCTCTGCCCTCGGCAAAGCAGTAACCTATGCAAAGAACCAGAAACAGTTTATGGAGAACTACCTGCTTGACGGAAGGTGTTCCCTTTCCAATAACATAGCCGAAAACAGCATTCGTCCCTTTACTCTGGGAAGAAAAAATTGGCTTTTCGCCGACACCCCGAAGGGTGCTTCAGCAAGTGCTGCAGTATACAGCATTGTAGAGACTGCCAAGGCAAATGGGCTTAATGTATATACTTACCTGAACTATCTGTTCTTGTATATGCCGAATACGGATCACCGGAATGATCCGGAGGCCTTGGAAGAACTGATGCCTTGGTCCCCACTGGTACAGGCTGAATGCAAAAAATAATCCTCCAGTTGACGATCGCCATTATAACCGATTTGAGTTCATGTTTAAAGGCACTCTGTTTTTAATCGCTTAC
>NZ_BFAV01000025.1 GCF_002933875.1 Desulfocucumis palustris | reverse complement strand
TTCAACTCTTATTAACGATGCTTAAAAATACCTTGCGGAAATATCTTACAATAACGGATTGTGCTTTACAGGACCTCATTAACGATTTTATTTCCTTTCTGCCCGCTTTTTAAAAGGGGTATTTTTAGCCCAGGCAAAAGATATGGAACTGAAAAATTCCTTAAATATGGGAATGGAAACGTTAATTATTCCCCATATCGAAAAAATTCAAAGCTTTATGCATAAAGAAGGACTGGAAGTTCCTGCGGTCCCGCCGCGAAAGAACCTCGATATTATCGGAAAGCAGATTGAGCCGAATACTTACATCCAGGATGACGGGATTGTCAACAGCATAAGAGAAATTTATAAATTCGGCTTAACACTGTATATGAGAGGATTATCAGAATCAACAAGAGATGACATAAGACAGCTCGTCTGGCAGATCCTTTCGGATGACTACAAGGGTTATGACGCAATGGTAAAGATGGACAGGAAAAATAATTGGCTAATTTCTCCACCGACTATTTAACCCGGTTGAGCCTGATCTTTCATAACAAAAACCTGCGGCTTCTTTCTTAGATTAAGGAGTCATAGGCTTCAGCAGCGCATCTTTAAAATGACTAAAAATATCATAAAAGCACCAAAATAAAAAGGGCATTTCCAATTAGGAAACTGCCCTTCTTTCTTATGCAATCACTATATTACTTGCATACATTTGCGGCTTGAGGACCACGATTACCTGGCACTACGTCAAACGTCACGCTTTGACCTTCTTCAAGGTTTTTAAATCCTTCGCCTTGGATAGCGGAAAAATGGACAAACACATCGTTGCCTTCACTTGTTTCAATAAAGCCAAATCCTTTTTCGGTATTGAACCATTTAACTACACCTACCATTTTAAAACCTCCTTTACTTAAAATTGATCAAAAAAGCTTAAAACTGAAAACCCTTGACCAATCATAACAAGAGGCCCAAAATGGTTTGCATTCTTAACTTTTTAACACAACGCAATCGTATCATAGTTTAAGTAAAATAGCAAATTTATTTTTAATTTCGGGGGACGTTCATGGATTAGGAACATATCTCACCATTACATATTTCTAAAAAGTTAACTGCGGATAAACGATAAAAAAGAACGTCCCCCAATGATTCCGGGAAGCGTTCATAAGCTGGGGGCATTCCTCTAAAACCAGTCTTTTAGTAGAGGAATGTCCCTTTTCATATGATGGTAATATTTACTATTCAGAAATGAGTCTTTGACCAGAGGAATGTCCTTTATCCTATTTTTTTTCCTTCACTGTGTCAACTATGGCCAGCAGGTTTTCCAGGGGCGAAGCCGGAGCCACGGAGCAGCCCGGGGAAATCATGCTGAAACCGTCCTCCAGGGCTTTTTCAACCTCCCGCCTCACCTCTTCCGGTGTGCCGGAGAATAATGTCCTGACCGGGTCAACCCCTCCTATCAGCGGCATCTTTATTCCCTTTTTGCTGAACTCCTCCAGGGCCAGCTTCACGTCCACCACCGGCTCGATACTTATGGCCGACGGCCCTGTTTCGGCTATATCCGTCATAATGGCGTCCAGCTTGCCGCAAATGTGTATGATGGTGGGGGCGTTAATCCCGGAAAACTGTTTTTTCTCGTAAGGGGCGGCCAGGGATCTGTATATTTTGGGACTGACCAGATCCAGGGAGGTCATCATGTCCTCCACGCAAATAACATCGGCCCCGGCCTCCACCAGGGCGTTGGCCAGAACGGTGCCGGCCTTTTCAGCCAATTCAAGAAAGGGAACCACCTTTTCCGGCTTTTTAAAGCTGGTCCTTAACATGTCATCTATGCCCACCAGGTTTGTGGCCACCGTGTAGGGTCCCACTATACCGCCGATTATTATCACCTGGTCGCCTATGTTCTCTTTAAGTATTCTCACAGCCTGCAATAATTGCGGAATTCTGCCCCTCTCCAGGAAATCATCGGGGAATTGCGGCTGGTCGCCAATTTTATAGGGGTGCACTTCCACGCTGGGAACACCAGTCCTGCCCGCGTCCTTTATTTTAGCCCCCAGGGCTTCCGCCTCATGGGTCTGGCAAAAGGGTACCCGTACGGCGTCCAAACCCAGCATGGTAAAGCCCCCCATGGCCAGGGCGGCCATTTTGTCTCCCCGGGCATGGGCTTCGGGCCACGCCGCCCCCAGTTCATCCATCTGCTCATAGGTGGCATGCTGGCAAACACTTATTACAGGCGGCCGGTCCACGGCCTCCCCCTTCAATGCCGCCAGCACCCTGTCACGACTGTTCATAGCCACTCCCCCTGATTATAAACGTATTTTTATCGAACGCCCCCGGCGCCGGGAGCGCCCGAAGAACATCTCTTTCACTAATTAATTAACAGAACAAATTCCGGCCAAATCAAATATTTTTTCGGGGCAGGCCCTGTGGCAGCGCCTGCACGCGGTGCCGTTGCACCTGTCCAATTGAAGCGTCAAAACTGTTTCCCCTTCTCTTAACGATATATTCAAAGCATTTTCCGGGCAGCTTTCCACACAGATGCCGCAGCCCGTGCATCCGGGAAAAACCGTGGATTTTTCCACACCCACTTGGGATATTATGGTCAGGCCCCTGCTGCCCACATCCTCTATATCCCGTTCAACCCTGCTCACCTCCGGTATTCCCCGGGATATTTCCACTGCCGGAAGCGAATATTTCCAGGCAAATTTCCGGTAGGTTTCCCAGGACATGCCCTCTCCCCAGTAGGACAGCTCCAGGATATAGGCTTTTTCAAAAATTTGGGATGCTCCGAACATGCAGTGGTTGGCCCGGAGATTACCGGCCAGTTCAGTCAGTTCATCCATTGTCTGAGGATTTATTACAATATCCCGGGCCAGGGCCAGGGAAGTGTTGCCAACCTGGTATATCCTTTTTACCCCGTGGGGGACCATGCCGATTTTTTGTGCCTTGGCGGCATCCACGTATGTCCCCGAAGCGCCGGCCATGTACGCCACATTTATATCGGCCACGTCAATGCCCGCCTCCCGGGCCAGGGTGATATATCCGGCCCGTATGGCGCCTATGGCCTTTCCCGCTTCAATCAAGTCGCTTTCACTGAGGGTTACCCCGTCCGATAGATGCAGTTCGGCGTCGGGGGTGTTGATTTCCGGAAGCTTAATCATCCTGGCCCCCAACCCCTCACAGAGGGCGGCCACCACCCCTGTGCCGGTAATTCCCGCGGCCCTGATGCCGCCCTGGGCTAACAGCCTTCCGGAACTCATATCCACCACATCCCCGGACTGCTGATTCATCAACCGGTCCAGCACCAGGCAGCGGTGCCCCCCGGGCTCGGGGCAGACATCTGTAATGGCGCCCGGGGAGGCCAGCATTCCCCGGTGAATGTGCTGGCCTTCCAGGGCGGGGCCGGCGGCGCAGGACCCGGTGATAATCCGGTCCCCCACCTTTAAGGCCATTTCCGCGTTGGTTCCGTAATCGGTAACCAGGGCGATGTCGTCCCTCTCCAGCAGGCCGGATTTAATCATCATGGCCAGGGCGTCGGCGCCAATCTCGTGTTTTACCGAAGGAGGTATATACACCGGGATGTTTCCCGGTATGCCCAGATTTCTGATATCGCCCCCCTTCAAGCGCTTGCCGTTCCTGTCCGGGGAGGTAACACCCAGCGCCCTCCGCTTGTTCTCCCCCGCATAGGCCAGATCCCTTATTTCTATTTCCTCAAATATGGACAGCTGTATTGGATTACCGCAGACAGCCAGGCATTCCAGCTCTTCCGGGGGCACTCCCAGGAAGCCGATTACCTGGTTGACTGTCTGAACCACTATGGTGTGCGCCACATCCAGTCCCATTTCTATGGCAAAATTCAAATGATCCATTACATTGGCCCCGGGAAGAGGGTGGCGGGCAGTTATTGCCGTAGACAATATGCTCCCGCCGGCCAGATCAACAGCCTGGGCCCTGAACCCGCTGGTTCCCAGGTCTATGGCTACGCCTATATTGCCCATTCCTTTTCCTTTCCTTTAAACCGAGCATCCGTCCAATCTTCGCTCCAGTTCTTCCCTGTCCAGGTTTCTCCCTATCACAACAACCCTGCTGGCGGAATAGGGGCGGTCGCCCCGGGCCAGGTCGATTTCCCCCCGGGAGTAATTTGCAATCAGCCAATCCCCGGTTTTGGTCTCAAAAATGCCCTTGGCCCTGACCACCTGCCCCATATCCCCGCCGCTCAGGCCGCGAAAAAACTCCTCCAGCTTCAGGGGGTCAAAACAACCGCTCAAAACACTGCTGAATTGTCCCAGTTCCCCGCCTTCGAATTCCTCTTCGCCGTTGAAAAGAAAAGAGGTGCCGCCACCCGCTGCATTGCAATAATCCATATCCTCTTCCGGCGCCCCGGAGCCGGCTTTTTCCAGCTCCCGCTCCACACCCTTGCCGTAAGTGGTGAACAGCACCCTGGCCTCTTTATTAATGGAAGCTATTATGGAACGAAGCCTGGCGGCCTCCTGGGAATCTATCTTGTCGCATTTGTTAAACACTATTATCCGGGCCGCGGCAAGCTGGTTTTTGATAAACAAGGGATTTGCCCGGTAATCCGCGGAGAAATTGGCGGCATCCAACACGGCCACGACATTGATCCGCCGGATATGCTCAGCCAGGCTCAGGCTTTTCAACACGCCCAGCACATTGCCGATGGTGGCTATGCCGGTGGGCTCAATGATCAGCCGTTGGGGCTTATACCTGCCGGCAATGTATGCTATCTGCGACTTCATGTCCGCTTTCAGGGTGCAGCAAATACACCCGTTGGCCAGTTCCACCACCTCGGCCCCGGAATCACCCAGCAATTCCCCGTCAATTCCTGTTTCCCCAAACTCGTTAACCAGAACGGCAATTTTTTCTCTGCCCGGGCATTCCAGCAAAATGTTCTTAATCAGCGTGGTTTTGCCGCTGCCCAGAAAGCCGTTCACAACATCAACCCGCATCAATTGTGACACACCCCTGCAATTATCCGTTGTATTTTTCCCTCAGCTCCTGCCAGGTGCCCCCGTTTACGGCATCCGCGGCCATTCCCGGAGCCTGGGAGGCGTCCTTTCCAAAAACCCCCAGTTTATAGCCTGTGACGTATTCCTCCGATACGGCTCCGCCGCCGCAGACGAAGGGAATTTCCAGGCCGGCGGCGCTCAGCCGGTTGGATATCTTCTCAAAGGCGGTCATGGTGGTGGTCATCAGGGCCGTTCCGGTAACCATAACGGGCTTGTATTGTTTAACGGCGTTAACCACCGTATCCACCGGAACGTCCTTGCCCAGATCGATTACCTCGTAACCATTTGCCCTTAACAGCGCGTTCACAATCTTTTGGCCCAGATCATGAATGTCGCCCTCTGCGGTATGGGTTACCACAATTCCTTTTTTCTCCATGGATTTGCCCATTTTTTTCTCGCACAGCTCTATCCCGGCTAGCATGGCATCCGAGGCCAGTATTACCTGGGGCAGGTAGTAGGTTCCCTCGTCCCACAGCCGGCTGACTTCATTCATTCCCTTAATCAGGGCGTCATTAATTATCACCATGGGGTCCAGTTTGGTTAAGGCTTCATCGACCAGCCCCAGAATATCGTCCGTTTCACCCTCAATGACACATTCCATTATTTTTTGAAGGTCCGCGTCCTTGGCAGTTGCCATTATCCCCTGGCCGGAACCCTCGGATACAAGATCGTAACGTTTGAAAATATTATCGTAATTGCTGATTGCCAATGCCTCCATATATAACCCTCCTTTTCACCTGAAGCCCTTTGTACCTATAGCCCGTAGTTTTTGGGCTCGAAACCCCGCACCTGCTTTTTGTATATCTCGCAGCAATTATCAATAAAATCCTGCTCGTTTTCGGGCATGGCCTCCAATTGGGCCATGGAAGACTGCAGGGCTTCTTTTTCAAAAGCCGACATCCTCAGCAGCGGGTCTCCCAGCATTAATTCCCCGGCTTTCATGGCGGCGGCCCTGGACCTGGCATAATACGAACCGTTGTTGGCCACTATGGCCTTGCCTATTTCATAGGCGTTATCCGGGGCCAGAATGAAACCGTGATGGTCCCTGTATTTATCGGACAGCACCATCATCTGCTGCAAATCCCTGGCCTTGCCAAGCTCAATGGCGGTATTCATCAGGGCCACGTCATAGCCCAGTATTTCGGCGAACACCGCGGTGGTGGTGCCCCCGAACATGTCGTGGTATTCCACGGCCTCGTTGCTCCAAAGGTCGCAGCAGGCCATCACCAGATTGCCCAGCAGGTCGCTATGGGCGCAGGCCGAGGTTTTTCCCTCCATGGCAATGGGCACGCCGGTTATTGCCTTGGTAACCACGTCTTCATAGCCGCAGTCCTTGGTGGGCCCCTTTGCTCCCTGCTCGTAAGCCACCAGGCTGCGGGCGGCGGCCACGGCCCTGGTCAGTGCGGCAAAGGAGTGGGGAACCGAGCGGTCCTGGTATCCGCCGGCCATGAACATGGCCACGTTGGCCTGGGCGCAATTGGTGTCCCCTCCCGGTGTGACCCCGTATTTATCAGCGATTTTTACTATTTTCTTCCACGTGTACTCCATGTCCAAACTGCCCAGAACACCGATACCGAACACAACCCCCCGGATATCTTGCCTGACTATGGCGTAGTCGGTGATTTCCTTTCCGCCCACGGTTTCAATGGAGAGGTTATCCGCTCCGCCGGCGGCGCTGGCCTCAAAGGCCTCCAGCATGGTTTCCAGGGCCAGGCTGTCCCATACCTTTTCTTCATCGGGCTTGCGGTAATCGGCTATTGTAGCCCTGATGGCGCTTTTCAAGCCGTATTTGCGGTGATAATTTTCCATCAGCCTTTTCACCTGGGCGGCTATTTCCCCGCCCCAGGCAGGGTTTTTGGTCATCTGATAAACGTGCTCCAATTCCACCTGAATACCGGGAATACCGATGGCCACACACCTGTCCAGCACGTCGGTAACCATTTTTTCATATTCCTTTACCAGGGTTTTCTGGCTTTTCTCCGTTCCGGGCCTGGGATGAGGCACCAGCTCCGGATATACGTACCCGCCTCCCACCACAAAGTCCCGGCCGTATTGAACCGGTGATTTAGCCGTTCCAAAGATCATCTCTTCCGCACTGTCATACGCCATTTTTTCAAATTTTGGCATTTCTACATACCTCCTCGCCGTGTGGCAACATGGTTACAATACCTTAAAAAAACCGACCAATCTGCGCGGCTTGGCTGTCCCGGGCCGACGTTTCAAAACCACCTCCGTTTTGCTTCCTTTTATTTACCGCATATATATCAATATTTGTGCCACAATTTTGAAAATTGACTTTATTGCGCCGGCACTGGTTTCGGCTGAATTTTTACAATCCCTTCGGGCTTTTGATAAGCATCAACCCTGTATCATACTGGCACAGCCCGGTTGGTACAGGCTCTAAAACTTCCTGCCGGCGGCAAAACCGGCTCACCCGCCGGCCATGTTTCAATTTGACACATGTGCCGGCTAAGCAAAAACAAAATAACCTTCCACCATCGGGAAGGTATTTGTATATCTTTCAAGCGCCGGGTTGAAAAACAATTTTTAATACCGGGCGGACATTTTTTCCCTGATCAGGTCCCATTTCAAACCACGCACCGCTTCCGCCGCTATCAACGGCGCCTCCCGGGCGTCCCGGCCGTAAATGCACAGCGGCAGGCTGTTGATAAAATCCGACGCCACTCCTCCTCCGCCGCCGCAGACAAAAGGCACTTCCACCCTCGACTGGGCCAGCAATTTAGCTAATTTTTCAAAGGCGTACATGGTGGTGGTCAGTCCCGCGGTGCCGGTCAGCATTACGGGCTTATATTTTAATACGGCTGCAAGCACATCCTCCACCAGCACATCTTTCCCCAAATCAATTACCTCATAACCATTGGCCCTGAGAATGGCGTTAACTATCTTTTGTCCCAGATCATGAAGATCACCCTCGGCGGTGTGGGTGACCACCACGCCTTTTTTGTCCAGCGGCCTGTTCATTTTTCTTTCGCATATCTCAACCCCCAGCAGCATGACATCCGAGGATTGCAGTGTCTGGGGCAGGTAATAAATCCCTTCGTCCCACAGTCTGCTTACTTCATCCATTCCTATTTTCAGGCCCAGATTGATTACATCAAGGGGGCTCCTGGTTTCCAGCGCCTTATTCACCAGTGCCTCTATTCTTTCACAATCACCCTCAATCACACAGTCAATCACTTCCTGCAGCACGGGATCGTCACTTAAGCGCGGCTTGGCCGGGGTATCGGCGCTACCCTCAATAACAAGGTCGTAGCGTATGAAGATATTATTAAAATTCACGGCGCGCTCCACAGGCAATCTCACCTCATTTCTTTTCAAAATAAGGATGACATCAGGTTATAGGCTTTTATCTTTCTATAGAGGGTACTCCGCCCGATACGCAAATTCTTGGCTGTCAGGGATATGTTCCAATTGAACTTTACCAGGGCTTCTTTAATTATCTGGGCTTCATGGTCGCTGTAAGACATCTGCTCCTTCCCCGCCTCTTTTTGGGGCGCCGTTTTGGGCAGAATATTTTCCGGCAGGTGTTCCGGCTCCAGGGTATCGCCCCTGGCAGCGTGCAGCGCCTGCTCGATTACATTTTCCAGTTCCCTTATATTGCCTGGCCAGTGGTAGTTATAAAATATTTCATATGTTTTTGGAGATACCTTTTCAACCCCGGAGCCGGTCCTTATTCTGAATTTTCCGATAAAATAATCCACCAGTGGGGCCATATCATCCTTTCTATCCCTTAAATTTGGAAGTTTTATATTCAACACATTCAAGCGGTAAAACAAATCCAGCCTGAAATTGCCCTTTTGCACTTCCTGGTACAGATCCTTGTGGGTGGCTGAAATAACTCTGATATTCACGGGAATTACCTTGCTGCCTCCAACCCGGGTTACCTGCCTCTGCTGTAATACCCTTAACAGGGCGGGCTGAAGCTCAATGGGCAAATCCCCTATTTCATCCATAAAAATGGTGCCCCCGTTGGCCAGTTCGAATTTGCCCGGCCTGCCGCCCTTTTTGGCCCCGGTGAAAGCGCCGTCCTCATATCCGAACAACTCGCTTTCCACAAGATCCCTGGGTATCGCCCCGCAGTTGATAACAATAAACGGCCCCTGGCTATATTCACTGTAATTATGAATAGACTGGGCAAACATCTCTTTTCCGGTTCCGCTCTCGCCCAGTATCAATATGTTGGAATGGCTTTTGGCCATTCTTTTAGCCTTGTCTATAATAGCCAGCAATTTATTATTTCCGGTTATGATGTTTTCGAAATTAAAACTGGCTTCGGCTCCCACAATCCGGTTGACCAGCCGGTGGACGGATTTTATCTCCCGGATGGTAACCACTATGCCGGATATTTCCCCCGACTCGTCTATTATAGGCATGGCATTTGAACTGAAACGCAGGGGCTCTCCCTCTTTGGAATTAAGTGTCATTTCACGTTCGTTATAGCCTGCGCCATCCTTTAACGCCGCTACCAGCGGAGAGTTTTCCCCAAATACCTTTTGCGCGGACCTGCCGTGGCCTTCCCCGGGCCTCAGCCCCAATATGCCGCAGCCCGCCTTGTTAATCTGTTTGATTATGCCTTCCCGGTTTATCAGCAACACGCCCTCGGACATGGTGCCCATAATGGTCCCGGCATATTTATTCGCCTCAATCAGCCCGGCCTGGGCCTCCTGGTAGCTCAGCTGGTTTTCAATAGCCTTAACCGCGGCCACCATCATGCCCAGGGTATGAAGATGGGAATCACGGTATATCCCTATCAGCGCCAAAACACCCACCAGATTGCCCCGGGGGTTGAAAATAGGCGCCGCCGAACCGGATATATCATGCAATATTTTGCAATAATGCTCGGTGGCGTTTACCTGGAGCGCTTTTTTTTCAATGATACAGGTGCCTATGGCATTTGTTCCGATATTGCTTTCAGCCCAGCATATTCCCTCTTCCATGGAAATACTGCGCATTTTTTGTCGTATTACCGGATCGCCATAGGTTTTCAGTATCAACCCCTCATTATTGGTCAGAATAACTATAAATCCGGAACCTTTTACAAAATTGTATATATTGTCCATAAAAGGTGCTGTTGACAAAACAAAATTATTATTAACCTTCTGCTTGCATAAAGCCCCGCTGTTTACATTCAAATGCTCCAAATGACCATATGGATTAATATTTTTCTCAAAACAACGCTTCCAGGAACGGCCAATACTCAAACTGACCACATAGTTTTCCAGAATTCCTGTTTTTATAAACTTTTCCCAGGCCTGTTTAATCCTAATGGCCCTTCTTTCCAAAAGGCTCCCTGTCAACAGATCATCACCCCCAAAAAGAAAGTTTACCTTAATTTTACTTTTGAGTTATGTTGTTGTCAACAAGCATAATATTTACCTGATGACATTTGACAAATTAACCTATAATAAATCTTTATAACCCAATTCTTTTATCTCGCTAACAGGCTGTAAAAGCTCGAACTAAGTTCGTTTTAAGGAAAGGGGATACACCTCTGTTGAAAGCATAACTTTGGTGTGAGGAATGTCCCCAACACAGATTCGGCAGAGGAATAACCCCTTCCGAACAAGGTTCACTTATATCATCAGACAAAAAAACCGGGGTAAACCCCGATTATTTTTGGCCGGTCATTACAAGCACAGTCTATTTCCAGGGACATGCCCTTTTCTCCATGATATCCAAAATGATGTAAATCACAAAACCAAGTATTCCCATGGCGATAATGCCGGCAAACATATTTTCGTAGGACATCCTGGACCAGGCGTCCAGCAGGTAATACCCCAACCCCTCCTGGCTGGCCACGGTCTCGGAAATAAACAGCACCGCTATGGCCGTGCCGGAGGCAATGCGCAGGGAGGTCAGCACCTCGGGCACCGCCGCCGGCCAGACCACGTGGCGATATATATCCCGCCGGCCCGCCCCCAGTGAAACCACCGAATTGATTAAATCCCTGTTTATATTCTTTGCCGCGTCCCTGGTGGTAACCAGTATCTGAAAGAAAACCACCAGGGTAATAAGGGCTACTTTGGGCAGATCCTTCAACCCCAGCAGGGCCAGCAGCACCGGAAGAAATACAACCTTCGGTATGGGATAAAGCAGGTATATCATCGGCGCGACAAACTGGTCAATCTTCTCTTCCCGGCCCAGCACCATACCCAGGGGAACCGCCAGAACAAGGGATATGGCCAGACTTATCAACACCCTGTAGGCGCTCACGTAAAAATGAAAACCCAGGGATCCGGTCATTTCCAAAAAGAATGCCTTAAAGGAAGGAACCGGCCCCGGCAAAGCGGGAAGCTGTAACAGCGCCGACAGGGCCTGCCAGAACAGCAGCAGGGCCAGCACGGAAAGAAGCGTCTTTGTAATTTTGTTGTTGATAATTCCGATATGCCTAGTCAATGTTCCAGTAACTCCCGTACCCTGGTGGCCATGCGGTAAAACTCCCCGGTTTTGCGGTAATCCATACGTCCCGCCCGGGGGTTGTCCACCACCTCCACCACCCGGCCGGGGCGCTCCGAAAGAACAATAATCCTCTGGCCCAGGAATATGGCCTCTTCAATGCTGTGGGTCACCAGCACGATGGTAATTCTGTCTTTCAGCCAGATGTTCAGCAGCAGTTGCTGCATGGTCTCCCGGGTCAGGGCGTCCAGGGAGGAAAAGGGTTCGTCCATCAGCAGCAAATCCGGTTCCAGGGCCAGGGCCCTGGCTATGCCGATCCTCTGGCGCTGCCCGCCGCTGAGCTGGGACGGGTACCTGTTTCTCATCTCCCACAGTCCCATTTCCTTTAATATGGATGCTATTCTTTCCCTTTTTATTGCCGGGGGAACCCGTCTGATGGCCAACCCCAGGGCGGCATTGTCCCAAACTTTTTTCCAGGGCAAAAGACCGTGATCCTGCAATATAAGGGCGGTCTTCCGGCGCCCCCGGGGAACCTTTTCCCCGTCCACCAGCACTTCCCCGGAGTATTCTTCCAGGAGCCCTGAAAAAACGTACAGCAGGGTTGACTTGCCCGACCCCGAGGGGCCGATCACCGCGCAGGTGCCGCCACGGGGTATGGTGAAGGATATCCTGTCCAGGGCCTGCACCCTGTGCTCCCCGCCGCCGTACCACAGGGAAAGCCCGTTAACCCGTACCATGGCTCCCTCTCCGGTTAATCCGTTCATTTTTCCAGTACCCGCCCGTCAACCAGATCCCCGTGGGACAGTTTGTTTTTTAATAGCTTATGCTCTGTCATCCACTGCAAAACTTTTTCCGTCTCTTCCGCCGGGGGCGGCACGGGCTGGGAATAATTGAATTTCAGCCTGCTTTCCTTGCCTGTCAGCAATTCTTCCGGCACCCGGGCTTTTTGGATCAGTATCTCATTGTACCCGCCGGGTTCGGACTGGATATCGGCTACCGCCCTGGAATAGGCCTTGATAATTTTTTTAATGGCCGGGGTATCTTTTTCCAGGGTTTCCATTCTTACTATAAACACTGTCTGGGCCACCGGGTTTTCAGTGTTGTCCACAATAAGGTGGGCACCTTTCATCTCCGCCAGGGTGGCCAGCGGGTCCGGCAGGGTGGCAGCCTTCACCGTTCCGTTCATCAGCGCCTCCATGCGGAGGGGGAGTTTGGGAATGGCCGTCTTCTTTATTTCATCACCGGAAAGCCCCTTATCCCCAAGTAACCTGTCGGTGATATACTCGTTGACGGTATTTAAAGACATGGCGATGGGCTGATTTTTCAGCTGCTCCGGTGTGGTTATGCCGGAATTGGGGGCGGACAGCACGGCAAACCTGTTCTCACCGGGATTGACGCCCTGGGCAACGGCCACGGCCTTTACCTTTGTGCCGGAATCGTTCATAGCCGCCACCGCCAGCATGTCCCCCACACCGGCGTCAATCTGCTTTGCCACGAAGGCGCTGTCCCTTTCCAGGGCGCTGGGAAAATCAACCAGTTCAATATTCAGCCCCTCTTCCTTGAAGTAGCCCTTTTGCTCAGCCACCCAGAAGGGTAAATTATCCGCTATGGGCATCATTCCCAGGGTTAATTTAACGGGCTCGCCGCTGCCGCACCCGGCCAGCATCAATCCGGCCAGAATAACCATGCACCCCAAAAATCTTTTACCTGATTTGAACAAAACGCCGTCACCTCCGAAGTCAGGGGACACGCCTTCCCAGGGCCTAAAATAACTTGCTTGTTAACGACCCCGAAAGGAATGTCCCCACCTTGATTAAGTATTATGACAAAATTCTCCTTTGAGCCATTTAAATCCTTCATGATACTTTTATTTTCCCCCGGCTCCAATAGCCATACCGGCCAGTGGACAAGGAAGGGTAATTGACGGTCCGGAGCAGCATAGAAAAAACAGGCTGCCGTATCTGCAACCTGTCCCCTTTTCTTAAAACGCCGACATCAATTGGTGATTTTAGTTATTGCAGCATGCCCGGATTATAGGGGAACTGAGACTGATAGTTTACAAACTGCTGGTGTGTTTGCTGCAATTTCTGGGAATTTTCCGGCTCCAGGGTGTACCAGCCCTTTCTGAACATAAGGTTGAATACTTCCCGGGTCTGGCCGTGCGATTCCACCAGAACCCCCATAACGTCGTTATGCAGCGCCTGATGACTGGCCTCCCTGGCGAATACGTTAAAATTGTCGGTAATATATTTTAATCCCGCCAGTGTTTCGTTCACCATATCCCTGTCGTTCATCTCCGGTCCCTTTGTCTTGGAAAGAAGCGGAGACTGGGGATTTTTAATCTGATTCTGCTGCATCATTTAGCGCCTCCTTATCAGTTGGCCGCGTTGAGCGGGTTGACGTGGTTTAAAAGCCTGAGGTAGTGATTCATATGCATTTGTCCGGTCCTGTCAAGGGCCATCTGAATCTCCGGGTCCATGGCCTCCCTGGCGAAATGGAAACATTTCTTCATGGACGTCAGTTCCCAGGACAGGGCGTCTTTCAGGTAAAGGTGATCTTTGGTGGAAATCACCCTGGGCGGGGCCGGCATTATGGGCTGCTGTTGCATAAACTGGTTGGGCTGATAGAACATGCTCATTTGCTGCAAACTTATAACCACCCTTTTCTTTTTTATTTATTTTTTCAAAGAAAGGGATTAAATATTACAAAACGAACGGAATGTTGCAAAATAAATAAAAAATTTTTTTGCATTTTTTTAACGGCTTCAATGTCAAATTAATTTACGGCCGCATACTATGGAATAAAATAACAATACAAAACCATTACAAAGGAGGACTCTTACATGGGTTATGGCTTTGGCGGAGGCGGTTTCGACGGTAGCTTTATTCTCTTCTTGATACTTATTCTTCTGGTCTTTTCAATGCCTTATGGCGGCGGCTATTACGGCGCAAATAAATAATCGGTGGAAATTTCATCGGTGAGACTCTGCAAAAAGCCCAAACCTGCCAGGTTTGGGCTTTTTATTAATTTTATCTGCGGGTTTCTCATAAAATTGATATTTGCCCTTAAACAGCGGCACCCCCTTCAACCTCCGAAGGCCAGCTCCTCCATCCGGTCCAGGAGCTGTCCGAACATGTGTAAGGCTTCCCGGACCGGCTGCGGCGTGGCCATATCAACGCCCGCTTCCCTTAACAGGTTAAGGGGGTAATCCGAGCCTCCCCTTTTCAGGAAGGACAGGTAACGGGAAACCGCCGGCGCTCCCTCGTTCAGTATCCGGGAGGTTAATGACGTGGCCGCGGAAAAACCGGTGGCGTATTTATATACATAAAAGGCTGTGTAAAAATGCGGTATGCGGGCCCACTCCAGATCAATTTCCCGGTCCACCACCATCTCCGGCCCGTAATAGTCAACATTGAGCCGGTTGTAAATCTTGCCCAGCAGTTCCGGGGTCAAAGCTTCCCCGGACTCAATCTTTTCGTGGGTTATTTTTTCAAACTCGGCAAACATGGTCTGGCGATATATGGTTCCCCGGAACTGTTCCAGGTAGTGATTGAGCAAATACAGCTCCTTATCCCTGTCGGTAACGGTTTTTAATAGATAATTCATCAGCAGGGATTCATTGACCGTGGAGGCCACCTCCGCTGTGAATATGGTGTAGTGGGAATACACGTAGGGCTGCTCCCTGTCCGAAAAATAAGAATGCATGGCATGCCCCATTTCGTGTGCCAGGGTGAAAACATTGTTCAGGTTGTCCTGGTAATTCATCAATATATAGGGATGAACGCCGTAAGGCCCCCAGGAGTAAGCGCCGCTGGTCTTGCCCCTGTTCTCGTACACATCCACCCACCCGGAGTCCAGCCCCGAGGACATTATATCCAGATATTCCTTCCCCATGGGAGACAAACCGTCTTTAACCATGGCCACGGCATCCTGGTAGGGAATTTTCCACTTGATATCCTTAACCATTGGCACATACAGGTCGTACATGTGAATATCGTCCAGCTGCAGCATCTTCCTGCGCAGGCTCACGTAACGGTGCATTTTGTCCAGGTTTTCCCGCACGGTCCGGATAAGGTTGTCATAAACCTCCACGGGCACGTTGTCCCCGAACAGGGACGAATGCAGGGATGACGGGTATTTGCGCACCCCGGAATAAAAAATATCCTTTTTCACACTGGAGCTGTAGGTGGCGGAAAGGGTGTTTATCAATTTGCGGAATTCACCGTAAAGGGAATTGAAGGCGTCCTGGCGCACCCGGCGGTTTTTACTCTCCATAAGCTGGGTATAGCGGCCGTGGGTAACCTCCACCTCCTTGCCCTCATCATCAATTATGGAAGGAAATTTCATGTCGGCATTGTTCAGCATTCTGAATATATTGGCCGGCGACTGCACCACCTCGCCCGCCCGGGCGATAATTTCCTCCTCGGAAGCGGAAAGCACGTGGGGCTTCTGCCTGAGCAGCTCTTCCAGAACAAAGGCGTAGAGTTCCAGCCCCTGCTCCTCCCCCTGAAAGCGCTGCAAGGTGTCCCCGGGTATGGCAAGTATTTCCGGGACCATAAAGGAAAGGGCTGTATCCACCCGGGTGCTTATATTTTCCGCCCGGTCCGTAAGGGCCTGGTATACCGGATTGGCGTTGTCCTCGTCCCGGCGCATACGGGCATAGGTAAATATCTTTTCCATCATCTCTTGCAATTTGTCTTCCAGCCGCAGCGCCTCCAGCAGGCTGCGTCCGGATTCCCCCAGCCTGCCCCGGTAGGCTTCTATCTCAGCCGCCATTTTCTGCGCGTTTTTAAAATCCTGCTCCCAG
The DNA here is from genome assembly GCF_002933875.1 of Desulfocucumis palustris. GTDB lineage: Bacteria > Bacillota > Desulfotomaculia > Desulfotomaculales > Desulfocucumaceae > Desulfocucumis > Desulfocucumis palustris. The sequence continues at coordinate 14,322 of NZ_BFAV01000025.1, read as the reverse complement.
GCTTCATCACTGGGGTAAATATCTTCCAGCCGCCATTTGTACTGCTCGGGTATTTCCTGCCTGGTAGGCAGTGCGCCGCTGTTTTGCATGATTATAGCCATTCCTTTCGCCGCGCCCAGGTACAAAACATTATGAAAATGGTTGCCTGTGCGCTATCCTTTAATTGGTCGTGCCTATCATTTTATATCAATATATTTATGAATATATTGTTGCCCGGAATACTCCGAATAAATAAAAACTCATCCGCATTAATGATTTTTCCATATGTTTCCCTGTAATACCTTCTTTTTAATTAAGGAACATTCTTTCACGAAAAATTGTTAAGGATTAAAGAATCAGCCGGGGACATTTCCTCATGCCTTACGCTGAATGTGAAGCCGCGCCAAATAAAAAAGCCCCTTTCGGAGCCGGTGAGGTTCAATTATATAATTACCTTTTTGCCGTGGTTATATTCTTCAGCACACTGGTCCAGAACAAGACCGCAAAATTAAATATTCTTAGACCTTTATGTATGACGCCTTTTTTACGCGTTGTTTCGACTTTTCCGGCCGGCTCGCTGCGCCGGTCACGGGCCGCGAACTGATAATACAGTTTAATCCACTCATCATCTCTCATCCATAGCACTCCCATCTGGCCAATTTTTACCGGACTGCCCGCCAACCGCCGTCACCATGGCAATTAATAACGATTGACTCCTGATGGAAGTATATTATCATTTCTTTTTAATTAACGCATACGATAGTTTCGATGAGATTAATCAGTTTAACCGATGGCGCATACTATAGCATATTCCCGCACAATTTGCGTCACCTTTTCCCCAAGCATTACCAATAAGTGACCGGGTCTATTTAAAGATTCTGTCAAGCTCCGCGGATAGCCCTTTAAAAATGAAGGAATGGGCGATTTCCGATTTTCTGTAAGTGATATTTTTAATGATGTTTTTATCTTCAAAAAGATAAACGGCAACTTCCCTGTTTATGGGGTTTACAACCCAGTACTCCCCCACACCGCAGGACATGTAAAGATCAAGCTTTTTTATCAGATCCTTGCTCCGGGTGCTCTGGGATAAAATTTCCACCACAATTGCCGGAACGCCCTTGTAATAGTCATTTTCATCCAGCTTTTCCGCAAGGTCGCATATGACCATTATATCGGGCTGGACAATATTTATATTCTCCGGGTTCCTTTTAAGAGTGATATCATATGGGGCAACCAGGGGGATGCACTCTTTCCCCTGAAACCAGTTGTAAAAAATGCCGAAAAGCTCGGTCAAAGCTGTCTGGTGAACGGTTTTAGGCGAGGACAGCAGGTATATTTCACCATCAATATATTCATATCTTTCCTCGGAATCCCTGGTCAGTTCCAGGAACTCCTCATAGGATGCTTTTCTGATGCCGTAACCGTATTCTTCCGCTTTTTCCATTACCGCGCCGGGAACCGGGCCGCCATCTGAAACCGCGTCTCTTATCGCCGATAATATTGCTATTTCCATACCGTTTCTGGTGATTATGATATCTTCCTTCGCCGCAAGCACCAGATATTTTCCGAAATTGTTTTGCACTTCGGTGGAACTGACCTTCATGGACGCACCTCCAATAGCTATAATAGCTAAATTAGCTACCACCATTATATGCCAAAGGGGAAGCTATTGTAAAGAAGAGTACCTGAAAGGTTTGGACAGAAATTACAATCTCAGAACTTCCCTGGCCTTCTCCAATATCTCTTCGGGGTCAAAGGGCTTGGTCATGCACATGTCCGCCCCGGCGCCTTTTTGCCTGTCAAACTCCTGCCCGCCGGCGGTAAGCAGGACGATATACGGGTCTGTTATCCTCATGCGGTTTTTCACTATGTCACACAGCTCATCGCCATTCATCTTGGGCATCATGACGTCAAGAAAAACCAGCTCCGGCTTTTCATATATTATTTTTTCCAGCGCCTCCCAGCCGTTTTCCTCGGTGAGCAATTCAATCCCCTGCTCTTCCAATTCCCCCAGGGTTTGCTCCAGCAGCAGCCTGATGTTCGGTTCGTCATCAACAATTAATATTTTCGCCATGAAAACCTCCGGCAGATTATCATTTTTTTAAAAACTACATATATAACAATTTTACATAAAAAACCGCGGGATAATTTAAAAATTAAATAAAAGTTGTTTTAAGACCGGCAAAGTCCGGGAACAAAAATAAAAATTAAGCGATGCTTTTTATTGCGGCGCTCATCATGTTTTTATTAGCTGTGAACGTCACCGGTGGGAAGCAATCTCCCCTTCAAGCAAGGATAACCCGTATCGCCCGTCGAAACAGGTATTAGTTTCCGCAACCATCATTTTCCGGTAACGGGGGAACCGCATGAGTCCTGCCATGAACCGTAAAATAACAGCATTAGCTTTGCCCCTGGGTATTACGGCACTGGCCTGGGTCCTCTTTTTTAAATGGGAGACGGCCGCCGCTTCATTTATCGCAAAAGTTGATTATTCAGCTTACATTATTTTTTTAATTGGTTTTCTGGTTAGCTACAGGTTCAACCGCAGCGGCATTTTTTACACATTGACCGTTCTTATGCTGTGCCGCCTGTGGACGGTGAATCGCCCTGCGGCTTCCGGCGGAGCCATTGATCCGGATACAATTTATAATTCCATCTGTTTTTTAATTCCTTTAAACATTGTGCTTTTCTCCCTGCTCAGGGAGCGCGGCATCCTGACCTCCGGGGGGAGGGGCCGGGCCGGAATAATTCTTTTGCAGGTTTTATTTGTTGTGGCGGCGGCTTTACCGGGGGGAGAGGATATTGCCGGCCTCCTTGCCAAAAATGTGTTTCCTCCGGGTTTTACAGGGGCGCACCCGGTTCCCCAGCCGGCTTTACCGGTCTTTCTGCTGTCCTTCGCCGCCCTTGTTTACGGTCACCTGTCAGGACGGTTTTTCTCAATGGCCAATTATTACGCCGGTGTGCTGCCAGCGATTTTCGCAGCTTTATATTACAGGGATCACCAGCCGGCCGGGCCGGTGTTTTTCTCGGCCTCGGGGATAATACTGCTGGTTGCCTTGCTCCAGGATTCCTACAGCAAGGCCTATCTTGATGAACTGACGGGATTGCCGGGCCGCAGGGCGTTAAAGGAGGAGCTTTTGAAGCTGGGCGGAACATATGCCATTGCCATGCTGGATATAGATTTTTTCAAAAAATTCAATGACACCCACGGGCACCATGTGGGCGACCAGGTTTTAAAACTGGTGGGTTCAATAATTAAAGACGTGGGCGGGGGAGGAAAGGCGTACCGCTATGGCGGCGAGGAGTTTACCATAATATTTCCCGGGAAAAAAACGGGTGAAGCAATCCCCTACCTGGAGAAATTGAGGGAGACAATAGCCAAAAGGCCTTTTATTCTCAGGGGAAAGGACCGGCCCGCCAAAAAGCCCGATGAAGTGAAACCCGGGGGCAAACCGGCAAAAAAGCTGCATATTACCGTAAGCATCGGCGTATCCGAAAAGAGCGAAAAACACAAAACCGCCGATGAGGTTGTCAAGGCAGCGGATACCTCGCTCTACAAGGCCAAGAAAAATGGAAGAAATCGGGTTGAAGCGCTGTAATACCCGCGGCTATGGCTTTATTAGAGTTTTTCTACAATATCATTAAGACGGCTTTCATCAATAACAACCATCCATATGATTATATAATAGGGATATTTTTGTAATATACAATGTATCCCGGAAGGTCTCCTTCACGTAAAGCGCGCCGCCGGCCCGGGCCGGGGCGCGCTTTTTTCATTATCACTTAAACTGAAAGGTATTTTAATAACTGTTTAATCAGGGTTTTACTTTAAATTTGTAAAGTATATTAATGGCAAAACAAGGCAACAAATCACGGCCGCAAAGGAGGTAATAGAGTTAACAGCGAACCACTGCCACCTATATTAAAGAATGGAAAAAATGCTTAAGTTTAATACGGGAGGATTAAAATGAAAAAATTTGCAAAACAGGGACTCCTGGTATTATGCGCGGGCCTGCTGGCGGCTGGCCTGTCCGCCTGCGGCCCGGCAAACCAAAACCCGGGCGGTGAAAAGCAGGAAGCGCCCGCCGCCGCCGAAATGTCTGTAAGCGACCTTGAAAATGCCGCCAAAGGAGAAGGAACCGTGGTCAGCGTGGGAATGCCCGACTCCTGGGCAAACTGGAAAGACACCTGGAAGGATCTGGAGAGCAAATACGGACTGAAACATACCGACACCGACATGTCCAGCGCCGAGGAAATAGCCAAATTTGAGGCGGAGAAAAACAACCCCACAGCCGACATAGGCGACGTGGGCATTTCCTTCGGTCCCGTGGCCGTGGATAAAGGCGTGACCCAGCCCTACAAGACTTCCTATTGGAACGAGGTGCCGGACTGGGCCAAGGACAAGGAAGGCCACTGGGTTGTGGGCTACCAGGGAACCATAGCCATTATGACCAATAAGGAACTGGTTAAAAACCCTCCAAAATCCTTTGACGACATATTGAAGGGCGATTACAAGGTGGCCATAGGGGACGTCACCAAAGCCACCCAGGCCCAGATGTCCGTGCTGGCCGCCGCCATAGCCCACGGCGGCAACGAGGGCGACTTACAGCCGGGGCTGGACTTCTTTGCCCAACTGGCCAAACAAAAAAGGCTTTCCATGTCGGAAATAAGCGTGGCCAACTTTGAAAAGGGAGAAATAGCCGTTGCCCTGCTGTGGGACTTTAACGCCCTGGGCTACAGGGAAAAAATCAGCCAGGACCGTTTTGAGGTGACGATTCCCAAGGAAGGAAGCGTGGTAAGCGGATACGCCACCATAATCAATAAATACGCGCCTCACCCCAACGCGGCAAAATTGGCCAGGGAATACATATTAAGCGATCCGGGCCAGATTAATCTGGCCAAGGGCTACGCCAGGCCCATCCGGGACAGCGTTAAGCTTCCCCCGGAGGTGGCGGCCAAGATGATTCCCCTGGAGCAGTACGCCGGCGCGAAACCGGTGCAGGATTACAAGGTGTGGGAAGAAACGGCCAAAAAACTGCCCCAGCTGTGGCAGGAACAGGTATTGGTCAACATACAATGACCGACAGGGTGATTTTAGTCATAATCGACGGCCTGACCCATGCCGGGGCATGTTCCGGCATGGGCTATCTCAATCATTTGGTGGAGGCGGGCAGGGCGGCCCGCCTTCTCATAAAAGCCGAGCTGCCCACCCTCTCCCGCCCGTTGTATGAGGTTTTATTGACGGGCACTGCGTGTTATGTAAACAATATCGCCTCGAACTACCCGGCGGGCATGTCCGGCCAGAAAAGCCTCTTTCATTTAACCGGGGAAAAGGGCCTTAAAAACGCCGCGGCAGCCTACCACTGGATCAGCGAGCTATATAACCGGCACCCCTTTGATCCCGTCAGAGACCGGGAACAGGACGACGAAAGCAGGGCAATACAGCACGGCAGATTTTACTTTGACGACAGCTACCCCGACTCCCACCTCTTTTCCGATGGAGAACTGCTGCGCATCAAGCAAAACCCGGATTTTTTACTTATTCACCCCATGGGGGTGGACAACGCGGGGCACCTGTACGGGCCGGACTCCGGACAGTACAGGCAAAAAATACTGGAAGCCGACGCCATGCTGGGGCGGCTGGTGCCGGGTTGGATAAGGGAAGGCTATCACGTGCTTATAACCGCCGACCACGGCTTCAGCCCGGACGGGCGGCATGGAGGCACCAGTCCGGAGGAGCGCCGGGTGCCCTTTTTTGGTATCGGGCCCTCCTTTATCCCCGGGGCCTACCAGGAGGAGGTATCCCAGCTGGCCGTGGCCCCGCTGATTTGCAATCTGCTGAAAATATCTCCCCCGGCAGCCATGGCTTCCATCCAATTCCCCGCCCTGGGCCGGTGACACCGGCCCTTAAAACATCCTTCCCCCCGGCGGGGTTCATATTCCGGGGGCACCCGGACTGCCGCCGGGCAAAGCTACAGGAGGATTGCCATTGAAACCGGTAAACAAACGGGAAATGCCCGTACTCATTACCCTGCTGCCCTTTGTACTGCTGGTGCTGGCCTTTGAGGCGGTACCGCTGGCGGCCATGGTTCTGGACAGCTTCCGGGGCGATAGCGGCAAAGGCTGGACGTTAATGCAATATGCCACGGTATTTGGCAACAAGTTTTACCTGCAGGCCATTAAAAACAGCATAGTAATATCACTTTACTCCAGCATAGCCGGTCTCCTGGTGTCCATGGCAGCGGCTTATTCCTTCACCCGGCTGCCCGGGAAAATTCAGGAAACAGTATTGATGTTTTCCAACATGACTTCCAATTTCGTGGGGGTACCCCTGGCCTTTGCCTACATTGTGCTGCTGGGCAACAACGGGCTGTTCACCATGCTTTTTGCCAAATGGGGCTGGAGTATTTTTAACGGCTTTGACTTATACAGCTGGACCGGCTTGGTACTGGTTTACATTTACTTTCAGGTGCCCCTGGCCATACTGCTGCTCTACCCCGCTTTTTTCGGCATCCGGGAGCAGTGGAAGGAGGCCGCCTACCTGCTGGGCGCTTCACGCCCGGAGTTCTGGCTGCATGTGGGCATACCTGTAATACTGCCGGAAATTGCCGGCACCTTCACCATTCTTTTCGCCAATTCCATGGGGGCCTACGCCACGGCCTTCGCCCTGGTGGGGGGCAATTACAACCTTTTGACAGTTCGCATAGGCTCGCTGGTGGCGGGCAACGTTTTCACAAATCCCCAGCTTGCCGGGGCGCTGGCGGTATTCCTGGCCGCCACCATGCTGGGGGCCATGTGGCTTAACAGCTTGCTGCTGCGGCGAATAAGGAGGGACATGACATGAAACCGGCCAAAAAAATCCATTATTTGATAACCGGACTGGTTCTCTGTTACCTCTTCCTGCCCCTGGCGGCCACCTTTCTCTATTCCGTGGCCACGGAATGGCACAACAGCATTTTGCCGGAAGGACTGACCGCAGGCTGGTATGTCAGCCTGTTCCACGACCCCCGCTTCCTGGACGCCCTGCTGCGCACCGTGCTGGTAAGCGCTTTTACCGTGGCGCTGAGCATACTGGTGATGGTCCCGGCAATTTTCGTTATTACATTTTATTTCCCATACCTGGAAAGATGGCTGCAGGGATTGGCGACCCTGCCCTACTCCATACCCGGGGTTATTCTTGCCGTGGGACTTATTAAAGTGTACTCCGGCGGCCCCGTGCCCCTGACCGGAACTTTCTGGATTCTGGCCGGAGCTTATTTCGTGGTGATTCTGCCCTACATGTACCAGGGTGTCAAAAACAGCATGAGAACCGTGGACGCCATAAAACTGATGGACGCCGCCGAACTTTTGGGGGCCGGCAGGGGATACGCCTTCCGGACGGTTATCCTGCCCAATATATTGCCGGGCATAATGGTGTCCACCCTGTTATCCTTTTCGGTTTTATTCGGGGAATTCGCCCTGGCCAACCTGCTGGCCGGGGGCCAGTACGAAACCATACAGGTTTACCTGATGCTGAAGCTGGACGAGAGCGGCCACCTGTCCAGCGCCCTGGTAATGTCATATTTTGTAGCCGTGCTGGTGCTTTCCTGGCTCACACTGCGGCTGGGGCAGCGGCTGAAAGGAAAACCGGGCCGGGAAATCAAGGGAGGTTTTAAACAGCTGTGAGTTACGTGGTCATTAAGGATATCGTAAAAAGCTTTAACGGCGCCCCGGTGCTGGACAGCCTGTCCCTTACGGTGAACAGGGGGGAAATGGCCACCCTGCTGGGTCCCAGCGGCTGCGGCAAGACAACCCTGCTGCGCTGCGTAGCCGGATTGACCCCGCCGGACCGGGGGCTGATCAGCATTGACGGAAAGGATATAACCGGCCTGGCCCCGAGGCAAAGGGAAGTGGGCATGGTATTCCAGGCATACGCCCTTTTCCCCAACATGACGGTTTACCACAACATCGCCTTCGGTTTAAAGATGAAAAGACTGGCCGGGAAGGAAATGGAGAACAGGGTCCGGAACATGATTGAGCTGGTGGACCTGGCGGGCAAGGAACACTCCTACCCGGCGGAACTGTCCGGGGGACAGCAGCAGAGGGTGGCCCTGGCCCGCTCCCTGGTGCTGGAGCCCAAGGTTTTATTGCTGGACGAGCCGTTAAACGCCCTGGACGCCAAAATCCGCAAAAATTTACAGGCGGAATTGAGAAGAATTCAAAAAGGTCTCAACATTACCATGATAATGGTCACCCACGACCAGGAAGAGGCTTTCGGCATATCTGACACGGTATATATAATCAATAAAGGGCGGGTGGAGCAGGCGGGCGGCCCCGGGGAGGTATACGCCGCGCCGGCCAGCAGATTCGTGGCGGAATTCATAGGAAATTACAATGTAATGGCCCCGGATGAATTCCGGAGGCTGGTCAGGGCGGAAAATTTAGCGGGCGGCGGCAGCTTCGCGGTCAGGCCGGAAGTGATAAAGATACTGCCCGCCGGAGCGGTGGAAACATTTAAGGCTGGAGGAAACGGCAAAGACGGCTGGTACGTGGAAGGCAAAATCGATAACCTGACGGTTAAGGGAAACTGCCTTTGCTACCGGGTAAAGTGCGGCGACCTGCTGATAAACGTGGACCAGTTAAACGATCGGGAACTCCGGCGATTTGACGGTGAAACCCCGGTCAAGCTGTGGATTCCCCGGGAAGAGTGCATCTCTCTGAACTAAGTGAGCGGGGTCAGGCTTTACTTTGTGACTTTATCTCTTTTTATATTTTTTCTTCTGAATGGAACCGGTTATTTTGCTCCGGGTTATATAAGTCAAGCCTGGACCCCGTTAGTATTGATTATTCATAATTATACAGGCATACAATTCAATGCTACTCATCGCCACAGATTTACGTAAAAGTTCAATACAATAACTTTTTTTCAGGCTCAACAAACACATTCTCCCAGCTGTTTGCTACTGTATTACATGGTGCATGTCTCCCGAATATTCTATCCTCTCACGCCCAGCAAAAGCACAACACCTCCTGTTATATTTTAACAGAAGGCATGTACACGGATCAACGCATAAGTTAATAAGTTAAGAGCCTGACCCCGCTACTTCCTGGAGCAATCAGAATATGTCTTCACCTAAATAACCTTTCTGTTGTATGCGCAAAATAACAAGGAAGGGGACACACCTGCTGAAGGGCAGGTATTCCTTTAGGGACAGGAATGTCCCCGATTGGGGGAAAGGGGTCACATCAAAATTGGAACAAACAGTGGCACAACTTATTTTAAACGCACTGGCAGCCTGGGGAGTCAAAAACATCTATGGTGTTTCCGGAGATGCCATACTGCCCTTTATGGACGCCCTGGGGAAACAGGAAAAGATAAAATTTTACAGCACCGCCAATGAGCAGGGCGCTGCCTTTATGGCCTGCGGGGAGGCCAGGGTAACGGGTATGCCTGGGGTATGCCTTGCCACAGAGGGACCGGGCGCGCTGAATTTGGTTAACGGGGTTGCCGATGCCTGCCGCGACGATGTGCCCATGCTGGTTATAACAGGACAGGTGGAGACTTCCAAACTTTCTACCAATACAAAACAATACATCGACCAGCAGACACTGTTTACCCCTATTACCGGTTTTACTGTCCTGCTTACCAGGCCGGAGTCTGCCGTGGGAACTATTAAGATAGCATTGGAAAAAGCTATCGGAGACAATACCCCCTGCCATGTTACAATACCCAGGGACATTTTTTTAAGCCCCGCTCATAGAGCTTTAATTCCCGACCTTGACCAGGGGCTTCCTCCCGGTGTTTCTGGAAATATAGATCAGGCTATAAACTTAATAAGAAGTTACAGGAAGCCTGTGATAATCACGGGTAAAGCTGCCATTCCATTTAAGGACACTGTTTTTCAGCTGGCCAGGCAAATTGGGGCGGGAATTATTCCGGCACAGGGGGCCAGGGGAATATATCCAGGAACGGAAAATATTATTTTGGGTGGGCTGGGTGAGGCCCATATCCCACCCGTTTTAAAGCATGCCGACAGTGTTTTGCTTATCGGGGCAAGTCCTTATGAGCACAAATTTATACCTTCACAAAGCAAAATACTGCAAATTGATACCCGCCCTCAACAAATTGCCCACCAATTAAGGCCTGTATCACTGACCGGAGACGTGCATCAAATACTGCGAAGCTTAATGGAAGGTTTGTCCAATGTCTCTCCGGATGCAGGCTGGCTGGAAGAAATAAAAAAATGCCACGCAGATTATGTTGCCATGATACGGGGCGAGGCGGATCTCGCAGGCAGGCCCATTCCTATACAAAAGGCCATATCAATACTAAATGACACAATTCCCGCAGATGCTATAATAGCCATTGACTCCGGAGAATTTATGCACTGGTTTGACCGGGGCTTCATTGCCCGGGGGCAGCAGGTTATCATTTCTGACCACTGGCGCTGCATGGGTGGTGGATTGCTTTTGGGACTCGGCGCTCAGACGGCGTCTCCCGATAAAAAGGTTGTTATATTAACGGGCGACGGCGGCTTTATTATGACCATGCAGGAGCTGATAACCGCAGTGCGCTACTCTCTGCCGGTGGTCGTAATCATCTTTAACAACAGCATGTATTCACTGGAGAAACATCGAATGGAAAAGGCGGGGATAGGTGCGTTCGGAGTGGATGTCAAAACCCCGGATTTTGCCTCATTTGCTGTGTCCTGCGGAGTGGAAGGCATAAGGGTTGAAGATCCGGAAACACTTCGGGATGTCTTTCATAAAGCTGTGGGATTTGACCGGCCTGTTGTTATAGACGTTATATCAGGATCAAACAAGCCCGGTTTTATTTAACAAAAAACAAGCCTCCTGGTTTCATAGCCGGCGAACCTGGAGGCTTGTTCTATTTCACTGCAGAAAGCCCGGTTGCTCGGCCAAAGCCTGCTGATAATCCGGCCTGTAAGTGGTATGTTCATCCACTGAGATGATTCTACCCTCTTTTATAGAAAGCAGGATGTCGTGCACGGTCTTTAAATCGCCGAATTCCATCTCCGGCGTTACGCTGATGGGTTCCGACCCGGTGAGGGCGTTGTAAAAATTGATCAGCTCATTGTAATAGCCCTTTTGCGCCTCGTACGGGATCTGCTCTTTTCTTCCGTCGTTGAAAGCCAGGTTGATGGTGCCCACATCCCGCCCTTCCAGATAAATCATGCCCTCGGTACCAAATATCCGCAGACCGATTAGGGGGCGCTGCATTTCCTTTCCGGCGCAGAAAAAGGTAAATTGGCCGGTAACCCCGCTCTTGAACAGCAGATTTACATTTACTGCGGAATATGGAGCGAAATCAGACGCCTGAGGACGTCCAAAAGCCTGAAGCCGGTCTATTGGGCCAAAAATATGTCTCAGTCCGGCAAGGTCATGAACTCCGGTATCCGTGATGGCCCCTCCTGGAAATTCCGGGTGCTGTCTCCATTCCTTGGCCGAAAACTTGTCCTGCAGCATATCTCCCGGGAAGTCCACAACCCGGTTCTGGATAAAATAGATTACATCTCCAATACGCTTCGTTCTTATTAAATCCCTGATTATATCTATTTCCTGATTATGACGGAAATTTTCCGCAATCATAATCGGTACGTTATACTTTTGGGCTAAATCCCTGGCCGCCCTGGCTTGCTCCAGGGTGGGAGCCAGTGGTTTCTCACAGATAATTCCCTTCTTCTGTCCCGCCAGTCGCTTGGCTACAGCCTCGGTAACCTTGAAATTCAATTCGATTGGCACCATTATGTCCACCACATCCAGATCTTCCCTATCCAGAATATCCTGAATCTCTGTATAAACGTTTTTGTGGCTTATTTTCAGACGATCTGCCCACATGTCGGCTTTTACTTTGTCCAGATCACATAGTGCCGCAATCTCGTAACGGTCAGTTAACTTCTGGTAGGCAGGATAGTGCAAACGCTCGAAGGCCATGCCTACTCCAATGATACCCACTTTAAGTTTCCGCACCCGTATCACTCCCGGCCATAGATTTTTGATAGTATGTTCATAGCCGGTGCCGGGTATTCTCAATATCTCTTACCGGAGATGTTGCACAGAATGTAGATTTATAATTATGTGCAAATGCCGAAGGAGGTGGTTAGTGTTTTTCTGTTGTTTGCCCTGCGGTAGGTGTAGGTGTTTTTTCTGCCCAGGCTGCCCGTTACTTCCAGCAGGTTGCCGTTAGAGTCGTACCGGTAGAAGGTTCTCCCCAGCTGTCGTCCATGGACAGCCTGTTGCCGTTGCCGCCATAGGTGTATTTGACCATGGTGTTGTCTTCGTAGATTTTGCCGGTTAAGCGGCCCGCCTGGTCGTATTTGCAGGTGGTAACGTTGTTTAAGGGGTCGGCTGTGCCGGTAGACGGTTCAGGCCGTCGTACGGTATATACCCCTTCGGGGTCGGTTACTTTGGTTTGATTTCCTGATTCGTCATAGCTGTAGGTGTTTTGGCAGCCTTTTGGGTCTGTGAGGCTGATTACTCTTCCGGCTGCGTCGTAGCCGTATTCCGTACGCCCGCCGTTGGAGTTCAGCTCCTGGGTTACCCTGGTCCCCATCTAAAGTGATTGCTGTGAAGGTTCCGCCGGGGAATTCAGTTTTTATCAGCAGCAACAACAACCCTGATTTCTTGCGATACCCTTTGCTTATCCCTGTATAGGGCGGAGATAACTATTCATTTTTTGAAAATGCGACAAGGGAGAACCGTCCTCCTGTCGTATTCTGTCGTATTTGAGACTTTTTCTCTTAATGCGTGACCGCATTAGACTGTAATAAATAACACAAAATTTCACAACTAATCATAACATTGGAACCGTCCCCATGTAACATGCATATTACATGTTATCTCATGTTATCTAAATTGCCAGGCAGCATAAAGCAATAAGTGCCGATATTCTAAGCAATCATACAAAAGGTAGAGCAAGTCACACTCGGCTGTGTCCAGTAAAGCGGGAAGGCCTCATACTTTACCTCCCTTGTGTCGGAACATAATTAAGAATGCTTAAATTCCCACTTTGTCTGCAAGGTGGGGGGTATTTTACACTTACGCACATAACATCGGAATAACCCCCATGTTATTTTTCCTCTTTTCTATAGTTGTTGCAAAGAATATTTGCAAAATTTTTTGGTATTTTTTGATTATAGAAACTATTGGGAATCCATGATTCAAGTGCTTCTTCAACTGTATGCCAAGATTTTAAAAATGTTAACGGAGTATTTAAATTTTTATTTAAAGCCAATATGCAAGATCCATAATCTCTTTCTCCAAATATACCCCATTTCAAAGAAGGAGATGTCCAAAGAATTATATTTGAATTATATAAAATTGAATCTGCAATGCTATCTTTAGGACTCATCCTAAGGAATTCAACATAATCCTCTTTTGTCAAATCTATTGGCAGATTCCCCCAGTTATAGTATCCAAATTTCTTGTAATAATAATCAACTGGCTTAGGATCTAATACTGCCACAATGATATTATCATCATTTGTTTTTTGGGTTAATGTTTGAAGTATACTCCAAGATTCACTGCTCATTACCCAATCAAATTCTTCAAACATATAATCATCGAAACTTTCTTGAAATACTTGTTCAGGAAGTCGGTAATCAATGTGAAAAACATTGCTTATCATTCCTAATGTTCTGGAATATTCATTTTTGCTTTTTATAAATAATTTTTGTAAACTCAAGAACTATTTCCCTCCCAGCCTAATTTTAATATTTATTGAATCACTACCTTTACGATAATAATCAGCTGTAGGTCTCCCTATATTTTAGATGAATCTCTGAGGACATATTTTGCTCCATCTTTTTCATATATGGTAGTTTTACCATCTTTACCTACCGATTTCTTCCATCCACTCCTGGTAAGGTTTTCTCCAAATTCATTTTTACTTACATTAGTTGATTCGTTAATATATCTACTTCCAGGAGCTGTTATATCCTTATATTCTGAAGCTTCTCCTGCCTCCTCAACAGATTCATTTTTTACATCGTTGTCGCCGGCGGAATCATCTGCCCATATTCTATCCCACGTATTTTTAGCTCCCTTAGCAAAATTAGTTGTTTGACTAATTGCGTAAGCTCCAGCTGCTCCTATTGCAGTAATGCCTGCACGAGCAATATCTTGAGGATATGCTATAGCATGCCCTGTAGGATCAACATAATTGATCGGATTGTTATTACAGTAAGTATAAAGATTCTGGGTCCAGGGTTCGTAGATGTTGCCCCGGTAGGTGCCATTGGTGATAAACCTCCCTATCTCCGGGTTATAATACCTGGCTCCCATCTGGTATAGCCCGGGGCCGGAGAAGTAGGGGGCGCCGGTGAAGGTGAACCTTGTTTCGTC
>NZ_BFAV01000024.1 GCF_002933875.1 Desulfocucumis palustris | reverse complement strand
CGCAAGAAACAGAAACCAAAAAGGTGTTGACTGGCAGTTCACGACCAATGATGCAAGAATCAAGCTGAAGCGGCTTTATCCACAGTTTAAGAGTTGACACTGTACTAGTTTTGCAGCATGACTAAACATCAATTAACCCGGAACCATTGAAGACACTAATGATTCCGGGTATTTTTTTATTTAATTATGTACCAATTTATATTGTGGACTATTGCGGATTTTGATATAATATAGTTATAAAATCAGCTGTTTCAAGGGGATCCGCTATGTATCTTAAAAAAAGCAAAAGAAGTTCTGGAAGGATTTATCTTTCTATTGCAGACGGTTACCGCGATAAAGAAAGAGGACATTCAAGAACCGTTACCATTAAATCCCTCGGTTATCTTGATGAATTAGAAAAGCAGTATAATGATCCCATTGCCCATTTTGAGCAGGAAGTACGGAAAATGAATGAACAAAAGGCTGCCGAAAAACTTCCCATTACCTTTACCGTCAATCCGAACGAACGCATTGTTGCTGATTCGAATAATAGAAAAAACTTCGGTTATGCCGCCTTAAGTAAAATCTACCACGAACTAGAAATAAACAACTTCCTAATCAATCGTCAGCGGAACTTAAAGTCAAACTATGATACCAACAGCATCATGAAGCTTCTTGTATTCTCCCGCCTGCTGTTTCCGGCTTCAAAGAAAAAGACCTTTGAGAACAAGGGTCTTTTCTTTGAAAAAACCGACTTCTCCCTTGATGACATATACAGATGTCTTTCCTTTTTCAATAAGCATAAAGATTCTCTTCAGCTATGGTTGCACGAGCGCATCAAACAGCAGTACAACCGGGACACTGAACTGGTCTATTATGACGTGACTAATTACTACTTTGAAATTGATGAGCAGGATGAACTCAGGAAAAAAGGTGTTTCAAAGGAACACCGTCCCGACCCAATCGTACAGATGGGGCTGTTCATGGACACTATTGGAATCCCCATTACCTACAAGCTTTTTTCAGGCAACACCGTAGATAAGTCCACCCTGATTCCCATGCTCAGTAAGATCCAGCATGATTATTCCCTCGGCAGAATTATTGTTGTGGCAGACAAGGGCATCACTACTGGGGACAACATCTGGTATACCCTATCTGCAAAGAACGGATACGTGCTCAGTTATTCCATACGTGGAGCAGAACAGAAATTCAAGAAATATGTCCTCGACGAGGCAGGCTATACATGGAAGGGCGATGAATACAAGTTAAAATCCAGACTTTATCCGAGGGAAATAACCGTTACCGCCACCAGTGGACGGAAAATAAAGAAAAAGGTCGATGAAAAACAGGTTATCTTCTACAGCAAAAAATATGCTGCAAAGGCAAAAGCGGATCGTGCCGCGGTCTTGGCTAAAGCAAAAGACCTTATCAACAACCCAGGAAAATACAATAAATCTACCTCTTACGGTGCCGCCAAATATGTAAAAAATCTAGTATTTGACCCTGAAACCGGCGAGATTTTAGAAAAAACAAAACAATCTCTTATCTTTGACGAAGAAAAGTTAAGACAGGAAGAAGAACTGGACGGATACTATGCTATCGTGACAAGTGAATGGAGGGAATCCGACGAAAGAATCATCGAAATGTACAGAGGACTATGGAAGATAGAAGAGTCCTTCAAAGTAACGAAGAGTGATTTTGAGACAAGACCAGTATATTTGTCAAGACAGGAGCATATAGAGGCACATTTTCTAACCTGTTTTGTAGCACTTGTCATTTCCAGAATATTGGAATACCGCTTGGGCGGAAAGTATTACGTCGGAAAGATGCTTGAAAGCTTAAGTAGAGCCTGCTGTACACACATACAAGAGAATTTCAATATATTTGACTATTTCGATGAAGTACTCTCTGATATCGGCAAAGAACTAGGAATTGATTTCGGGAAGAAATATATGCGTCTTGGGGAAATAAAAAAAATTTTAGGCGAGGTAAAAAAAGGTTAGTTTCCACAACAACTTTTTGACAAAAACAAAAAGCCCAAAACCTGCTATCCGTAAGCGGTTGAGGGCTATTTTTATCTCGTTTTGTTGCAAAACTCAGGTTATAATTCTTTACGAGGTGTATTAATGCTACATGCATTATTGTTTTTTGTCCAGGGTATTCCTGAAATTGTAGGAATTGTCGCTTGCAGCCTTGC
>NZ_BFAV01000023.1 GCF_002933875.1 Desulfocucumis palustris | reverse complement strand
GCGGAAGGCCACCTGACCGGAGCAGCCGACGGCTTAAACAACACCACGGAATTTACCTGGAACTTCCAGGATGGACTCTCGGAGTTAACAGACCCCCGGGGCTATAAAACCACCTTCGGCTTCAACCCCTCCTTCGGCAATGTCACCTCGGTGACAGACCCCATGGGAGGGCTTACAGCCTATGCCTGCGACGAAAACTATAACACCACCTCCATAACCGACCCCGGCGGCCATGCTGTGAATTATACCTACGACCCAATAGGCAACATGCTCACCAGGCAGGACGACGCCGGCACCTATC
>NZ_BFAV01000022.1 GCF_002933875.1 Desulfocucumis palustris | reverse complement strand
GCAAGGCTGCAAGCGACAATTCCTACAATTTCAGGAATACCCTGGACAAAAAACAATAATGCATGTAGCATTAATACACCTCGTAAAGAATTATAAAACAATCAATAAGCACTATTGATACTACAATTGGGATTACTATGTACCTCAACAAAAATTTGTAAATTTATTTTATGATAACTAAACAGTCACAAAGCTGCTACTAGTCAACAAAAAAATATTGCTTCTATGAATTACGTTGTTATTCACAACCTGCTGCTTGCCGGATAAAAGACAGTCTTATATTTTCCACATACCTTCCAGTGGTCTCCTGAACCTTGAAATCAACAAGGCCATGGCAATCATCACAATGGCCTGGGGTAAACCCGTTAATTTCCATAAAAAAGCATTGGACATCAATTTCTCAACGCCTTCATTTAAAATTTTAACAGCCACCTCATATATACTGGACTCCAATAATGCAAGAAGGCCCATGCTGGTGAAAACCGCCATAAAACTTTTGGAAGGAGGAACCTTGGTAGCACTGGCGATAAAAAGAGTCCATAAAAGAATTGACGCCACCGTGTGCAATCCGAAAGTTATAGGCATACTTCTTAAGGCTAACATTATTGCTGTTACCACCAAACCCGCCGAAAAAATCACTCCCCAGCGCAGTTTCACCCGGGTTAAAGCCAGACTGAATGCGCAAACCCCCACTGTCTCGGGAATACCCTGCATAAAAAACAATAATGTCTGCTGCATCTTCACACCTCTTAAAGCAGTATAAATGGCTAACAAATTCCTTTAGAAACAGAATGGACTGCTTTGTTATGTCTTTAAAGATTCAGCAAAAAGTCTTCACATCCCAACTATGCTTACACCTGTATAAAGGCTTGTCCCTTTTAAAAAAAGACCGAATCATATTCTCCACAGGTCTTTAAGTGGTTTCCTGTATTTTGAAAACAACAAAGCGAAAATTATCATGAGAATAGCCTGGGGTAAAGTCGTTAATTTCCACAAAAAAGCATTGGACATTAAATCATTAACGTCAGTATTTAAGAGCCTAACAGCCTCTTCAAGTATGGTGTACTCCAACAAAACCAACATGTCAAAACTGGCAAAAACCACCAGAAAACATTTAGATGGCGGAACCCTGGTGGACATGGCAATAAACAAAGCCAATAAAAGAATTGATGCCACGGTGTGCAATCCGAAAGTTATAGGCATGCTCCTTAAGGCTAAAATTATTGCCGTCATAACAAAAGCCGCCGGCAAAATTATACCCCAGCGCAGTTTCACCCGGGCCAAGGCCAGGCTGAAGGCACAAATCCCTATGGATTCAGGAAAACCCTGCACAAAAAATAATAATATCCGCAGCATCTTCACACCTCGAAAAACAGCATGAACGGCCAATAAATTCTATTCGACACAATTACTGGAATTCCTTTTATATTTTCTTTAATTTTCCAAAATTAATATTCTGCCAATATGTCAAATAATATCCGGGAAGCTGCTCCGGTAAAACAAAAAAACCGCCTTTGCGGCCGTATAAATGTTATATTTCTTTACTCAACTGGCTGCTGCTGTATCCCCCTACTGCCTGGGAACTTATAGAAAAAACCCGGGACTACCTGAAAAGAGCTAAGGATGTGGTAAAATGCCTGAAACAGCAATTGGAGTAGAAGAAATAATAAAATCGTACCTGCTTGTGCTT
>NZ_BFAV01000021.1 GCF_002933875.1 Desulfocucumis palustris | reverse complement strand
CCGCGCAAATATTGCCATTTATCATCCAAAGCCATAATATCCCGCCCCCGCCACTTCACCAAAGCTGCTTTACCTCTATCCGCCGCTAAATGAACGCCCGATAATATTTAATTATACCAAATTATAGATATATAAACATTAAAGTCCATGCAATCCACGGAGCTTGTTGGAGTTATTCAGCGTATGCCGGCATGACGGCAATCTAATTTCTGATACATGTATCCAAAATTTACTGTTAATGTACCGTTTTTTCGACTTTCCATAACATGGGGACGGTTCCAATGTTATGATTAGTTGTGAAATTTTGTGTTGGGCTAAACTTTATTTATTGCAGTCTAATGCGGAATCATCTCACGCATTAAGAGAAAAAGTCTCAAATGCGACAGAATGCGACAGGAGACGGTTCTCCCTTGTCGCATTTTCAAAAATTTAACAGATAAGCCGTCTACCGAACGTCTTAAATCAGTAGCTCCACATGCTAAATAAATTCCATCGTAACTTGCGATGTCTTTCAGCATACGCTATCCACGACTCGAAGTACATCAGCAAGTAAAATAGGATTGAACCCGATTCCCACACAAATCGTCCATTTGCCACAATTTAGCTTGATTTCATCTGAAACGCACTCTGCTTGTGCTACGGTTACATCAGCCCATTGTTGCGGAATAGGTTGTGCTTCTCGATTAACTTGTGTTGCCCATCCAAGATACTGACGATATTCAATACCCTTTGTTTCACACCAAGCCTTTGCCGTCATCCCGCTATCCCGGCATTCAGTTACCAATGCCTGACGTTCTTGCTTATTCACTCTATCCCTCCATATACTTAATCTAATGGAGATATTTTCTCATGAATTAGGCCTGCCTACCATGCACCGGTTTATTGAGCGCTTACTAATTATTTGTCGATATTTGTGTTAATATTTTACTTCGTAAAAAAAGATTTTTTATAAAACTTATAGAAAGTTATGGTAACAAATACATGGCATTAAGTTGGTGGTGGCCGTTGCTTTTTGTTTGTAGCACTCCTTCACTGACCTAATGAAGTATATTCAATAAAGAAAAGATGGTTTGGTATCTCAAGGGTGTATATATGCCTGACAAACAGGATTTTGCACCAGTGGAAGGTAGTGCGGGCAAGACTTACTTAAATAATGTTATATCCTTGTCGCAAGGCAAAAGGATTAATGGGATGGATCTAATAAAAAACTATACCAGCTATCTGATCTGATCCAAAACGGGGGGTGGTATTCTTATTAGCCCTTGCTACTAATGAGAAGGGGGGAGAGTCCAATGGGCAACTAGAAAGTGGTTGTGAGGAAAATTGGGAAAATCCTCCAAAGTCAGCCTGCACAAACCACATTACTTATTGTACCACTACTTCTTGTGCAACTTTCAACGAGTGACAAGGTGTCAATTAAGTTTTCAAGGATATTAAGGAGGCGGATTATAGTTGAAAAAAGCATTATCTTTTTTGCTTACGGGTAAGCGCTTAAAAACTGAGTGCCTTATATAATAATCTGATCCATGCGATAATAAACTTCAAACATTTTCAGAGTTATTCAAGTTAGAGTTTTTCA
>NZ_BFAV01000020.1 GCF_002933875.1 Desulfocucumis palustris | reverse complement strand
AATTGTATAGGTTGTGCCGGGGGGATAAGGGGATGCGTCCCAGTAAATTTCCGCCGACGTTTTTTCTACGTTTCGGTTATTTACCACCGGCGCGCCGGCAACCGGAACGTAAGTATAAGCTATTGCAACATCGGCACGGCCCCATCCCAATTGAAAATTGTCAGACCAGACCCTTATATGGTTATCCCCTTCTTTAAACCCGGCAAGATCTCCGCTGAAGGTTACCTCATTGTAATAAGTATCGATGTAAACATCTGGATCCAAATCAGGTAACGGCGGATTTGGAAAATAATTGGTTTGACCGTTCACTATGGCTCTTACATTTATAACCATGAAGTCATTATAAATCTGGTTTAAGGTGACAGGACTCCAGCTGTCGCCGATTGGCACCATTAATTCTCCAAAGCCGCCGTAACTATAATTAAATTCATTTTGTATTGTAACTGTATATGTCCCTTTAGCAGTGTACCCTTCCGGAGTGGTAAAGTCCCAGTCGGTATCCGATACGCCATGGGTGTTGCCATGCAGGTGGAAATGTATTGTAGGGTCGATAACCACAGGGAATTTGAGACCATCATAGACAGGCTTTATATCAAGATAAGTTTTCCCGCCTTCATTACGAAGGATTTGGTTAACTTTTCTTTTTTGGCCAACGGCATCCACCAGGTATGCCGATTCAAACAAAAGGCCTTCCGTCCGCCCTTGCAGTTCATAGGTAAAAACCTCCGGTGACGCACTGGACTTTGCAATGATATATTCCTTTAATTTATCCGGCTGGGCATCCAGCAGCACATCGGTGTCCTTCCAGGCGTCGCCGTATTTCACCACGCTGCCCTGCCCGGGTCTTTCCGCCCCTGTCTTTGAGGATGTCCCTTGTGGGATAAACTCTACCGAAGCACAATCCTGCTTTATGGTATAGCCTCTATTGAACTTTTTAGGTATGGCGGCGTAATAAGGCGTTTTTAGCGCATACCAGCAAGCATCCTCCATATCCCCGGCGCTGCCATAATCTCTGTCATATGCTTTCAGTTTCCCGGACACCTCACCATACGAATCCCGAGAAAGAGTATTCACCTTATTCTTAAACTTTGCAAGCTCAGCGTCTTCCACCAGCCCTATTTCAATGGGGCTGAATTTGCCCTGGCAGTTTTCATAGAAAAGAGGTCTTTCGACCGTCAATGACCTGCCAGCGATATCTTCCACCACATTCACCACGTGTTCCCTTTTATGACTCCCGTCAGACATGAGATAGGTCTTGCTGGTCAACGTTCTCATGGACTTGATTTCGCCCTTAACGGTAACTGCCGGCTGGTCGGATACATCCTCCAACTCAATCATGGTTCTTATTCCTTTTATGGTGCTCAGCTTGCTTTTAAAAATTATATGCTTGCTTCCAAATTCCACGTCAACCGGTTTATTAGCTTCAATTACCTTTCCTTTTTCATCAACGTCAAAGGCATTGATTTTTAATATTGGCTGTTCCTTTGGATCCCTTAACAGCAAGGTACCGTCCCTGCACCGATATGGAATCAATTCATTAACAGGTATTTTTAAAATAACTTCTTCGCCATTCTGCTCCGGTTTTAAATCACTGTAATCAAAAATAACACTATTGGGGGTTGGAACAAAACTAACCGAGCTGTAGCCCTTCTGGTAGACAACCGCTTTATCCCGGACAAACCCTTTTGCATTCTTTAATTTGCCGGAATTGCTGTCAGAAATATTAATGCTAATTTCCTTGTTATAGTCCGCGGGCGTTATTTTAAAATCATTCTCGAGCTCTTCCGGGGCATATGCCCTATACTTTGCCCCCACCACAAAGCCCGGTCTGATAATTTGCCTTGTAATTATAAGTCCGTCATTGTCTATGTATTTGTAAAAAACACACAGAAAAAGCACGAAAAAAACCATGACCACCGGCACCATTATAAAGATCACCGGGCTGACATTTGGTTTATATCTCATGGAAACACCTCGTTTTTCACTGAATCGTGGGTTCCGGCGCAGGCGGAATGCCGCACGTCCCGCCGTTACAGGTCAGCGCCGCCGACGCCCACCTGGTGGCGTTTATCGAATCTTTCCCCAGCACCTCCACCAGGTCCGCGTTAACAACGGCCACAACTCCGCAATTGGGGAGTTCCACCCGGAAAACCATGCTGCCGCCCGCGTCGTTGATGTTAAACGTCCTTGGCCAGTTTCCCGGGAGGTTGGGTATGAAGCCCGGGTCGGGGCTGTCATCCCTGCTCAAAGCCCCCTCGGAGAAAATGTATTGGGTATAGGCTTTGGCCCCGGTGGATGCCAGATCACCTCCCGGGCCGCCGGTATATGTTTCATCTTCATAATAATCAAACCCGTTATAGACAATAAAATTATAGCCTGGAGTGTCTTTCACCATGGAATTAGCTCTAGGCTCCAGCGTGGTTTCGTCAAGGTTAAGGTTTAAGGCCAGCACGTATCTAAAGGCGTCGTGCGCCTTTTCCGTTTCAATTAAAGGATAGCTGTCCGCCTCGCTCCGGGGCTCCACCTGCTGGGCCGCGGCCTTGCAGGCGTCCGCCACGGCCTCCTGGAGGTCTATATCCGCGCCGGTTACCATGTGCGAAAGACGGATTGCCGCCACGAAAATAATCATGATGGTCCCCAGGGCAAGAATTCCCCAGAAGGTGCCCATTCCGGAATTGTTTTTAACCAGTTTACGGATTGATTCTCTCACTTAGCCCTCCCCCGCCCACAATGATTCTGAAAGCCGCCCCCGGAGTGTTGCTGCCGATTAGCCTGTTTACCAGCAGCGGTTCCGGCTGCGGCCGGCAGGTCACCCTTAAGGTTATGGTGCTGGCAGCCAGGTCCATGGTGCGCAGCACCCTGGGGTTCCCCCGGCTCTCCCGGGGACCCTGGATATCCGTCACGACACAGCCAAAGCTGTTGAATTCATTTATCAATTGCGCCTCGTCCGCCGCCGTCAAATATCCCTCCACCCTCATGCGGTCCTTGTATTTGTGCATGGTGTGTTCGGCGTATTGATGCTTGGACTGTAGAACACCGTATTCAATCACCCCGTAGGTAAGGAAGACCAAAACAGAAAGAGCAAGAAGTACTTCCAGGGTCGTGCTGCCTGTGCCGTCCTCAATAATATGCAATAATTTGTACTTCTTTCCGCTATTCAAAGAAACTCCCCCTAAAAACCCGAAGATGTTATGTTTGTCAGGCTCTGTGTTCCGGTATTAATCACCGGCCTTAATGAATCCCCGATGCCTTGCCAGATGGCAATTGACACACCACCGATAATAAAGGCCCACAATGTGTACTCTAACACGGTGACGCCCCGGTTGTCCCTTATCAGGTCCAATAGCATTTTCCTCACAACTAAAGCCCTCCCCTCATTAAAACATTCCCGGCAGGATATGGTGGCGGTTAACGGTTAATATTACCCCCAGGGTTATGGTCCAAGCCCCGGGGGCTTTGATAACGTCTATTACCGGGGGTGCCATTTTAAGTTCGCATTTCAGATTGGCCAGGGCCAGCCGGGGGTTTTTGATGCCGTGGTAAACCCTTGCCCCTATCCCCATGAAGCACCTGGACACAACCATGAAGTATAGAAAGGGAAATATCATGTCCATTCCCAAAAATAAACCTGAGGCAAAGGCTAACTTTGCGTCTCCGGCACC
>NZ_BFAV01000019.1 GCF_002933875.1 Desulfocucumis palustris | reverse complement strand
GACGGACATGGTATTTCACTTTTGGCAAGGCATACCCCTCCCTCCCTGGAAAGAGTATACTATAAAAATGAATTATAATATAGTCTTAGTATTGACAATGTAATAGGGTATATTTCGCCATCTAATGGCAAATACCCTGGTTTCTGTTAATATTCAGACAGCCTCCTAGCTTATCAAAGGGCAGTTAATTATAATCTCAATGCTCGCGAACGTGGTATTGTGCAATATCGGCAGTGTTCCAGTTCATCTATCCTGCCTTCCTGCATCATTTTGCGATAATAATTAAATGGATTATTATTATATATACTTATAGGATCACAATCAGAAACGTTCCCTAAATTAAAAAAACCATTATCATCTGCGCAGCAAAAACCCATATCACCATTAGAATAAACCACAATCCTGTCATAAATATATTCACACACAACCTTATTAAAGCCAACAGAACTATTAACATCTTTAGTTTTATAATGAGTCAGTTTATCACCCCAATTATGAATATCAAACCTTATAACCTGATCACCAAAATTGCAATCCAATTTTCCTGTCCAATAACTAAAAAATTCTGGCCATTCTTGATTATTTATTTCCTGCCTAATAAATCTAATTAAAATTTTAGTTTTGCCAATTCTATTTCTTAATTGAATAAATTTTAAGACATTTGAAACTACTTTTTCAAAATTTGTTCCCTTTCTAATTGATTCATGAGTATCTTTTTTTATTCCATCAATACTACAAATAATTGTATCTAACCCAGATTCAATTAAATTACAAGAAATATCTTCACTTAATTCTGTACAATTTGTGGCAAAACCGATTCCTGAAAAATTCATTTCCTTAGCTATTTTTATCTTTTCTGAAAGATTATCATCCAACAACGGCTCGCCACATCCATGCAAAGTTATATACTTAATATTTTGTTGGTAATCCAAAAAATTTTTAAGTATCTTGATATATGTAATATTGTCCATAATATTAGGGTCTCTTTTCCAATTACTTATAGTGCACATATTGCAACTGGCAGTGCATAATCCATTTACTGTTTCAATTTGAATATGATTAGGTATAATCATTTTTTACTCCTTATTTAAAGTTAATACTTAGGGCTTGCAAAATAATAACAAGCCCTTATGAAATCATTTGTCGACTGCTGGTAAAACCATGCATCCGTAGGAATAAAAAGGTCATAAAGATAACAATCGTCTCAATATCTTACAAACATAGGATACTTTATCTTCGCTCATATTCATTCCACATGGAAGATTAATTCCATAAGGAGAAATGTTATAAGCATTTAAATTTCTTTTTTTAGCTATGTCAACTTGTTCCGATTTTTTGTAAGCCGGAAGAGAACTTAAAGGATAAAAAAATGGACGGGCATCTATATTGTTTTCAATTAATTGTTGTATTAATTCCTCTTTTTTAATCCCAAACTTTTTGTTTAAAATTATTGTTACCATCCAGTACGTATTTTTTGTATAAGGGCCTTCATAATTTAAAATTATATCATTAATATCAGATAGTTCTTGATAATACCATGAAAAAATTAGCCTTTTGCGCGCTATCAACTCTTCTATTCGTTCCAATTGTGCTAAACCTAGTGCCGCTTGCATACTGCTCATTTTGTATTTATATGCAATTTCAGTGTTGTAAAATTTCTTATCGGAAGGTGGTCTGCCATGATCCCGAAGAGTTAGCACTCGCCGATAAATATATTCATTATCTGTGACAAGCATTCCACCTTCCCCTGTAGTCATGGTCTTTGAACCATGGAAACTAAATACTCCAGTTTCTCCAAAACTCCCTGCCTTTTTCCCTTTATGTTCAGATCCTATAGCTTCAGCTGCATCTTCAATTATTGCAATGTTAAATTTTTTTGCTATTGATTGAATTTCAGCCATATTTGGCATATTACCATACAAATCAACCGGAATAACAGCCCTTGTATTTGGAGTTATACATTCTTCAAAGGATTTAGCTGATAAGCACCAAGTATTTGGATTAATATCAGCAAAAACCGGAGTGGCTCCTACATAAGTAATCGGGGCAGCCGTTGCAATCCAAGTTATTTCTGGAACAATAACTTCATCTCCCGGACCTATACCTAAAGAAACTAATGCAAGATGGAGAGCTGAAGTGCAGGACGGAAGTGTAATAGCATATTTTCGCTCCACATAACTAGCAAATGCTTTTTCAAATCGTTCATGATACATATTAGCGTTTTCGTACCATGCATTTTTCACAGCATCTATTACGTAATTTATTTCTTTTTGAGTTATTGAGGGACCAGAAACTAACATATGACCAACTTTTTCCATTTAATCCTCCACACACTTTAAATAACCATCAGGTGCTACTGTAATTAATAACTTATTTTGAATATCTTTATCAACAACAAATCTCTTATTATTTTTCAAAAACTCCCATACAGCAGTTTTAGGGTTATCGCCTTTACCCCAAGGGCGATCTAAAAAAAAATTATCATGCATATCCTCAACAATTGTATCGAAAACCACTAAATAGCTACCCTTCGTAACTAAAGGAGAATATAGCTCCAATTCCTTTAATACATGTTGATGTGTATGGTTTGAATCCAAAACTACTAATACTTTTTTCTTGCCTTTAGCAAATTCGTATACCCTTTTAATTATATCAATATCTATCGAGGAACCTTGATACATTGTAATCCTTTTATGCAAGGAGTGTTTTTCAATTTCAACCCGATTATGTTCTCGTATATCGATATCAATACCCAAAACATGACCATTACCTATCAATTCTAATAAAGACGCATAAAAAATTAAGGATCCACCATGGGCAATCCCTGTTTCAATAATTAAGTCTGGTTTCGACTCCCATATTAGTTCTTGCATAGCAATAATATCTTGTGGAAATTGAATAATAGGTCTTCCAAGCCAGGAAAAATAATAGGAATATTTATAATGTGAAGCTTTTTCTATCCAATCAACAGAATCTTTTTTAAGCTCTTCATTTTTTGATAGAGCATTAATCCATTCCCTTTTCTCTGCCGTAAATTCTTTCACTATATCAGCCCCTTAATAGTTTACAAGCAAATATCGGTCCAAAATTTCCTGCAGGAGGAAGTTTCGCAGCTACCTTGTAAATTGGATTGTCATAATCCGGTGTACGCTTCTGAATTTCGCAAAGTTTAGAATATACGACTCTTGTTACAAGGTAATAAAGACTACTTATATTTTCAAAACTAGAAATTTTAAAAATATGTTTTATGGAATCTTCAAGTTCTTTATAAGAAAAAAAGGAATTGTGCCAACGAACTGGAATTTCATCAAGATCTAAGTATTCCCTCATCTTATTCATTTCAATGTGCCCTTCCAAAAAGTTTTCAATCATCAAATACCAACTGCCGGATTGCAGGCATTTTGATATTTCCCATAATGCTTGTTTTCTATTATTTAAATTACCCAGGTTTATTAAACATCGATCGGATATTATGACATCATACGTATCACCATATTTTGATAAATTCATCACATCCATTACTTTAAATTGAATATCACCTGAGGTTTGATGTTTTTCTAGTTCATTATTCGCAATGAATATCATATCTTCTGAATAATCACCACCAACATAAGAATGCCAGGGAACTCTACTTTTATATTCCATGGTACTAAAACCATTTCCACAACCAATATCTAGAACACGTAATGGTTTTTTAAAGGAAGATAAAAACTCACTAATATAATTAATTTCAATTTGACGCATGTACACATCCTGTGTCGTCGCATTGGCTGCCGAACCAAATTTTCGAGCCTGATCATCCCAATATTTTTTTATATTTTCCATACTCTTTTCTTGCATTTAAATTTCTCCTTTAATAATTAAATCATTCCATAATGGATAATTTGCATCTTTATAGGAAATAACTCTATCTAAAAAATAAGGCCATTTAATACCAAATGCCGGATCATCCCATCGTAAGCCCCTTGCGCATTCAGAATGATAAAACTCCGTCATAAAGTAAAGCACTTCTGTATCATCTTCCAACGTCTGAAACCCATGGGCAAACCCCTCAGGAATATACAACATTTTAAAGTTTTCAGAGGACAATTCTACTGCAAGCCACTGCTTGAAAGTTTTCGAATAGGATCGCAAGTCTATAATAACGTCATAAATAGATCCACTGGTGCAGCGGACTATTTTAGCCTCTTCGTAAGGAGCTGTCTGATAATGCATACCGCGCAGAGTACCTTTTTTTTTGTTAAAAGATATATTACATTGAGCCAGCTTGGAGTTTAGACCGTGGGCAATAAACTCTTGCAGACACCAGGATCTGGCAAAAAAGCCCCTATTATCTTCTATACGTTCTATCTCTATAATATATGCTCCTTTTAGCACTGTTTCCTTAAATATCATATTAAATCACCTTTAGCATTGGTATTGGTATGACAAATTTACAATTCCAATCTCGAACAAAATTCATCTGTTCCATTATTTCATCTTTTAAGTTCCACGGAAGAATAAATACATAATCCGGTTTTGTTTTCTTGATTTTCTCTGGGGACTCTATGGGAATATGACTTCCTGGCAAATAACGACCTTGCTTATGTGGATTTTTATCCACAGTATAGTCCAAAAAATCTGTTTTAATCCCACAGTAATTAATTAATGTATTTCCCTTTGCTGGTGCTCCATAACCTACAATAGATTTACCTTCCTTTTTTACCTTTATTAAAAAATTAAGCATATCTAGTTTAACTGCGTTGACTTTTTCCCCAAAAGATGTATAAAAGTTAATATCCATTAGCCCGAATTTGGTTTCACGATCTTTTAAATCATAAATACGCTCGGTAATAGTTCTTGTATTATCGTCCTGGTGTC
This sequence comes from Desulfocucumis palustris, assembly GCF_002933875.1. GTDB lineage: Bacteria > Bacillota > Desulfotomaculia > Desulfotomaculales > Desulfocucumaceae > Desulfocucumis > Desulfocucumis palustris. The sequence continues at coordinate 117,432 of NZ_BFAV01000019.1, read as the reverse complement.
TGACATAAATCCTCAATGAACCACCGTGAGTAGATAATTCTTCAACGTCAAATACAGTAAGCCCATATTTATCAAAGACTTTTTCTAATGTCAATAAGGAAAAATATGAAAAATGCTCATGATATATTGTGTCAAATTGAATACCCTCAATAAGTCTCATAAGATGAGGAAACTCCAATGTAATAATTCCTTTTGGTTTTAAAAGAAATTTTAATCCTTTTATAAAGTCATTAAGATTTGGAACATGTGCCAATACATTATTACCAACAATAAGATCTGCATACTTACCTTTTTTTACTAATTCTTTAGCTGCATGCAGTCCAAAAAAAACAGTCTCCGTTGGGATCCCTTTTTCTTTAGCAACTTTAGCCACATTAGCTGCGGGCTCAATTCCCAATACTGGAATTCCTCTCTGTATAAAATATTGAAGTAAATAACCGTCATTACTTGCTATCTCTATTACAGTGGATTGGTTATTGATATTGAATAATTTTATCATTTTAGCAGCATAATCTTTGGCGTGTTTTAACCAGGTATCAGAATATGAAGAAAAATATGCATAATCATTAAAAATATGTTGAGGGCTTTCAAATTCTTCTAACTGGACTAGAAAACATTTGTTACAAACATATACTTTCAACGGATAGTATGGTTCCATTTTTAGTAACTGCTCCCTGGTTAAATACGAATTAGATAAAGGCGAAGAGCCAAGTGAAAGAAAAATATCATTAAGTTCATTATCACAAAATCTGCATTTCATCTCTGTTACCCCACATTGTGACCAAGAGTTACTTGGTAACTATCAATTTGATTTAGCGTGCTTTCAAGCATGTCTTCATTGCCAAAATAAGATTTATACCATTTTATTGTATTTACTAACGACTGAGTTAAATTCCACTGCGGATACCAACCAAGTATCGATCTTGCCTTTGAACAATCTAGTTTTAAATAATTCGCCTCATATACTTTGTTGCCCTGATCTATTTCCCATCTTGCATTTCCGCCCCAAATATTAACAATATGATTAACCATCCACCTAACTGTTTTTGAATCGCTGTCATTTGGACCGAAATTCCATCCGCCTGAAGAATTAGGTCCGTCTTCATGTAATCGTCGCGCTAATAATAGATAACCAAAAAGCGGTTCTAATACATGCTGCCAGGGACGGACAGCATCAGGGTAACGAATATAAATAGGTTTATTATTCATAATTGCCCTAATACAATCTGGTATAAGTCTATCCTCAGCCCAATCCCCTCCACCAATAACATTACCGGCCCGAACCGAAGCAACAGCTACTTTGCGTTGTCCGCAGTAACCAGTATTAAAATATGATTCACGGAAAGCTGAAGTTATCAGTTCGGAACAGCCTTTACTAGAACTATAAGGATCTACTCCGCCCATAGGATCGTTTTCCCGATAACCCCAAACCCATTCTCTATTTGCATAACACTTATCACTTGTCACATTGACAACAACACGTGCACTATCTACATGCCTAACTGCCTCCAGCAAATTGACTGTTCCCATTATATTTGTTTCAAAAGTTCCAACAGGATCTAAAAAGGATTTCTTCACCAGCGATTGAGCTGCCATATGAAAAATTACTTCAGGTCTATATTTTTGAATTGTAGCTAAAAGACTGTCCCTATCACGCACATCACCGTGAATTGAAACCACTTTTTTCCCCACTTTCGCCAAATCATATAGACTTGGTTTAGTAGGCGGCGACAAGGAGTAACCAATTACTTCCGCATTAAGCTTATGTAGCCATAATGACAGCCAACTACCTTTAAAACCGGTATGACCGGTAATTAAAACTCTTCTTCCGTTCCAGAATGAAAATTTCATAGCCATACCTTCCACGGAGCCCTTCCCGAATTCCATAATTCCTCCAAAAACATTTTATCCCTCATAGTATCCATAGATTGCCAGAAGGTTGAATGCTTAAGAGCGGATAATTGCCCCTGCTTAGCTAAATTATCCAGAGGTTCCCTTTCCCAAATTGTTTCATCACCATTAATTAACTTAAACACTTCAGGCTCAAGGACAAAAAAGCCCCCGTTAATCCAACTGCCATCTCCTCTGGGTTTTTCCTGAAAGCTTGTAATTATATTCTGGTTAAAGTCTAACGCGCCAAATCGGCCCGGCGGCTGTACAGCTGTTAATGTAGCCCATTTACCTTGTCCACGGTGAAACGAAATTAAATCATTGATATTAACATCACAAACACCGTCGCCATAGGTAAAACAAAAAGTCTCATTTCCAACATAACTTTGAACCCTTTTTAGCCTTCCACCTGTCATAGTTTTTTCCCCGGTATCAACCAGCGTAACACGCCAGGGTTCACAATGGTTATTATGGATTTCAAACTTATTATTAAACAATTCAATTGTTACGTCAGATTGGTGCAAAAAATAGTTAGCAAAGTATTCTTTAATTAAATATCCTTTATATCCTAAACAAATTATAAATTCGTGTATATCATAATAAGAATATATTTTCATTATATGCCATAGTATAGGTTTGCCACCGATCTCAATCATCGGCTTTGGTTTAAGATGGGATTCTTCACTAATACGAGTGCCTAGTCCTCCAGCTAAAATAACAACTTTCATTAAAATTCACTCTCTTTATATATTAAAATATTTGCATATTTTAGCAAACAAAATATGATTAATCTAATCGCATACTTAGCATATCATTAGGATTTAGGCCAAAGCGAACTTTTTTTCATACCTTTTTCTAACTCTTTCAAATCAAATTGACTATTTGTCTGAATCACATATTCTTTTGGTATGCCAAGGAAAAAAACCAAAAAGTTACTGAATATAGTATCTATTTTTTTATCAAGTTTTTCTCCAAATACTCCTACTATTTTGCAATATTGAAGAAAGGATCTTTTAAATCGAATGTAATCTTCATTAAAAGTTTTGTCAAGAACTGCATGTGGAAAATTGGTAAAGGCTTGCTCTCTAGCTACTCCTTTATCCCTTATATTAAAGTCAACATCAATTTTTCCTATTTTTCCTGTTAATACTACCATATAATAAAATAGGTATTCTTGAAAAGTGTTATTATAAGGCAATAGTTCCTTATTACGGACTAGAAATCTATATATTTCTTTCAACTCTTTTGTTCTAAAAACTTGATAAAAAAGTGAAGGGAAAAAGCCATGATTTATTAATTCCAATCTTTTAATAGGATCGCTATCATAAAGTCCTGCAAAAAAATCATATTCTTTTAAATTAGATATGTCTTTAACATAGAATAAATTTCTACCTTTAACAGAAAACAAACTACTATCTCTTTCTAAAGCAATTAGTGACCTGAACAATCCCTCTTCTTTTATGAAATCATCATCCGCGCACAGACAAATATAATCAGTATCTATATCTTCAATACCTTGAAAGATTTTTTCAAAAACACTAATATCCGAATTAAATGATAAACAATCTAGATCTAGGCCTTGAAAATTATCAATTATCTTTTGATTAATAATTTTATTTTCTTGACAACTAGAGTCAAGCACCAGTATCCTAGGGGCAACCCTAGAATATTGATTATTAATATAGTAAAGTAATCTACTTAAATACCTAGGCCTATTATATGTAGGAATTATTAATGCAAAATTATTATAGCAATCATTATCTGAGCATAAAAATGATTTACTCACTTGAACAATACTACTATTTCGATATTGTTCTTGCTCTATATTAGAAATTATTTGTATAAGCTCCAATTTATCTTCACTTTTCATTGTATTATTTATTAACTTTTCATAAATATCAATAGCAAAAGTATAATCTTTTTTTTGCTCATAAAGATATGCCAAATTAAAAAGCAAATCATAATTATTCTTATCAATTAGTAAGCCTTTCCTGATTATTTCTTCTGCCTCATGCAAATTATTATTCATTATAGCTATAACAGCTTTCATTGAATAAATATCAAGGTCGTCACCATTAATATGCTCATATTTATTAATAACTTTTTGTGCCTTATAAAAACTACCTTCGTTAATCAAAGTTTTTATATCTTTCTTAAACTCAGATTTATATTCTTCGTAGTCTTTTAAGGGCAGAAATTGTTCAATATCTTTTTCACTGTCCATCAAAATGTAGACCAGACTAAGCAATGCAACCGCCGCCGGATCATCAGGCAGGGAAGCAATATAGTGATTAAGCAATTCCTCCGCATTAATAAAATTATCTTCCTGTATAAGCTTTCTAACAGAATTTAAAATATAATCCCTTTTTTGTCTCAACTCAGCACATTGCTTTTCAAATTCAATATTTTTAAGCTTTTCAATGTACTTTTCAAGAGGCTTAACCATATCGTTATAGGTTTTTTTTGCTTTATCCAAATATTTAGCTCTACTTTTTACTTCTTTTGCTTCGAATGCTTTCATAACAAAAAGCAAGAATGCTTCTTCTTTATTTTTCATACTAAAGATATGTTCTTCCAATACAACCTGATCACTATATACATTTCTTACATATTTAAAACCAATTTCCAGATAAAACTTAAATGCTCCAATATATTCATTTTCTTCAATACCACCAATCAAGATTATATATCTAGCCATAATCTTTCCAATTCTCATATCATCAAGTGTTGCCTCATGAGGCACGTCTATTAAATAACGATATACTATCTTTGTAAGTCCGGGATAATGCTTTCTTAAATATTCAAAATATATATCAATATCCTGCTCCCACAAAATTCCAATTAACTTTGAAAGAGGATGTTGATTTTTCATCCAAAGTAGTATAATATCAGCATAATAATCATATTGTCCATAAAAATCGAAACATTTAATTCTATCTATAATGTCAGCATCAGCCGATGCATCTCTTTTATATTCAAGCCTCGCCTCGCACAGCAGGCCATAATTTCCTGGGGTATTTTCAAAAGCCCTGCAGAATGCAATAAACTGCTCAGGAGTCATATTTTTTCTGTTATTCTCCAATGCCAGATAAAAGCCTGGAATACTGTCAGGCAGTTGGTTTTCCACGTTATCGACAAAGTATTTCCGCAATTCATCAAACCTTGCCAAATAGACAAAAACTTTAACTATATTTTCCAAGTTGTTCCGTATATAATCTATTTTTGTTATTTTTATTGCATATGACAGTGCATCTTCCAGCTTATCAACCAAAATGAATAGTTTAAAAAGAAGCACATAGGCATCTTCAACTTTTCCAACTGTATACAATGTGGTGGTGAGATCTGCTTCTTCCTCACCCATATGCATACTTTCTATAATTTTAAGATAATTCTTAAAGTTTTCTATTGCTTCACTGTATTTATTTAGATTGAACTGCGCTATTCCGGCAATATAATGTACATCAAGATGTCCTTTTTTTATATTAAAACACTTAAGGCAAGCTTCCTCCGCTTCCTTGTACATGCCCAGGTTGTTATAGACTATTGCACATTCGTTAAAAACATAGTAATTTTGTTTTAAATCCAAATTATGCTTGCTAACGACATCCACGGCTTTTAGAATACACTCCAGCGCAGTTTGATATTCCTGATGCATGGAGTAGGTAGTGCTTAATTGAAAAAGATAGTATACATTATCAGGATTTTTTTCAAGCTCAGATTTAAGTATCGAGGACGTTCTCTGAAACTTTCTTTCCATCAGCTCTTTATCGGTGTGAAGGTAACCATAGTGGACCAGCAACGCTTGTAATTTCCTTACCGGCGCTTTATATATGGCTTGATTGTGTACAGCACCCTCATAATGAAAATCTTCGTCATTTCTAAAAAGCCTTGGAGCTGTGATAATAGAAAAGCCTTCTTCTTCGTTTGTTTCATTGGTGATATTTTTAATCTGAATAACAGCAGTATTGAATTTATTACTTTCTTTACCATTTAAAAAATTAACAAGCTGTTCATGCTCCTGAAGTATTTCATCTCCATCCACAATAAACAGCCATTCTCCTCTGGAATAGCCGATGGTAATATTCCGCATTTCCGAAAAATTGTTATTCCACGGATGAAAGTAAACGTTGTCGGTATATTCCCTTGCTATTTCTACAGTATTATCTTCTGAGCCGGTATCGACTATGATTAACTCGGAATCCACTTTTTTCATTAACGGCTTAAGTGCTTCAAGGCATTTTTTTAGATATTTGGATTCATTTTTAACCATCATCGCTATACTTAGCTTCATTTTGTACATCCCCCGAAGTAGTTTCTCGCATATTATTAGGGAAGCCAGAGGATACCCTCTGACTTCCCTGAAACCCTTTTTTCTTATAGTGTCAATGGCATCACAGCATTACCTGAGAAGCTGCAATACTCCTTCGGGCTGCTGATTCGCCTGAGCCAGCATAGCCTGTGCCGCCTGCATGAGAATGTTGTTCTTGGTATACTCCATCATCTCTTTAGCCATATCCACATCACGAATACGAGACTCGGATGCAGTGAGGTTCTCAGATGACGTGTCAAGGTTGTTAATAGTGTGATCAAGACGGTTTTGGAAAGCACCGAGCTGTGAGCGCTGCGCAGACACTGTTTCAATGGCATCATTAATCACGCTTATCGCGGCTGAAGCCTTCTCCGATGTTGAAACATCAAGGGAATATTCCACATTTGTATTTGTTGTGCCGTTTGTTACATTCGCCGATGCAACATAGCTGGCAACCGTGCCGTTCTTGGCTGTTGCTGTATCATATGTTCCGTCGCCGCTCACACCGATAGCCTTGGAACGCATGTCAGCTACAGTAATGGTCATGCTCTGACCGGAGTTTGCACCCACCTGGAACGTGGCAGTGTAATCACCCTGGTCTGTGGTTCTGATCTTCATATCCGGAGCTGTTGCAGAGGTGAAGCCATCCTTTTGCACCAGCTTAAGCTTGCCATCATCCACTGAAGCAGTATATTTTTCACCCAGGGTTTTGTTCTTATTGATGGCTTCAACAAGATTTGAAAGCTGTCCTTCAGCAGAAGTTGCTTCCTTCATCGCGGTGCCGTCATCATAACCAGTGTGAGCAACCTTGTCGGATATAACTATTTCCTCACCGTCAATAATGAACTTGGCACCGGCTTGCTGTAATTCACCGGTATCTACCGAGTAGACGCCGTTGGTTCCAGTAGCCCGCAAAGTAATATCAGCGCTGTCCATGTCCTCGCCCGTTGGAGCTTTTTCAGTAAGAGTTATCTTTGTAGGCGTTGTTGAATTGATGGAGGCCGTGTAAGCAGCCTTCAGGGTGCTTAAGCTAATGGCGTCCATAAGACCGGTGGCCTGGCCGCCGAGATCGCCGCCAGCCACGCTGAACTCGCCTTTTGTGGCATCGGCAACGCCGTCAACAGCTTTAAACTTCTGTCCCTTGATATCAACTACATCCCCCGCCGCAAATGCCTGCGTCACCTCAAAGCTGTATACGCCCTTTGACTCCTCAGTTCCGCCTACAAAGGTTCCTGTGCCCTGAACTATATTGTTGCCAACCGTGGAAGTATCCCAGTTACCCAAAGCAGAAACGGTTATCTTTTTAAGATCAACTTCTGTTTGGGGTTTGCCCGCGGCTTGATCAGCAGCGCTTTGCGTGAGCTTGATAATACCGTCCAAACCTACTCCCAGTTGATGCAATTGCTCCTGTATCTTTTCCGCCGTGTTCTTGCTGGCAGTCTTATTGGCAAGCTGGATTTTAATCTCAAAACTCTCAATATTGCTGGTAACGACTGTAACCTTCAACGTATCAGGATTCGCGGATGTATTCTGGACAATTGTTATTTTGTCAAAATTTCTGCCTGACGCATTTGATAACACCAGTTTGTCGTTTGTGCCGTACCCAGCCACGGTCACGTTCTCCAACCCGACACCGGTCGCCTGTGCGGCCTTCTCAGTAAGTATGAGGGTCGCATTGGTTACCGTTACGGTATAGTGATTCTTTAATTCGGCGTCCGCCTCTATAGCGGCTTTCAGACTGGTAAGCTGTGTGTTGGCGTCCACAACAGAGTTGGCTGCGTTTGCTATATCGAACTCGTGATTTGCAGCCACTGCATTTTGCAGAGTTGCTTTAAAGGTTCTGCCAGCTATGGTAATTGTATCTCCCGCTTCATTAAATACGTCCTTCAGTTCAAACTTATATACACCTTTAACTTCATTTTTCCCACCGGAGAAGGTACCGGTTTCACCATCCGTGGTCAGGTTGACCACTTCCGACTCAGAACCGGCAGGCTGAAGAACCTCTAGTTTAACTCCGTTAGCTGCAGCGCCAGTTATATTGTTTATCGTGGCTGCAGTAGCATTAAGCAGTAAATTATTAATCTCATTGTACAACTGGCCCCTGTTCTGCGCTCTTGATGTCCCGTCAGCATTCTTGCCTATTGTTATGGTCATAGTGTTTGTTGTGGAATCAATCTTTGAAACGCCGCCGATAGTTGTGCCTTGGATAACTTTTATAGCCTTGCTATTTGCGTCGTTAAGATTGGTGCCCATAACTGTATTCAAGGTGGTACCAGTAGCACTGATAGACAATTGGATTGTTATACCGTTTGAGAGGGATACCGAACTCCTTAAGCCTTTCACGCTGTCAGTGCTAGCGCTAACAGTGGATACCTTGGCAGTCGCCTCGCTGGTGCCTGCCTGAACGCTGGCTTCCGATTCGGAGGCCACTACGCTGTTTTTATCCACTGAAAGTGATGTCAAAGCGCCTGCAAGTACACCCTCAGCGCCAGCGGTAATGGTGGTTTTTAATGCATCGGAAGTAACGGCGGGAGTTATTATCCCTTTGAGCAGAGACTGGGTGTTGAATTCTGTGGTGTTGCCGATACGGTTGATTTCAGAGGTTAACTGGTTGATTTCCTTTTGGATCTCGTCACGGTCAATGCTTACGTTGGTGTCGTTGGAGGCCTGGGTGGCCAACTCACGCATCCTCTGCAGAATGCTGTGGGTCTCGTTCAGGGCACCCTCAGCGGTCTGAATCAAGGAAATGCCGTCCTGGGCGTTGCGGGAAGCCTGATCCAAGCCGCGGATCTGGGCGCGCATCTTCTCACTGATGGCCAGACCTGCCGCGTCGTCACCGGCCCGGTTGATGCGCAGTCCGGATGAAAGCTTCTCCAGCGACCTGGACCCGATGCTGGTGTTGTTGCTCAGCTGGCGATAGGTGTTGAGAGCTGCGATGTTGTGGTTGATTCTCATTTTTCTTCCTCCCTGAAATATTTGTTCACCGCATCCATGCGGTGATTTATAGGGAATCCGGTCGGCCGCCCGGATTCTTTCCCTGCAATATATATCGGCATTTTACGAGACAGATTTAGACTAAAAAATATATTTATTTCTTTTTCGACATGATATTCATAAGCATTTCCGCTGCGGATTTACCGGTGGAAACTGCGGTAATGTTTTCATCTGTCACGGATTTATACAGTTCGCTCCTTAATATAATTGTGTCCTTGGGAGCCTCTATTCCTATTTTTACCACATCGTCCTTAATTTCCAGTATTACAACCGAAATATTATCCCCCAGCATAATGCCCTGATTTTTTTTGCGGGTGAGCACCAGCATTATTTCCCCTCCCCGCCTGAAACATTACACTTTTTCTTTTCACTGGAGGAATTCATGTCCGGAAAAAGCCTGTGTCTGGTAGTGTAGGGCAAACCATTCAAAATGATCTGCCTGGCCCGGCTTGTGCGGGTGTTAATAATCACCGGGGCCAGCAGGTTGGCGGTGGTCAGTGCAGGGTCATCCCCGGGAATGGTTACCACGGCTATTACCAGCACCTGCGCCTGCTCTGTTATTTCCAGTTCCTCCAGGTCCGGGCCGGGGATTTCAAAGGAATAGTCTATAAAATATTTAAAGGGGTCAATTACCAGCAGGGCCACCCCGGGGTTCTCCACAGCCTGCAGCCAGTGTATGTCTTCCAGGCCTTCCACCGGCAGTAAAAAAAACCGTCTTACATTTTCAAAACCGGGTATTCCCCGGGGAAAGGTTATTATTTTTTCTTCTTTAATTTCCAGATTTCCGAAACGGGTAGTCTCTATTTTCATTTCCGCCCTCCCGTGATAAAGGTTTAAACTATTTAAGGTGACCTGTCCGGTCACCCCAAAATATCGGTTTCGTTACATATATTTATCCAGCAGAACCCCTTTTAACCCTGGAGGCATGTCTTTATCCGGGCTGTCTGAGTCTTTTGGCTTATCGCCTTCCTGGCGTTTTCCACCGGAGTCTTTGTTCTTTTTACCCTCTCCGGATGTTTCTTTGTTTCGGAGGTAACCTTCCAATTCCGCGGATTTATTTGGGTGAAGCACCGGTTTATTAAGCTCCAAACCCTGTTTTTGCGATTGAAGCAGTTCCTGTTCCAGGGTGGGTTTTAGCCTGATCTGCTCTTGCTGTCTGGCTGCGACGGCATCCTGGGCTGCCTGGGCATTATGCCCCCCGGAGCCTATTTTCATTTCCTCCTCCTCCCCACCAATATATAATTAATCTTCTTATTGCAAGCTCACACTAGCGGAGAAAGTCCAGCAGGCTCAACTGCATCATACTTGCTCCCGAAGCCAGGGAAGCATTATATGCAAGATTCTGCTCGGCATACTCTATTGTCAGCTTTTCCATATCAGCGCCTTCTATATTGTTTAAATTAGCTTTAAGGGCAACTTCCTGGTCCAGCAACTGCGCCTGAATACCCTCGAAGTGATTGGTGCGGGCTCCTATGGCCACACGGTACTGAAGCGCCTGGTCATTTTTCTGGTCCAATTCATCAATGCTTTTCTGCAAGCCGTCGGTGTCATTATTACTGAGCCTGTCCCTCAGGGCAAATAGAACATCAAAAATTCCCTTGTCAATTTCAGACTTGCCGGTATCCGCAGGGTCATAAACCACACCGCTGTCATCCACATTCCCGAAGACTCCAAGCTTCCCGAAACTTAAATTATATTCCGACCCGTCGGCAGAATTACTAAAATCAATATCAAGTCCGTCAAGCACGTCACCGGCTGTTCCCAACTCGTCAAATGTCATGGTTACGTTATCATAATCTGTCTCCACGGGGTTTTCGGGATCAGTTAAATCCTGAATTTTTCCGTTTATCGTAACCGTTCCGGACACAGCATCAACTTTTACACTTAATACGCCAACTATGTTTGTATTGGTTTGCCTGCTGGTAACCTCCGGTTTTTCGGAAGCCAGCGCTTCATTATTCACACCGTCAATCTCTACGCCGGTGGTAACGCCCGGCGCGTCAATCCTATAATCCTTGCCTGGGGACACTTCTCTGTACAAGCCTTCGAAGTTTCCTTTGTAAATTATCTTGTCCCCCTCTCTTTCAAAGGGAGCCGCATTGTTGTCCGTTCCCGCGTATATATATTTATCACCTACGGATGAGTTGGCCAGGTCTACAATCTGATCAATCATTTTATCTATTTGGGTGGCTACTGCCGCCCGGTCATCAGGATTATAAGTATCATTGGCCGCCTGAAGGGCATATTCACTGGCCTTTTTCAAAATATCCCCTATGGTGCCCAGGGCTGTATCATTCATGCCCAGGTAGGATAACCCGTCGTCAATGTTTTTACTATACTGCTCATTATAGGAAAGGGTATTCTTTATTGATAAAAGTGAACCCATCGCATTTGGGTTGTCGCTGGGCCGCAAAACCTTTTTAGTGGAAGCTAGTTGCTCCTGGCTGCGGGCCAGCCTGCTTAAATTCCCCTGAATACTGTTTATTACATTGTTGGTAATATATCTGTTGCTGATTCGCATAAATACCCTCCCGCCCTAAAAATAATCCTCAATACCCTTTTAGAACAACTTGTTTATTATTACATCCAGCATGCTGTCTATTGTAGTTATCATCCTGGAGGATGCCTGAAAACCATATTGAAACTGAAGCATTTTGGTTAATTCCTCGTCTATGGATACGCCGGACACGGAATCCCTCAAGGCGGCGATTTGATCCCTGATGGCGGACTGGGTGGCTGCCATGTCGTCGGCTCCCTTTGCCGCGCCGCCCACCTCCGTGATTAAAATCCCAAAATATTCCTCCAGTGTGCAGGGTTTTGTCAGTGGCGGAATCTCTATTTCCGATGACCTAACGTTGGCATTGTTCTTGGCCTTGTCGCCATCCAGTTGAGAAGGGTCGTTTATCAGGCTTGGTATCACATTGAAGTCACCATTTACCAGGTCGCCCTGGAAAAAATAATTGGTGCTGTCCGCCATAATGTTGTCCCTCAGGGTAATGGCAAAGTTGTTTAATTTATCCTTAAATCCGACAATCTGCTGCCTGGCCGCCTCCACTCCCAGCAGAGAACCGCCGCTTACAATATTATCGGAATCGCTTAAATCCTCCTGATTGGTCAAATCCACCGTCTTTAACTCGGTGCCGTCAGGGTCGGAAAACACAAGTTCGATTGTATCATCGGTGTCATCATCATCGGTTCCGCCGTCATTATAATTAAGGCTCAGCGTTACCGGCTGAAACTCCGGATCCTCGGAATTAACAACCTCCTGCCCCATAAAGCTGACCTGCAGCTCGCCGTTCGGCTTTCCGCCGGTATATCCGTAGGTGACCTTTACCGGGCCGAACTCGGCCAGTTGCTCCAGCAGCGCATCACGTTTATCCATCAGGTCATTGGGCTGCTGTCCCAGATCATAAATTTTCTTAATGGCTTCGGTCAAGTCATTAATCTGGGTTAAAACGTCATTGGCGCTGTCCACCTGTTCCTTTATAATGCCTCCAACCACCTCCGGGGTATCATCCACAGAGACAACCGAATTCTGTATTTCCTTCAACTGGCTGTATGTATAGGACATCAAATTCGCCAACCCGTCTCCAACCTCAACAACCGCCGCTTTGACACCAGGGTCCTGGGGCGTATTATTCAGGTCCATCCAGGCTTTGAAGAAATCAACCAGCAGGTCGTCTATACCGTCGGTATCAGGCTCGGAGAAGGAGGATTCGGCCCTTTGCAGGATGGATATCTGATCCTCCCAGTAGGTGGTGTCGGTGGCGGACCTGTATACATTTTGCTGCAGATGCTCGTCGGTAATCCGGCGGATCATATTTACCATGGAGCCCGTGCCCAGCTGCCCCGGGGTGACGGCGCTGTCCATGGTGGGATTTGAAAAGGGATCGGTGGCAGTAATCATTACCTCCTGCCTGGAGTAACCCGGGGTGCTGGCGTTGGCCAGGTTGTGCCCGGTGGTGTCCAGGCTCCTCTGGTGCACCATTATTCCCCTTCTACCTGTTTCAAGACCTAGCCATGTTCCCGGCATATAATAATACCACCTGTCTTAAATAGTTTTGTTTAAAACCGAGCTGGTGCTTCTTTCATTTTTAAATACCCCGCTGCCCGCATAGGTGTTGGTATCGCTTGGGGCGATTATATTAAGGAACCGCGAGGTAAACTGCAGCCCCCTGGCGGCCAGCGCCTGGTTGATATCGTTAATCGCCGACAATTCTTCTATTTTATCCTTTATTTCAGCGGCGAGCGGTTTAAGTCTGGATATAGACGGTGATTCACCCGCCCCGGCCAAAATATCGGATAGCCGCGCCTGCCGGTTAAGTCCCAACTCCTCCGCTAATTCGTGCTGAAGCTTTTCTCTTTGTTTATCCTGCCTATGCAGTGTCCCGGACACCTCTTCCAGTCTCATCACCGCGGCCACCATGCCTGGGGGATTATTTTTCCTGAGGGCGGCATTATGCTCCTTGGCCGCCGGCAGCATATCCGCCAAGGTTGCATTTTGTTGTTCCAGCACGTCAATAAGCTCTTGTAATAAATTTTCCATATATCATCCCTGCCGTAATATTCTTGTCCCGGTCAACCCTGCCGAAAAAAATTCGGCAAAACCAAACAAGGCGGGTTTCGGCCCGCCTTTCAATTACTACACTTCCTCGTCAAGAAGCCTCTCCCTGATTATACCTTCGGCAATTTTTCCGGCATCGGGTTTGTAGGCGCCTTTATTAATCTGTGACTTAATATCCTCGACCAGATCTTCCCTCACCAGGGGCATATCCTTTAAAACGGCCTTGAATGTTTGCAGTGCCTTGCCTTCCTGGGATATCTGCAAGGTATCCCCGCCTGGCGAAGCCCCTGCGCCGCTTCTTTGCAGTTTATCCTTATTTGCGCCGGCCCTGTACAGCCTGGTTATATCCGCGGGGCCGTAACCGAATATTTTCATCTCTACCGACCTTCTTCAGTGTATCTTATTTCTAAAATCGGCAGAGCATTATAAAACTTTATATCATTTTTACAATTTCCTGGGCAATATCATAGAGCGGCGGCACCTTTTCCGCCGCGCCTCCGGAGTCAGGCCCATAGTCGCTCTGCCCTTTTATATAACCTCACCATGTAAAAATTGACCATGTTGGGCATTTCAACCATTGTTGTTTCACCCCTTGAACTCTTGCAATATGTTTTTGTCCCTTGCTTTGTAAAGAGGCAGCAAATCAAAATATTTCCGGCGGGATCCAACTTCAAAGTTTATTCGTGCCGGCCTGTCGTTTTCCAGCAGTAATTGACCTGTCTTAAGTATTTGATGCTGAAGTACCAAAGGGACTTTGGTAATATCCACCACGTCGAATGACCGGCCTGTTTCTTTTTCCAGTTCCATTCCGGCAGTCAGGATCAAGTCAAAGCGCTGTATTTTATTTTTTATTTTCTCATCTAATAATACGGCAATATCGATGTCGCTATTTTTTTGCATCAGGTTTTTGGCTGCGGAACCGAAAAGATAAACGGCCAGGACATGCTGCTTACCGGTAAAGTATTTAATTATGATATAAAAGATGTTTTTCATGTCGGCAGATGTAATAACGTCCATATTGCACCTTCTTCCAGGCAATTTCCCTAATTATACCATTGCAGGTATGTGGGTGCAATTGACCGTAACAGCATTCAGATAACACGAAACGAAACAAGGACAATTATAGTGTTATGCCCAATAAACAAGAACAGCCTCGCGCGCGAATCAATTCACAGGAGGCTGCTTCCCATTTATTTTCATTACTTATATCATTTTTACAATTTCCTGGGCAATATCATAGAGCGGCAGCACCTTTTCCGCCGCTCCGATTTCATAAGCAGCCTTGGGCATGCCGTACACCACGCAGGTGCTTTCCGCCTCGGCAATGGTATGCCCCCTGCGCTGCCTTATTTCCAGCATGCCTTTTGCCCCGTCCCTCCCCATGCCGGTGAGAAGAACCCCCATGCAACCAGCGCCGCAGGTTTGAGCCGCCGACGACATAACCACATCCACCGACGGCCTGAACCCCCCCGGCGGCACGGGACCTTTTCCGGGGTCCAGGTTTACCGTGAGTGCCCCCGGCCTTCCCCTGAAGGTGAGGTCGTAGCCTGCCGGAGCCACCAGCACAGTTCCGGGAGTCACCGGATCTCCCTGGGCCGCGTGTTTCACCTTTAATTTTGACTTTCTGTCCAGGTGCTCCGACATGGGCCCAGAAAATCCCACCGGTATGTGCTGCACTATGACCACTCCCGCCGAAAGGGTGGTCGGCAAGACCGGAACCAGTTGCTGCAGGGCGGCGGGCCCGCCGGTGGAGGACCCGATAACCACCAACCCCACTTTCCCACCGGTCCTGGGTTGGTGACCGGTTGGGGTGATAACCGGCGCAACCGGCCTGATGGGAGAAATCGCCTTTCTCTGGGCGACTCTGCGCAAGGAAGCCTGGGCGGCCGCCCTTAATTTAAATTTAAGGTCCGCCACCATGGCTTCCATTTCTCCCGGTTTGGTGGGTTTGGATACGAAATCCACGGCCCCCAGGGAAAGCGCCCGCATGGTTTCCCTGGCCCCTTCGTAGGTAAGGGCGCTTAACATTACCACCGGTATGGGACGCTGCTTCATAATGGTGCTCAGGGTTGTAAGACCGTCCATAACCGGCATTTCCACGTCCAGGGTCACCACATCCGGACGAAGGTTAATTATTTTTTTAATGGCCTCTTCACCGTTGGAGGCCGTGTCTATTACCTGGAACTCCCCATCAACCTCCAGAAAGCGGGTGATCAGGCGCCTCATCAGGGCCGAATCATCCACCACCAGAACCTTAATTGGCGGCATAGGCAAGCTCCTCGGTGCCCAACTCTTTAACCAGTCCCCTGGCGTCCACTATCAGAGCCACCCGTCCGTCCCCAAGTATTGTGGCTCCGGAAAGCCCGGTAATCTGCCCGAGGTAATTGCCCAGCGACTTAATGACTATCTCCTGCTCGCCTATTAACCTGTGCACAACCACACCTATCCTGCGCTCCGCCGAGCCCAGGATTACCACATAAAGCCTTTCTTCATCCGCCTCTTCCATCTGGTATATGTTGGACAGGCGGACCAGGGGCAGCACTCTCCCCCGCACCACTATAACTTCATTGTGGCGGATAAGTTTAATTTCCTCCCGCTTTATGGCCAGGGTTTCCTGGACATTGGTGAGCGGGAAGGCATAAACCTGCTCGCCCAGACTCACCATTAACGCCCTGATAATAGCCAGGGTAAGGGGCAGCTTGATGTAGAAAGTGGTGCCCCGGCCAACGGAGGTGTCCAGTTCAACAGTGCCGTTTATTTGCTCTATTTGGTTTCTCACTATATCCATACCCACGCCCCGGCCGGAAACATCGCTTACCACCTGGGCGGTGGAAAATCCCGGGGCCATGATCAGTTCCAGGGCCTCGCGGTCGCTCATCCGGGCGGCGGCTTCCCCGGTGATTATCCCCTTTTTAACGGCGGTTGCCTTTAATTTGGCCGCGTCCATGCCCCGCCCGTCGTCTTCCAGGGTTATGACGATGTGGCTTTCCACGTAGGAAGCCTTTAATTTTACCCGGCCGGTCCGGGGTTTGCCTAGGGCAACCCTTTCCTCGGGGGGCTCAATTCCATGGTCGATGGCGTTCCTGATTAGGTGAATAAGGGGATCGCCGATTATTTCAATAACGTTACGGTCCAGTTCCGTTTCCTGGCCTTCCACGATAAAGTCGATTTCCCTGCCCAATTTTTGAGCTATATCCCGCACCATCCTGGGCAAACGGTTAAAAACGGTTGCCACGGGAAGCATCCTGGCCTTCATTATTTCATCCTGAAGGTCGGTGGTAACCTGCCCCAAATGATTGGAAATTTCCAGTATATTCTCGGCCAAATCATCCGAACCGTACTTGCCCTCAAATATCTCCGAAAAACGGTCCAGCCTGGTGCGGTCAATAACCAGTTCCCCCACCAGGTTCATCAGGGAATCAAGCTTCTGCACATCCACCCGGACGGTTTTAATGGTGGTCTTTTCCATATGGGGGGCGGCCGCCTTTTTAATATCCCCGGAATCCTTCCGGGTCTCGTTTACCTCGGCGGCTTGCTGCCCAAAATTATTCTCGACGGCGGTGTCACCGTCGGCAACATGCCCGTTTATTTCCAGGGGCACTACCTCAACCCTGCTTATTTCAGCTATTGACATGAGCAGGTTGGTTATTTCCCCCTGGTCTTCCTTGGTAAACAGCACCAGGGTGAATCCCTGGTCGTATTTGCCGTCTTGCAAATCCTCCGCCGAAGGAATGCTCCTGATGATATCCCCCACCTGCTGCAGGGATTCAAACACCAGAAAGGCCCGAACATTTTTCATCTGGGTGCCCGGGTCCACCTCAATGTTTATTTTATAAGCCTGGTAGCCTCTTACCTCGGCTTCTCTTACCATATTCTCAAGAATATCGTCTATCTGAAGCATATCTTTAAAAGTCCCGTCAGGCTGTTCAGACACAACCGGTCCGGCGGGGGCGGGGGTTTCCGCTGCTGCCGGAGCGCAGCCGCCGGTTTCCCCAAGACAGGATTTTATTTTTTGAATAACCGGTGCCTCGTCCACCTCTCCGGCATCCCCGGTTATTTCATCCTTCAGGGCTTTAAGAGTGTCCAGCGCCTCAAACAGTATGTCCACCATGGGAGTTGTCACCTTCATAGTTCCCTGGCGCAGGCGGTCAAACAGGTTTTCTATTTCATGCGTAAGCCGGGACATTTTCTCGTAGCCCATCACCGCCGACGATCCTTTTATGGTGTGGGCCGCCCGGAATATCTCCTGGATAACCGCCGGACTTTCACCGTCCTTCTCCAGCAACAGCACATTATCATTTATCAGCTGAATTTTCTCTTCCAGTTCCTCCATGAATACCATCATTTCAACGTCGCTGAACATACTGTCATCACCCCTTACACGTAACTTTTTAATGCATTCATGTCAAGTTGGTCAAGGGCCGTTTTTTCTTCCTCCCGCAGCACCCTGGCCAATTCCAGCAGAATTATCATGCGCTGGTCAAACAGAGCTACCCCCCTGATAAATTCCATATTGCCGATCATCGGCGGCGGAGGCTCAATACAGGACACGGGAAATCTTAATACCTCGGAAACGGAATCAACAATCATTCCCACCGTGCTTTCCCCGGCCTCCACTATGATAATCCGGGATGATGAAGTGATTTCCGACGCCTCCAGCCCGAACCACCTGGCAAGATCCATTACAGGCACTATGCGGCCCCTGAGATTAATAATGCCTTCAATAAAGTGAGGGGTACCCGGCACCTGCACAATGGACTCCATGCGAATTATTTCCAGCACTGAATCAATATCAATACCGTAAGTCTGCTCCCGCAGATAAAAAACCACGGCCTGTTCTTCATTTCTATTGTCAGCCATCTTTTACCCCCCAATAACTATGTATTATTCCTCTTCCTCTTCTTTGCTCCTATTACGGGCGGACGGGTTTAAAAACGCCGTAAGCCTTTCCCTGATCAGTATCGGATTGTAGCCGGCCTGCAGGGAAACAATCCCCTCCACCATAAGCTCTCTTAAAAGCACTTCTTTTTTGCTGATATTGCCCAACCTGGCGGCCATTGGTAGAAAGACCACGTTGGCGCTGCCTATTCCGTAAAAAGTGGCCATGAACGCCACGGCAATGGCGGAAGCAAGGCCGTTGGGGTCGGACACGCTTCCCAATACGTGCACCAGTCCCATAACCGTGCCTATAATTCCCATGGTGGGCGCGTAACCACCGGCGGCCTCAAAAATCTGTATGCCGGCGTGATGCCTTTCCTCAATGGAATAAAGCTCCACATCCATTATGCTTCTAACCAGTTCGGGGTCTGTTCCGTCCACAACCAGTTGAATACCTTTCCGCAAAAAAGGATCATGAACTTCATTCAGGCGGTTCTCCAGAAACAGCAGGCCCTCCCGCCTGGCCTCATCCGCCAGCCCCACTATCAGGTCGATGATCTCGGCGGGATCCTGGGATTTGGCCTGGAGCGCCACCCTAAAAAGGGTGGGAATGTTTTTTATTTCATTAAATGTAAAACTAAAGAATGTACACCCGGCGGTCCCCCCGAAAACAATCAGCGCGGCACTGGGTTTAAAAAGCGAGGACAGGTGTCCGCCGTCCCACAGAAAACCCCCTGCCAGGGAAAATACAGCCACTAAAAAGGCGACAATCATTGTAGCTTCCATACAGATAATCCTTTCCCTTATCTATTCCTTACCTAACTGCCTGACTATTGTTAAATTCCTCAGCCGGTACGATCCTCGCTGATTCGGGCTCCGTCATGATAAATTTGTTTCTCATGATAACTATATTGACGCGCCTGTTAAGCTGCCGGTTATCGCTGGATATGTTCGGCGCCCTTGGCCTGAACTCCCCGTAAGCCGCCGCGGAAAGCCGCTGGGGCAGTATATCGAAGCCTTTTTCCAATTCCCTCAATACATTGATGGCTCTGGCGGCTGAAAGCTCCCAGTTGGAAGGGTACTGCCTGGTATTGATGGGCAGGTCGTCGGTATGCCCCTCTATCCGCATATAATTGGGAACGGTTTCCAATATAGGCCCTATTTTGTGTATGATTCCCCTCGCGGAAGGGGTTAATTCGGCTGATCCAAGATTGAACAACACTTCCTCCTGGAAGGAAAGCACTATTCCTCTCTCCTCGGTGCTGACAGACACTTTCTTATCAAGCTGCGCCTTGGTTATATACTCCTGAAGCTGCTGCTTTAATTTTTCCAGTTGCGCGGTTTCCGCTGAAGTATGGATAGTCTCCGGCTGTGACAATCCCTCCACCATGGAAGGACCGGGTGCGTCAAGCACCATACCACCCGCCCCCAGCGCCTGGGTAAGTGAATTTGAAAGCACCCTCCATTTTTCCACATCTATCTTGCTCATGGTGTATAATACAATAAAAAAAATGAGCAAGAGTGTAATCATGTCTGAGTATGTCAGCAACCAGCGTTCCGAATTATCCTTTTTTTGTTTTTTCGAAGAACGCTTCAAACGCCGGGCGCCCCCTCCCTGTTTTGCTAAATATTGCAGAATAATACCTTTATATGCAATATTCGACTTCAAAGGAAAACTTCCTTCAATATGCCTGAAAAATTCTTTTTTTTGCCAATACCTTGCCACATTTTGTTATCTTTAAATTAATTTAAAGTTATCTTTAAACTTTTGTTTGCTATGTGCTAGCAATGCTTTCCCTAATCCTGCACCAATATGTATAATAGATTAGTGGATATACGCCGGGACATTCCTTCGCGAGTTTTTGTTTAAAATTAAAAAAGAATTAAGATAGTCCACAAAGGTGTGTCCCCGGACCTGTTTGGAGGATAACACATGTTAATAGAAGTAATTGCGGCCGCGAAACATATACCTGACCATGATTTAACCGGAAAAACCGCAGTGGTATTTGATGTGCTCAGAGCCACCAGCACCATAACCACAGCGCTGGCCAACGGATGTTTGGGAATTTTTCCGGTGGTTTCCGTGGAGGAAGCCCGGTCGCTGGCGGCGGAGCCCCAGAAAAAAATAAACAACGCTCATCCGGGGATAATGTTGCTGGCGGGAGAGCGGGGAGGACAGAAGATACCCTTTTTCCCCCACGGCAACTCGCCTCTGGAATATACACCACAGGTGGTTACCGGCAATTACCTGGTGCTTACCACCTCCAACGGCACCAGGGCCATCAGTGGGGCCGCCAGGGCGTCCGACATTTTTATAGCCGGCATGTTGAACGCAAAGGCAACCGCCCTGGCAGCGGCAAAAAAAGGCAAGGACATTGTACTCATCTGTGCCGGCACCGCGGATAAATTTTCCCTGGAGGACACCCTGGCGGCCGGATTTGTGATACAGGAACTGCTGCAGCTAAAACCCTCGCTTGCCGATTCAGCCACGGGAGCCCTGCGCATCGCCCAGCATTACGCCCGGGAACCGATCAGAGCATTTTACGATTCCCGGCACGGACAAAAACTTTTACGGCTTGGCCTTGAGGAAGACATTAAATGGTGCGCCAGGTTAAACATGTATGACTTCACCAGCCGGTATAAAGATGGAAAAATTGAATTATATAGATGACATGTACATATTTTTATGACCGTTCACCCTTGCTTTTAGGGAATATTTATGTTAACATGACTATTGCAAGTTGATAGTCGCGGGGGCGTAGCTCAGCGGGAGAGCGCTTGACTCACATTCAAGAGGCCGCTGGTTCGAAACCAGCCGTCCCCACCAGACCTACAGCGACAAGGGATTCAGGGTTTTTACTCTGAATCCTTTTTTATTTTGACAACTTAATTTCATGTTTTAAAATTGCTCCATTTTTTAACCTCTTAACTCACGAATCAAATTGTCAATTTACCACAAAAAAATTTTAAGGAGTGGTACAAATTGACAAACCAAGAATTGGTAAATTACTTCCTGATGTATCAAGAAACAAAAAATCTCTCTAAAAATTCCATTGACTGGTACAAGACAATGCTAGACAAATTTCTTACCTTTTGCAAGGAGAATAAAGTTTCAATTACTTCAATGGGAGTCCCACATGCAAGGGGTTATGTCCACTGGTTACAAAATTGTAAAAGCAAATTAGGAAAAAAATATGCTGACAATGGCATCAACGGCTATATACGTGCGATAAAAGTTATGTTCAACTATCTTATGGAAGATGAATACATTGAGAAAAATCCATTTGCCAAGGTTCGGCAAATAAAAACGGATAAAGTTATTATCCAGACGTTTGAACTCGAGGAAGTTAAAAAAATGCTGACTCAATTAAAAAGAAATGTCTATGCAGATTTAAGGTCTGCCCTACTAATCAGGATTCTTTTTGATTGTGGCCTGAGAATCTCGGAGGCAAGAAATTTAAAAATTGCTGACATTGACACCGAAAGAAATGTTTTAAAAGTTTTTGGCAAAGGCCATAAGGAGAGAAAGGTTCCCTTTGGCAGAAGTGTCAAACGTGAGATATTAAAATTTCTTGCCAAACGTGAAAAATCTGTCCCCAAGGATTTAGACGAAGGTTATCTATTTAGTACACGGATGGGCACTCCCTTAACAAACAGAAATGTTCTGAGAAAAATTCAAATAGTAGGCAAAAAAGCAAAAATTGAAGGTAAACGCTTGTCGCCTCACACTTTTAGGCATACTTTCGCAAAAATGTATTTAATGCAAGGTGGAGATTTATTTAGTTTACAGCAGATTATGGGCCATACTGACTTAGCCACAACCAGACAATATGTCCACCTTCTTACAGAAGATATTCAGAAAAAACATCGTCAATTCAGCCCCTTGGATAATCTATAGGGGGTGAAAATATGAATATCGTTTATGGTTATGGCAAAACAATCCTCTGTAAACAACCTATTGTTGGAAAATGGTATGATCATATACAATGTGATATTTCACGTAAATATAAAGTTTTAAGCGCAGGATTAAGCGAAAGTGAATATGAAATGATTGTATCCGCTAAAGAATTATGTTCTGATTGTCCATGTAATTACGGTAAAGTTTCAATGTACTGGAAGAAAGAATAAAAATAAAAGGGGTAGGCCAAAAACCTACTCCTTTTTATTCTCTAAAATAGATTCTTTAATTTAATATTTTCTTTCCTAATCATATCACCTGTGCTAGTATCCTGTGCAACTAACGAAATATAATAAGTTGCTGAATTTGCTTTTATTGAACATTGAGTATTACTAATAACTGTTAATGTTGCTATACTACTATTGCCCAAATAATCAATAGAAAAATTAAATACTGCATTGGGGTCTGCTGTCCCATTAACTAGTTTGCTTGCAGTATAATTTTGACTGTATCCCTTGACAATCTCACTTGCACCTGTAAGAGTATATGTAATAGTTTCAGGAATTTCTACTTCTTCAACAGTAATAGAAATTGAATCATTGACGGTAGCATCAAATTCTAATTGAACGATTATATTTACATTACCAATTGAAATAGGAGTAACTAAACCATTAGAATCTACTGTAGCCACCGATTCATCACTTGAACTAAAAATCATTGGTAAAGGTTCAGTCAAAACAGTTTCCCCATTTTTTTGCTCAACATCTAACTGTACGGGTGTATTAGTATTAGTTGTCAATGGTTTCGTATTAGTAATTATAATAGAATAATCAGGAAATACTTGTGCTTCTGCTGAGAATTCCATTTTAAGAATTAATAAGCCGAATTTACTAATATCATCAACATTTACAACTTTATAGTTATATTTTGAGATTTTGTAAATATCATTAACCTTAATATTACTATTAAAGGAATCATTGGCAATTAGAATATAAATAGTAGTATCTAAAGTCATTAAATATTGACTAGCATCAACATTTAAACTAGCACCATCTGTAACAATACAAGGAACATTATATAAAATACCTGAAATATTTACGGTTAAATTATTATTGCACTTTTGCATTATGCCCTTATATTTATTGTATCTCATGCCATTGACTTCAGAGATAATAAGCCATTTTTTATTATTATAATCAATCAAAAAACCACGCTCAATATTTGTGAGTGTGGTTATCTTTTTGTTGTCTGTAGATTCGTTTAAATTGGTATTTGTTATCAATGCCCTTGCAGGGATATTATTAATATATATATCTTGACCTAAATTATCCAATATGTATTGAAAATCATTATCATTTGGTTGGAGTAAATTGAACAATAAGTAATCCTCCTTTCTCTAACTACTAAACATATAGAAGAAACTGGCTCCATCCTCATAAATTTTTTCGTCATTGGGTATCTCTCTAATTTTTCGTTCTAATTGGTCAATCCTTGCCATTAGATTTTCATGGAATTGGGAGACAGTAATATCATCCTGCTTGTATGACTTCATTAGTTGTGGCTGATTAGCAATGGATTCCAGAATTGATAAAGCCGTTTTTAGGATATTCCGCTTATTAGTGTTGCTGGCAGGATTATAAACAGTAATTGAATCAAGGTCATTTTCCTGTAAATAAATTTCCAGTTCATTAGGGGTTAGGGTTATCCCTTTTGTTTCAAGTTGTAAACGTTCTAAATTTGTCAGCGGTGACACCTCCTTAAAATTGAGAAATAAAAAAGGTATTATTAGTAGTCATCAACAAATATTATTTAATTATCATTTAACTTTCATTATAGATTCCCTATCTTAACATAAAAATAAAAGGGAGTAGCAATCCACTACTCCCCTACCCTACTCTACCCTAACTATCTTACAACAACACCAATTGATTTCTTTTTACCGCCATACTCAACCCATATTTTACATTTACCTTTACCAACTGATTCAACACAACCATATTCATCTACTGTAATAACATCTTCGTCAGTACTACTATAACTACATTCTTCGGTAACATCTTCTTTTGTTTTATTTGTATATGTGGCAATCACTTCTAACTGCTCCGCACGATTAAGAGGTAATTTTAATGTCTTTGGTGTTATTGATAGAGATTTTACCTTTACTGATTGAATAACATACTCAAAACTTATAACATTACTTTCACCAATGTCGTATTCTGCATATGTTTTAAGAGTGGTTGTTTTATTAATTTTTATTAGTTCTTCATAAATGTCTCCATTCTCAATAGGATCACTGCCATCTAGTGTATAATAAATATTAGCATACATATCTGTAGTTAATTCAACTTCAATAGGATTTTTATATGAACCACTTTCATAATTAGATTTAGGCGTCATATTAGGTATTTCATTTTCATTATATACACATACATTACAAATTGCTTCACAGTTTCCATCGACAGATTTTGCTCTAATAATAGTATTTCCAAAATTAACAGCAGTAACGGTGCCATCTTGAGAAACAGTTGCTATGTCAGTATTATCACTAGACCATATTACAGATTTATTAGTTGCATTAGATGGTTCAACCTCGGCATATATTTGTTCACTTAAATTTATTTCAGGAAAATATATTGCTTCTATATCAAGTGTAATTTTTTCAACTGGAATTGTTGAACCTTTGGGATTTACTGTAACATATATTTTGGTTGAACAATTACCTCCGTCATGTGGCGTTAACGTAATTGTTGTTGTTCCTGGTTTGCCAGGAATAACTTTATTATCTTTTATTGTTGCTACTGTTCCATTACTTGAATACCAATTATAATATCTGTCAGTTGCATTAGATGGTGATAATGTTACGGTAATATTTTGTGGTTCATCACCTTCAATAAATGTTAAATTTGAAGGTTCAACTGAAATAGAAGTAACTGGTATATCTGTTGATATATCGTCTGAATATGCTACAAGTCCATACATATTCCCTACTAAATAATTACTTTCAACTGTTTGTAGCACTACTAAATAATATGTTCCTGCTGAAACTTTATATTCTAAATATTGTGCTTCTGCTGCAGATATATAACTACTAGATTTTAAAATTTTATTATTTTTATCTAATAAACATATTGCTAAATATTTTTCATATCCATCAAATATGCCAATAGTTTTTAATGTGCAATCTTGTGGGATGGTTAGTTTGTAATAATCTAAGTCGTAATAATAATTCGTAATTGTACCAAAAACATAATCGTCAAGGTGAATAGTGTCTGCTTTAGATATAGAATTGTTTGGTTCGGTTTCAACTACTCTAGGATTTTCACTATTTGGTTTAATATTTAGTAAATTTTGTAATTGTAATGTGTTTTTAGGATTGATTGATAAACTTTGTGGTTGTAATCTGGTTTGGTTAATTTGATCGTTTTGAAATTCTTTGAGAAGGTTTAGGTAGTTTTGTGTGTCTGTGTTGTTAGAATCAATTTTTTCCATAATTATTTCGTTGCCTGTGATGTCAGTCATTGCAATTACTGGGTTAACGGAAAAAAGAAAAGTTAACGTCAATAACAAAAATACTGCGGGCCATTTTCTTACACCCCTAAACAACATACATTCCCCCTTAGAAGTTTTGCTTCCATAATACTTCCTTAGTAAAATGTATTCAATTCATATGACATATACCGACATTATTTTTAGAATTAAGTTGTCAAATGAAAAAATTGAATTTCTTAATCTTATAATAATTATCCTAAATTTGCCAATATTATATCCATCTGCTCTTTAGTAGTGAGGGGTTCTAGTATTTCATATTTAGTATTATCCCAAAGACAATTATTTTTAGTAACATGCCATTGGCTGGTATCATAGTTGAAATGAATATATTGCTCCTTTTTAGTTTTAAAATTTTTCAGTAAAATAGATGTGAATCTAATATCTAAAAACATAACTTTGATTATAGCATATTGATTTTTTATATCTGGATATGAGGCGTTGAATGTATTTACAAAATCATTGTATCGTTCAAGGAAATGGTTTTTATCCTGCTCTTGTTTTTGTTTTGCTTTTTGTCGATTTATATTTTCTTCTTGCTGTCTTTGCTCTGGTGTTTTGTGTTTTTCTAAATTAGCATAGAACGGTTTTCTGAAGTAATTATATGATGGCATTGTGAATCTCTCCTTCCAAATAAAAAACCCGACACAAAGCCGAGTTTTAATGGTTTATCTATTGTATTTGTATTTATAATTATTTTGCAACAGTCGTAGTAGTATTTTTTAATTCATCAAATTTCTTTCTTGATTCATCAATTCTTTCTTCAACCATTTTTAATACAGTAACATATTTATTGATTTCAGCATGACTTTGAATACTTTTTGCCAATAAATCTAAGTTTTCCTCTATTTTATAATCCATGTCAACGCCATATTTTTTGCAGAATAGATGCTTTTCATATTTTTTATATTCCTCAATAATAGGATTAATTATAGATTCCAACTTTTTAATTATTTCATTTTTTAATTCTGTATAAATTTCTATATTAAGTTCATAATCATATCCATTTCCGGCACTATGAATCAATGTGTTTAGAGTAATCAATTGGCATTTTTTATTAATATCCATATTTAACCACCTTTTTTGTTTCCATTGTATCATAATCTAGGATTGAAAAATGCTTAAAAATCTTAAAATTTTCCGAACGTGTAAATTTAGGTATGCTAGAGCCATCCAAAAAACTTTTGGGGTATCGCCACAATCAATTCTAACGGCTCTAAAATGCCTTTCAATCAACGAAAATTAATTAGGGATACAATTTTATACCCTGTGATATATGTCAACTTAATCAATTTATATGAATGCCAACAAACCCTTATAATATAAGGAAAAAATGAGCATCAGTAATAATCAATAATAAATAGCCAACTAACCCTTATATATCAATGGTTTTTAAGGATTCTAACAGTAATTAAAACCATTTTAGAGGGGCTGTGAGCCATTTAAATTTAACTTAGGAACAAACATATTACCGGAAAATAGCCCGGCAAATAGGGGCAAAATTTAAGC
The DNA here is from genome assembly GCF_002933875.1 of Desulfocucumis palustris. Lineage (GTDB taxonomy): Bacteria > Bacillota > Desulfotomaculia > Desulfotomaculales > Desulfocucumaceae > Desulfocucumis > Desulfocucumis palustris. The sequence continues at coordinate 89,844 of NZ_BFAV01000019.1, read as the reverse complement.
CATTTTTAGCAAAAATAGAGCAATTAAGTTGTCACTAAGCATAATACAAACTGCTAAACCCTTGAAATATAAGGGATTCTTTTATTTTATACCTGTAAAAATTGACAACTTAATACTTGATTAAGATGTCAATTATGAATAGGAGGAAAATAATTTACTTCCTAAAACATGACAAAAGAAAAATTTTATGTTGAGTTTTAATTGGTGAATTATCCACCAATTGAGGATTACAAATAATTTGGTATCCTCTCAGCCAGTAGGCCATTACCGGGAGAGTGGGGAGGGGAGGATATAAGGCGAACAATTGTTCTGGTTGCGATATATATAGCACCCCTCCCAATGGACAACTGTTCTATATTGGAACAGTTAAGGTAACATGCGCCGGAAAGGTGAACTAACATTCCAAATATCCATCCCCTATAACTCCTACACTCTTAATTGATAATCATTCTCATTAAAAACAATCTACTCCAATTGATTATTTACAATATCCTCATTGCCTTTATTTACACTCTCTTTACTTAACCTCTCAATCTCATTCACAGGGTCATATATCATCGGAGCGTTTTCTACTGCTGTCTGCAAACTCATTACCCCTAATTCCTTCAGCGTCTTAATGTTGTCAATTATATCTGATTCGTTGAGAGGTCTGGAATAAATAAAAACAACATCTATATCATCTGAATTAATCTCTATTCCCTGTAACCCTAACAACTTCTCTATCTTCTTAAACCTTTGTTCAAACCCTTCTCTAATGTACCTCTCATTTAATCCTGCCTTAATATCAGCCAAAGAAAAAAGCAACTTGATTGAAACCTCGCTCAAATTGCTTATATCAGTATTATTCATGCTAACGGCAGGAGTATTACTTATATCTAACAATGCTTGCTTTAATACCTTCCAAACTGATTCAAAACTTTCAAAATCCAATTGCCCATGAACAAATTTCATATCTGAGCCATCGTCCAAATTCAAACCAATACCAACTAAATTTGTAGGTATCTCACCTTGATTGTTTTTAATGTTTAATTTCTGACCAATGACAACAGGAAGCGGATTAAGAAATTTATAAATGCTATCAGTGTACTTACTAATTAAATCCTCCATGTTATCAATGATATTTACAAAATCTTCTAAATCTGATCTGCCATCTGTATTATCTAACTCATTCAGATTCTTATAAATAACAGGAAGTCCACCAGGATTATTAAATTCTCCTAGAAAATTCAAATCCCCTCCGGCATCCGTCCATTTCTGGACTGTGCTATCAGTAAAAATATTATAGAAACTTACATTAAAAACGCTTGTGAAATGCTCAATAAAGCAAATCATTTCCCCTTGCTCATTATAAACAGGGTATGAATCTTCAGGAGCAATCAATTTACTTTTTATTTTTCCGTCTTTATCAATAAACAGGTATTCATAGACAGCCCCGTATTTAACCATCTTATCCATAATATCTAAATCGCTTCTGTGTAGTTTACCTTTTTTATAAACGTCCTTCATTACCTTTACGTCTGATTCTTCACCTGTAAGTGTTACAGGATTTTTAAGCAAATAAGAAGTAGAAAAATTCAAAACAGTTTTGGCATATTGTAAAACTATTCTCCTGGGTTCAAATGTCTTTCCATTCCATTGTTCTGCTGGCCTATTATTAATTAGGTGATTGCCGGAAAGATACTCCTTAATGTCAACAACCTTATTAATTCTGTTCATATGGTAATAACTGTTGCACTCAGAAACAAACCAATCCGCTTTCCCATCATGGACAAAATTTATATATTCTTGTAAATTCAAGTTTCATTCCTCCTTTAAACATACCATTTACCACATTTCATTCCCTGTATAGCAAGGGCTGAAGCAATAACCATATCATCATGGAAACCTTCACCCCTAATATTTCCTGTTTTTCCGTTATAATCAGTAAAAATTTTCATTTCTTCCAGGGTTTCATTATCATTAAGTAAAATTAAATCCATTTCGAACTGCTCTTTATAATCTGAAATTAATTTTGGCTTTGTGACACTTGTTGTCACCCATCCGATTTTATACCTTTTCCGGCCACGCTCATCAAACTGCTTCATTTTATACATATTTAAGTAGCCATACTCAACCCTTAACTTTTCAATCACTGATTGTCCGAATGAATTTTTTTCTACAACCAGAAAACCATAATGAAAATATATTCCAATGTCATAAACAACCTGGGCAAACTTATATACAGGAATTTTATTATTAAAGAACGCTGCCACCTGTTCACCGTTGCTATCAAATACACTGACAGCGGAATAATCTCCACCAGAGCCGGAAGAAGTATCAACGCCAATATAATAGCGTTCATTTGCCTTGACATTCTTGTAAATAAAAAATCCCTTGTTCAAATAAGAATCAAGGGAAATGGGTAATTCTTTATTTATATCAGCCCTGCCAATGGGAGGGAGGATATAATTTAATCTCTCCGTAATTTTCATGGTATCAAACACTGATCGACTTGTGGCCTTGAATGATTCCTCTGGCGTGGAAGGGTATTCCTGTTGGAAATCCTCAATATCAATATCTTCCAGTTTCCATCTACGCCACATTAATAATTTAAAGGAGATTCCTTTTTCTCTCAGAGGAATTTCATCACGCTCTAAATGTTGTGGCTCCATCCTATGGCCTTTGTTATTGGCTCTAAACCATTTTTCTGCCAGTGAAATCTCATGTTTAAATTGGTTTGAAGTAGCAGAAGAAAACCAAGGAAAGAAAAATGCTTTGTATTTACTATTGCCTTTATAGGCAGACATAAATAATTTCTGGTAATAATTGTAACCGTTTGAGGTAGTTTCAATAACTATTTTACTGTCATTATTTTTTGCTAATGCTTGCTCCAAAGATACTAAGGAATCCTGTTGTTGGTCATTTTGATAAAAGCCAAATTCGCTCAAAAGTACATATTGAAGCGTCATACCCCTACCCAGTGATTTAACGCCAGCAGTTTTCACAATTATTCTTGAATTATTTTCCAAGAATAATTCCATTCGGTTGTTTCTACGTTCTCCAGGTTTATATTTATCTGGAATAGAAGCGAACATTTGTTTCAATCTCTCGAATATGCTCTGTGTTGATTCAACGTTATACGATACAATCAGACAGTTTGTATTTGCCTTAGTGCAAGCAAGCCATAAACAATAAGCCAGGGAATAGGTTGTAAATCCCAATTGCCTTGACTTGGATATTATATTGAACTTATCCATGTTCTGGTAAAAATAATCTTGCTGCTCATTTAATACGAATGGAATTTCATCGCCATTATTGTCGATGATCTTAACAAAATTTTTACACCATAATTTAAAATCAGCATTAATAATCTTTAATTTATCCTGAGCCGTTCGTGCTGGTCTAGTCATTGCCGATCACCTACAATTCCAATCCATCATCATCGGCAACTTCTTTTTCTTTTCTTTTGGCCTGACGAATATTGGCCTGGATTTCTTTCTGCAATTTTAAAAGGGTATCAATTGCTTTATCATTGCCCTGTTTGGCCTTCTCGGAAATGGCAGTATATATATCAAGTAAATCATTAGCAGTTTTTGTATTAAGATAAATATTAACTAAATTTAAATATTCATCTGTTTTTTCCCAATCTGCAAAATATTGAGGATTTTTTACGCCTAAATATTTACAGATTTCTTCGATGGTATTTTGATTCATTGGTCTGCCACCGAAAGGAATATTAAATTTCCATCTAAAATATTTTCTTTGTCTATCATTTACTTGGCTTAATGCGTATTCTAAATCGTTCCTATATTTAAATCCCATTATTGCTACCTCCAATCAAATATATAAGGGGCAGGACAATAAGCCCTACCCCTTTAATGATTTATTTTATAGATAATTATTTCAAAGAATCGTTAATAATCGCTTTTGCATCCTGAATGTATAATATATTTTTATCAATTAATTCCTCTATATGTTTAAAGCGTACTATTACTTCTTCATTGTATTTTGCAATTAAATCCATTATTTCAATTAGTTTTTCTTTCATTTTTCTTGCTCCTTTCATTTTTATTTGTTGTCTGTGACACAGGATAAAAAATAAAATTTGCTAAGTTCAGGCGTCTTTCAGGACGCCTTCACCAAGCAAATTTAATATTTTTTATTTATGCCCGCTCTGCGGAGCGGTCATTCAATATTTTTTATTTTTGTTTTTTAATTGTAAGAGTAGAAACCTTTGAATTTTCATTTACCACGTTTATTTTAATTTTATTTCTATTGGTCTATGGGGCAAGCCCCATCCCCCAATCAAAAAGGTAAAATATAAAATAAATCCTGAAATGAAAATATTTTTACTTTATAATTTTATACATTGCGTCACTTTTACTAAATAATTAATATAATATAATTTTATAGTAAAACCAACGCAAAATAAGATTAATAACTACAAATCAACTATTTTTGTAATAATTATATATTTTTTATTTCTCATTTCTCCCTTTGTTTCTGGTGTGCTTTTGGATACTGCGTATGGTAAACTTAATTGTTCTCGTAATATACTTTCTAATGTTGAAGGTTTTATTTTTTTGGTTCGATAATCTATTTTATTTTTTACAGTTATAAGTTCTCCAATAATTAAATCTGATAGTTTTTGCTGCTCATCACCGAACAATTTTTTGCCAATTATACTTTCCAAATAATCCTCCAATTTCATAACGTCTTCATTAAGCACAACATCTTCTATCAAATTCATTTCATCAAAAGTATACCCTAATTCCAACCAAGACAATTGTTCAGTAATAAAAGCAAATTCGCCTTCTTCTTCAAATTTATTAACCATATAAGCAGCAAATTTTATGTCCTTAATTAATCTATAATATCCACCTTTATTTAACTTCCAGTTTCCATTTTTCTGACTTCTATAAAATAATTCGTTTAAATTTTTGCCTATTTTCCATAAATCATTGTCGTATTTTCTATTAAACTCATTTTCATTATTTTTATACAATTCAACTTCATCTAATTTTTTGTTGTAATTAATTATTTTCTGTGAAAAACTCTTTTTATATCTAGTCATTATATATAAATTAATTTGTTGAGCGTTTTCTATCTCAATTCTTTTTCTGCCCAACATCTGCACAAAAGTTATTTTATCCCATGCCATAATTACAATATTTTTGAGTTGGTCGTCTTTGATATTGATTCCATTATCAAGCGTTTTTGTGGCAATTAATACTTTGCTTTCAAATTTACTATTGTTAATTATAGAAGTTAATTCTTCGCTTTTTGTTCCTGATTTAATAATAGTACATTTATCTTGACCTAATTCTTTTTCAATTTCTTTTGCATCATCTATTTTACTAACGAATACTAACCACTTATCATTTGTGGTATCGTTTTTAATGGTTGCAATGATACTGTCTAAATCTCTGAAGTAATTAGTATTAACATAACTATAATCAATTCCAGTTGTATAATTATGTATTTTCGGTTTCTTGCCAATTATTTTATCTACATAATTATAAATTGGTTTTTTAATTTCATCCATTGTAGCAGAAATGAATATTTTTATGGTTTGTCTGTGATAATCCCTAATTAATTCATCAAGGACTATGCGAGTTTTATTATTAAAACTTCCATCTGAAAGAATATAATGTGCTTCATCAAGGACAATATAATCATAAAAGTTTAAATCACCTTTAAATTCAGCAACATTATAATCTTTATCTAATTCTGAATCCTGAATGGCATGATAACTTGTAATTACTACATTATATATTTTTGTTATTTTATCCAATTCTTCCAATGATTCAGGAATTTCTAAGTTGTATTTTTCCAATAAATCTTTTTTAATTTGTCTCTTTAAATTTGTCCTATTAGAAACAAGTAATACATTTTTATAATCCTCAATGTAGTCAAGTAATACATTTTCTATGAACCAAGTTTTGCCTGTGCCTGTTTGGGCATTCAGAAGGACAATATCACCTTTTCTCCAATTCTTATATTCATCACCTATTGTTTCAGCCACCCATTTAAGATTTAATCTTTTACCAGTATCTGTCATTAGTTATCATTTTCCCCCTATCAATTAATCCTTATTTATAATCGCTTTACCCTGCTTAAATATGCTCATTTTTTCTTCAATTTCAGGCGTTCTCGGAAACTTTAAGTATAAATCACCTTTCATACCTTTACCTGCTTCTTCAGGCAAGCATCCTTGTTGGAGTAGCCAGTTACATTGTAAAAGATTATAAATGTAATATGGATTTCTTTTAATATTTTCTTGCATAATTAATCATCCTCCTAAATTATCAAAGTTATGTCTATAATAACATTATATTTTAAAAATGTAAAGAGGGACTTACTGCTGTCTCACGACATGTGCCCTCTGGTTAAACTAATCAATTCTAATTGAATAATTTAAATAATCTCTTCTTGTTAGTGCAACACTATACATTTCCTCTGATATATCATCTTTACTCCAGGAATAATTTCCTTTAGGTAAACTCATAGCATTATTTTCGTATTCTTCCTTCTTGTAAAATTTATTTTCGGGCAACAAAAAAGGAAGATTAAAAACCTTCCTTAACGCTTCTAAATCAATATCCGTATGTAGGAATCCTTTTTTTAAACTAATCTTTCCGGCAAGATTATATTTGCTAATTAGGTTTGAAAATTCATATTGCTTATGTCTTTGTAGGCACTCGTATAATTCTGGAAAATCCATATAATCAACTAAATATTTTCTATTTGCTTTTTTAGGCAATGGATAACCACTGTAAAATCCTTTGAATGTTGAATCTATACACAATAAAATCATTTTTGCTTCTTCTGTGGCAGGAAGTGGAACATCATATAGTGACCATATTGTTAATAATGTGCTGCCACAATATTTGCTGAAATAATTTTCTCGGCTGATTTCATCTATGATATTGAAATTGGCTGATTGATAATTGTAATCATCATTGCTATTCATCATAACCACGTGATTATCAAAACATTTGCTATTGCAAAGGGAAAAGTCAACGCCTATATTTTCATTGCCATCTGCAAATTCGGTTAAACCCATTGCAGAAAAGTTATAGTTGAAATAATTAGGTTTCCATCCCTTGACCATCTCTAACAACTGACAACTAAAAAATGAATCTAAATCATTGCTCAAAATTAAATCATAGTATTTAGTATCATGTACCCATTCAGGAAATTTCTCCTTTATATTTAATTTCACTTTTGCATATGTTGCTGTCTATTGATATGCTATTTTATAAATTGAAAAAATATCTTGTATTAAATTGTTTTTTAGTTTTTCAATGGTTTTTTGGTGCATTTCAAGGTGGTATCCGTTAATACCACTTTCGACTACAAGCATTATTCAACCCCTTTCAATTATTATTTATTAGTAATTTGGTTATATAGTTTACTCATTTCATCTAAGTTTAATTTTATATTTGCTATTTCTTGCCTAACTAATTTGTCATATTCTATTAGTTGTTGCTGAAGTTCAAGTAATTTTTCTAACATATTAATCACCTACCTTTCAATTTAATTTATTTAGGGGTTAGGACAAGAGATAATTCCCCTGCCCTAACATTGACTAACTTTGACCAATTAGGCATAAGTTAAAACGGCAATGGCCTTCTGATTTAATACTTTTAGGGTAAGTTCAGTGACTACATGACCAGAAATACTATCACCTGTTTTTGCCAGTGGTTCAAATACTGGTTGACGGAGATAAGCAATTTTAAGATAGTTAGGATCAAATACAACCATTTTGTCACTCGGGCAGTGTCTATTAAGCACAAGTTTAATGGTTCCATAGTTTGTGGCAATGCTAGAAACCACTAGACCAAATAGTGATTCCTGAGCAATATAGGAATATTTACCATCATATAAAGCATCAATTTTTTCCTTTAGGTCAGCATTAACCATTGCGATATATTGGCCTGTTGACATTCCCGCAGTCCATAGAGTTTTTACAGTATTTTTTACATCTGTTTCAGCAAGAGTCCCAGTAGTTGCATTGGTTATAGATTGGTCTTCTAAAGCAAATGCTAAAATACCATCCATTTTTCTTACAAAGGGAGTAAGTGAACCATCATTTTTTGTACCAGAAATTAACTTCTTTTCAATATTTACCTTCATTTCAATAAGGCGGTCATTAATTTCCTCTGAAAAGAGATTGCTAATACCTGTAATACCTGAAGCAGAAGCAGTTCCAGAAACGCTTACCGCTTTCTTGAATATCTCACAAATGTTAGATTTCTCTGCTCTTTCACTGGCCTGGAATACAGTGGTTTCGCTTCCTTCTACCTGGGAAATATCCTCAGTGGTGTCAAGGGATTTTTCCCTCCAACTTGTGATTTTTGAAGTAGTATTCTCACTTTTCCCGCTACCAAGTAGAAGAGTGCTAAATGGGCAATCCATTGGAGCCACCAAACTGATTTCCTTTGCCAGATTAATGTTTTCATTAGTAGTAAAAGTAGTAGTTTTAATCATAAATAATCATCCTCCTTTAATTTATTTAAAAATTTTAGATAGTTTAGTATCAATCATGCCAATAGTGTCTTTGTTCTTTTCTGCTTGAGTATAAGCATCAGTTTGCTTGTGACTGTCAGGGATATAAGAACTATTAAGTTTTTTAGCATCTAAAACCTTATTAAGTTTTTCAATGTCCTTATTCAATTGTTCAGTGTCATTGGCATTAAAAAAATCTGCAAATTCATGCAGATTGTGCTCCTTTAGAATTAGGGATTTTTCCTTATTCCATAATTCTTGTTCCTTCTGCTCTAATGCCTTTTCAGTGTCAGATTTTTCCTTGGGTTTATATTGCTCTACTTGCGCCTGAATTGGTTCCAATTCATCCTTAATCCATTTTGCCTTAGTATCTGCTAGTATTTGGTCAATATGTGCTTGTTGTTCAGCGGTAAACTCCATTAGTTATTCTCCCTCCTTAGAATTTGATTTTATGTTAAACAGAATCAGATCCCTTAAACTCTTGACTGCTTCTGTATTATTTTCTAATTGCTGGACTAATTTATCTTCTCTTGATTTACTGTCCCGGCGTTCATTTATCATAAGCCAAACAAAGAGCAAGCAAAAGACACCATTTGATACTGCCACTTTAATTAATTCTTGCGAAAAATCCATTATCACCACCTCCAATACTATGGATTTTATTTAGTTAAAATTTAGTATGAAATTTTTGTAGCCAATTATCTTTCGTTCATCCATGCAAATATCTTCTCGTTCATATCTGGATAGTAATGATATACTACAATTTAGATGATTTGCAATTTGCTTTAGACGTATTTTTTTGTTTCTCCGCAAGTTAAAATAAAAATGTTTTTCGTATTCGCTCATTACTTATAACCTCTTTTTTAAAATTTTAATAATAATGTTTATTAAGTGCTTGATTTTACAGTAAAGTAAATTCAAAAATTTTAATAAAAAAATATAAAAGAGAGGGGCAGCCCTCTCTAGTCCTATGTATAGATTTGCAACATTTGCCTAAAAAGCAAAAGTCACATTAAATACACTCAACGGAATGTACTTAATGTGGCCTTTGGTGTTAGTGGTGTATTATATTCATATACAAGAAAATGAAACTTGCCTTTGTAAAACCGTATTTTTTATGCATTTGCAAGATTTTCTGTTTTCGACTAACTCTAATTCCATACTGCTGTCCACATAAAAATTCCTATCTATATCATAAGTTAAGAAAAATATAAACATTTAATAAACATAGTTAAAATAAGTATTTTTATGAATATTCTATTTCAAACAATTTTTATTTATTCCATACTGATAAATACCATTCTAAATGGTAAAGTTTTTCTCTATATACCACACTACTATCTCTTGCTCGTGTCCGCAACCTATTGATATGTAAGGGTTAGAAGGTTGTTTCTAAAACGTCACATTTTTATTTCTCCCTAGTAGTAACCATATCCCCTTAAAGAGCATTATCTTTTTGTTTTTATTTTGAAATATGAAGAAAATAGAAGTAATACAGAGTTGATTTACAATTATGGCAATTTTCTAAACCGTTAACATTTTTTTATTTCTATATTCATTTATAATACAAAATTTCTCGCACTTAAAAAATCTCTTTATTTTCAAGGGGTTTAGGGTTTGACTGCTTCGTCCAGCACTTTTTATATGACAATTTTATCATGCACAACTATCGTTACTTATTATTAGTGAATTTATTCCATATACAAGAAAGATAGTCGCCACTCAAAGCCGTTAATATTATTTAGTTTCTGAATACCCTTATGTTGCAATTAACTACTTTTTTGTTTATATACCTATATACTCCGCTGAAAATAACCTCACAAAACCCAATAATATTAATGGTTTGCGGAATAGGCACTTGGACAATTTGGCCATTTTTGACTAAATTTTATAACTATAATTTTACGACATACTACTATCGTATTCATAAATAGAAAAAATAATTATATACCTATATAGGGTGATTTAACCCACCCACAGAAAAGATAATAAATACAATGGTTTAAGTATGTTAAATTTTCAAAAAACTTACTTTTGGGTACTTTTGATGGTAATATTTAATGGTAAGATTTATTGGTAATCTACTATTAGTTTCATAATATAGAAAATTTTTTTATATCTATAGGAATCCTTTATTTGCAATGGTTTGATGATAATTTTAATACTGTCGTAATCACTTTAGCAAATATGTCACTCATATATATTATTCATAATCAGTAATAGTTATTGAATCAAAAAATTCGTGATAAATTTCCGTTTTGGTAGAGATTTAGAATATCATCACCAAATCTTGTTTTGGTTAAAAGTTAGCCCCTTGGGTGATTGAAACCAAGTACCTAGTTACAAACAAAAAAGATAGGCAATAATTGCCTACCCCTACATTCTAACAAAATCACCTTCAATTACTAAAAACCAAACAGTATTGGCTGCACAATCATCAAGCATATAAAATTCATCTCTCATTTCATCGTAACGGATTTCATATATTTTCCCTACTGTCAAACTTCCTTCACAATGTTGATTGATTTCTTTGCATATCCAGTGTGTTGCTTTTTCTATAGGAATTTCATTTTGTTGTGGCTCTGTCTGATCGTGACAGCCAGGGAAATTGACAACAAGGCCCATTATATCACCTTCTTTAAAATTTGTTTTATGGATTTTTGATGTATCGTTTTTTTACCTTTGGGTATATCTCTTGTTAGGAAAAAATATTCGCCCTGCTTTTTTTGTTCTTCCTTGGGAAGTTTTAAAAAATCACTGCCTAAATCTTTCTTCCAATCAGGTATATATATTACAGTCCAATCTAAACCTTCAAATCCCGCCAATTCATTCATTCTACGTAGTTTTTCAATCGTTTTTTCAGCACTTTCTTTTGTTGATGTTCCACGGTCAGCCCATTTGCAACTATGGTAGAAATATTCTTTTCCTTTAGATTTGTCGTCTAAATCTTTGGGTATAATTCCTATAGAGTATTCGTATGCGTAACCTCCAAGTGTGTCCTTGATAACATAGATACCTTTTGTCATGTAAACTACCTCCTATAAATTTGATATTTGGTTGCTTATATATTACCATCTTAAATCCATACTTGCAAGCACATTATTTAATTAATTTAATTTTATGTATTGACACGTCATTATTAGATTACAAATATAATAGTTGTGCATAAATTTCAGTTACTATTATATTAGTAATCTAATAATCACATATTTTGTTACTATCACTTTTAGTTTTAAAACAACATGTGGTTCAAGAGTGAATAATTCACTTTTGAAAATTAATCTGAATTACCAGAATGTATTGTTGAATTGGAAGGGATGTTTATGGTAAAATAAATTGACAACTTAATACGGTTAAATTGACAACTTTATTCGAGAAAAAATAAGAGGTTAAAAAACCTTGTAACCCTTGTAAATAAAGGGATGGGGACTCAGCGTAGCTCAGCGGGAGAGCGCTTGACTCACATTCAAGAGGCCGCTGGTTCGAAACCAGCCGTCCCCACCAGTGGTATTAACTGGTTCCGTTTTTTGCGGAACCAGTTTTTTTGTAGACATTAATGGCAAAAATTATATAATATTTCTTTCCCGCAGACCAACTCAGCTTAAATCCAACATTTCTATTTGATGAAGAAAAAGAGCAATTTCAGCAACAAAGCTACAAATGCTTTTACAAAAACTACGGTACATGCTATTTAGACAGTTGTAATCAAAGTTAAAAACCCCCGGGGAAACCGGAGGCTTACATAGTCAACCTTGTATATTAGTTTGGCATCAATTCTTTTAAAGCCTGATTAAATTCATCCATGGTTTTGGACTTTACTGCCCGGCGAAGTATTTTTTTCAACAAGTCTCTATCATCAACAGCGGACAAACTCTTCTTAATCCAGTTCGGCTTCTGTCCCGTGTTTTCTTCGAGAGCTTCTATAATTGCCTCAACTATCCCCTCACCAAGACCTTCGGCTCTACCCTCGGCTTTACCTTCGGCTTTACCTCTGGCCTCCCACTCTTCCCGGATGCCGTCAAACAGCGGTAGGTTTTCCAATTTGCTCACCTCCAGCACCTTTAGAATTACTTCCTTCGGAAACTTTAATGACGATAGTGCGGCCAAAGCAACATACAGTATATTCCTTTCATCTTCCGCTTGCACCTCGTTATGAAGCCGGTTAGCGCACTTTTCAAGTACCGCCTCCGGCGGATCATCCTGCCGCATCAATGGGGCCAGGGGCAACAGCTCCACCGGTCCCGTGTATAACAACTCCCTGCCGGAAACCTCCTCCAGGTTAATCCACCTAAAACTGAAATCAACCACGGTCAGATCAACACAGTCCATTCTGTATCGTTCTTCCCGCCGGCTTCCGCCGGTCAGGTTTATAACCACCGGGTAGACCGGTCTCTCATACCGGCAATGGTGCATCGCAGTATATTGCAATAACCTGCCGGGCATCTTCCTGTCCGGCCTGGCCTGAAACTCCACTAACATTAAGTATTCATACCCATTTTCCCGTATCTTTACCAAAACGTCGGAAGTGCGCTGCACCGCCACGGCCTCTTTATCTCTATCCTCCAACTGCTCCACGGAAACTTCCACGCCCCGGATAAAAGAAGCAATCTTGTCCATGTAACGTCCGGCCAGGGCTTTGATAATCAAATCATATTCGGCCAATTACATCTTCCCTTTCTGGAATAATTATATCACATCAGGCGATTTGGGGTTTATTTCTTTTCCTGCCTGACCTTCTGCCTGAATAGTTGCGGAAATCCGTGTAAATCAAGGGATACAAACGGAACTAAAACAACTCCGCAGAAAAAACAAAAAGCCCGCAAAGCCATCATTCAAACGGCTTTGCGGGTTTTTCGCTGGTGCGCCCGGCAGGAATCGAACCTGCGCTTCCGGCTCCGGAGGCCGGCGCTCTATCCCCTGAGCTACGGGCGCGTACGTTAATCGCTGCAAAGAATATTATATCGAAACTGATGTTGGAATGCAAGCAACAAATACGTTATTAGGCATGTAATATATCCCATGCCTGGAATTAATGCAGCCGGCCGGTGCCCCACGGCAATCTTTCTCCTGTCCTCAACCGCCATAATATTCCTCATATTCCTCCATATAAAATATTATATATTTTTTGTAGGATTTATAGTAACTATGCAGAACATTCAAGATTATAATTCGTCTATTATTACGGAACTCAAAAACAACAGCGTTTGCAGAAGGGACATAATATAATGAAGAAAAAGGCATTACTGACAGCAATGGCAATTTTATTTTGCATCCTGCCCCTGGTGGCCGGATGCTCTTTATTCAGTCAGGAAAAGGGCTCGGAAAAAAAGGTTGTCCTTTCTACAAACAATGAACAGCCCGGCCATCAAACAGGCTCCACAAGCAACACCCTTCCCGTTAGTCCCCCGGCACCAGATAAAAATGCACAGCCCCAAGCTGAACCGGAACCGGAACCGGACCATAACAATAGCGCCGGCCCGCCGGAAGCCCCTTTGGATAAAAACAATGGGGAAAAAACCCCGGAGGAGGCGGAACAGCCGCCACAAGCCCCGCCTTCACCCGGCAGCAATAATAAAAACATTAAAACTGTCTACCTTACCTTTGATGACGGCCCCAACTCGCATTTTACGGAAAAGGTTTTGGGAATTTTGGATAAGGAGCAGGTTAAGGCAAGTTTCATGGTGATTGGGACCAATGTTTTAAAAAACAGCGAATTAATCAAACAGATGGTTGCCCAGGGTCACACCGTGGCTAACCACACCTATAGCCACGACTATCAATATATTTACGGTTCACCGGAAAATTTCATGGCGGATCTGGAGAAAAACAGGGAGATATTAAAATCTCTCACGGGAAAGGACACATTGATTTTCAGGGCCCCGGGCGGACCGGCCCGTTTAACGAAGCCCTACTGGGATAAGCTGCAGGAAAAGGGCTATAAATCCATTAGCTGGAATATCACCGGAGGGGATTCGGACCCGGCCGGGGTTACACCGGAACAGGTCTACAACAACGTGGCGTCCGGGCTGGACAAAGTGGAAAAAGCCCACCTGACCCCCATCGTGCTGTTGCATGACGGAAGTCAACTGAGCAGTTTGGAAGCGAAGCCCGGCACAGCCACGTACTATTACATCCAAAGCAGAAACAGCGTTGTAACCGCCCTGCCGGATATAATTCATTTATTTAAGGAGAAAGGCTACACCTTTGTAACGGTGGATGAAAACACTCCCAACGCATGGTGACAGGGTTGAACAACCCCGGGTGTCATCTGGCTCAGCCCGGCCCTCCGCCCAGAAACACGGCGGCAAAGCCTGCGGCCACCAGGCCTATTCTCCATCCGCTGTCGTAATCCGATAAAAGGCCGAAGGCTATCAACCCTATTCCCGCAAGGCGTAAAACATTTTTTAACATATCAGACTCCTTTACGTGAGTCAGGGGCCGGTTCTTTGGCCCGCCGGCCAGTCAAAAAACCGGCCCCTGACTCACCGAATCGGATTTTCATTCCACATTATTATGGCGTCTTCATTATTGTCGGAATAATACTTTTTACGGAGCCCCAGTTCCTTAAAGCCCAGGGAGCGGTATAGTTTAAGCGCTATTTCGTTCGAAGGCCTGACCTCCAGGGTGATTTTATCGGCGCCTTTTATGGAAGCCCTTCTCATTATCTCCGTCATTAACAAAAACCCCAACCTGTTGCCCCGGAAATCCGGGTGCACGGCCACGTTTGTAATATGCCCCTCATCAAGCACAACCCACAGCCCCGCATAGCCCAATACCTTTTGATTATAAACAGCCACAATGTAATGGGCAAACTCATTCTGCATTATTTCAAATTCAAAGGATTGCCTGGACCAGGGCACCGGAAAGCTCATTTTTTCTATCTCCAGCACCTGATCCAGGTGTTCCGGCAGCATTTCTCCAATGTTTAACTGCATCCGCCGCACTCTCCGGTTTTTTGTTTTTGCAGCCATTTGCTTTCCGCCTCGGAAAGACGGATGTAACGGGGCAGAAGTTTTAAGGGATCCGTCCCTCCACCCCTGGAAATCTCCATGACACCCAATTCCGCCACTCCCGCCCCCCGGGGAAAACTGACGGCCGCCGGTGCGAATTCGACATTATTCAAAAGCGTTGTCAAAATTTCCCGGTATACGGGGACTCCATCACCTAAAAAGGTTACTCCCCTGCCCAAATTGCGGATTACACCGGCAAGTTCCTCCGGAGTTACCGCCGCGGGTCCGTAAATTTTTTCAAAACCGGCTTCCGTGTCATCGAAAAGGGCTGTGTAAACCTCGTTTTTTCTGGCATTCATAATGGGGCACAGCAAATTTTTCGACCCTTTCAGGGAATAGGCCAGGGAATCCAGGGTGCTGATCCCCACCACAGGCAAACCCCAGACCTGGGCCAGTGTTTTTGCGGTGCTCATGCCGATGCGCAACCCGGTAAAGGAGCCCGGACCGCTGGACACCGCTATCGCGTCCAACTGGCCCGGAGATATTCCGGCCTCTTCAATTACCGCCTTTATCATGGGCAGCAGGTTGACTGAATGGGTGCGCTGATTATTGATCATTCTTTCAGACTTTATATTACTCCCGTCCACCACAGCCACCCCCGCCACCGGCGTGGCTGTTTCAATACCTAAAACCATCAAAACTTCCTCATCTCCCTTACCAGCCGCTCATATCCCTCACCCCTGGGCGAAAAGGTCAGCTTTCTTTCATTTTCACCGTCACCCGGGTCAAAATCGATGTCCAGCCTGTCCCGGGGCAGCGCTTCCTCCACCCGGCCGGCCCATTCCACCAGGGTTACCCCCCTACCGTAAAAATATTCCTCGCAGCCAAGATCCGACATTTCTTCGGAACCGCCCAGCCGGTACACATCCATGTGATATAGAGGCAGCCGCCCGTGGTACTCATTGATCAGGGTAAAGGTAGGGCTGGTAACGGGCTCCGAAATACCCAGGCCTGCCGCGACCCCCTGGGCAAACCTTGTTTTGCCCGCGCCCAGGTCTCCATTGAGACATAGCACGTCCCCCGGGGCCAATATTTTACCCAGCAGTTCCCCCAGCCGGTATGTATGCTCAGGCGATTTTGAAATAATTGTATGATACATAGACATCCTTCTTTATAAACTATTCCACCTTTCAATTATTTTAACCTGTAAGGTTTACGTCAAGACCCAAAACAAAAAGCCTGATTTTTTTTCATCAGGCTTTTTGTTTCTTTTTGTGGAATTTTTTTAACCGGTGTTGCCGGAGCAGTAATAATCCGACTTATTGCAAAATCTCCAGTAGAAATCGTAAAGAAAAGTCTTTATCTCGTCAACGTCAAAGGGTTTGGCGATGCAGCACATGGCTCCCTTTCTCATTGCCATTTCCACTGTTTCATCCGACACGTAAGCGGTCATCAATACAACTTCGGTATCGGGTGAAATCATCTTTATCTTTCCCAGGGCTTCCACTCCGCCCATCAGCGGCATACGAACATCCATAAATACAAGATCGGGTTTTGTCGAACGAACTATTTCCAGAGCTTCCAGTCCATTTTCCGCAATCAATACCCGATGCCCGGATTCCTTAATAATAATATCCAGCAAAAATCGGACCCCTGGCTGATCGTCCACAACCAGCACATTCATCGATGTCGTCATTTTTCCCGCACCTCCGACAAAATATGACATCCGCTTACAATTGTGTATAAATATACCATTATCATATTTCGTCGTCTGTGACACAACTCCTGCTTAAAGCAAAAAATTATTCGGCAAAAATTTTTCCACACCCGAAAGATCGACAGTCACCTTTAAAGGCCGGTCAAAATTGATAGATAAGCTCAATAGATCAGCCGATAACTTTCTCTCCGGATACAATTACAGCGCCGACCCTGGTCCTGGTATCAAAGGGATGGCCTTCAAAAATGGCTATATCCGCATCCTTACCCGGCTCCAGGCTGCCCAGCCTGTCCTCCATTCCGATTATGCCGGCTGCATCCAGGGTAATTGCCCTCAGCGCTCTTTCCTCGGTAAGACCGCCCCTTACGGTCAGCCCCGCGGATAAAGACAAATATTGGATGGGAACCACCGGATGATCCGTCATTATGCCGAAAGTAACACCGGCCTCCGCCAGAATTCTGGCATTTTCCAGCGTAATTCCCTGTAATTCCACCTTCGCCCTGTTGGTTATCACCGGCCCCAGCACCGCCATTACCCCCCTGGAGGCAAGCTCCGGGGCCACCTTGTAACCCTCGGTGCAATGCTCCACCACCAGGCGCACCCCAAATTCCTCCGCCAGCCTTACCGCGGTCATGATGTCATCGGCCCTGTGAGCGTGAACCCTTAAGGGTATTTCCCCCTTTAAAACCCTGGCCAGGGCCTCCATTTTGAGGTCCCTGTCAGGCTGCTCCCCATTGCCCTGCTCACATTTCTCCATCTTCCTTATATAATCCCCGGCCTTGGCCAGTGCTTCCCGTATTAAAGCCGCCGACGCCATTCTTGTATAGGGCGACTTTTTCTGGCTTCCGTAGCTTCTTTTGGGATTCTCCCCCAGGGCTGCCTTTAACCCCACCGGATATTTCACCACCATGTGTTCAACCAGCCTGCCATGGGTTTTTATCGCCACCATCTCGCCGCCCAGCACATTGGCGCTGCCGGGCCCGGTTACCACCGTGGTCACCCCCCCGGACAGCGCGTCGGCAAACCCCAAGTCTTCCGGATATATAGCGTCCACAGCCCGGAGATGGGGAGTTACGGGATCGGTAATTTCATTGCAGTCGTCACCTTCCTCCCGGTATATTTCCTCCACAATGCCAAGGTGGGAGTGGGCGTCGATAAAACCGGGGAATACCATCTTTCCCGAAGCATCCACCGTTTTCGCGCCGGCGGGTATTTTATTGCCCTGATATACGTCCGCGATTACTTTGCCGTCAATAAGCACCGTTCCCGTATCATAAACTTTTCCAGCCATGGTATACACCCTGCCGCCTTTTATCGCCAGCAAATTTGTCACCTCGCCCTTCACAATAAACTTTTTTAACAATTTTCCGGAAGGAACGTCCCCAAACAAGAAAGGGGACACGCCTTCCGGTGCCGGAGCTTGCTCCTTTGCCATCGGCAAATTCAGGAAGGAATATCCCCTCTACAAGCAGCCGCCCGGACCAGGGCCTGAAAAATTGATAAAAATAATTTATCCCTGGGCCACATGGTTTCCGGATGGCACTGGATTCCCACAACAAAGGGCAGGTCCGGACGCTCAATGCCTTCCACCACGCCGTCCGAGGATCTGGCTGAAACTATAAAGCCCGGGGCTATTTTGCGAACGGCCTGGTGATGGAAACTGTTCACCCTGATTTTCCCGCCCCCGGTTATCCTCTCCAGCAGCGTTCCCTTAACCACTTCAATATCATGGGTGGGGTGCCAGCGGGGAGCCTGCTGCCGGTGCTGAATACCCCTTTGGCTCCCGGAATAAATATCCTGGTAAATGTCCCCGCCCGCCGCGATGTTGAGCACCTGCATTCCCCGGCAAATCCCCAGCACCGGCAAACCGGCGGATAGGAACAGCCGGGTCAGCTCCATTTCAAAGCAGTCCCTTTCGGGGTCAATCTCACCGCAGGCGGGTGAAGGCTCCTGGTCAAAAAAAACCGGGTCGACATCCACTCCACCTGTTAGAATTACACCATCCAAATAATTAACCAATTTTTTAAAAACTCCTGCATTGCCGCTGTAATCAAGCAGCAGGGGAATCCCCCCGGCGGCTTCCACCGCCCGGGTGTAATTCCTGGCAAGCCATATACGGTCGTTCTGCATATCGTGGCTGCAGGTCAAACCTATAACAGGCCCCATAGTTAAAGCCTCACTTTCTGAGAGGCGCGAGGCGAGAAGTGAGAGGTGCGATTCCTGTGGGAATTTGCTAAAGCAAATTCCTGCTATTCCCACATCCCACCTCTCACTTCTCACTTCTCAATAAACAGCCCCATATAATATATTAGGGGCATCCCCTTTTAAATACTCCGGGATGCCCTTTCTATATCTCTATTAATCCCAAACTGATTTCCGCAGCCTGGTTTACTTTTCTCATCATATCCTCATTAAGGGAGGTTACCTTTTCCATAAGCCGGCTTTTGTCAATGGTTCTTATCTGCTCCAGAAGCACCACCGAATCCTTTTCCAGCCCGCCCGGGGTTTTGCTCAATTCCACGTGGGTGGGCAGCTTGGCCTTGTCGATCTGGGATGTTATCGCCGCCACGATGGTGGTGGGGCTGTACTGGTTACCGATATCATTCTGCAATATCAAAACCGGCCTGGTTCCACCCTGTTCGGATCCCACCACAGGGCTCAGGTCGGCGAAAAAGATATCCCCTCTGCGGATCAACATGTTACTTGGCCTCCGCCAGAGGCTCGTAAGGTGTGGAGACCTCCGATTCCAGCCGGTACTGCTCCAGTGCCAGGGCCAGGTTTATTTTGGCCATTTCCATGTAGCCCATTTTCATTTGTTCCCTTAACAGACGCCGCTTGCGCTCGGCGATATACAGCTTCATGGCCTCGCGTATCAGCTCGCTCCGGTTCAACTGCTCGGCGGCTACAATACCGTCCACCTCTGCCAGTAAATTGTCGGGAAGACTGATCATAATTCTCTTGACCTGGGCCACCTGCCAAAAACCCCCCCTAACGATACCTGATTTTTTGGTATAACATATTATACACAAAAAATCAGTTTATATGTCTATACCGTCTGTTATATACTAGTATACGCAATAATGGCCTGCTTCAACACGCATTTATTATATAAATTCTCCGCCCGGAAGCGAAATCCTCCGCTGGCGGCGAATAAACAAAATTTACCAAAATTCATTTTCAAGCATTATCGGAAATATTCTTCGTTGCTTCAGGAGCCCTGGACAGGGCAATTTTACCGGTGCGAACCAGTTCCACTATGCCGTGCTCCTCCAGTACGGCACAAAGCGCGTTTATCTTTCTCTCGTCCCCGGTGAGCTCTATCACCATGGTTTCAGGGTTTACATCCACTATACCGGCCCGGAATATATTTACTATATCCACAATGTCCGAGCGGCGATTGGCGTTTGCGCTGACCTTGATCAAGGCCAGTTCCCTTTCAATGGACTCCTCGGTTTTCAATTCATGAATTTTTATCACGTCCACCAGCTTGGACAGTTGTTTTACCACCTGATCCAGTATATGAGTATCCCCCTGCACCACAATGGTAATGCGGGTTACGTCAGGTTCCTCGGTATACCCGGCGGCTATGCTTTCAATATTAAAGACCCTCCTGCTCAAAAGTCCCGCGATACGGGCCAAAACACCGGGCTTGTTTACCACCAGAACGGCAAGGGTATGTTTCATTTTCTTTACCTCCGGAAACAATGTGTTATTGAAAAATATTGTATCATAACGGCATGAATAATTGAATTAAAAAGGGCAATATAAATAAGCTGCTTCGGTTTTCTATCCCAAGCAGCTTTGTTGATAATTTTTGTTAATAATTATTGTTATTTGTCAAGGTAGTTCAGCATTTCCAAATTGAAAACCTGGCCAAAGTGCCATATAACCCTCTCCCGCACCTCTTCCTCATCCACCGGCGCTCCCCTTTCTTTTTCCAGGGAAGTCACGCCCTGGTCGGATTTGCCGCAGGGGTCGATATAACTGAAATGGTTAAGATTGGTATTTATGTTCAATGCAAAACCGTGGTAACTTATCCAATTGCTGATGGCTATTCCCAGGGTGCTTATTTTCCGGTTGCCCACCCATACCCCGGGACATTTGTCCCTCCTGTAGCCGGACAGGCTGTAGTCCTTCAAGAGCCTGATCACAACTTCCTCGTAATTATTCACAAGCCACCTCTCATCCTTGACGTGCTGTTTAAGGTCAAGAATGGGATAGGCCAGCAACTGGCCGGGTCCGTGGTAGGTAATATCCCCGCTCCTGTCCGTTTCATATACAAGTATACCTTCCCTGCGAAGCACCTCCGGCTCCACCAGAATGTGCCCCCTGGCGCCTTTCCGCCCTATGGTGAGTATGGGCGGGTGATATAAAAGCACCAGGGTGTCCGGTATTTTATACCCCATCCTTTTACATATGAGCTGTCTCTGGTAAGAATAGGCTTCCTGGTAATCACAGCATCCAAGATATACCACATTGCATTTTCTATACATACGATAGACCACCTCACACGTGGATTCAAATCCCGTGCACAAATATTACTATCCGGGGGCAGGGACTCTAGCCAGCGCAGGGTGAGAAATGGTGGCCATTTATATCAAGTCTTCGGAGTCCGTCAGATAGCGATGGCACTCCCTGGCGGCGCCGCGCCCTTCATTTATCGCCCAAACCACCAGGCTTTGTCCCCGGCGCATATCACCGGCGGCAAATACCCCTTTAACATTGGTGGAAAAATGTCCGTAATCGGCTTTAACATTGGAGCGCTCATCCCGCTCTATGCCAAGCTGCTCCAGCATGGTATCCTCGGGGCCGAGGAAACCCATGGCCAGCAAAACCAGCTGCGCCCGCCACACCTTCTCGGTTCCCGGAATTTCCCGGGGTAGAAAACGGCCTTGCTCATCCTTAACCCACTCAACATTAACAGTCTGCACCCCGGTCACCCGCCCGTCCTGGTCACCAATAAACCTTTTGGCGGTGATGCAGTATTCCCGGGGGTCTTTACCATAAAGGGCGATGGCCTCCTCCTGGCCGTAATCAACCTTCAGCACCCTGGGAAACTGCGGCCAGGGATTGTTTTCGGCGCGCTGGAGCGGTGCCTGGGGCATAATTTCCAGCTGGGTTACGGTTTTGCAGCCATGACGAATAACCGTGGCCACACAGTCGGTACCCGTGTCACCGCCGCCAATAACGATAACATCCTTATCCCCGGCGGAAATGTATTTACCGTCGGCAAGATTGGAATCCAGCAAACTCTTGGTATTCAGCCGTAAAAAATCCACGGCGAAATGAATGCCTTTAAGTTCACGCCCTTCTATTTTAAGATCCCTGGGGTTGGTGGCTCCTCCGCAGAGAACCACCGCGTCATATTCATTTAACAGGCTCCTGGAGGGGTAGTCCCTGCCCACCTCGGTGCCAGTGACAAAGGTGACCCCCTCTTCCTCCATTATCTTCACCCGGCGTTCCACATATCTCTTATCCAGCTTCATATTGGGTATGCCATACATCAGCAGTCCGCCGATCCTGTCTGCCCGTTCAAAAACCGTTACCAGGTGGCCGTACTTGTTCAGTTCGTCCGCGCAGGCCAGCCCCGCGGGGCCGGACCCCACCACGGCAACCTTTTTCCCGGTGCGCCGGGCGGGAGGGACGGGAACCATCCAGCCTTCATCGTAAGCCCTGTCGATAATGGCACACTCAATATTTTTGGTGGTTACCGGGTCGCCCGCCAGTCCCGCGGTGCAGGCGCCCTCACAGGGCGCCGGGCAGACCCTTCCGGTGAACTCCGGAAAATTGTTGGACATCTTCAACCGGGCCAGCGCTTCCCGCCATAATCCCCTGTAAACAAGATCGTTGTATTCCGGCATCAGATTGTGATTGGGACAGCCGGAGGCCATGCCGTTAATCAACATTCCGCTGTGGCAGAAGGGTGTGCCGCACTCCATACAGCGGGCCGCCTGCTTCTTAATTTTTTCCTCGGGCAATCTGTGGTGAAATTCCTGCCAGTCCTTAATACGCTCCAGCGGTGAGCGGTCGGCGGGCAGTTCCCTTTTATATTCCATAAACCCGGTGGGTTTACCCATGGTTTCTCCCCCTTTACTGATGAGACCTTCACAGCAGGTCCGTCCTAAATTTGATTAAAGCCGGCTTTAAAAGCAAGAATTAAGGCACTACGGAAAGTGCGTCCCCTGAGCTTAATTGCCAGGCGCCGTTTTTCCCCAGCCTCTTTAGTTTCCGGCCACCCGGGATATGTCCCTGATGTTTTCCTCAAAAGCAACCATAATCGCTTCCTCGCCGTTCAAACCCGCCTGGTGCGCCCGGTCTATGGCTGCCAGCATGCGTTTATAGTCCTTCGGGATAACCCGTACAAATTTAGGCAACATCTCATCCCAATTATCCAGAATCCTTTGGGCAACTCCGCTCCGGGTATATTCCAGATGACGTTCAATCAAAAGCTTTATGCCGTCAATTTCGGCTTGATCCTCCAGTTTTTCCAGTAAAACCATATCCTTGTTGCAGCGTCCGGGGAAGGTATCGTCCCGGTCCAGCACATAGGCGATACCGCCGGACATGCCCGCGGCAAAGTTCCTGCCGGTGGCGCCCAGCACCACCACCTGGCCGCCGGTCATATACTCGCAGCCGTGGTCGCCTACTCCCTCCACCACAGCCTTTGCACCGCTATTCCTGACACAGAACCTTTCGCCGGCAATACCCCGGATGTACGCCTCGCCGGAGGTTGCCCCGTAAAGGGCCACATTGCCGATGATTATATTTTCCTCGGGCACAAAGCTTGCGCCCCTGGGCGGGTGCACAACAATTTTGCCCCCGGAAAGTCCCTTGCCCAAATAGTCGTTGGCATCGCCCTCCAGGGTAAGAGTCATGCCCCCGGGAACGAAGGCACCAAAACTCTGGCCCGCGGATCCTTTAAAATTAAGTTTGATGGTGTCCCCGGGAAGCCCACCGGCGCCTTTAAGCCTGGTAATTTCGCTACCCACAATGGTACCCACCACGCGGTTGACATTTTTTATGGGCAGGGCGGCTTCCACCTTTTCCCCCCGGTCCAGGGCCGGCCGGCAAATGGATAGCAGTTCCTGCACATCCAGGGATTTATCCAGCATGTGATTCTGGGCTATGCGCTGGCACCTGCCCACCACCGCCGGCACCTCCGGCTGGTGCAAAAGGGGCGACAAATCCAGGCCCTTGGCCTTCCAGTGGCCGGCCAAATTCCCTCCAACCTCCAGTATCTCGGTGGCGCCCACCATTTCACTGACGGTGCGAAAGCCCAGTTCAGCCATTATCTCCCGAAGTTCCCTGGCGATAAACAGCATGAAATTGACCACGTGCCGGGGATCGCCCTTGAACAATTTGCGCAACTCGGGATTCTGGGTGGCTATGCCGCAGGGGCAGGTATTGAGATTGCACACCCTCATCATAACGCAGCCCAGCACCACCAGCGGAGCTGTGGCGAAACCATACTCCTCGGCCCCCAGCAGGGTGGCTATGGCCACATCCCGGCCGGTCATAAGCTTGCCGTCGGTCTCCACCACAATCCGGTCACGCAGGTTGTTCAGCACCAGTGTCTGGTGCGTCTCCGCCAGACCAAGCTCCCAGGGAAGGCCGGCGTGATTGATACTGGTGCGGGGGGATGCCCCGGTGCCGCCGTCGTAACCGCTGATCAGCACCACGTCCGCCCGGCCTTTGGCTACCCCGGCGGCAATGGTACCGACGCCCACTTCGGAAACCAGTTTCACGTTTATTCTGGCCGCGGGGTTGGCGTTTTTCAAGTCGTGAATCAGCTCGGCCAGGTCTTCAATGGAATAAATATCGTGGTGCGGGGGCGGTGATATCAGACCGACCCCGGCTGTGGTGCCCCTTACCTCGGCCACCCAGGGATAAACCTTGCGGCCGGGAAGCTGGCCGCCTTCACCGGGCTTCGCCCCCTGGGCCATTTTAATCTGAATTTCATCCGCGTTGACCAGATACTGGCTGGTTACCCCGAACCTGCCCGAAGCCACCTGCTTAATGGCGCTGCGGCGGGAATCTCCATTGGGATCGGGAGTGTAACGGGCGGGATCCTCCCCGCCTTCGCCGGTGTTGCTTTTCCCGCCGATGCGGTTCATGGCTATGGCCAGTGCCTCGTGGGCCTCCTTGCTGATGGAGCCGAAGGACATGGCCCCGGTTTTAAAGCGCCGGCAAATGGATTCCACCGGTTCCACTTCATCTATGGGCACCGGCGGCCGGTTCGATTTAAAATCAAAATATCCCCTGAGGGTGCTTCTCTGCCCGTTGATCATGGCGGAGTACTTTTTAAACAGGCTGTAGTCGTTGTCGCGGCAGGCCTGCTGCAGGGTGATTATTGTCCGGGGATTGTATAAATGCTGCTCCCCATCGTGCCTCCACTGGTAGGCGGAGCCGGAATCCAGGGGTTTCAGGGATGCGGCCGCGGCCGGGTAGGCCTTTTTATGGCGCATCTCCGCCTCCCGGGCAATAACCTCCAGGTCAATGCCCTCCACCCGGGAAGAGGTCCAGGTGAAATATTTGTCTATAACCGCCTGCTTTATGCCCACCGCCTCGAAAATCTGGGCGCCGTGGTAGCTCTGTATGGTGGAAATGCCCATTTTGGACATTACCTTGACCACACCCTTGGTGGCCGCCTTGATATAATTTTTTAACGCGTTTTTGGGGGTGATGTCCGTCATAACCCCCCGGCGGATCATATCCTCAATGGTTTCAAAGGCAAGATAGGGGTTAACGGCGCTGGCGCCGTATCCTATCAGCACCGCGAAATGGTGAACCTCCCGGGGTTCCCCGGATTCCAGCATTAGCCCCACCCTGGTGCGGGTACCCTCCCGTATCAGGTGGTGATGCAAGCCCGAAAGGGCCAGCAGGGCGGGAATCGGAGCATCCTCCGGGCCGGCTTCCCGGTCGGAGAGAATTAATAAATTGGCGCCCCCGTCAATGGCCAGGTCCGCTGCCCGGCACAAATCATCCAGGGCCTTTTCCATCCCGGCGCCGCCTTCCCCCGCCTTGAACAGAATAGGCAGGGTTACCGTTTTATACCCTTCTTTTTCAATATGCCTTATTTTTGCCAGTTCCCCGTTGCTGAGTATCGGGGATTTCAGCCTTATCTGGGTGCAGCTGTCGGGGGCGGGCTCTATGAGGTTCCTCTCCGAGCCGATGGCCGTGCCGGCATCCATGATAATTTCTTCCCTTATGGAGTCAATGGGCGGGTTGGTTACCTGGGCAAACAGTTGTTTAAAATATGTGTACAGCAGTTGGGGCTTTTCCGACAGCACCGCCAGGGAGGCGTCATTGCCCATGGAACCCACGGCGTCGATACCGTGTTTGGCCATGGGCTCAATCATTTTGCCCAAATCCTCAAAGGTATAGCCGAACAGCTGCTGCCTCTGGAGCAGGGTTTGCTGGTCGGGTATGGGCAGTTCTCCGGCGTCCGGAAGTTCCTCCAGGCTGACCATGTTTTCATTCAGCCACTGTCGGTATGGCTGCGCGGTAACAATCCTGTCTTTCAGTTCGGCGTCGGAAACTATGCGCCCCTCCCTGGTATCCACCAGCAGCATGCGGCCCGGGCGCAGCCTTTCCTTGACCAGCACCTTTTCAGGGGGCACGTCCAGAACGCCCACCTCCGAGGCCATAATAATCAGATCGTCGCTGGTTACGTAATAACGCGCCGGGCGAAGGCCGTTGCGGTCCAGCACCGCCCCGATTCTATCCCCGTCGGTGAAGGCGATGGCCGCGGGGCCGTCCCAGGGCTCCATCAGGCAGCTATGGTATTCGTAGAAAGCCTTTTTCCGATCATCCATGCTTTCGTGGTTGGCCCAGGGCTCGGGTATCATCATCATGGCCGCATGGGGCAGGGAACGGCCGGAAAGATATAAAAACTCCAGGCAATTGTCAAACATGGCCGAGTCACTGCCTTCCTGGTCAATAACCGGCAAAGTTTTCGCCAGGTCCTCCCCGAAAAGAGGGGTGGAGCACATGGACTGGCGGGCGTGCATCCAGTTGACGTTGCCCCGCAGCGTGTTGATCTCCCCGTTGTGTATTAAATAGCGGTAGGGGTGGGCCCGCTCCCAACTGGGGAAGGTATTGGTGCTGAAGCGGGAGTGAACCAGCGCCAGGGCCGTTTCCAGGGACTGGTCCCTTAAATCAAGGTAAAACTCGTCCAGCTGTTCCGGTGTGAGCATACCTTTGTATACAATGGTGCTGGCCGACAGGCTGGCAAAATAAAAGGTGTCGGACTGGCCCAGGCAATCGCCGCGCAGTTCTTTTTTGGTCCGTTTGCGTATCACATAGAGTTTGCGCTCAAAGGACATTTTGTCCTGAATCCCGGGAGACGGGGCGATAAAAACCTGGCGGATATGGGGCTGCGCCAGCCTGGCCGTTTCCCCCAGGGTGAAATTATCCGTGGGAACTGTGCGCCACCCTAAAAAGATCTGCCCCTCTTCCCGGACAACCCTTTCCAGAGCTTGCTGGCATTTTTCCCTTTTTTCCTCATCCTGGGGCAGAAATAGCATACCCACGCCGTATTGCCCCCGGGGCGGCAAATTGATTTCCAGCTTGGCACATTCCTGCTTTAAAAAGGCATGGGGAATTTGCATTAATATTCCCGCGCCGTCGCCGGTGTTGATTTCGGCCCCCCTGGCTCCCCGGTGATCCAGGTTCACCAGTATGGTAAGGGCCTGCCGCAATATATCGTTTGATTTTTTGCCCTTTATATTGGCCACAAAACCAATGCCGCACGCATCGTGCTCGAATTGCGGATTATATAGACCCTGCCTGGGGGGTAATCCGTTAATATTGTTTACTTCCCATACGTTTCTTTTCCCCTGCATTAGGCATTTGCACCTGCCTTTATATCTTTTTCTTATTGTAAAGCCGCATTTTTTACGACGGCGGTTTTGGCATCCGGGACAGGCTCTTTAACCCTGGTCCTAAAAGACAAAAAAACCCACCGCGGTTATTTTTGTTAACCTGCCAGTGGGCTCCGTTGCCCTCCCCCGCCGGTACGCCATCGAGCCGGCACGGGTCATTTATTTATTGGATGGTGTTATTAATATTTAGACAGATACTCCTCAATCTCCCAGGGGTGGACCTGGGTGCTGTATCTGTGCCATTCTATCTCTTTGGCCTCGGTAAACCTCCGATGCACGTGGGAACCCAGGGCTTCCTTGACAACCTCGTCCCTGTTAAGCTCCCGCATGGCTTCCTCCAGGCTGGTGGGTAGATTTCCAATACCTTCCGCATCCCGCTCTTCGGGGGTCATTTCATAAATATTGCGATCACAGGACCTGGGGGGCCTGATTTGATTCTTTATTCCGTCCAGACCGGATTTAAGGGACACGGCCAGGGCTAGATACGGATTGCAGGAAGGGTCGGGACTGCGAAGCTCTATCCTGGTGGACATTCCCCGTTTGGCCGGCACCCTGATCAGGGGGCTTCTGTTCCTGGAGGACCAGGCTATATATACCGGCGCCTCGTAGCCGGAGACCAGGCGTTTATATGAATTCACCGTGGGATTGGTTATGGCGCTGACGGCCTTGGCGTGCTTCATCAGCCCGCCTATATAATACATGGCTATATCGCTGAGCTGCATGTCGGCGCCGGGGTCGAAAAACGCGTTTTCACCATTTTTCATCAGCGACTGGTTCAGGTGCATCCCTGAACCGGCGATGCCGAACACCGGCTTGGGCATAAATGTGGCGTGCAAGCCATGGCGCTGGGCGATGGTGCGCACCACAAATTTAAAAGTAACCACCTTGTCGGCAATATCCAGGGCATCCGAATATTTAAAATCTATTTCATGCTGGCCCGGTGCCACCTCGTGATGGGAGGCCTCTATTTCGAAGCCCATCTGATCCAGGGTAAGGACCATGTCCCGGCGGGCGTTCTCGCCCAGATCCACCGGGGTAAGGTCGAAATAACCCGCCCTGTCCTGGGTAATGGTGGTGGGCCGGCCATCGTTATCAACATGAAAGAGGAAAAATTCCGCTTCCGGTCCCACATTCATGGTATAACCCATTTCGGCCGCCTCGGCCACGGCCTTCCTCAGCACAAAACGCGGGTCCCCGGCAAAGGGCGTTCCGTCGGGGTTGTATATGTCGCAGATGAGCCTTGCCACCGCGCCGTCCCTGGGCCTCCAGGGAAAAACCGCAAATGTGTTGGGATCCGGACGCAAGTACATGTCCGACTCTTCTATTCTAACAAAACCCTCGATGGAAGAGCCGTCAAACATTAATTCCCCGTCCAAAGCCTTATCAAGTTGTTCCACAGTAATTGATACATTTTTAAGTACACCGAAAATGTCCGTGAATTGGAGGCGGATAAATTTAACCCCCAAATCCCTGGCCAAACTGCGGACATCATCGTTCGACAATTGAGCCACTCTCTTTACCCCACTTCCTTAAACTGGAGGGGCAAATTTTAAATAAAAAAAGCCATGCCGCCGGGACGCACATCCCCCGACACGCAGGCCCCTTTGCCCCGTACCGGCACCACGCTGTGCCACAGTATGATTTATAAAACTTAATAAACAGTATAGCATAACTTTTTAAAAAAGAAAGGTTTTTTGGCCAAAAAAAATCGGCTGAAAGCTATTGGATACTGTATTATTGGGGGTCATTCCCCGCAAAAAAAATCCCCTAACCTTTCGGTTAAGGGGGAGGATGAAACAGACTGGAAAATCTTTATTAAAACTTGGAAAGATACTCTTCCACTTCCCAGGGATGAACCTGGACCCGGAAGGAGTCCCATTCCTTCGTTTTGGCTTCGATGAATTTCTCGAAGATGTGCGGGCCAAGGGCGGATTTGACCACCTCGTCGGCGGACAGTTCCTGCATCGCCTCCATGAGGCTGGCGGGCAGGCTGCCGATGCCCAGATCCGCGCGTTCCGCGGGGCTCATGTGGTAAATGTTTTTCTCGCAGGGAGTCGCGGGCTCAATCTTATTCTTGATTCCGTCCATACCGCACTTGAGCATGGCTGCGATGGCCAGGTAGGGGTTGCAGGACGGGTCCGGGCACCTGAGCTCGATCCTGGTGGACATGCCGCGCTTGGCCGGAACCCGGATCAGCGGGCTGCGGTTGCGCTCGGACCAGGCAATGTATACCGGGGCCTCGTAGCCGGGCACCAGGCGCTTGTAGGAGTTCACCGTGGGGTTGGTAATGGCCGCGAAAGCCCTGGCGTGCTTCATAAGTCCGCCGATGTAGTATTTGGCGAGCTGGCTCATCCCATCCGGGCTGCCGGCGTCATAGAAAGCGTTTTTGCCGTCCACGAACAGCGACTGGTGGCAATGCATGCCGCTGCCGTTGATGCCGAAAATGGGCTTCGGCATGAAGGTGGCATGCAATCCATGGCGCTGGGCTATGGTGCGCACCACAAACTTGAAGGTGACAATTTTATCGGCAACATCCAGGGCGTCGCCATATTTAAAGTCGATTTCATGCTGGCCCGGGGCGACCTCGTGGTGGGAGGCCTCAATTTCAAATCCCATGTCCTCCAGGGTAAGAACCATGGAGCGGCGGGCGTTTTCGCCCATATCCACGGGAGTCAGGTCAAAATAGCCGGCATTGTCGTGGGTCTTTAAGGTGGGCTGGCCGTTTTCATCCACCTGGAAGAGGAAGAATTCAGCTTCCGGGCCGACATTCATGGAATAACCCATTTCGGCCGCCTCAGCCAGGGCTTTCTTCAGGGCGTTGCGGGGGCAACCTTCAAAGGGTGTGCCGTCGGGGTTGTACACGTCGCACATAAGTCTGGCCACAGCGCCTTCCCTGGGCCTCCAGGGGAACACCACAAAGGTGCTGGGATCCGGACGCAGATACATGTCCGATTCCTCAATCCGCACAAATCCTTCAATAGAGGAACCGTCAAACATCAGCTCTCCGTCCAGGGCTTTTTCCAGTTGTTCAACCGTGATGGCAACATTCTTTAATACACCGAGTATATCGGTGAACTGCAGGCGGATGAATTTTACCTGCATTTCCCTGGCTTTGGCCAGAATTTCATTCTTAACAGCCGCTTCCATTTTTGACCACCTTTCATTTTTTAAAAATTAGGTACTATAAAAAACGCCTTCAGGGGAGTGCTCGCCGTTAACGGTGTACACTCCCTTGAAGGCGCCATTGCCTTGCCGCCGCCACAACCTTATGCCGGCATTTTTATTAACTTGTCAGTCATCCCGAAACATTTAAAAAGTAAAACTTACGCTTTCAGGTTCTGTGCCAGTATAACCGCCTCGGCCACCTGGCGCATGGAGATCCTTTTATTCATGCTCTGCTTCTGCATTCTTTTGAATGCTTCACCCTCGGAAAGCCCCATGCTTTCCATAAGTATGCCCTTTGCCCGCTCAATAATTTTCCTGGTTTCAATAGCCTCTTTCAGTTCCTTGACCTTGTTTTCCAGGTCAACCACTTCCTGATAATTGGCCATGGCCAGTTCCACCGCGGAGGTCAGGGTAATCTCATCCAGGGGTTTTAGAAGAAGGGCTGATACCCTGCATTCCTTGGCCCTCTCCAGAATGGACTGGGTGAACTTTGAAGCCACCACCACCACCGGGGCAAGTTTGTCTTCATGAAGTATCTTCGCCACTTCAAGACCATCCATCCCCGCAAGCCCAGCCTCAATAATCAGCAGGTCCGGCTGCCTGGCCCTGACCATCTTCAAGGCGCTTAGACCGTCGCCGGTTTCTCCCACTACCCAGTAGCCAAGCTTAACGAGTACGGATTTGATATTTTTTCTAAAGGCGTCGTCGCTGTCTACCAGCACTATTCTCTGCTCGGCCATCGGAGGGAGCCTCCCCGTATAATGTTTGACTAAAACCACAAATAAAATACCAAAAAGAACAGAAAAAGCCCTCGGCAGATAAATAATCTGGGAGGGCATCATCGCCTGAATGTATAGATACGCCTTTGTATCCACATGTTTTGTTTTCGATGTAACTATTATAACTGTGGAGTCGATACAGTGCAATAGTTTTTTTAGGTGCTAGCGTAAAATTTGCAGTACCTCTTCATCGTCCAAATCCATGATATACCTGATGCCGGAAATATGAGCGGCTTCCCTGGTAAGGGCGGCTATATCATCCCTGGTAATGTAATTCAGACCAAATTTCCTGGCCCCGCACATGAACTGGCGCAACCCCTGGGCCAGGCGCTCGAAGTACGAGTATACCCCTATGGCGCCCACCGGAAGCCTGTTATATCCGTCAGTCCCCAGCTTTTCCTTCAGCTCGCTGGCGGCAATGAATATCTGCTCCACGGTTTCACCGTATTTTTTGTACTCCGCGGGAACCTTGCCGGATTTTACCGCCTCGCCCACGGTTTTGCCCACCATGGCGGCGGACAGGGCCGAACGGGCCATTCCTATGGCCTTGATATAAGGCGCTCCCAGGGCAATGCCCTTGAACATGTGGTCCTCCAGGGTGAAGCCGCCGGCTATGGCCACCGGGGGTATATAGGCGCCCCTGGCTGCCAGCATATCAATATATTTTACCAGCAGGGCCTGGATGTACACCGTGGGAACGCCCCATTCGTTCATCATCCTCCAGGGACTCATGCCCGTGCCGCCGCCGGCGCCGTCAACGGTAAGCAGGTCAAGCCTGGCATCGGAGGCGTACTTAACCGCCCTGGCCAGGTCCGCCGGGCGATAGGCCCCTGTTTTCAGGAACACGTGCTTTGCGCCCCGCCTGCGCAGCTCTTCCACCCTGGACATAAAGGACTCATATTCCACCATGCCAATCCGGGAGTGGCGCTCAAACTCGGTAAAAGCGCCTGACTTGAAGGCAGCCTGAACTTTGGGGTCCGTGGGGTCGGGCAGCACTATGTAGCCGCGCTCCTTCAGCTGCAGCGCCCTTTCCAGGGTGCCCAGCTTGACTTCTCCGCCGATGTCCTTGGCCCCCTGGCCCCATTTAAGTTCCACCGCTTCAACACCCAGTTTTTCAATGGCGTATTCCTGCACCCCAAGGGTGGTATCCTCCACGTTGGCCTGAACGGCGATGAATCCCCTGCCGCCGTACCAATTCGTGAAGTCTTTAACCCTGCGTTCCAGGTTCGGTGAGTGAACCACCCTGCCGTCCTTAATTTCCACGTTGGGGTCCATGGCGCAGACATTCTCGCCTATGGCGATGCCCACCCCGGAAATGGCGGCGCCGGCTGCCAGGTGATCCCAGTTGTTGGCCGCCACATTGGTTGAACCCATGGCTGCTATTACAATAGGAAGGTTTAATTTCAAGTCGCCCTTTGAGCCCACCGCCGTTTCAAGGTTTACCGCTGGAAATATGGCTGTTTCCGGGTCCGCCTTGATGCCCTGGGCGCCCACGGCGGTCCCCATGATATTAAAATGGGAATAATCCACCGGATAATTCTTCTCCGATGCCGAAGTGGTTTTGCCGAAAGGCTGCGGATAAAGAATCTCTTTGCCCCGCACGGCGGATTTGCCTATTTCGCAAAGACCGGGACAGCCGTCCAGACAGGTCACGCACATTCCGCTGTAGGGACACCTGCTGTCCCCGGTGCGGAGCTTGGTAAGAGTCGCTGCAGAAGCGTTGGTGCCATTGCTATAATTCATTTAAGTTTCATCCTCCCAAAATACATTGGCAAAAATTTCAGGGCAAATCCTCTGCCCTGATTTTTGTTTTTCTCTTTCTTTTTTTATCTTTTATCTCTATCCGTTATCTTTTTACCCCAAATCATACCGTTATCATCTCTTTACAAACTTAAAGGCAACGCTTTTTTGGTTCTCGCGGTATTATGTGTTTGTGAACCGGTTTTTCTTCATTTATCCCCTCCCAACAGGTTAGTAAACAACAAAAACGCCCTTATACAGAACATATCAAAATGATCTGCACAAGGACGTCATTGCCCCGAAAAGCTATTTACAATATAAAGTATAGATATTCACCGGCATAAAATCAACAGTTCGGATATAAGAATATTGTATACATTTTATGGTTGCTTCTGGTAAAACAGTATTATATTTTTAGCCACCTTGGCCAGTGGAAGGGATTTGTTCATGCTAAGCTTCTGAATGTATTTGAACGCTTCCTTTTCCGACAGGGATTTCTTTTCCATCAGCAAGCCCTTGGCCTGCTCCACAACCTTTCTGGTTTCCAGCTCCTTCCTGAGCTGATATACCTCCCTGGACAGCCGCATGGCCCTGTCAAAATTGGCCAGGGCCGATTCTATTATGGTCTGCACGGTTATATCCTGCACCGGCTTCAGCAGGACGCCATAAACCCCAGGGGACCAGGCGAAGTCCTCTATCTCACCCCTGGTTTGCGGTATGGCCATCAACACCGGAGCCACCCTGTGTTCATCCACAATCTCCGCCACATTAATATTTTCAGTACCCGGCAGCCAAGGGTCCAACACCACCAGTTTGGGCTCCTGCTGGAAAATCATCTGCAGGGCGCTGTGCGCATCCGACGCCTCCCCCACTATCTGGTAGTCTGTGTGGCGGAATATTTCCCTGAGGGTTTTCCGGAAATTGCCGTCACCGTCCGCTATGACTATTCTGGTACCATACATCAGCCGCACCTCGGATTAAAAGCCGGTAAAATAAATAACAGTATAATTTTAACACGCTGAAATAAAAAATCATATATCCCCGAATCTTGCATTTTCTTCCGCCACGGCAAATATATTTATAGACAGGAGGTGATGGTGCGTGAAAGGCGACAGAATAAAAGGAAACCTTAAAAAATATTTTCCCGGAGGCAATACCAGCAAAGGCTTCCATTCCTTTTATGATTACATCATTGAAACCGACGCCAACAGGATTTTTGTTATTAAAGGCGGCCCGGGGGTCGGCAAATCCACCTTCATGCGAAAAATCGGAGAGGAAATGCTTGATAGAGGCTATGATGTGGAGTTTCACTGCTGTTCCTCGGACAACGGCTCTCTGGATGGTGTTGTGATACCGGCAATCCGGGTAGCCCTCCTGGATGGAACAAGCCCCCACGTGGTTGACCCCCGTAATCCCGGTGCGGTGGACGAGATAATACATCTGGGGGACCATTGGGATTCCAAGGGGCTGACGGGGAACAAACAAGAAATACTGGCGACCAACCGGGAAGTCGGAAGACTTTTCCGCAGGGCATACGGTTATCTGGCCAGCGCCAAAATATTCCTGGACCAGGTGGAATCCTACTATCAGGACACAGGAGCCCTGGACGCGGGGGCGCTGGATAAAGTTTGTCTTGAACTGACACACCGGATATTTGAGGGGAAAAACCGACAAACGGATAAGCCAAAAGCAAGACACCTTTTTATAACCGCAATCACCCCTGACGGCTCGGTGAGTCATTTAAATACCGTGGTGGACGATTTGAGCAAAAGGTATATTATCACCGGGGATGATGGAACTGGTAAAACCACGCTGGTAAAAAGGCTGGCGGACGCCGCCATGATGAGGGGTTTTGATGTTGAGGCCTATCACTGCGCCCTTACGCCGGAGAATATAGACCACCTGGTCATACCACAGCTGGATATTGCCGTTATTAATTCCGTTGAGCCTCATTTTTACAAGCCCCGGGCCGAGGATGAAATAATCGACACCATGCAGTTCGTCAACCCTGTTCTGGATTCCCGGTATCTTGCCGAAAAGACCACCGCCCGGGAAATGTACCGCCGGAGCATGGAACTGGCCATAGAGTTCATCGCCAAAGCCAAGGCCGAGCACGACCGCATGGAAACCTTATACGTACCGTACATGAACTTTGACGAAGTTAACGCCCGGAGGGAGCAAACCCTGACCAGGATACTGGAAATCGCCGCTACCCAAGACATATAGTGAAAAACCCGCGACCAACGCGGGTTTTTTGAATCAGGTGCCGAAGAAAGGAATCCAACCCTTACGGTGTTGCCACTCCCTTTTTTAAATAAGCATTCAAGATTTACAAATACTGGCTAATATAATATTATAGTTTAAAGGCTATTTAGGAGTTGATTAAGCTGCCTATTTTAACGGCTTTTACAAGTGCGGCAATGCGTGAGGCAAAATATAAAATACTTGAGGATGGTTCTTTTTTTGGTGAAATACCTTCCTGTCCGGGTGTATGGGCAAACCAAAAGTCACTGGAGGACTGTAGGGAAGAACTTCAAGAAGTTCTCGAAGAATGGCTTATTCTTAAATTACGCGACCATGACCCGCTTCCACAGATCGGCGGGATTGATCTTAATGTAACAGTGGCCGAAGCATGAAGCCCATTAACAAACGAGAATTAATCAGACGCTTACGGTCATTTGGATTTGAAGGCCCGTTTTCGGGAGATCGCCACTCTTTTATGCGTAAAGGACAATTAAAACTGCGTATCCCAAACCCACACGAAGGCGACATTAGCGTTCCATTACTGAAGGAAATACTTAGGCAAGCTGGTATTACCGAAGAAAGCTGGGAAAACTAATTTACAGTATTACCAGCAAAGTATGGGATAATCTTTCAGGACAATTGAAAAATCAGTAGCTTCATACACTTTCCTGAACGACAAGGAAAGCCCCTTTTGGCATAAAAGGGGCTTTACCGTTAGCACAGCCGGCAGACTTTTCCTGCCGTTAGTTTTCCAGAGGATTATTTCAACATCATTTTGTCAATGGCGCCCTGGTTCTTCCGTACCGTCTCCGCGATATCCTTGGCGGACCTGGCGGATTTTTCCGCCAGTTTTCTAACCTCCCCGGCAACCACCGCGAAGGTCCGGCCGTGCTCTCCGGCCCGGGCGGCTTCAATGGAAGCATTCAGAGACAGCATATTGGTCTGCTCGGCTATTTCTTCAATCACCTTGGCCACCAGGCCTATATCCTGGCCAAAGGTCAGCAATTGCTGCAATTGATCGGTTATATAATTTTCTATGGCCAGCTGCATGTCAAAATTAACCCTTTTCTGAAAAGCATTATACGCCCTTTGCAGGGCGGCGGGGTCTTCCGGGTGTTCCGACTGCAATAGCATGTATATTTCGGATAAATAAATTTGATAGGCGCCGATATACCATTTGGGAGAGAGCCCTATTTCCCGGTGCTTTAAGCCGATGGCAAGGCGACGATTCACATAATTTCCATCCAGATTGCCGGAAGTCAGGCTGATAAAATATTGCTTTTGGGTATCCTTTAACCTGTTTATGGTGCTGTGAGTTTCAATGAGTTTTCTTAACTCCTGGTTTTTCAATATATGATTATAAAAAACCTCCACAACCCTGTCCGCTTCCCGGGTAAAAACGTCTTTATAATTGCTCATTAAAGCTATCTCTTCTTCGGTGATGCCAAGAAAATCAACCTGCCCCTGACGGAAATTATCATCCAAGCGGCTCATCAACTCCCTATAAAAGTTATTGCACCTAATATATTTTATTGATTGAATGAATTTCCTTTTTCTTTTTTGACTTTTTTCGATAAAATTATTGCCTTAAAAAGGGGCGAATTGCTGAAGGAGCTCGCGGGCATCTGGCGGATTTTATTTCATATGGTTTTGATATTCCGCCTCCACAGTATCTTCCACAAGCTCTGCAGGCGCGCCTTTTACAGTTTTACCGTCCACATATGCTTCAGCCAGGACATAAATCACAGCGGAGCCAACTGCGCCTATAAGACCCAATATCTCCGCGGTGGTGTCTTCGCCGGCATTTGCCAGCACACAGACACTGGTGGTAATGGCGGAGATGAATGCCCAAAATTTTCTGCTTCCCAATTTTTTCTTCCAATTAATACTCATTTTTATTGCCTCCCTCTCATTGCGGCTGTATCTCATCTTTCAATGTCTTAATATCCTTTTTGCTTCCTTACAATCTCTTCTTCCTTATTGTTCCTAGTTTTCTTTGGACTGAACTGTTTCCATCATAGAATCTTTAAATTGCACTGTAGCTTTTTTGGGACAATTCCCTGATAAATACTTTAGTCTGAGTTTCAGCTATATCATCTATTTTTAAGGCACTATAGATTCATAGGCAGGATTTAATCGTGGCTTTTTCACATTATGAAAGCATATTGGCAACTAATATAACCAATATTATTATTGTTACCAACCAACAAACGATGGTGAATAGAACCATGTAAGTTTAATATTGCGCGTTGCGCTTCCTTTGTCATTAAATCATGTAAAATAATACCATTTTTATCTATTAATTGTCCTGCAATATTAGGTGACTCAACATCAACTTGCAATATCGGATGAACAATATCAACAATACCAATATTATTGTTGTTACCAACTAGCAAACGATGGTGAATAGAACCAGGCAAGTTTAATGTAGCGCGTTGCGCTTCCTTTGCCACTAAACCATGTAAAATAATACCGTTTATATCTGTTAATTGCTCCGCAATATTAGGTGACTCAACATCAACTTGGAGCATCGGATGAATAATATCAACAATACCAATGTTATTATTGTTGCCAACTAACAAACGATGGTGAATAGAACCGGGTAAGTTCAATGTAGCGCGTTGTGCTTCCTTTGCTGCTAAACCATGTAAAATAATACCATTTTTATCTGCTGATTGCTCCACAATATTAGGTGACTCAACATCAACTTGGAGTATCGGACGAACAATATCAACAATACCAATGTTATTATTGTTGCCAACCAACAAACGATGGTGAATAGAACCAGGTAAGTTTAATATAGCACGTTGTGCTTCATTTGCTACTAAACCATGCAAAATAACACCATTTTTATCTGTTGATGGCTCCGCAATATTAGGTGATTCAACATCAACTTGTAATATCGGATAAACAATATCAACAATACCAATGTTATTATTGTTGCCAACCAACAAACGATGGTAAATAGAACCAGGCAATGTAGCGCGTTGCGCTTCATCTCCTATTAAACCATGTAAAATAACACCATTTATATCTGCTGATTGCTCTGCAATATTGGGTAACTCAACATCAACTTGTGGTATTGGATGAACAATATCAACATTACTGTTGTTACCAACTAACAAACGATGGTGAATAGAACCAGGTAATGTAGCGCGCTGTGTTTGATTACCCATTAAAACATGTAAAATAATACCATTTTTAGCTGATTGCTCCGCAATATTAGGTGACTCAACATTAATTTGTACTGCTGGATAAACAATATCAACGTTATTGTTGATACCAACTAATAAACGATGGTGAATAGAACCAGGTAATGTAACGCGTTGTGCTTCATTTGCTACCAAACCATGTGAAATAACACCATTTTTATCTGTTGATTGCTCCGCAATATTAGGTAATTCAACATCAACTTGTGATATTAGATGAGCAATAGCAATAACAATATCAATGTTATTGCTATAGAGGTTTGATAATTTTACTCCTTTTAAATTAATCCCCAACCAATTCTCACCTCAATCAAACTACCAAGCATAAAACCATTAATGGTAACATAACTAAACTTTCCACCTACTAATGAATATTCCTGGTCAAACTGAACAGTTTGACCACAGTGATTAAACAGTATTTCCGTTTGAAACTGTACACCTTCTCCGGCAAAGTTGAACACCGGATATGGTCCTCTTGCTAAATTGAATTTATACATCTGAAAGATGCAAATAAATTCAAGGAGGGGCATAGAGATGATCAGTTACAAAGAGATTCCGCTGTCGCGCTTGATCAAAAACGCTGGTTTTGCCTCCAATGACGCGTGTATTGAGAACATTGTACTAAGCAGGTGGGCTTAATTTTATGGTGGTTTTCATTTCGGAATCATCTTCATACATTACTATAAAGCAAAAATTGACAAGTTATGTTTGAATAAACCAAAATACACAGATTATCTAAAAACCTTCGCCTGAGGGCGAAGGTTTTTAGACTTGGCGGTTAAAATTCTTATTAGGCAATAAAATGATTAAATAGTGCCACCACTCTACTGCCAGCAAAGCTACTGTTACCGGTGCTTCCACAAACACAAACATCATACACTTCGTTACCAACTGTTATAGTATCACCATGAATAACACCGGCAGCAGGTAAAGCATAGATATGTTGCATCTCTCCACGAATACCATCCATAGCATCACCAATTTCCATTGGTGCCATATAATATAGGTCTCCCTGTCCGGGGTTGGTAGAAGGTAATGCACAATAAATATTGTAAACAGGTAAAAATGTTGCACCAGTTCTATTTTTTATGGGTTTAACGGTTGCCAGTGTAGTATTTGATGACGCAAAAAACGAAGCCGTATTGTCAGTTTCAGCAATACCATAAAAAGATGGTTTACCAATATAAGCCACTGCATTAATTGCGGTGTTAATTGCTGGATCAGCTGTTAGAACTATAATAACATGGTCATTATAAATATAAAACTTATAATCGACCGGAGAAGTAGCTGCAACAACATTACTACCATAAATAAAGTATTGTGCACCGTCGTTTACTTTAGTACCATTTACTCCGTTTACACCTTGATCATACTGGCATGTAATAATAATATCACCGACTATCTTTTTAGTTATAGTTACAATATTGGTTGTCACAGTTACATTGTAAGCAGCAGCAATATCTATATCAGCAGCCAGGATATTCTTGATATTAGTGGCAATTATAGAAGTAGTATTACCAGCAGCTACAGTAATAAGAAATTGCTTATTAAGAATATTGTCAGAAAAATCAATATTAAAAGTGCCAGCAGCAGTGCAAGCTGTATTAACAGTAAGAGTATGAACAGCAGCAGTAGATGTATTGCCAACAACTGTTTTATCTAAAGTAGCTGTAACACCGGTAGTGCCACGAATATAATCTTCCAATGGGCCAACATAAACCTGATTACTATTTGCTGTGATAGCCCCAAATCTAATAAACATATCTTTCCCATTGACAGTTTTCTTTAGAACACCATCAACAATAGAAGACATAACCTTAACCCAACCATTAGATTCCATGGCATCCAAAAATTTTTGAGAAAGTTCATTATACAAACATCTTCCTTGAATAATAGGCACTTAATATTCCTCCTTCTTATAGATAAATAATACTAATTTATAATTGATATTTAACAGCTAACACAAAATCAATTGCACCAGTGTCATTTGCACTCATGCCATATTGAAATCCGTTATATGGGGAATAATAATTATTAGCCCAACGATAAGTTGGCGGAGCAGTAGCATACGGCCACACTAACAGGTATGGCTGCTCATTTTCTTTAATTGTCTTAACAAATCCGTAAGACGAATCAAGATCTCTAAAAGTTGACCGCTTCAACTTGGTAGCAAACACATTCTGTATTGAACCAATAAGCATGGCATTATATATAACAGTAGGTTGTGTATACACTAATATTGGATGTAAATATAATTGTCTATCCGAACTAAACCGTTCATAATATGCAGTCGTGCCGTAGATGGGTACTGTATGAAATACATTATGATTAACTTTGGCGCAGGGGCCATCGACAGTAGTAAAATAATTATCCAAATTTTGAGATTTTGTAGATGATAATAATATAACACCAATACCATCTGGATGGATGCCATGTGGTGTCAAAGAACCGAAAAATCCACATGCCCTACGGGGGCGATAAGTATTTGTATTGTACACATCCATTATAGCTAAAAATATGAAAGTATCTTCCACAATTAAATGCCATTCAATAGGATTAGTACCAGTATAGCTACTCAAACATGCTAAAAATAGCGTACATCTACGCAAATCAATATATACACCAGCACTAGGCGTTATGCCAGGCGTATAATCATAAGCACCACCGATAACCAAACCATAGCTATAATAACCATACATATTACTCCATATGTCAGTATAAGTATTTGGCTCACCGACTCCAGTGGTAGGTTCGACTAATAAACTTATATCAAAAGTAAGCTGTTTGTTATTAACCTTGGCTACTGACTTATATACTCGACACCACCTATTATCAACAGAAGGAGGATTTGAAGCAATATTATCACCCCATTTCCCTGTACTTTCAATAGCAGCACATATGGCATCAACTAATTGTTGCCCATAATTGTTCGTTCCCGTAAAATATGGCATTTACTTCACTCCACTACTTTAAATTAGAAATAGTATAGGAATAGACTTCCCGCTTATCTTCGGTTTCCAGCTTAGTTAGCCGTTCACTCTGACTTGATTTCATCATCTACAGTATTTTCAATATCAACCAGACGTTCTTCCAGATTGGTAAAGGTCTGCTCATCAAAAACACCATTTGTAGTAGAGCGACCTGAGCGCCCCATGAGGTTTAGCAAGGAGAGTGATACCGCCGGGTATCGCTCTTTTTTGTATCGTAGAAACACTATTCCTCATACCCTCTTTCGAACCCCGGCAGCTTCAGCAATACGGTTAAGCAACACAATGCTTAGCCACTCCATGGAATAATCGGGCAGCTTTTCAAGACCGGCCTTATGCATCTCCGGATCGTTTAGCAGCCCCCTGGCCGCAAGTTCGTCGATACTCTCCCTGGCGGCATTAATTTTCCACGCCTGTTCAGGATCGTCAATCATCAGTTTAGCCACTTCGTCCCCCTCCTTTTGGAGATTTTGCACCTGATCCTTTTTATAGAAGATAAAATACATTCGGCCCTCCCGGCGGAACAAATCATAGGGAGCCCGGGTACGAACAGTGCTGTTGGGATCGTTAACCAGGATCTGTTTGTTTATCTCATCCAGCCCCCACAATACAATGTAGTGACCGGACTTTGTGAAATACCCCGATCCCATGCTGGCCACTATCAGCGCGCCCTTTTGAAGAGCTTTGATTGCTTCGTCGGCAGAATCGTTCCGGACTAAATCAAGGCAGTACTTCCCGGCGGCGAAAGCAAAGAATCCCCAATCAACCCCATTATTATAGGTGCGGTAGCCATTATCCACTATAATCTTCGCTATTTCCGGCGGGTAAACAGCTTTGCCGGTAAATGCCGTAAGAATCATGGCAAAAGAGGCGGCCCCGCAGCCGGAGGAGCCAATGGTCTGTTTGGGGTCGTTATGATTGCTGAACATTATCCCCGACCATTTTTTGTCTGTTTGCAGATAATGAACTGGCTTTTTGAATTCCGCCATTGAAAATTCCTCCTCAATCATGGGCAAAGCTTATATTCTTATGTGTATCCTTCACTATAACCACCTCCAAGCACCTCCGGCTGCTGTAAAGGCAACCCAGTTATAGAATAGGACAAAAATAAAAAAAGAGAACACCCTAAATTCATTATCCATATTTAAACCATAAACCGGGGCTGGCGCCCCGGTCCATTACATTATGAAAGCATACCCGCAAGTTGCCTTTCTAATCTCCATGCAACAATTTGAGGCAAGTTTACTTACTCCTATGCAGCAGCCCGCGGCAGGTTTATTTACCCCCATACGGCAGTCTACCGTGGTTTTACTTACCGCAATCCTTGAATATATGCTCTTCTCACTGTTAAGCCTGACATGAACTTCACCGGGAACTGTTTCCGCACATTTAACTTCTATGCTGCCTCTCTCTGCCGGCCTGTTCACCGCAAGCCCGCCCGCCTTCTGAGGGTGGCTTACCCGGAGGACACCTTGC
Organism: Desulfocucumis palustris; assembly: GCF_002933875.1. Lineage (GTDB taxonomy): Bacteria > Bacillota > Desulfotomaculia > Desulfotomaculales > Desulfocucumaceae > Desulfocucumis > Desulfocucumis palustris. The sequence continues at coordinate 46,204 of NZ_BFAV01000019.1, read as the reverse complement.
TGGTGCTTACGGCTGACTGCCATACCGGCGAAAACAGCCGGACGACTTACGCTCAGGCTTGATTGAACGCCTATTTCATCAAACCTTCTAATTACAATAACGCCCGGAACTCCCGGCTTCTCCTTAACCGTGACAACTCCGCAAGCCGCCGGGCAGCTGACTGCCATCCTTGAAACCACATGCTTTTCATCATACCGCCTGATAACAATATTACCTTCAGCCCGGTTCCTTAACTTGAGTAATATTTTACCATAAGTAAAATATTTGCTAATTACCACGCGGCCATGCTCAATAGGGCGACTTACACCCAAAGCGCCTAAAATTAGCGGTTTACCGAGCACCAATGAGCCATGCACCTTACGCTTGCTAATGACCATCGAGCCGGAAACGATACTTCCATGTCCTATCCTTAAAACAGATCCCACATCTGACAGGTACTTAACCCGAACTTCAACCACACCCGGCTCTTCTGAGCCATCGTAAGCGGGGATATGAATCTTGCCAAAAACACACTGCGAAACAATACCCAGCACACCCGGCACAACACCGGCCCCGGTGATGTTCATAACCGCCCGCTTTATATGGTTGAGCTTAATTCTGATAAAAGCAGGCTGTTTTGTTGCACCCCCGGCACGCACCAGGATCCGGCCGGAAGTTTGTTTCTTTTCCTTCAGCTCCACTGCCCCCGCCACCTGCGGATGGCTGATGAACAATCGCCCCAATAAGGACTCCACCTTACGCACACTTATCCTGCCCGGCACATTACCATGCGCCTTAACCGCTATGGAGCCCTCAAGAACAGGTTTTCCAACAGTCAGATTTCCCGGGATATATTTATCATGCTTAATGCATATTAAACCAATAATCCCCGGCTGGTTGATAAAAAGCCGGCCTGGAGCATAACCGCTAACTTTGATGTGAATCACACCGACAGCACTTGGATGATTGACAATAATCTCCGAACCGACGTTTTCACTGCTTGAATTTCTAACAATGATCCGCCCTGCGACATAACCGCTGTCTTTGATGTGAATCACACCGGCAGCGCTTGGATGGTTGACAATAATCTCCGAGCCGATGCTTTCACTGCTTGAATTCCTAACAACAATACGCCCTGTAGCATAACCGCTGTCTTTGATATGAATCACACCGGAAGCACTTGGCCGGTTGACAATAATCTCCGAGCCGATGCTTTCACTGCTTGAATTCCTAACAACAATACGCCCTGTGGCATAACCGCTGTCTTTGATGTAAATCACACCGGCAGCACTTGGCCGGTTGACAATGATCTCCGAGCGGACGTTTTCACTGCTTAAATTCCTAACAGCGATCCGCCCCGCAACAACATGATTCTCTTTAATAAAAAGTTTACCTGGAGCTCCGGGTCGGCTTACGGCCATGCTGCTTTCCACGGACTCATCCACACTGCTGCGGACAGCCATCACGGAGGATACTTCATTTTTAGGCTTAACACCCACCACGCCGGTTTCCTGGGCGCGGGTGACAGCGACAACAGCTTCAGTATCATCAGAATCAGTGGTAAAAACCTGAATGGCGCCTTCAACACTGTTGTTAAAACTAACCGCCAGTGTAACCGGCACATCCGGTTTATTGACGTGTAATACACCTTCGCAAAAAAGGCTGTTTGGCTTTCCCACAACAAGCGAACCGGTAATAATACCCTTATCCGCCTGCCGGATTAATAACGCGCCGGGTGTTTCAGGTCTGGAAACAATAAGACAGGCAGGAGAAACATCATCCCTGTGAACAGTAATAACTCCGGGGACATCATTATTCCGCCAATGGCCTACAACTTCAAGAACAGCCGGCACACCCCGCTTATCCGGTCTCTGAACCCTCATGGAGCCACGTTTGGCGGACCTACCGAAGCTCATTACATTAGGGTCATAGTAAACCACTTCAAGTACCGGAGGTATGCTGCCTTCTCTTGAATAGTAGTATTGCAGGCCGGCCCCCTCTACCACGAAACCTATCTCCCCGGCCCCGCCGCCGGCCCGAAAAGCTTCAATGCAGGATAATAAATCAAATTTTAGTTCATAACCACTCCGGGACGTTACGATTAAGCCGCCGGCACCCGGCTGGTTCTTCCAGTTTATATCCGACTCTCTCCAGTTAGTGGCCGCGGAATACAAAAAACAATCAGCGCCACTGTCTTCGGAAAATCCGGTTAACCTCAGTTCAGCCTTATCTAAAGCAACACCCTGGGGAATTCTAACATCAAATACCAGGTAGCTCCGGTATTCTTCAGTGCCACTGCCGATAATAAGCTGCTGCTCAAAGCCATAGCTCAGTGCCGGGACCCTGGAGCGCACAAAGGCATCCCTTACAGGGCTATACCGGAGTATTGTTCTTGGCGGCTCCGTAATGTCTTCAACCCGCCCGAAAACTCTATTATGAACCGGAATAGCTATAGCGCCTTCCGCACCTGACTTACCTGGAGAACGGACTAAAATTTTACCTTCCGCCTGTTCCCGCCCATCAGTCAACACAGTGCCCAGGCGACCAAACATCTTGTTAAAGTAAGTCATCCATACCACCTGACTTCCATTGTATTGGACAGTTAAATCCCCCGCCCGTTCAAAGGCGGGGGAAACCGGGATCACGCCGGGTCGGCTTTAGCGTTTACTTCAAATTGCCCGCCGCCCCTTGTGGAGCTTGCCGTAACCAGCCTGGCATAAAACTTCCATCTATCTTCGTGCTGCAAAATGTCCGGATACAGCAGAGCGTCGCCAAAGTTAACGCCGTCACTGCTAAATTCAATCAGCACAGAGGCCGGCAAAGTTCCTTGCCGGGATGAAATAAGCAGGTTTTTGAGAGGCATCCCCAGCGTATTTTTAAGATAAATGGGAACAGGCAATGAAATCTGCCCGGCTATTAAAACGCCCATATTAAGCTCATTTAACAGCCCGCCAAGGTCTGTGGAATAGAGGGCGCCCTCACTGTCATCCTCCAGACACTCAATGAACATGAGGCCGGCATAATGACCAACAAAGTGGTACTCAACCGAACTTTGCTTACCCCACTGGTCTTTGGCAAATACCTCGATTTTATTGTCAGCTTCAATGTTTACCTCGTTACTGAGAAAAATTTTACGCCAGTTCACCGGGGCCGGGGTAAGCTGGGAATACTCACCTTCAGCAACCGGGTAAACCTGCTTTCCGTTAAGCCTGACAAAATATTGAATGTCGTCGCCTTCGGGATCGCCTATCTGAACATCAACGGTCAGACCCGACATAATTAAAATCAATGTGGGCTCTGTGTCAAAAAGTGTTACTGTGCCGGAAGCCGTTACCTGTTCTCCACCGGCCTGTTCGGCAGTCACAGTAATAGTGTAGGGATTCAGCCCCTGGATTACAGAAAAAGGCACAATAACCGAATCATTAACCTCTTGATCGGTATAACCGGTCCAGTCCTTAAAAACAATTGGCGGGTCTTGCAGCTCTACCTTATATTTAAAAATAGGCTTAAAGATACCTATCACCTCTACAGAGGTGGGAGTGGCGTTAGGAGCATCAGTCCATTTCAGCAACTCGGGATTTTCTAACTTCTCAAGCGGCCAGAAAGAATCACCAGGAATATTCTGCTTTGTGTTTATAGTTGCTAAAGAATCTAGACCTTTTTCCCAAAACAACTGTTCAGTGGGAGGGGAAAAAGCAATAACAGACCACTCATGCATAATTGGATCAAAATGCTTGATAGTATCATTATCTTTGATTAAATATTTAATCTTGTACAGAGAATTAACCAGAAGAACGGGACGGAAACCCTGTATAGAACTTACATATGATGATTGAGTTCCATTTTGTCCGTCCGCTCTCGTACTAACAGAATTTCTACCTCTAACAACCCGATGTCCCGGATATCCGGAAGGTGTTGTTGAACACATTGTCATTACACCATAACTACCGCTAGAACTCCAATGCCATAAGTTATCATCGCCGGCAACAATCTGTCCACCTAGTGCTGATTTTACAATGAACTCATCCCATTCACTGTCCTTGTCTATACTTGAGATACCACCACTGAGTAAGCGAACAGTATATTTCTTCTCAAATGCAGCAAATATCTCATACGTAACTTTAGGATAAAAAGTATAATTGGGATACTTACCTGCATGGATATTAAATGCATCGGGTTGACTATACACGACTTGCGAAAGAACTAAAGCCCCATTTACATAAATTGCTATTTTTTGATGTTCATACTCAATATCAATTATGTCGTTTATTGAGGCATTACTTGTAGCGGCATATCTTACAGTTGTACTATTTATAGTTACGTATAATTCACAATCGGTGTTTCCTACCCAACTATCAGTGTAACTAACTTTTGCAATTATGTTATTCGAAGAATCTGTCACATTAAACCCGGTGGCAGCTATATTGCCAATATTTGGGTTACTTAATATAGTAATTACATGCAATTTAAAGTAAGACTTATCTGCTAAAGGGATATTAGACTTTAATATGCCAGGACTAGTAAGAAAACCAGTAGAAGATGTTCCTGTAATTTCTACTTTATTACCAGTTACGGTTTCAGTTATATTATTAAAAACATCGTTCCACAACAAATCAATAGAAGATGTTATAGGTATAACAAGTCCACTACCTGATGCTACGCCAGCGGTATTAAGTGTATCCCAGGATATGCTATGTTGAACATTTCTATCAGAGACCAGTATCTTTCTACCGGCAGCATCTTCTCCAGCACAGACAAAATAAAAAAGTCCATTCGGGGTTGCAGAGCCTGCCACAGGTATCTCTTGTGCCGTACACGTTCCCAATTCAGAAAATATGCCAAACTGCCCTGATAATGCTGTATAACGACAAGGAATTGCTTGTCCCTTTGATATCGTGTTCAAATCAATATTAACATCTAACAACATTAATCTATCGCTCCCTTAACTCCAAAACAAACTGCCATCTTCTTTATATTCCAATACTGGTCTAAAACCACAAATGGAACTTACAGCATTGCTAGTATCTAAAGAAAGCCCTATCCATGCAGACCCAATCCTATTATCAAAACCCCTAACAATTCTCCAAGAGGACGTAGCGGCCTGTGAAACCCCGCTTCTGTTTGTATAAGTAGCAATAAGTGATGTGTCCCTTACACGAGTAAAATTATCTTTATGATGCCATACCGCATTATCGTCAGCCGTTATCTTACCATCCAAATCACTTTTAACTATATATGTATCCCATTCATTGTTAATAGGCCACCCACCATAACTTTGATCTATTGTTACTTTATTACCATTGACATCTGCGTATGCACAACCACCAGAAAGAGAGCGAATTATTGTATTTGAAATTATACTTAATTCACCTATACTTAGATAATTAACATTATGCGATTCCAAAAATGTAAATTTGAGTTTTATATAACCGTTCAAATCTGCATTATAAAATCGTTTCTCTGCTTGGGCAAATGGTTGTTCATTATTTACTTCATGCAATAAATACCATTTTATTTCATCATTAGAACCTTCCACTTTCCATGATTTAGGACTGTCACCAGTCGTATCATTTCTTCTTGTTATACTGTATTTCTTATTAATCCATTGTTGTTCAATTTCAAAACTAAGTATTGCTGGTAAGTTTGCAGTTCTAACCGTCCAGCAATCAAATGCATCATTTGTTGTTCCATTGAAGGCTTTATTTGGCGTATAATTACTATAATAACTACTTGCTGTTACGTTTGATGTTTTAATTATATCAGGAACTTTACATTCAATTAATTTTGCAGCATTTAATGTATCCCAGCTAATACTATGTTGAACTACCCTATCAGCAATCAGCAACCCTTTTCTTACTTTAATAAAGTAGAAAAGGCCGTCCGGTGTTGCGCTCCCCGCCACAGGGATTTCATCTGCGGTGCAGGTCCCTAATTCTGAGAAGGTACCTACAGCACCTGATAATGCTGTATATCGGCATGGAATAACATCACCAATTTGCATATCAGATAGGACTGTTTTTTGCGTCAGTATTGGATGAATCAGCTTTCCTGCATCGTCGATGTCAATGGCATCCAAATCAAATATTTTTCCCTCAGTAAGTTCGATAATAACCGTGTGTTCACCAGAAGTTAAACCAACTTTCTCATATACTAAAGCATTATAAATTAAATTGCCGTATGTGTTAATATAGTTAACAGCACCATCTATAGTTATTTTTACATTAGATGAGCGAGCTGTATTTATTGCAGATATAATTCTGAGTTTATTTCCTATAAACTTAAAATTCACACTGGAACCTACTGAACTCGAATAGTTAGCTGTGCTATTATAGTAATTAGTATTTGAATCATGCGTCCAGTTGCCAACATATAAAAATTCTGCTTTTGCTCCGTCATACCGCTTCCATCCTGCTTCAGGTGCTGTTAATTGCTGCCCTATTGTTGCCATTAATCAAAACTCCTTCCGTAACCCGCCCAATGGCGGAAGGGGTATTAAGGTTTAAACTTATAAATCTTATCCCATTTAGTCATATCAGGCGCATAGGAAAACATCCTCCCTGCGCTCAGTGCCCCTGTATCGGCCATGGTATAAGTTTTTGACTCCTCCCCGGGTACGGGAGGAGTAATTTTAAAGGAAAATACATAGTCATTATTTTTATAAACCATCCCCGAAGGATTGGTTATTGTAATAACCGCATCAGCCATTTACCTTACCTCCCACATAGCCTCCAACCCCACGCCTTTCTGAAGCGGGACAGGAATCTGCTCCATTGTTTGACCATTCCTCCTGATCACCAGTTCCCCATCTGCAATATCCCTGTCCGCCACCAGCCGGAAGGTGGCGTAGACGGGCCTGTCATAAGGAATAAATACCACCGGCTTAAAATGTAATTCCAGGTCCCCAAGCTGCAACCGGACTTTATATCCAAAGCAATACTGAACAATCCTTGTATTTGACCGCCTGCAGGTAAGTGGACTTATCTCGGTGTAGGCCTGCTTAAAAGAAATACAGTCATTGTAAAGCTTCGTTTGTCCGGTAAGCGGATATTCTTTTTCACCAACCCGGTAGGCCAGCTCCACAATCCTTCCCGCCAGGTTAAAAATACCTGTGGACACGTCATAATAAAGAGACATTCCGCGCCCGGCAAGTCCGAAGGCAATAAGTTTATCTTTTTGAATTTCCTTGAAAAGATGGGCTTTGCCGCTTTCTTCAATCTCCACCAGATGGGTTCCATCAGCGTATTCCGCACACCAGGTAAAGTCTTGCATTTTATTTCCCCTTTTTATTAATAAGCCCGCCCACAATGGGGCGGGCCGGTTACGGACTTAAAATTTTAATACCAGTAGCTTATCCGCAGCAGGAACTCAAACTTGCCGGCCGGCGCGATGGCCGGCGGAAAGGCGTCAATAAGAACTTCCACAAAGTTACCCATTGCATGACTTTTATCACCATCATTTTTTACACCGAGAATATCCACAGTGTGGCCGGGATAGGGATAATGAGCCGGCGGGTGGTCGGGGTCCGCCGGATAAGTGTTTTGATGCGGGGTGGAAGTCACCCCATTATAGTTAGTCGATCTGGTGGTATAAATGTGCTTTGCGCCGGTACCGCCAATGGCAGTAAAATTTCCATCAGAAACAGACACATTTTTTACCCGTATCATTTTGTGCTCCACCACCGGGCCGTCGAAAGCGCCTTCATGTCCAGGCTCGTTGTTGGCCGTGGTAATGTTGACATCCTGCATGTCGGGCGCATCATCCGTGGTATTGGCGTAGTTATTCCAAATAAGCACCCCGGCCTTACGATTGGCGGGAAGTTCAAAACCCGCGTCGACCACCCCAAGATCCCACTTGCCTCCACTGGGCCATACACCGCTGTTATCGGCTAATCGCCATGAAATAACCGGTGCGGCTAAAGCCATATTACATTCCTCCCCTTATATTCCAAAATAAAGCGCATCACTCAATTCAACACGCCCCACCACTAAAAAACCTGCTAAAATTAGTATAGGGATTTTCCAGCCGGTATTAACGAAAAAAAAATACCCCCCTTGATAGAGGAGCATTTCACTTGGTCCCAAAGGTCTTTAAACCCGCCATTTAGAGATGCAAACAAACTGTCAGGCAGAGGGTTCTATCCATCCCCGGTTCTTTCTACATTATGAAAGCATATGCTCCAAGTATACCCACCTCGATATAACTAGGTAGATTGCCGTGTTCTTTGGTATTTATGAAACCCGGCAGGTCAGATGTTTTTATCGCCCGGCACGTAATATGCCCTTCTAAATCAGAAGCCGCCTTAACCCTGACAATCAAAATTCCCCTGTTGTCCTTTGCACCCCAAACTTTAACTGCGATGCTGCCGGGTAGGCTTTCTTTTCCCAGGGCTATGGCAACTAAACTACAATTCAAATCACAAAAGTTTGATAAACGAACGGCTAAATTACCACTTCTATCGGTATACCGTGCCTTCCGGGCAGCAATAGTTCCCTGCAGGCTGCTATTCTTCTTTACCCTCACCGCAAACATTGCAGATAAATCATTTGGCATGGCCCTGCGAACAGAGATGATTGAAAGCAAATTGTGCTTGCCTTTTACCCGAATCGCGACATGAGAATTTATATACCCTGATCTAATAAAAACAGAAGACTCCAGGTCCGAGGCATATTTATTTCTTAGCGTTATATATGAATGCCAATCAATAGTTTTATTGAAAGGTATTGCCATATGTCCGGCAAGGTAAGGTGAGCGCACCTGCAAATGGCCATGAAAATTATATAACGCGGGTATATACAAAAAGCATTGTAATTCTTGATACCCCAGCTGCCAAATTGAAATTTCAGAGGGAAGCGCCTCAACAGCAATTTGCCTTGCGCTTATATGTCCGGGCAAATCAGCGAACCTGGCAACCGATAGGGAACTTTCCAGTTTGGCCCTGTTCACGGAGACCCGTCCGGGCAAGCTGTCATGGTATCTAACGTACCCACCGGCCGATATATCATTTCCCTCTGATAATCTAATACTAATATGCCCGCTTAAGTTTACCTTTTCAAGAATAGCGATGGAACCAATCAAGTCTTGTCTGTTTATAAATAGTGCGGCTGATAAATCATCATCGCCAAACCGGCTGATTGTAATGCCGCCGGATAAATAAGGACTGCTGATAATGGAACTTGAAGGCAAGTCATTCTCCTCTTCCCGGCGAACACCAAGCCGGGATATGAGGTCTTTTCTAAAAGGTACTGTAATGTCACCAGGTATTAATTTTTTGTTTACATTAATTTCAGCAGCAAGTTCATCAAAATCCTTTACCCGCGCCCCCACCGCACCTGGCAACCAAGCATATGCGGACCTGGCGATACCGATATGCGAATACAGTGACGCTTTGTTAATTTCGATGGTGCTGTACAGTTCCCTTGGGTTATAGATGAACGCGCAACCTGTTAAATCGGAATAATAGGCATACTGCCGTATATTGACAGAGCCTTTAATATCTTTAACCTTGTTTTGGATAACGGTAAGATCCGCAATTATAAAATCATAACCGATACTAAAAATTCTCGTATCATAGTAAGTTATTTCCAGAACAGGCCTGGATTCCTTCTGCTCTCTCGTATAGAATATCTTTATTTTATCATCCAGTTCATTAATTGCTCTCAACAAAAACCCGCAATTCTGTTTTGTCCCATCCTGCCAGGCAGCCACCAATTCCGTAACGTCAATATCAACATACCGGATTGAATCGCCTACGGTCTTTACAACACTGAAACCTGTGTAGGTTCCCGCATCGATGTTGCCGGGACAGGGCTGATTCGCCCAGGTAATTCCATACTCCGTCCAATCGGCCGCAGGCCCGGCCAGCTGCACATCAAGTAAACCTTTATAATAACCACTGAAGAATACCTTTAAAACAGCTTTGCCTATGGTCGTGTTCTCTTCAGGGATTGAGGAAATATCAAAACCAATATATGATCTGTATTTTTCATCCTTGCCCGCCGAGTAGCCCACATACATCTGTTCCTCCGTGCCGTAGTTCAGCCTGGGCACATTACCGCGGACAAAAGCGTCTTTAACAGGATACAGGGCAACGGTGGTATTGGGCCTCTCCATTATGGTGTAACTGCCGGACACTTTATTGTAAGGAGGTATACCTAAATGCCCGGGCAGTTCACAATATTCTTTGATGCCCAGCTCCGAAGGAAAATCTTCATAATAGACGGGTAGCACATTATATTTACCACTCATTAGAGCCTGAGCGGTAAGGCCAATACTGGATTGAAGATTATCCGCCGCTTTAACCTCTGCCCACGAAGATAGGTCTTCAATATATACACCCAAAACATTATATCTACCCGCCATTACAGCTTTAGGGGCTATACGCATATTGCTCTTGAAATCCACCGTGCTTGTAATGGTAAGGCTTGCCGGCAACTGAGCCACATAGATACCTGACGTACCATACCGTCCTGTCATCCTCCCCCGGGGGTTGACGCTTATTTTAGACGGCAACTGTGCTATAGCGCTAATTTTAATTGAAGCTGCCAGCTCACTTATATAAACCCCTGAACAACCATATCTCCCCGTCAACTTATTCCAGGGATTTATTTTCAAATTTGAAGGCAATTGTGAAACAGAACTGATTGTGAGAGTTGACTGCAGATTATTTATATAAATACCAGTAACATTGAATCTGCCAGTCACTTTATTACAGGATGCGATTTTCAAGAAAGAAGGTAAATTACCCGAACCTTTAACTAATAGCGAAGAAGGTAGATCTATAATATATAAACCTGATATGTTATAGCTGACCCGGATTAAATTTGCCGGAGCCACGGAAACTTTGGCGGGTAAAGAATTAACCTGCTTTACATCAATGGATGACTGAAAATCATCGGCATAAGCGCCAAATACATTGTATCGCCCCGTGGTCTTCGCCGAAGAATTGACCCCAAGGCCGGCGGGTAATGTACCTAAACTGTTTATCCTCAGTGACGAAGGCAGTTCATTTACATATATCCCGTCTATCTTGTATTCAGCCCGCATCAAGCTGGACGGGCTGACACTAAAGCCACCGGGCAAATCAGTGATATTTTTTACACTGATTGAACCATTCAGCTCACCCGCATAAATGCCTTCAATGTTGTATTTACCTGTAATCCCAGCGCCGGGAGCAATGTGCAGCAAACTCTTCAGGTCATCCGGTTTTTTAATTGTGATATTGGAGCTTAGTCCAGCCATGCCGACAGGTGTGGTATCGTAATGAGCACCGGCCTTTCCTGAAGTCATCACCCCGATATGCCCGGGCAGCAAACTGATGAAGGGAACATAAATATTGCTTCTTAAATCTGCCGCTTCCCCTGCCCGCAAGTATCCGGCCAGATAGTTGCCGGCTACTTCCGCCCCGGTTAAAGCCCTGTCATAAATGCGCACTAAAGGTATTGAGCCTCTAAAAAACTGGTCTAAGGAGTTATTGGGTCTACCGATGGTAAGGGCGGGACAAGCATTGGTGAACGAACCCGCCGCAGCCATTGACCTTCCTTCGGGAGCACCGTTAAGATAGGCCCAAAGCAAACCGGTGGAATTATCATAAACCCCCGCAATGTGATACCACGCTGAAGGGCTTAAAACCCCATAATTATAAGCAGCCTGCCTGGTTGCAGTCTTGACATCTAAAATAAGTTCACCGAGATCGTTAAAGTGAATCGCCGCGCCTGTTGAAGAAGCCTGGCCGCCTGTGGACAGCACATACGAACCTCCGGCATAGTAAATCCATGCTTCAAAGGTAATGCTGCCGGAAGGTTTACTGAAATCATCACAGGTTACATAATCATCCACACCATCAAATTTTAAAGAATAAGGGTTGGTAACTGTGTTATCACCAACCCACCCACTTACCGCATTATATGCAAAATTTGTCAGCGTGCCGTTACAGCCCTTGCCGCTAAGATCATACCAGCTTGCAGTTGAAGGGTTTGCCCCCGGTGATAAACCATTGTCAGCCAACGAAGCATGATAAAATAGCACTAATCCCTTGGACACACCGTATCACGTCCTTTAATCCCATTGAATTGAGATTCCAAGTCCAGATTATTAAGCCGGGCTTGCCTTGGCCCGCAGGTCAAATGTTCCGCCCTCTTTTACGGTAATGGCGGAACCAATCCGCGCATAGAATTTAGCCGAGTTCCCCGGGGCGAATGTACCGCTGAATGTAATCAGATCAACCGGTATAAAGGGAGATTCGGACTGACTCAATTCAATGGTCATTCCAGGCTTAACGGTCAATTGATCCACCCATACCTGCATATTATTCACAGAAAAATCAGCATTGTTTTGGAGCCATACAGGTTTGGGCAAAGAAGTCTGACCGGCAATCATGTTGCCATATTCCAGATACCTCAATACATTACCGGCATTATCCGAGTAATATTTGCCGAATTCATTTCTGAAACCCAATATTGGCGCTGTTAACGGCAATAAAGCTCTTAACGCGGGGTAGCCGCCGTTATACGCCGGGTCCAATATCCATGTATTGGTAAAATCCCACCCGTTAGCTGAAAGGTAGGTTCCGTCATATTTCATTTCAGCGGTATATTTTGATATTGCCTTATCGTCAGCAGCATTCGCCGATAATTGATAATCATAATAACACTCAACAACAATTGGATAATAATAATGGCTGCTATAATAGTAAGGAGCGCCTAAAAAACCTTTGCCTGAATTTGATGCAAATATAGAACAGAATGAAATACATCTACGAAAATTATTTGTACCGGGTAGAGAAGTACCACCGCTAACAACGGTACAACCGCAAAATCCTGCGGCATTAACACCGTTTATAGTAACTCCTGAATAGCAATCCTCGAATACATTATTGGTAATAAACCGTCCAACAAATCCACCTGACCAGCCAGTCCCTGTAACTTCCATTAAACCGGAAGCATGACACCTACGGATATTTATTCCATTATTAGTGTAACCAACAAATCCACCGCAATAATTGACACCCATAACCTTAACACGGGCAGAACAAAACTCTACCAATGTTGAAGCGCCATCCAAATAACCAATTAATCCTCCAGCATACTCACTTACTGAACGAACTTTAGATATATTGAATTGAACACTGTTACAGTTAGTTATATAGACATTTAATGCATAACCGGCAAGAACGCCAGAATAGTTAGCGCCAGTTATATCAGGATCAATAATATCAAGGTTCTTAATAGTCGCATTCACGGCATATCCAAAGAGACTCATATAATCATCACTTTGCCTGTTGATAAACAAGTCTGCAATGTATCGGCCATTGCCGTCAAATGTTCCGGTAAAGGCATTGCCAAATGGAGTTGCATTATTATCCGTGCCTATGGGCTTCCAGCCGTTACCCGCCTGGTGGTCAGTCATTTTAATGTCATCCATTAGTTTGAAATGCTTGTCACGCCAAAACCTGATCTGGTTAAGATCAAATTCATTATAGATAAGAAAAGGCTCGGCTGCCGTACCCTTACCGTACTTATAACGAATATACTGCCTTAGTTCAGGATAACCGTTGTTGTAATCCGAATTAATGTGCCACACCAAATCAAAATCATAGCAGTTGGCGGTATCTGTAGAAACATAAAAAGTATTTTTGGATTTCATCTCAGAGGAAGTTCTGCCGGCAACACCGCTGCCGGCGCTGGTCAGCCTGCCTGATGTATCTTTATCCCAGAAACAGTAGATGAATGCTGAAGAACCATAGCCGGCGAAACCCCCGTAATTTATTCTGTTATTAGCAACAGATATATCAGTCACACTGCCTGTGGAATAACAACGGTACATAGTACCAACGTTAGCATACCCCACAAAGCCGCCGGCGTTATCAAACCTGGACGATACGCTTGCACGGGAATACGAGTTATAAATATAGCCGGTGTAATGGTAACCAACCAAACCGCCGGTATTGTTGCCGCCCGTGACAGAACCGGAAACAACACAACAGGTATTAATTGAGCTTGCATTAGACCCGGCCAAACCGCCGGTATGGCTATAGCTTCCTGTGCCTGCAGCGTCATTCGTAATGTTAACATCTACAAGTTTTACGTTGGAGATAGTCCCTGAGTTATACCCGAACAAGCCGACAGAGTTCCTGGCAGCGTTGATAAACAGGTTCTTAATCATGTATCCCTTGCCATCATACTTACCTGAAAATTTTGCGGTATCATCTCCGATAGGGGTAAAACCAGCGCCTGTTTGGAATTTTGACATTACAATATCGTTGGTCTGAATATAATAAGCGCTCAACGGAGTTTGACCGGTTCCAGCGCCGCGAATAGCGTTCAGGTCATCTTCGGTGGAGACAAGATAAGGATCTGCCTGGGTGCCGCCGCCACCTGAAAAGTGTTCCACATAAATGCGGGTCTTACCGTCCACCTTCTCGTAATAGGGGCGCGCCCCGCCTGTGGCTTCCTTATCGTCAATGTAAATAATTTGGGCCTGGCCGTTTTCATCGGGCTCGCCGACAACATAAACCCTGTCATAATCAGCGTAAGGGAGCACTATCACACCGGAAGTGGCGGCCGCTCCGTCCACCCACACAAATTCCCTGGGGTAATCTATACCTTCCGGACTTTTATCCCCCTCAAGAATACCTATAGTCTCCCTGCCCTTTACGGAAAGGCCCTCCGGATTATCGGTGTCCAGGATGACAGTGGCTTCCAGGTGGTGTTCATAGAAAAAACCGCATATCTCCAAATACTCCTTCAAATCCGCTTTTTCTTCTTCCGTAAGCTCGTTTATGTCTTTATCCTCTATGGCGTCAATATTGTGAAGCTCTCTTAAATTCGCCCACCCATTCCTTGAAAGAATTTCCCGGGGCGTGGAGGACACTTCAAGTATTACTTTATCGTCCTCAGTGGTTTTAACTATATAATTCCTGACATAATCAGTTAACGAAGCACCCAATTTAATTCGCCTCCAACATTAGGCTTCAGGGGAGCGATAAACTCTTCAGCCACCAGCCCGTTACGCCTAATTACAAATTTCCCGTCCAATTCCTTATCCGCAACCAGCCTTAAAGCTATATAAATTGGTTTATTAAAAGGAATTTTTACAATAGCTTTAAAGTTGAATGTAACGCCATCTATATTAAGAACAGCCTTGTATCCAAAGTTATATTGGGTAATTCTGCTGCCCACGCCCCCGCCGGCCTGGGTAAAATTAGCGAGTCCCATAGCCTCGGCATCCTTGTACATGATTACATCCCTGCTGACGGTATTGAACAGTCCGCCTGTCAAGAAGTAATCTTCCCCGGAAGCGCGGTAAATAGCTTCAATGCAACTGCCTGACAAATTAAAAGTGCCATCGGTTTCATAAAAAAATTTCCTGTGGTGTCCGATTAAGCCGAAACGCAGCAGTTTATCCTGCTGTAGCCTGTAAAAGCTATTTTCTTCTTTTGTTACAAAATCGAACTCGGAAAGGTGAGTACCGTCGATGTACTCACCTACCCAGATAAAGTCCTGTTCAACCGGAGAAAGCCCGTCACAGTTTGCAAAAATCATTTGATGTTCCTCCCATTGTATTGAGAATTGATTTTAAACGTATTGATAAGCCACCCGGGTCAAAAAGTTCACGTTGCCGGCAGTGGCTGTAGCCGGTACGTTGGCTCTTAAAGAAACTTGAGCATAGTTGCCCTTGGCGTTTGTTTTGGAACTGTCATTGGCCACGCCCAGAATTTCCTTAGCATTGGGAGAAGTGGTCACATCATTGAATGTGGTGTTGCCCCCGGCTTGAATAACGTGGGTTGTCGGGCCGCCAATCTTGCCGCCGGTAAAGTCGGTTTCACCCATGCTATCCACCTTGACTTCAATCCACAGGTTGGTCACCAGCTCTCCGGTATCGCCGCCCGCGCTATCCTTGGTCGTAATCGTACAGTTGGTCATGGTGGATACATCCGCCGTGCCGCCACGGTTATTCCAGATTAAAACCCCCAGCATTGGAGATATGGACCCCGCGTCTATGGTCCCAATTTCCCATTTTGTCAGCTGCGCAACATTATCAGCGGAATACCAGGATACTAAAGGCGCTGGCATATTAAACACTCTCCTTTTGTAATTTGTAATATTAGTATAGGAAATAAGCAATTAACCATAACAATGGAAACAAAAAAGCCCTCCTTTTCAGGAAGGCTTTGCATTATCTTTATAGAACCTTTTTATACCACACCAACAGCACGTCAGGAACACCCCCGGTTACTTTCATGGTATCCGGCGCAAAGGTGATGCCGGTGACATTACCGTTACCATCCGGAACCTCGTCATAATTAATACCGGGAGCCTGAAGGCCGCCGTTCAGAAATACAAACAAGCTGTTGGGTTTTGCGGGGCCATCCTGCAGGCTGTAGCCGGTTTCACCGCCCACGGCCTCATAGGCTTCCCGTTTGTCTTCGTTTTCCAGCCTGGTCAGCCGGTCACGCCCGGACATGGTTTCAGCGTCCACGATGTTTTCAATATCAACCAGCCGCTCTTCCAGGGTGCTGAAGGACAAAATGTCTATTTTATTTTCATTAATTTTGTTATCGACATCAAAGTGGACATCCCTCATGATCCCGGGCCGGAGCTGTTCACCACGGAAAGCCGCAAGCCCTCTTGTCCCCGCCATTTCAATCACTCCCCTATCAGAATATGCCCCCTTGATTTAGTATAGATAGATAATGCAAGGAAATAACAAACTTAAGACTAAATCTTAACGGCAATTTCAACAGTTATATCAGAAATACCGGGGCCCAGTTCAACTATATCAACCCTAAAATGATCGTTTAGGGTAACTTCGGAAACCCCTATTACAGCAGGAATATTTCCTGTCAGGGTGGATTTTTCACCCCGGTCCAACATTAAAGGGGTTGATAATACACTTACCCAGCCACCCGGTTCGCCTGATAGATCATCATAATTATTTTGGGAAATTTTTTGTATTTGTAAAACCGTGCGCTCCGTTCCCGGCACGGAGCAGGAGGCGTAGACATCTACAATTTCACCGTCAAAAGGAAAGCGGATCTCTATTTTTTGAATCCCCGGGGTTATAACCTTCCCGGGAATTACAAACACAATAACCTTTTTCAGTTCTCCATCCAGCCGGTGGTTTAAGGAAGGATAGTCCTGCCTGGCAACTTTTATCTCGCCTTCCAACCGGGTAATTCTTTCGTCAAAAGGATCCTTACCGGATGCATAAAAAGTCCTCCAGGTTCTTATGAACACTTCGTCGCCAGGATAGAATTGAGTTATTGGAGAACCATCCACGGGATTTCTTATGTCCAGCCGGATAGTGCGATCGTCTATTTCCTCGTAGCCCCCGCCCGCGGACAGGTACTGGCCATTATAATAAACTTCCAGCATTTTTAAGTTTGGGACATAGGGATAATCCAACCTGACGATAAGATCGTTATGGGAGGCAAGATATGCTTCATCCACAACAATTTCCTGGGTATCATAATAAGTAGCCCTGCTCTCATACCTTTTTAACGTCATCTTGGTACCGGCCATCAAATCTCACCTCCCTAACCATGCTGAATGTCTATTACAAAATGTTCATTCTTAAAAATAAACATATTATCAGCCTTCTCCACCCGTATCCAGAAATCGCGGCTTTCACCCGGAGCCAGCGTTCCTAATGCTATTGTGTCCCCATAGACTCCCGGTGTTCCACCGGCATCCGGGGCCACATCAGCCCACTGCCATACGAACTCATTCAGGTACTGTTTAATTGAAAGGGTAACATCAAAAGCGTCCACATCAGCATTGTTGACAACCTGCAGCATCTCTTCAATTACGCCGTTATACATTTTTCCAAGGTCGGTGAAGCCGGTCTTGGAAAGCTCCACGCCATTCCAATACACATCAATATCAAAGCCATAAAGGTAGATGTCACCGCCGCAAAATTCAACGGGGCCAACCTCACCTATAGGACTGACGGCTGCCTGGTCCGCGAAAAGTTTTACCGTCCCCTTAAAAATAGCCGAGGGAAGAATAAATTCAACCCCGGAATAACCTGTGGGTACAACTTTCGTGTCCACAGCATTCTGCAGCTCGTCATACAAAACAACCTTATTCCCGGGCAGCACATTTCCAATGGTAATAGAGGCGCTTCTGCAAAGAACAACCTCATTTACATTCAAAGACATATAACCGCCGGTTGACCCGTTCTTTAATGATACCCCGGCCATGGGCGCGTCAAGAACAGCCGAATCGAAAAGCTCCCACTGACCGTCACGCTTTGCGTAAAAGGTCCAGAGGTTCCCGCGTTTCACCGCCCTCCAGACGGTATACTCGCTTATTTTGGTGTCAAGGCTCTCTAAGAACTCCAATTTATTTAAAGCGGACTGCCAAACCACAATCCCGCCCTCATCACCGGGCTCGGAAGGAATGTAATCTGCTGTTACCTCCAGCATTAGATTTGTTTCATCCGGCAAATTAAATAAAGCAAGTGTTTGCGGATCGCTATGTTCAATCCGCAAACACCCGGAGTTGACCCGGGCCGATCCGGTAGGTGATATAATCCACCTGGAGTCCAGGGTATCGAATGTATCGTCAAAGATTAATCCACTTACTGCTTTATATATAGCCACCTTATCAACACCTACCTTGTCTTCTTCCAAGGCCAGATATTCCATGAACCGGGCTTACCCATGATAAGCCAGATCTTTTTCTTTTCCGGTTCCTCCACCGGAGGTCCCCCTTCATCGGTACTGGCACCGTTTACATGCTGCTTCCAGAGTCGTGTTTTTTTATGTTTCTTGCTAAAGCGCAACAGGTCCGCCAGCCTTTCAGCCACCTGCACAAAAAACGAAGCTTTAGCGGCATTTTCAGCAGTTGCCTCAATTACTGTTTCAACCTTGCCGGTGTCCTGTTCGGTTAACGGCAGGGCTTCTATAACATTGCCGGTTGCGGTGTCAAAATTACTGTCCAACAGACCCTGGTCATCTGAAGCAATAGCATGGTCATAACCTTTCCCGCTATTACCCTCATGCCAGCCCAGTTCAGCGATATCACCCGGTGCTTCCCGGTAACCCTGTCTCTCTGTTAGCTGGGCCGGGTCCGTTGCGCCTTCCCGGTAACCTTGCCTTTCTATCAACTGGGCCAGGTCCGTGGCGCCTTCCCGGTACCCCTGCCTTTCTGTTAACTGGGCCAGGTCCGTTGCGCCTTCCCGGTAACCCTGCCTTTCTGTTAACTGAGCTAGGTCCGTCTCGCCTTCCCGGTACCCCTGCCTTTCTGTCAACTGGGCCAGGTCCGTAGCGCCTTCCCGGTACCCCTGCCTTTCTGTTAGCTGGGCTAGGTCCGTAGCGCCTTCCCGGTACCCCTGCCTTTCTGTTAGCTGGGCTAGGTCCGTCTCGCCTTCCCGGTAACCCTGCCTTTCTGTCAACTGGGCCAAATCCGTAGCGCCTTCCCGGTAACCTTGCCTCTCTGTCAACTGGGCCAAATCCGTAGCGCCTTCCCGGTAGCCCTGCCTTTCTGTCAACCGGGCCAGGTCCGTCTCGCCTTCCCGGTACCCCTGCCTCTCTGTCAACCGGGCCAGGTCCGTAGCGCCTTCCCGGTACCCCTGACTCTCTGTCAACCAAGCCAGGTCCGTCTCGCCTTCCCGGTAACCCTGCCTCTCTGTCAACCGGGCCAGATCCGTCTCGCCTTCCCGGTAACCCTGCCTCTCTGTCAACTGGGCCAGGTCCGTGGCGCCTTCCCGGTAACCCTGCCTCTCTGTCAACTGGGCTAGGTCCGTGGCGCCTTCCCGGTAACCCCGCCTCTCTGTCAACCGGGCAAGGTCTGTTTCACTTTCACGGTAGCCTATTCGCTCCGTGAGCCCGCTTAAACCAAACCTGCTCTCTATTAAACCAATCAGGTTCCTCCCTTGGCTGGCCGGGTCAAACTTGCCCGGCAGTAAACTTGAGAACTCACCGCCTTGCTCAGCCAGGACGAATTTACTTTCAATTACTCCCCGCAGGTTCCCGCCCTTATCGGCTTTATCCCAGGCACCATCCGCAATACCGTCAATTTCCCTGTTGTGCTCCGCCAGGCCGGGGATTTCCGTGGTCCCGTAAAACTCCCGCTCCTGGGCGGCTAGGGCATAATCCGCCTCAAGCACACCGGAACACCGGCTTTCACGGTCCGCCGGGTCAAGTTCTTTCTTAATAATCCCATCCATACAGGCTCCGGTATTTCCTGTTTCCAGGCCGCTCCTCCCGGCACCGTCAATCACTTCATCCCAATTTGCTTCATTAATCCCTTCATCAACCAGCCCGCTAATAACAGTATTCCTATCAGCAAAATCCGCTTGACAGCCTTGTAACCCATTGACCGAGGTATTCTTCTCAGCAGGGCCTGCAATATTTTCAGGCAGCCCATCCAGTACCCTGTTCAGTTTTACGGATTCAGCACCGCTATTATTTACACCATCCGCCATATCCGGGCGGGTGCCTGAATCCAGTGGCATGGCGGTTATTTCGAAGCCATTGGCCAACCCTCTGCGTTCAGACGGGGCAGGAACATCCACAGTTGCCTCATAATCCCGTCCTTGCCCGGCCAGGGCATAACCGTTCTCAGCTGCTCCTGTGTTTTTGCTTACCTGTGAGGCGGTAACAGAACTTTCAACATTTGATCCGCAAGCACTTTCCACAACACCTGAGTTAAGAGCCTGGTTCTCACCGTCCGTAATGTCTGTTCTGTCAGCCCGGCTCAAAACCAAGTCAATTGTTTCATTGATTGCAGTATTCCTCTTTGCAAGCATTGGGTCAGCGGCAGATAGATTGTCAAATACACTGCCCTCAGAGTTTGTGGTTACCAGGCCGGCATCCTGAACAGCCTCGCCACCGGACCGACCCGCCGGCTCCCAGGCAGGTGAGATAACTCCCTGGCTCTTCTCCATACCGCCGGGGATATATTTATCCGCCTCCGGGCTTACTTTGGAAAGGCAGTCTGCGATAACTCCGCTTTGGCTGTTATCAGTCTCAAACACCCTATCTATCCCGGCGGCATCCTGGACACAGCCCGGCAAACCCTGGTGTTCGGTTTTTATGGTAGATATATTAATTAGCTCATTAAGGGCTAAATCATCCCTTGGCGGAATATTGCCGGAACCTGCTATTTGTATCACGCCGGTATCTGTTCCATCCTTCTCCGCCCTTTCAAAGACATCCACGACGCCGGCATTTTGGCATGGCTCGGAAACTTCCAGGTCAACGGCACTACCATCTTTATACAATTCAAAAGCTTCCGCTTTCTGTTCCCCGGAATCTGCTACGACCTCCCCGGCAGAATATTTAGCTTCCCCGCCGGTCCCCTCCAGCACCGGTGGTAATGTGTGCTCCAGGCCGGCCAGATGTCCATCAAATATATTCCGCTCCGCAGCAGCCTTTCGAACCGTGTGCTCCACACCATCCAATATCACATTTAACCGGAACCTGCCAGACGTCTCACCATCAGCAGTCACATCCGGCCTGCTGGACATGGCAACCGGGCAGCGCACCTGATCCTTACCGGCGGGGACAGCACAGTCAAAATACCCGTCCTCTTCGGCAAAGGTTCCTGTTATATCCACGCCTGTTAACCTGAAAGCTTTATCATCAGCACGGTGCACGACCTCAGCCGCTGGAGGAGCATCCACCTTATCAATACCCTCAAAAACAACCTCTTCCGCCTGAGGAAGGACTGATTTATCCGTATCATAATAAGAATAAGCAGCAGCACTAACCCCTGCTTTCTCATCGCATGAGGGTACTAACAGCGCGCCGGTTTCTAAATCATAAATTTCCGGGCTTGCAAGCGGTACATACCGGCAGATAACAAGGTCCGATATCCCGGAAACAGGATAAAGCCGGTAAACACAAAAACCGTATTGACTATATATATCTCCGTCACCCGACAACTCCTTCGGGATGCCCGCCGACATTGCTTGGGGCTTATACACCGCCGGCCGTTCACCCGGACCGCAAACCACAAACCTCTGGAACTCAGCCCCGGCAATTTTCTGTTTTGTAATCAGCTGGCGCTGAAGCTCAACCCCCGGTATTTTCTGATTTGCAATCAGTTGGCGCCCGATCTCAGCCCCGGGAGTTTTCTGACTTGTAATCAGCTGGCGTTCAATCTCAATCCCGGGAATTTTCTGATTTGTAATCAGCTGGCGTTCAATCTCAATCCCGGGAGTTTTTTGATTTGCAATCAGCCGGCGTTCAATCTCAATCCCGGAAGTTTTTTGATTTGTAATCAGCCGGCGCCCAACCTCAGCCGGCAGGGAATGAGCAGGAGCAATTAAAAACTGCTGCAGATCCGTATCAAATAAATGCTGTTTAATTAACGTGGTATGGAATCCCTGAACAGCGCCGTCGGCACTAGCTTTTTTAACCGGGTCCGCCACCTGTCCCAGAGCATTGTATACCTTCTCCAGCCAAGAAATTTGTTGCCGGACCAATATTCCCGGCATACCCGGTTTACTAATCAAAAACCTTTGACAGCCAGCCGTATAGACCTTTTTAGGAGAGAGGCTCTCCCGCTGAACGCATACTTCAGGTATACCCGGGTTACCTTGCAGGAAACTTTGGGTTTCTGCCGGATAAACCTTTTGGAAAACCGGTATCTCCCGGTAAATAAACCCGTCACAAATTTCAAAGCGCCCGCCGCCATCCAATTGCCCGGAGATTTTATCTGAAACAACAACATTATTGGCACTGAACAGATTTACCCATTCCGAAAGAAATGAAATCCCCGCCCTGCCGCTTATAACCGGTTCCTTACCGTCTTTAATTGTGCCGGCGGCCCGGAACCCGACAGGCCCAAGACCATCGAATATCTGACTGCAATCCCCGAAATACAAGGCTTTACCGCCGATACCTTCATGCACCGGGTCACCAGACAGGTGCAAGTCCCCTTTAATAACGCCACGCTTTACTTTCCGGGCTTGTTCCGTGAAAGCATTTTTCACCGCCCTGTAAGTACTTTGGACAGGTACGGCAAACCCATGTTCAGTCTCAGCCGGTATCCGGTAATAATACTGAAACCCAAACATATACCGGGGAGAAAAAAAGGTGGTGAAACTGAAGATGTACCGCTTACCACCTTGCATTTCCACCACCCGCCTTTATCACTTTATTAAGCAGCTTCAAAGGGCTCATTTTTCTTTAGAATCCCTAATCCAATGGGCACATACGGAGATACGGATTCCATGGTGTAGACAGACACGGGAGTTGTGGCCAGGGAGAATATATAAGTCTGTTCGTACCTGTATGTGGCGTAGACCGACTCTCCTTCAGCCGGGGCCACCGCCAGGGTTACGGCCTTCAATTGCTCGTCGGCGTCCCCGGCGCCATCGGTGGTTATGCGGGTGAACTCCGCCTCCGCGCAATCCACTTTAATGGTGACCGTTGTTCCGGGCTTCGGGGTGTGTCTTAAATGGAAAACTTTATTCACCCCGTCACCCATCCCGATAATCTCATCGGCGGCCTCCTCAATGACTTCCAGTTCATCCAACTGGCTTATGTTTTTCGGATGCACGGCATAAACCTCATCCAGAAGACCCACAAAACCATCGTTGGGATGAACCACATAAATCGGGCTGATGTGGTACTTTCCGCTGTACGCCGAAGGATTATACCGGGACTCGGCGGAAATATCCGCTTTGTCGTCATGGGTGATAAAGGACAGATAATGCTTTTGATAGAAGGCTCCGCCCAGTGCCTGCTGCAGCTGAACGCCATCATTGCCATTGGTGGCATTGGCGCCATAATCAAGTTTTTTGATACCAATATCAATCACTGTATCCGACGGTACGGAATCCGCGACATTGGAACCGCCAATCATCACATTGTTTATTTTAGGCGATTTACCAAAGGTAATCAGCTTACCGATATACAAAGGCACATAATAAGCTTTTACAGGATCAGGGTTGGGGTCAACCCGGAAGAACATCGCAATACGGTTCTTGGTAATGTTACCCCAGTAAAACATGTCGGATTCCCGGCCCCAGGCAGCCGTGTACCGGTCAATAAAAGAAAGAGTTGTAGGCAGCGAAGGATTTATATAGTGTAAAGAACCGTAGACTCTCTCGATTACCTGCTCACCCTCATCAATATCAAAGGCATCCACAGTCACATCCTCCAAAGCCGTGCCGTTCAATGACAATGGAAGCACTAAATCGGCAGTCACGGTGCCCGGGCTGAATCCGGCCTTAAACTTGACCGAAGGATTATTCCAATCCACCGGCTCATAATTTGAAGAATCAACCGTCACTCCGTTGTTTTTCACGGTGAGCCCGCCGTAGCGGATTTTAGTCACCCAGGCTGCAAACTCATATGAACCTGATGCCGCGTCATAAGTCAGCGGCTGGTTAAAGAAGAAACGCTCCAGAATGACATCTTCGTAAGTAAAGAACCACAGTTTGGAGGGAATATCAGGGGCATCGTCCGATACGCCATAGGTGGCCTTCACCTCGGGACTGGCCGGCAAATTGTAGTCTTCGGCAAATTCCAGAAAACCACCGGCCTCATCCACGGCGGAAATAACCGATGCATCATTGACATTGACCTCGGTATCATTCACGTAAACCTTCAGGTAAGCCCTTAAAATTGGGAATACCTTGAAATAGAAGCGCTTCTGGTTCACAGAATCCTGACTGAGCAGCCCCATAGTGGAATTGTAGGTTATGACAGGCTCAGAGCCCAGCGGTGCCGGAGTCTTCCCGCCATAGGCGTGAACAACGCCGAAATTACGGTTTTGTCCGTCGGTCCCCTTACTCTTAAACAAGGATACCGCACCAAACTTCCTTGTCTTTCCACCAGTAGCCGGGGCGACTATTTTATACTTGCAAACAGTATCCCAACCGTTGGTGTTTACCAGTTTCTCAAAATCCTCCACCAACAACTGAAGAGGAACAGTTTTGTCAAAATATGCCACAATAATCACTCCAATCTTTTAATTAGTCAAGTTTAACGCCTAAGCCCACGGGCCTGTACGCGGTGCCCGGCCGTTTGGTTAAGGGGGAAACGCCGTCCAGCACAAAATATTTGAAGTATTCATAAACCGGGCTGTTATTCAGCTCATCACAGGGATCCACAAGCACGCGAATTTTCCCGCTGCAAATACCGATAGGCGAAAGACCGATGGAATACCTCAAACTTCCCCGCACGCCCTCTTCGGGGTGAATCAGGTAAATTTTGGAGGTATGAATTTTCTTGCTGTAACGGGAGGGATTGAACCAGTATTTGTACTCGTCACTGTTGACCTGGTTCCAGGCTCTTAGGTAATCCCTCTCAACATTATTGGTAAAATCGGTATTATGCCTGTCTTCCCTGTCCGCGGGCATGGCGTTGGGTGATGTGTTCCAGGACAGGTAGTATTCCTGATAACGCGCACCGTATTTGGACTTCCTTACCATAACCGTATCCACACCGTTGGAAGGATGCCGCGGGTAACTCTTTAATATAGGCAGAATCTTCTCCTGGTAATTGGACTTGTCGGGGTTGTCAAAATCAAAATCAGGAACCTGGCTTACCGTACCGTCAGGCATGGTTCCGGCGAAAAAGGCGATGGGCTTGTCCGCTTCATCCACAGGATCAATAGGCCCGAAATACAAGGGGATGGAAGGAACTATGTTGTCTTCCCAGGCGGGAACCGTGTCGGCTTGCAGGACCAGGAAAATTCCCCCGTCCGGAGCGGTGTATCCCTGAATATGGACTTCGGAATCGTACCACCAGTTGGTAAGGTTTTGGGACACGTCATACTCTTCACTCCACAAATCCTCCACCGGACTCTTATGGTAGCGCAAAATACATTTGGAAACAGGTGATTGCAATATTTGCAGCTCAGGTTCCTTAATCTTGTAATTAGATCCATCATAATATGCTTTCCACACCTCGATATCCAGGCAGCCCCTTTCCAGCTCCGCAGAATCAAATGGAAGCAGGTTCCATGAATCGTCTTCCACGGAAGGCAGCCTGTCAGACATGTAAAAGTATAGAACGCAAGGCGTGAAGAACTTTGTCATTTTTGGTTCAGTGTCTCCGGGCTGGGTCTCCAGTACGGCAATCTGCTCTTTCACCCAGTCCACAAAAGCCTGCCCATCCAGGGGATCAGTACTGTTTACAGGCCGTGACTCCGTGGGTACGGAACTGTAAGAAGGTGACATCTCACCCTTTATAGCCAGACCCAGGTAGGAGTCGGGCATATTGGTATTCTGGAAAATATAGTGTTTAGCCACCTCTATATTTACTGAGTAAGGCAAATTAATGGGATAAGGATCAATAAAGACCTTGTTATAAGAAATCTTGTGGAATTTCTTGGCCACACTCCACCCCGGGGCGTGGTCCGTCAACATATCAGCAAACCTCTCCAGGATCTCCCCCTCAATTATCTTTTTATCCGACGTGAAAGTTGCAGAATCAATAAAGGCCATTAGCGTACACCTCTTCTTTGTATTAATCTAAAACTTAGTATAGTCACCAAAGTGCAACCAGTAACTTATCGGGAAATAATTTATACTTAAGCGGCCCCACCGGGCCGGGAGAGAATCTCGTTGCGCTGCTCCAGAGTAACATGCGGACATTTTTTGTCTTCCATCCTTATCCCCACTCCCACCGGCCTGAAGGCGGAAGCGGGAGGGTTAATAGAATCATCATCCTCCGGATAAAAAGTTAGCGGGGATAAAGCGGCGTTAATAAGCCTGAAATTATACATTACCTTGCCCCAGATGGTACTGGCGCAATCTTCCGGAAGAATCAATACATCTTCATAGGGATATTCCAATTCAGATAATAATGGAATATCGGCCTTCAGCACATCATCCAAAACCGGGCCGTAAAACCTCAAAGTCAAACCGGAGCCGGCAGTGTTGAGCTCAGTCACCGGAAATGTTTCGTCAAACAGGCCTTCGGTTTGCTCACAAATCAAATCTTCCATATCGTGGTTATTGATTATCAGCTGGTGGTTGGCAACCCCGGCCAGCCAGGTTATTTCAGCCGGATAAAACAATCTGTTGCCCAGCCTTAGCCTGACAGACAGCAGCTTTACCCTGTCCCCGGCATAACCGCCGAAAAAGTTATTTATGGTAACCAAAAACAGGTTCGCCGGGTCATAGCTGTACGATACCGCCAGAGGGCTTCTTACAGCCCGGTTATTAACAGGATGGTGCGGGTGATATTTCTCACCGTTGCTGAACTCTATTGTTTTAATGTAGCTGTATTGGGACAAATCAATAACAGAGGGGTCGGTGACCCCGGGCTCATACAGGTGAACCACCGGTATGCTTGTAAGAACCACACAACCCTCCCGGGACAGCTCGAATATCTCCAGGGACAAATCATATTTAGACGGCTTATATGCACAGCGGCAGGGAGGGCATTCACCGGCGGCCTCCAGCGTATCCCCGGTCACCAGAGACATGGGCTGTGTGAAAATGGCATTGGGCAGCCACCCGTATACCCCGTTTCTCGGTTCCAGGATATATGCGGGGGAGGAATAGACACTGCCCTCATACCTGGACGGATTAAACCAGTAATGGTATGCCTCCTTATCAACACGCCCTCCGGGCCTTTGGAGCATGGCCCCTTCCCTGCCCGGGACGAATCCGTCCGCCTCATTTTCAGCCACAGGCATCTGATTTGACGGTAAAAGCCAGGACAGAAAGTGAGGAGTAAAGAGTCTCCCCGTGGTGTCCTTCTTGACTATCACATTCTTTAGCCCGTCACCAACCCGGCGGTTTGCCTCATAGTCCCGCCGGATAGGAGACAGGCTTTGCCCGCCGTTAGGCTCCATCAGGTAGAACACCTGCTCCTCTCCCCGATAGCCCAGGTAAGTTTCCACGGTATTAGCTTCCGGGGGAGGCGGGGGCGGTTTGGCCCCGGGCATCTCGCCAACATCCCGGCAGCACCCGGCGCTCATATGAACGGGCTCGGCTGAGTTAACAACAGTCCCGCCGAAAAGGGCCACGTTGCCGTTCCAATCTTTCCAGTATCCTTTATCCGTGAAAAAGGGCACTTCAAATACCCCGAAAAACATGGGCAAAACCGGAATACCCCGGGGATATTCAAAATATGGGGACTCATCCGCCCTGAGGGTAAGGAATACCGATTTGTCGTCATAATAACCGGCCACGGCAACCTTGGAGTCTTCCCACCAGTTAGTCAGCTGCTGGCTAACATCGAAATCTTCATTGAAAAGGCTGTTAATACTTGTGTCTCTCAGACGAACAGGTATTATGGGAGACTGCCTGGCCAAATCGAAATAAAGGAGAGTCTTGCCGTATACTCCGCTGTTAACACTCTTAAAATCCGAAAAATTCTCCAAATCCAGGGCCGTTCTCAGTAAATCCGAGCCGGTCCTTACCAGGTGATCCGTAAGCCTGAACTCTTTGGTTGCCAATGGGTCCCGGGGATAAAATTTGCTCAGTTCAGGTAATCCGCCCCCCACCTGCTTCATCCCTGTAAGAAGAATCTCGTCCCGGCTGTAGGGCTCCTCCCTGGTAAGATCAATCTCAATCCTGGGGCCGTAGTAGTCTTCAAGGGAGTAGAAGTGCCATACAGGGCAGCCGGCCATTTTAACGTATTGGTTTAAAAACTGCTGCCCCAAGGAAATCCACCGCAGATTGGCCGCTTTTCTCCTGGCCGGAAGAATAAACTCCAGGGCCCGCCAATTGTAGATACCCAGTTCCACCAGTGTCGCCCGGCTGACCTGGGCGCGGACGGCATAGGCCATGCCGTACCTGCGCTTCTTTTTATCCTCTATAATGTAATGGCGGGCGCAGGAAAAACCCACCGCTTCAGTAAAATCCCCCGCCCTGAAATCTTCCTTCCAGCTCCGGAGGGTTTCCTCCGGTATTCTCCCCTGCTCCTCCGGGTAGTCAGGGTCATCCGGGTATCCCGGGTCGGCCGGGCCAAGCAGGCCATGGCACAGTACCTGGTAGCTCCAGCCGGTGTTATCCGGCCCTGTCACCCTGATCATTACCTCCGTGTCAGGTTCCTCCGCGCGGCAGGAAGAGGACAGCGACGGATTGTAATTGAACGATAGTATGCCCGAGCCGGAAACGGGACCCCCCGTGCCTGTCAAAAGCCGCCCCTTATAGAAAACCTCCAGCCCGTCGGGGATGGCCGCCATATCGTAATGGACCTCCACAGTGCCGGGAACATGGCCGATTTCATACCAGGTTTCCGTAACCCCGGCCCCGCCGGACCGGCTGGCTTCTCCACATTTCCTGGCGGCGTTTCCACCGTTGGGCGACGGCTTATTGCAAAGGGCGACCCTGTAAAAGTCACCAATGAATTTCCACCCGGCCCCCTCCATTGTTTTAAAAATATTCTCCGCCAGCATCGGCTCGTCAATTGCCTTGTCAACCCACGGCACCCCAATCACCTACTTCAAAAACTGGTAATTAAACCAGATGTATTTGGCCATCCCTTCCGTATTGTCAAAAGAAAACTTTAGAACCTGTCCCGCGGCCACCGGGATGACGGCAACCAGGAAGGCCCCCTCCGGCAGGTCCTTTGTATATACGGAATCAAACACCTTTTCACCGTTAACGGTGAGGCTCCACCTGTCGGTGGGGTAATACCTGCTTGCTCCCACCGCCACCGAGAGAAGTTCGGCATCAAAGGGAAGGATAACCGTATCTTCCCTGGTGGCCGCCAGATCATCCGGAAAGTGCAAAAGCCTGCCCAGAATATAGGGCTGTGTTTTGGTGGGCATGAACGGAGGACTTAGCCTGCCGCCGACAATTTCAGCAAGGGTAAACAATTAAATCACCTCGCTCCCCTTAATAGTTTCATCAATGCTGTACGCCCAAGCAAACTCACATCAGACAGCCACAAAAAAGCACCCCGCCTAAAAATGATAGTCTGCAGCGCCATATGTCCGTTCAACATTGGTGGATTGCAGCACGGCCCCACTATCATAGTTTAGGTCAACTTTATAAGTTACTACCGGTTGCCCCTGGGGATCATAGGCAGTTGTTATTAAAGTTTTCAGGGTCCAGGCATAGCCGCTATTCAAAGGGTTGGCGCCGTACTCAAAGGTAAGCTGCGCCTTATAGCCCGAGAGATAGGTCAGCATAGCCTCATTAACAATGGTTTTGCCGCTGTCCCCGGGGTGTTCCCTGGTTATCATCACGGAAGGAATCCCCGCGAAGGGAGCGTCGCCGGAGTCAGCCACAGCGCTGCCCTGGTTAAAACCCCCGGTCATTGAACCCCCGGCGGCTAACCTTACCTCTCTTTGGATTAAATCCAAAATTGGGAATGCTAAATAATCGTTGACAATACCAGCCATTTTATCCCACCTCCGGTTCTAAGGAGTAATATCAGCCCAAAACAGTTCAAGGGTCATTAAATATCCGTCATCAACGCTGTAGTTTGTTTTTATGCCTTTAATACAGTAAATGTCCCTTGTCCCCGTGGTCTTGTCCAGAATGTAGACGCGGTCCAGCACATCCAGGTCCGGCCTGCCCGGTATGACAACCTGAAGTGTCCGGCACAATCGCTTCATGTCCCAGAACATTCTTTTAGCAATTACCTTTGCCAGTTCCTGGGTCCTGGCCCAGCTGACCGCCACGGAGCACGACCTGATCTCCCCTTTAAGCTCCATCAGTATCTCGTTATCCACCATATGCAGGCTGCTTTCAACTTCACCGCTCAGGCCCCCCGGATTACCGGGGGCGTATTCGGTAACAACAACACAGATGTGACTGCGCGCCCTGGAGAAATCTATAGATTTGTTCACCGGCATAAGGTCGTCGTACCCGGTAAACATGGCCGCCACAGGCTTATTGTATTTAACGGCCTCAAGCCTGTAGGTGCCGTACCTGTCACAGTAAGACCTGTAAGGGGTGTCCCTGATAATCTCCCTTATGGCCTCGGCCACCTTGAATTTAAAGGGGTCGAACTCCCACTGTTTGGACTCCACCAGGGGGTTTTTCCAGCCCTCCGGAGTCGGGACGGCACTGGCGGGAACCACCGTAAACTCGCCCTCATTTGCCCCCGCCTTGATCACCTGGCCGGTTAACGGGTTGGCGGATATCAAATAAGCTTCCTCTATAACCACATCCGGGTAGGCCCTATCGTCAGGCGACGCTCTCCAGCCGGTTAACCTGGCGTGGGCCGCCAGATCATGCACAATGGCTGATTTAAGCCAGGCTGTGCCTGCCCGGCCTGCAACGTCATTATAGAAATTGTTGTCATAATAGTTGCTTACCCCGGAGTCAGGCGGGGGAGCCGCCGCAGTGCCAGTGAAATACTGAACATTATATTTTGCTTCCGCGCCTATTAACTGATAGGCGTTCCACACGTTATCCGGCCAGTTACTCTCCGGACACCAGGTAAATTGTTTCCCCAGGTCCCCGCCCTTTTGGAAATACTTTATATTTTCCAAGGTTGCCGGCCTGCCGTTCAAAGCCTCTTTAATACGTTTGGCCGTGTAGTGGCACTGCGCGGGTATTCCCGCATAAGTGAACTTATCTGAGGCGTTGATACCATAACCGCATATATAGCTGCCCTGGGCTTCAAGTCCTTTGCCGGCAAAGCCGCCCACCTTGACAGGACTGGCGGGGTTCCCGGTTTCCGCCGCGGAAATGGCCAGAATAAGCCGGTAGTCAACACCCCACCTGGCGGCTGCCTGCTGGGCGTAATAAACAACCAGCTGCTCCCTGTCATTTATATTGGCCGGGTTTTCTGAAGGCTTATAGGCGGCATCGGTGTTTACATCCATGCCGCACTCATAGTCCGGGTAGCATTTTCTCTCGGTAATCACTTTTTCCAATATCCGTTTGTACATATTCCGGCAATATATGGTGAGAGTCTGGTCGGCGCCGCAAATATCCACTTTATCGATCAGCCCGGTGAAAACCCGGACCAGGTTCCGGCCGTAACCCAGGTATATCCTGACAGGAGTATTCTCGCTTAAGACTCCCAGATCCACGCCGTTAACGTGGCAGGACCAGGGAGAATCCACACCGGCCTCCGGAAATTTATAAGCATTAAAGTCCGGGCTGTAATACCCCCCCGGATTTGATATGGTTACCCTGGCACTGGCGGCATCCATTTCAAATTGATCATCCATTTCTATGCCGATTACATTTTCCAGCTCCAGGGTATCCATATATATAAACCGGCCCGCGGGTATTTCCGCGGTCTCAAGCTTTTGAAACCGGTTTTCATCCCCGTATTCCCGGTAGATATAGCCCTCCCCGTTTACCCCTTGATATTGGCCGCTTTTTATACGGATATAATCCAGTTTAAATACCCTGGGCCAGCCGGAGTCGCAACGCATATTGAAGGTTAAAGCAACCTCGCCCTCTGGTACGGCCACATCCTTAATTTCCCTGCTGATATAACTCCCGTTAAAATCCTGGTATCTTATAATTGAGGTTTCCTTTCCGTCCACGGTTGCCCACACCCTGAAAAGGCTGCCCGCAGGGAAGTCGGAGTCAAAGCCCAGATCCAGGGTGGCCGGTCCGATAACGCTGAGTCTTAACTGTAATGAAAGCAAGGTAGTGCCGGAATCATATTTAATTAAAAGTTTTGAGGTTCTTCTCCCGCCGGGGTAATCTCCGTCATACTCAATGGAGGACCTTGACAATAAATCAGGGGGAGCGGAAAATGCCGGGTTCTGTATCCAGTCCTTATTTAAAAAGTTCTCTTCAAACACCACCCGGGCATTTTGCATGGTGATATAGTTGTCACTGGAAGTAACCCCGGTCACACTGGCCGGACCGAATACTTTTTTCGCCCCGGTGAGATAAGGCCTTGGATCAGTGGAATGGTTATTATCCACAACACCGCCGGTATATACTCCGAAGTGCAAATGGGAACCGGCTCCGGAAGACCGCTCAGCATCGCTGACCCAGCCGCCGGCGAAACAAAGGCCCGTGTTCCCCACCCCGCCTATCTTCTGGCCTGCTGAAACCATTTGCCCGTTTGATACCAGAACTTTACTCAAATGAGCATACTTTGTTATAAGCCCATCACCATGGCTTATGTGAATTTGGTTTCCGTAGCCGCCCGACTGGTTGCTGCTTTGCACCAGGATAACCTTGCCGGACCAGGCCGCCAGCACCCCCGTACCCACGGGAGCAGCCATATCAACGCCGTGATGTTTTCTGGACTGCCCGCCAAGAGTCCTCATACCGTAGTTTGAATTAATTGAATTGATATTGCCTCCCTGTAAGGGAAAGGCAAAATCCTTTTCATTGGCAACTGTTGCGCCATCATCGGGCACAGCACCGGTTAAAATTTTCTTTATCACATCCGGGTCGGGGGAGAAGGTCTGCACCTCCTCCACGCCGCCCGGCACAAAGGTTAATCTATCAACCTCAACCCTGCAAACAGGCTTTTCTCTATCACCAAGCTTGAGGCGTTTGGCTATAACCTTCAGCAATTCATCTGGAATGTACTCCATAAGGCACGCCTCCTACATTTTGAATTTCTCAATACACCATTTTCTAAACCTGTTCAGCACGGCAACCAGTTCCGCCCTGGTCAGCTTCCTTTCCGGCATGAAAGTCTGTCCATTAATATCCAGTGAATGATCGGCATTGGTCCCGGTCAGGACGTACTCACCATTATTAAAAGTCTCCAGCTCCAGCTCAATAATGTCCCATTGATAGAAGGGATTGGGATAACTGCCCGGAATATCGGAAAACCGGCTTTTTTCCCGCTTCCCGGAAAAACCGACCTTATCCCCGTCCTGCAGCGGGACAAGCATTTTTACGGCGGAAGAACCCCGGGCCTGGTATAAGTTACTGGGAATTGTCTCCCCGTTCACCTTAACCGTTAAAGTTGAAGCATCCTCCGGATCAAAGCAGCCCATAAGCTTAAAAACATTTTGCCCGCCACAGGCGGTATAGGTTTCATCCAGTATGGCTGCTCTTTTCATGGGGTAATCAAGGCTGCCGCAAAAGAAACAGTACTCCCTGTCCTGGTTGATATCATGGTATTGGTCATAGGCGACGCAGCCGGGATTGGCACAATATTTATTGAGTTTGTAACCGTCATAGTCAGTAAATCTGGCATAAAAGGACTTTCTGATTTTGTTCATTAAAATTGCGGCCTCGGCCCTTAACATATACGTGTGGGGGAAAAACCTGTCATTATAAATAACCTTGCCGTTGGGGGATCTTACGGCAAACTCCCCGCCCTTCATCTCGTGCTGCCCTGTCAGCCGGTTCCTGGTCACGTATTCAATCCTGCACGTCACGTTTTGCAGGCTGTAGGGCATGAATATCCAACTTCTTATTTTGTTTCTCTCCTCCGGCAGCGCATAAAATCCCGGCACACCGGGACAGTAGTTGTTGGCGCCGCTTTCCGAGTCGGCCACAGCCTGGAGCCTCAGCTGCTCCGCATGGGGAAAAATGGCAAGGTCATTGGGGGATACCACATAAACGTCATTGCTGTAGCCAATATATTTACTCAGCAAGGTTTCAAGTTTTTCGTCCGAATCAACCCCTCTCCACTCCCTGTCCGGTATTACCGACCTCCGCATTCTCCGGCCGTAGGCATAGCAGTACTCATTAAAGACCATGTGCTGGGGATCGTAATAATACAGATCGCCATACATCAGCGGGTTTCTGGGATACATGCCCTCAGCCTCCACATAAGGCCTTCCGTTATACTCATCCCCGGTATCCGGGCCGGTGCCTCCAATACCCTCTTTGTACCTGGGCACGCCTATTTGACAAAAGCTGACAATGGCGCCCAGGGCGGGAGAGGCGTAAAGGGAAACAATATTCCCGGTGCCGCCCTCCCCGCCGTTGGAATCCTTAATGCACCTATACAGGCTCTGCACCCCGTCAACGTAAACAAAAAGCGGATTGTCAGGCGTAACTGTGATGGTCTGTTTCAGGTCATAATCCTTTTGTCCCTTGGCAGCCTTAAGCTCAAGATAAAAACCCGGTTTGACAAAGGCGTTGTAAGCAATACCGGCTATTAGCGGGGTACCGTCCTCAAGGGCGTAATTGGTGGCTTCAATCACTTCATTGTAAAACCAGTCCCCGGAATTAACGTCCAACCAAGCTTTCAAAGTAAATCACCTCATACCTAGAGTAGGCCAAAAACAAAAAGGAATACCTTCCAGGCATCCCTTTTTATCCATATAAAAACTATTGCCGCCCGTGCAAAAACAACCGGACCGGTTACTCCCTGATGACCCTTTCCGCCCAACGCCGGGTACGGTTGAGAAAAGTAACAAACTCGGCCCGGGTGGCATTCTTGTCGCCATCAAAATACAATACCGGACTGCCATCCCGGTTTACCAGGGCGATTAGCCCCGAATCCGCCATTTCGTGAACATCCTGGGCGTACCACATTGGCTCTCCCCTATGAACGTCCACCAGATCCAGAAACTGCGCCCTGTGCTTTTGCTCGTAGGTATCTTTTTTAATCATCACAAGGCTTAACTCTACGATGGATTTGCCGGTTCCCTGGTAAACGGTGCGTGTCATTCCTTCCACACCGCCCAGGAAAATTGCGCCCTTCTCATCGTAGAATTTATGGGCGGCGTGGGCATAGGCCATGTACTCCGCGTAGGACTCCCGGTCGCTAAAATATAGCCGCAGCTTCACCCTGTAGGAAGCAAATCCCTGATGGTGTATGTGAGAGGGAGCAGTTGTTATTCTGTGCTCCTTAAATTTGGCCGCCGGCTCCGGGGGCGTATAAGGGGCCAGTATCTTTCCCCGGACTTCAACAAAATCAATCCCTTTGTCCACAAACAGCCGCAGCCTGTACTTACGGTTTGCGGTATCATTAATAAATTGCTGGGTCACGCCGAGGCACCACCTTTCGAGAAAACGCCCTTTATAGAGCGGTTATTTTTTAAAACAAGGATCTGTAACCCAATGGCCCGTTTTTAACCTGCTGGGCTAACTGATTGGATATATTGCTATTAGCGTCCCTCACCGCGTTCCCTATGGCCGCCGTCATTTTTTCAACATCCCTGGTGTTGCCCGTCATGTTGTCTATGGTGACGTTTACCGTTACCCCGCCGGACCCCACGGTGATATTTTTATGAGTATTATCCCTGGTCATTGCCTCCATGTAGGTTATTGGCGCAATACCGGAAGGCAGGTTAAAAGTGGCCGCATTTTTTTGCAACTCCTGCAGTATCTTCACCTGGTTGTCGGATTGCAGGGCTTGATAGCTCAGTATCCGTGCCCATATGTTTTCATACTGCCCGTCATTGGCGTTTAAACCGGCCAATTGTTGTCGTAAATCGGCTATTGCCCGGGCAATATACCTGTTGGATTCCCTTAAGGCATTAACATTGGCCATTCTGACGGCAAAGGAATCCTCTGAGGCCCCCTCCAGCAAAAGATTGTTTCTTGCAATGGTTCCTCTGGATTGGGCCAGGTTTAAGTTCCTGTCAAGCTCTCCGGTTATATTGCTTACCGCGTTGTCTACTTCGGCCTGTTTCAACTCAAGTTGTATTTCAATTTTTTCTGACTGTCTCTGTTGATACTGTATTTCCACTCTTTTGCCATCAGAGTCATCCCCCTTATTAACAGGCAGGTCCTTATCATTATTGCCGGCATTATGCTCACTCTTTTGCTGTTCTTCAGGGCCGGCTCCTGCTGAATTCAGGGCTGATTTCATAACCTCCAGCCTCTCCTGGGCCGTGGGAGCCACCCCAAGCAAATTGCCTGTGAAAAAAGAGGTCGCCAATTCAGGCAGCTGAAAAATGTCATAGGCTGCCTGCGCCCACCCGGGCAACTTGGCAACGTAACTATATTCAGCCTCCAATTCTTCCGACTTTCTGTTTTTGGTTTCAATATGCCCGGCCTCTGTGCCTGCAGCCCAATCGTATAGACCGCCTACGGCGTCAATACCCATTGTCGCGAGAGTTCCTATAACAAACCCACCTGTTTTGGTTAATAACCTTCCACCTGTTTTGGCTAATAAATTACCGCCTGTCTTAAGAGCCGCCTTCTTGCCGGCTTCCTCGCCAATTTCCTCCGAAACCATTTTTCTGCCGTTTACGTCCAGTTCAGTCCTGCCGGTTCGCCCTTTGTTGTTCATACTTTTGCTTTGCCCGTCACCATTCGTCCCGCTGTTTCGGCTATCACTGTCAGCCCCGCCTTTTTGCCTGCCACGCTCCGTACTGGCATCAGGCCCATTATCGTCCCCTCCAGCACCTCGCCCAACTCCACCCGGCCCGCCGCTTCGCCCGCCGCCGTAAGGTTCATCCTTTTGCCCGGTAAAAATATCCTGTATTTTATTACTGATTAAATCTGTCAGCACATCCTTGGCCACATCCCGGATGAAATCAAGAACCGACTGGCCGAAACTCTCCTCGCTGGAAGACGATGGTTTCTCCTCCGGCATGTCCACGGTTACTTTAACACTGATTTGATTAACCCTTTGCCCAATGGTGTTTTGCAGTATACCGGCACCGGCGCTCTTTTCAATATAGGTTTTTAAATCATTCAGTCCCCACAGCCTATTGTCAACAAGGGCGTTTATTTCCGCGTCGGCGGCCTCCAGCTTAGCCAAAAAGGAATTAAAGGTCTCAACAAAGGCCGCACATAAATCAGCAAACTCATCTTGTACCCCTCGAAGCCGGGTAAACCCCGGATCTTTCACCATTCCCCAGGAAGCCGTTCCCATATTATTTTCCATATCTTTTACAAAACTGTTGATTCCGGCTGCATATTTACTAATAATGACTTTTAATTTTATAAGCTCCACTTTAGTTGTGCCATCCAAATCATCAAATACAGAATCAATTGCGGCAAGCTCCTTGCCCAGGGTATTTCCGAAGGAACCTAAACTTTTAGCCATATTATCTAAAGCAGACTCAATTTCTTTGCGGCCGCCGTCAAAACCATCCACCGACCCGCCAAGCAGCCGGTCAATACTTCTTAATTGCTCCTCGAGCAGGGCAAACCGGTATCCTATCTTATTCTCCATATCACCCAATCCTTCATGTAAAGCATTACCGCCCATGGTTCTCACCATCCTTTTATAATAAAAACTGCCTATTCCATAATAGACAGTCTTATCGTCCGCTTAGCATACTTGACAGCATTCCGATATCCTCTTCAGCAAACTCCTTGTAATCATTTTCATTGTCATCCCCACCACCACCAAACATAGCCTTTAATGGAACAGTCATAACCCTGACCTGAAATTCAATATGTTTATTGGTGTGCTTCATTAATTCGGCTATCTGCGGTAAAGTATACTCATATATTTCCCATCTGTTTAAGTGACAGTAATGATGCAAACGGAAAAATATTTCTCCCCAATCCAAAGGCTGCCCGGTTTCCCTGTCAACGACCCCGGCCACATCCTTTTGGCCGTCAAAGTTTACTTTTTTTTAATTTCATTAAGGTCGAGAATACTATTAATTACCTTGCGGGCTATCTTCAGATCAACGTACTTTTCCAGGTAAGCCTGGTCAATCCCGGGATAATCCTTAAAGGCAATCTTCATTACCCTGTAGAAATCCCTGACCCTTTGCTCATCCTCATCATCCTTGCCGGTGGGTATGAAGTTGACAATAATCAAATCAACATTAATGGTACGGAATATCCTTATCAACTCACGGGCGTCTTTAAGGCTGCAGGGAGGTATTTTATACTTTTTGCCATCCCGCAGAATTATTTCATCATCGTCTTCGAAAATAACCCGTTCAATCCTGTCAGCCTCTATCTGGCTCAGACCATCCTCTTCCTTCCCAGTGTTGTCCAATTCCGGGTTTTCAGACAGAATCTTTTGAAGCTCTTCAAAATTACCTTTTTTAACCTCATCAACGGTTAGAGTTGCAACATTGCCGCTCAGTCATACCGCCCCCTCATCTGAAATAATTTTTACCCCGTCTTTAATAAGCCAGTAAGTGCCGTGAGAAGGGGGCCGCATCCCACGACACATTATATTTACTGGTTTTTAAGCTGACTAACCATCAAGCAATGGTGATTACACAGATATTAGTGAAGTAACCGTCTTAATACACACCGGTTACAGCCGCGATTTAACCGGGAGTACAAACAGTCTTGTCCATTTCAAACACCTTGATGGTACCAATCATGCCGCATTCCATTTCCGGGTCATGAATTTGCAGGGTAACAGTGCTGGCGGAGGCGGCAGCCCTTTGGGCGTCAATGGTAAAGTTACCCTTTGCCTTGCAGGAGAACAGCTCTGTTTCAATTCCCCGGAGCTTGCCGTTCTTCTGCATGAACGCGCCGTGGTGCACCACGTGAACCGGGAAGGGAGACGTGTCTTTTAGAATGCGAACCAGGTCCACATCCGAGGCGCGTTTGTAGTTCACGTAGACCTTTTTACCGGCCATGCCGGTATTGGTCACGTCCTTGCCGCTGACGGTATTGGAGCCGGTGATCCTGGTATTGGACTCCACCTCGTAGATGCTGATGTCGGAATCAGCACCGGAGTACACCGCATACTGCAGAGAAATTTTACCGGAAGCGTCCGCTTCATGGATTTCATTCAGTTCCCACACGTAACTGGCCACATTTTCTTCAAGGCTGTCTCCCAGCATCACGGACACCGCGGCCAGGTCAAATTTGGCGTCAGTTCCGGTGATCTCGATGGACTTGCTTTTTACCAGGCTGTCAATGGGAAAAGTGCCGTCGCCGCCGAAAATGTCCTCAGCCTCGGAGTTCATATCGATTTTTAAATTCTGCAGTGTTCCGAGAGTTAGAACCTGCTCCTCCCCGCCGGCGTCCTTCCATTTGGCCATCATGGTGCCGACACCTTTAATAATCAGCTTTTTAGCCATGTAAAATAACCCCTTTCTTTAAATTATTTACCCATACCCATTGAAAATTGAATTACCGTTGTGAAGCAGTAAGTATTTGCAAGGTCAGACTCACTTTCGTAAGCCGACACAAACAACCCCTCAAAAGTAACGCTGTTTGCAAAGCACGGTATAGCGCTTTCAAACAAATCACTGATTTTTTGGGCTATGGTAAGCGCCAGTGAAACATCATCATTAGTATAGATATCAAATATAAAGTTTGTAACATAGACCTCTGAATTTCCCTCCTCCCTTTTTCCGGGAGAAATACAGCAGGCCGTGGGGCAATCCAGACTAACCATGCTTTTGGGAGATAAGACATAATAAGTTATTAAAGGCAAGTTGTCCGCTAAATTCAGTGGTTTGGCTCTCTTTTGAATGTGTTTCGCTTTAGTTGCCTCATCGGCATTTAGCAGCCCAAGATAGTTTAGGATTTCTTGATCATTTACAAGGGTTTCATAAATGCCATTATAAACATCCGCCATCGACACTTTTTACACACCTCGTTCCTGCTCATTATCAACACGGCTATTTGCAAACACTCACTTAAAATTAGACTAGGCACAGTGAATAAAAAAATAACACGCCCAAAAGCGTGTCCGGAAAAAGCATTTTTAATTAAGAAGATTTATAAAGGGAAGCTCCGCCTGAATGAATAAAAATTCCACTACCCCGCCATTCCCGGCACCGGTTCCCTGATAAGAAAGTCATAAGTCACTTCTACATGGTAAGGCTCTGCCTGCGGGCTGCTTTTATCGGCTGTATAAATAAACTGTAAAATAGAAGCGGGAGTGAGCCGGTGGGCCACCATCAGGTAAATACCTTCAGAAATGTCTTTACAGTAAATATTTTTGAATAAAGGTTCGCCGTCATGGTACAAATCCCAATAATCTTCAGGCAGTATTTTAGAGGACTTCATGTGCAGCGCAAACAGCTCAGCGTCTGCCCCCGGGCTGAATATTTTTTCATAAACCGTCTGCGGGTCATTTAAAATTTCAATATTAAAACCTGCAAACCAGGGGCGGGTGTAAACCGGGAAAAAAGGTGACATAAATCTGCCGTTTAAAAAGTGAACCGGTTTAAACACATTAACCAACCTCCATCGTGCTTAAAAATTACTATAAAAAACTGACCCGGCCCCGTTTTCTTTTAACAGGCCCTAATATTTATTGTAGGCAATCCGGCATAAAAAATATCGCCTGTGTATCACAGAAGCCCGCGACTAATTGATGGCACATCCATTCACAATAAGCTTGGCCCCAGTAAAGGCCGCTGGAAAAAAAAGGAAAGATCGTTTTTATCCTTTGTGCGGAGTATTTATCGTGATATAATGCTCCTCTATGTTAAAATAACCTCAGGGGTGTATTTGTGACACACAGCGAATTAGCAAACCTATTAAAAGCCAAATTTCAAGCCGGTGACCTCAGGGATTATGAAATAGTTATCGCTTTGATCGCAATGGTAAAAGACAATACTATTAATTTGAAAAGTATCCAGCCTGTTTTAGAAGAAATACACAATAATAATTATCCGGATATTGTGACTTCTCTGGAAAAAGCCATGAAAATAATTGACGACAGGCTGATTGACGATGTACTTGAAGGCGTGAGAAATGAAGTGCGTGGCAAGGATAGCGGATCACCCGGTTGATCCCTAATTACTATTTAACAAATATAGACGGTTAACTGCTATATAAACTTTTATAGCCAGGTTATTACGTATCCGGCAAATCGTTTCTCCACAATCACCCTGTCAACCACCAAACCGGCCCTCCTTAATCCTTCTGATTAATCCTTCGTGCAATATTTTCTCCACGGGTAAAAAGTCAAAATAGCGGTCGTAGGTTTGAGCCTGAAAGTTTACACGCCAGCTTTTCTGCCCACTTCTTTCCCATAAAAGTTTTCCTTTGCAGAACACCCGGTAAGCAAGAGAAGGGGGAGCCTGATTGAGAATTATCAAATCCACTTCATCGGTTTTTAGACATGTGGTTACCCGGGCAAGCAAAGTTAATTTCTTTTCAAAATATAGGGCGGCGGGATAATCCCTGGATAACAGCACCGCCAAATCCACATCGCTGGAGTCCCCGGCTCTATCCTCGGCGTATGAGCCAAATAGGTAAACAGATATTATATCCTTGTCCTGACCAAGAATTTCTATTACCCGGGGTATAAGCTTCAAAACACCGTTCTTAATTTTTTCAAACCGGTACATAATTATCACCATCAGGCCCGCATATAATATGTTTCTGGATTAATTCTATCACATATTGCGGGAGCTTTAATAAATTGCTTTTTATCAAGTTTAGCTCGGGGAAATTTTACCCCCGGGATAACCTGGCCGCTCCTCCCAGGCTGCCATTAATAAAGCATGGAGAATAACAAAAATTTTGACAAAAACAGAGGAATAATTCAGGTAATATTGAAATTAATAATTAGGCAATAATTAACTGCTGCGTTACATAAACTGTCTTCATGGGAACCAGGCAAACAAGCTCCATTTTTACAGGTCTGGCCGGTTCCTTTTCTGGCGGTTATCATATGGACAACGAGAAACGACAAGTGCGACAAGGTAGCACCTTTTCCTGCCGCACTTGTCGCAGTTTTGACAGGAGGTTGAAACAGCATTGGAATCCACCATCAGCGCATTGAAAGGTTACCTGGAACCACAGTCGGTCACCATCATCGGGGTCTCCACCCGCACCGGGGCCGGAACCTTCAATGTCTTCGAAGTTATGCTAAACAGCGGCTATAAAGGACGCATATTCCCCGTCAATCCCAAGGGCGGCGAAATTCTCGGAAAAAAAGTGTACAGATCCGTTGCCGAAGTGCCGGAAGTCAGCGATCTGGCCATTATATCCATTCCCCGGACAGCCGTGCTGGGCGCCGTCAAGGATTGTACAGCCAAGGGAATCAAATCCGTGGCCATTATCACCCAGGGATTCGCCGACGCGGACGAAACAGGCAGGGCAATGCAGCAGGAATTAATGGAGGCTGTAAAAGGAACCGGAACCCGTCTGGTGGGCCCCAACACCCTGGGAGTGGCCAACCTGCATAATAATTTTTACAGTTCCTTTCTTGATTTCAATAAATCCACCACGGATTCCGCCATTGTCTGCCAGTCCGGAATATTTCTGGCGGCATCCCTGGATTTAACCGCCGGCATGGGTCTGGGGATAGATATCGGCAATGCCAGCGACATAGGCTTTAACGATGTGCTGGAATATTTCGCCCTGGACGAAAAAACCAGGGTGGTCAACATGCACATGGAAGGCATCCACGGCGGCCGCCGGTTTATGGCTATAGCCTCGGAGGCCAGCAGGCGCAAGCCGCTGCTCTGCTTTAAAACCGGCCGCAGCGAGGCCGGAGCCAGGGCGGCGGGCTCCCACAGCGGCTCCCTGGCGGGAGAGGACCACGTTTTCGGGGCAGCCTTCCGCCAGTGCGGCGTGATCCGGGTGCGGGACGTGGAGGACATGCATTATCTTAACAAAACATTTCTGGCCTATCCCAATATGTCCGGCCGGCGGATCGGTGTGGTGACCATCAGCGGGGGTGCCGGGATAGCCACCATGGACGCCTGCGCCGACCACGGGCTTGAAGTGGCTGATTTTACCGGAGATACTTTAAAAATACTGAACGACATGTCGCCGGACTGGATGGATGTCAATAACCCGGCGGACATATGGCCCGCGGGAATGTCCAGGGGATATCTGAACATTGCGAAGCTTTCCCTGGACACGGTGCTGTCGGACCCCAACGTGGACGCCTGCATTTGCATAACCCCGGCCTACCAGGACCCGGAGAACAACCCCCTGGACATATCGGAAGTAATCAGGGAGGTTGCCGGGAAACACCCGGGCAAACCCCTGGCGGTCTGGATATTCGGCCCCAGCAGGGAAAAATTCAGGCTCCGGCTGGAATCAGAGGGAAACGTAGTGGTATATCCCTCCCCGGACAGGGCGGCCAGATCCCTGGCGATGCTCTGCCGCTATCACACTGAAATAAAAAACAGGCCAGCTCCCGGGTACGAAACCCTTGGAGAAATCAACACCGCCCCGGTTTCAGAACTCATCACCGGCCACCTGGCTGACGGCCCCGTGACGGTAAACGAGCCGGTGCTGGACATGCTTGGGGCCTACGGAATCCCGGCGGTGGTTTCCCGCAGGGCCGCGAACCTTGAAGAAGCCCTGGCCCTGGCCGGAGATATCGGCTACCCGGTGGCGCTAAAAATAATCAGCAGGCAAATATCCCACAAATCCGATGTGGGAGGGGTGAGCCTCAATATCCGGGATGAAGCCGCCCTTCAAACAGCCTACCGGCAAATGCTGCAAAGGGTTAAGTCCAATGCCCCCGGCGCAGCCGTGGAAGGAGTGCTGGTACAGTCCTTCCGCCCGGAAGGGGTGGAGGTCATACTGGGAATCAAAAGAGACCCGGAATTCGGCCCGGTGGTAATATTCGGCCTGGGGGGAATATACGCCGAGCTG
This sequence comes from Desulfocucumis palustris, assembly GCF_002933875.1. Taxonomy (GTDB): domain Bacteria; phylum Bacillota; class Desulfotomaculia; order Desulfotomaculales; family Desulfocucumaceae; genus Desulfocucumis; species Desulfocucumis palustris. The sequence goes on along the minus strand of NZ_BFAV01000019.1, from coordinate 2,008 downwards.
TTCAGGGATGTGGCATTCAGAATAGCTCCCTTCACCCGGGAGGAAGCGCTGGCCATGCTTCGGGAAACCAAGGCCTATAAGCTTCTGGCGGGATACAGGGGAGCCGCCGGCGGAAATATGGACGCGGTGGCGGACTGTCTGCTGCGGCTGGGCCAACTGGCCCTGGAACACCCGGAAATAAAGGAACTGGATATCAATCCTTTAATGGTCACACCAGGTGGGGCGCTGGCCGTGGACGCCAGGGCCGTGCTGGAAAAATTAAAATAAAGGGGCTGCCGCCAGGCGGCCCTTTCCCTTTAATAACAAAAAAAATAGCCGCTAAAAATAAGACGGCTTGACAAGAAGGAGGTTGTGAAAACGTATCAAAATCATTTGTATTATAAAACCGCCGTGTTAAAAGCATTTTAAACCCGTGTTATTATTCCCCTAAAATTCGTTTTTTTGATATTTTAATTGTCCTAACAAAAGGTTAACCTTCATTTCCCGGATATTTTACCGGTATAAATTACAATACCAACAGGTTGGGCAATGATACTGCAATGGGGGAATGCAATTGAATACAGTGGTGCTCGATACCAACGTTCTGCTGGACAGACCCGTTGACCAGACACTGATGTCCTTTAACCCGTGCAAAGTGGTCATCCCTCTGGCCGTGGTAAGTGAACTGGATAAATTCAAAGGGTTTGATGATTCCAGAGGCTATTGCGCCAGGCAGGCCATCAGATTTCTGGACTCGCTGCGACCCAATCTGCACAATGGGGTTCTGCTGGACTCCGGACACACCGTGGTGGTGGAGATAAACCACCTGGACGTGGAACTGCCCCCCTCCCTTGTCAGGGATCACACTGACACCAGAATATTGGCCATCACCAAAGGCCTCCAAAAAACCGACGCGGTCTCCCTGATTACCCAGGACATTTGCGTGAGAATCATAGCCGACGCGCTCTCCATACCGGCGGATAATTACGTGGTGGAACGGGTTGACCTGGATAACCTCTATACAGGGTGGTCGGAACTGCAAATAGTCGACAGCGAAGTCCAGTCCCTTTACGAAAAGGGCAGTTTCGCCCCCTCTTCAGCTTTAATCCCAAATGAATATGTAAAAATGAAGGATACGTCGGGTGGATCCCACCTGGGACGGTACTGCGCCGGCTCCGGGATTATCCGCCCCCTGGCCAGGGAACCGCACGCCTTCGGTATATCACCTGCTGAAAATAATATAGAGCAGGTTTTTTTACTGGATGCCCTGCTGGACCCGGATCTACACCTGGTCAGCGTGCTGGGTCCGGCGGGAACGGGAAAAACCCTGCTGGCTCTGGCCGCGGGCCTGCAGCAGGTGATCAATACCCGGCGCTACGACAAACTGGTGGTAACCAGGGAACTGATTCCCCACGGCAGGGATATAGGCGCCCTGCCAGGCACCAAGGAAGAGAAAATAAGCGCCTGGATGGGAGCGGTGTACGACAACCTTCAATACCTGGTTAGAAATTTCGTCACGGGAAAATACGATGAAAAATCCAATCCCGCCGAAAAAGTAAAAAGGTTCATGGAAGAGGGCTTTATTGAACTGGAAGCTCTCACTTACATCAGGGGCAGATCCATACCCAATCAGTGGATTGTGGTGGACGAGGCCCAAAACCTCACCAAGGAAAACATAAAAACAATAATTACCAGAGCCGGCAAGGGTACAAAAATTGTGGTCACCGGAGACATACAGCAGATTGACAACTGCAGGCTCACATCCACCAACAACGGCCTGGTTACACTAATAGACAAATTTAAAGGTCAGGATATATACGCCCACATATCCCTGCACCGCAGCGAAAGAAGCAAGCTGGCCGGTCTGGGAGTAGAGCTTCTGCCATAAATTGTAAACATCTATTGCTCATATCGCTGATAAGCAGGTAATCAATACTAGTAGAGTGATTCCAAATTATAGTTGCAATAATATCTAGCAGGGTATACGATTCTCTTAACGAAATTAACGTTAGGGGGATCATTCTATGCC
>NZ_BFAV01000018.1 GCF_002933875.1 Desulfocucumis palustris | reverse complement strand
AAGCACAAGCAGGTACGATTTTATTATTTCTTCTACTCCAATTGCTGTTTCAGGCATTTTACCACATCCTTAGCTCTTTTCAGGTAGTCCCGGGTTACTGGGGGCGGGTAGTCGTCCAAGGCCCTTTTTAGATCATCGGGATATCTGGTGACTATCCCGGCCAGGCTTAAACGGGCTATGAATTTGGTCTGTTCATCGGTTAACCCGGGTTGTCCCAGTTTGATCAAATTGACAAGGTTATGAGTTCTGGGCGGCGCTTTGCCTGTTGTTTCAACCACCAATGCTTTCAATGCTTTTTCAACTGCCAGGTGGCACATAAAAATAGCGTATATATACCTTCCGGCCTGGTAAAGGCTTTCCGCAGTTTTTAGGTCATATATTGATTGGTCAAGCCATTCGGTTGTTTTCGGTAGCATACAGTATTTTCCACCTCATGTGTTTATTCTAACACGACAATTAGCTGAAATCAATTAATATGCACAAATTGGGCGGCGCATGGATTACACATATTGCAGGTACCACAAAGCTTACCCAAAAACTTGAAGATTTGGAGTTTGGCATCGGGCTCCATGACGAAGAAGATGATAACGTTTTGCTTGATTACGCTCTTGATTTGCTGGATATCATTGCTAGACATGATAAAAATTCATGATTGTTTTGTTTGACGAGTTTCAGGATGCTTCCAGGGCAGTGGATGCCGGGATTTATAAAAAGATGCGCTCCCATTTTCAGAATCAGGAAAGCGTGGCATATATGTTTTTTGGTTCCAAGGAAGGGATTATGGATACTTTGTTTGGGAGCCGGAAAGAGGCTTTTTACCGTTTTGCCACCATTCTTCCCATACCCCTTATTCCGGAAAATGCCTGGATAAAATATATTATTGAAAAATTTAGCCACCGCGGTATTAAAACCGAATACCAAATTATCAAAGAAATTTTAAGCAGGACCGGCGGTCACCCCCAGAATACAATGGTTGTCTGTTCAGAGATTTTTTACGCGCTCATTGAGGCTGGAGAAAATACAATTACCCCGGGTATTGTTAGATTAGGCTATGATCGCACTCTGATAACCCTGACGCCGGTTTACGATGAAATACTGGATAAATTGAGCCAGCGTTTTAAGGTTCGCGATGTGTTGAAGCGTATTGTTTCCGATAAAAGTGTATATGCCAAAAATATAAATCCCAATGAAGCTAAAAGGGCCGTGGACCACCTTGTTTCCAAGCTGTAATTCAAAAAAAGGGGCGGGGAAGTTATACTTTTGTGGAACCGATGTCCCAGGAATACCTTCTCCGGGAATTTTTTTAGCCGGATATTAATCTGCGGCAATCTGCGGTGATGCATAGCGCCGGATGGCGTTGAGGCCGTTATGAACAAATATGTCGGGTTATGAGCCGGATAGTGGGGCGGAGAAGTATATTTACAACTCCCTGTCTTGCTTTCATAATGTAGGACATGGGGGGATAAAGCAGTGTCGATAATTAAAATTTCTAAAAAGGGGCAAATCATTATCCCATCTGGGATCAGGAAAAAGTGCGGGATAAACAGGGTGACAGATTCGATCTGCAGGAGATTGATGGGAAGTTGATATTGACTCCACTGAGGGAAAAACCTTTCGTTGGGTTGTACGGTGCTTTAAAAGGCGGGAATAGTTTAACCCGGTTGCTGCAAAAGGAACATGCCTTTGAACGCGGCACCGGAGGAAAGATGAGGTAGATAATGCAGATATGAAAGGACAAGGGCTGTAATGATAAATCTCCTGCCAATTAAGAAAATAAAATTTGCGAGGTTTCGCGAAGCTTTTTGTCCCGCTGTAAAAGGCGGTTTTTTTGTTGCCCCGGCAGCATCACGGTATTATTGAGAGAACCGGCAAGACTTAATTTGAAATTATGTAAAACAAAAAATAAAAGGAATTCCAGTTTATGTGTCGAATAGGATTTATTGGCCATTTTTTGTTGTTTTGTGAGGTGTGAAAATACTGCAGATATTATTATTTTTTATGCAGGGTTTTCCCGAAACTGTAGGAGTCTGCGCATTCAGCCTGGCCCTGGCCCGGGTGCAACTGCGCTGGGGAGTGATTCTGCCGACGGCTCTGGTTATGACGGCGATAATTTTAGTCCTAAGAAGTATTCCTATAACTTTCGGATTGCACACCGTGGCGACAATTCTTTTATGGACTCTGTTTATAGTCAGAGCAACCAGGGTACCGCCCTCCCAAAGCTTTATGGTGGTTTTTGCTGGTATTGCTGCGGTTGCTTTATTGGAGTTAACCATGTTTAAAGTGCTTGTTAGGCTTTTAAACATCGACATTAATAAGTTTATGTCCGATGTTTTTTTGTGGAAATTGGCTGCTTTACCCCAGGCCATTATGATGATTGTCTTCGCATTGTTGATTTCAAAATACAGGAAACCGCTGGAAGGCATGTGGAGGATATGAGCTGCCTTTGTTTAGTAGGAGCCAGATCGTGATATAGCGCCAATAAGGTCAGCAGTTTTCGTTATGAAAAAGTTGTTTGTTTCTTTTTGTTATTTTTTGCTGACGGGATTGACTTTGCAACATCGATTAAGTCGGACTGGTAAGAATTCTGCTAAATTTTCAGGGATTCCATTTTTGTATCGAATAACATTTATTAACCATTTTTATGCTGCTTATGAGGTGTAAAGATGCTGCAGGAAGTATTGTTTTTTGTGCAGGGTATTTCTGAAACTGCTGGGATTATTGCCTGCAGTCTTGCTCTAGTCAAGGTGAAACTGCGCTGGGGATTAATTTTTGCTATTGGCGTTGTTTTGACTGCAATGATCTACATCATAAGGAATCTGCCTATCACTTTCGGGCTGCATACAGTGGCGGCTATTTTATTGACCGCCTTGTTTATCGCCAGGGCAACCAGGGTACCGCCTTCCAAAGGCTTTATGGCGGTTTTTGTCAGTTTTACCGTTCTTTACTTGGCGGAAACAACCATGAATGAGGTGTTTATAATTCTATTAAACACTGAGATTAGTAAGGTGATTTCCGAGGATACATTATGGAAATTAACTGGTTTACCCCAGTCCATTCTGCTGATTTCTATAGCATTGTTGATTCCAAAGTATAGAAAACCGCTGGAAGGCATGTGGAGAATATAAGCCTTTTATTCGGCAGACGTCGGGTAGTGATACAGTACCATTAGGGGCAGGCTGTTTTTTTACTTATTAAAAGCTGCCTGTTCCTTTTGCTTTTTTGATCTGGAGCGATTTGGCAATAATGTTTGATACGGGAAAATCGGACTTTTGCTGAAATTTTAGGGGAACATAAGCAAAATTTAATAGGAATTCCAGGTTCTGTGTCGAATAGTATTTGTTAATTGTTATAACCTCGGTTTATTCTGCTTTACGAGGTGTAAGATGCTGAAGTTATTATTGTTTTTTGTGCAGGGTATTCCCGAATCTGCAGGGCTTGTGGCCTGCAGTCTTGCCCTAGCCAGGGTGAATTTGCGCTGGGGGGTAATTTGGGCCGTTGCCAGTGTTATGACAGTGGTAATCTATATGGTTAGGAGCCTGCCTGTAACCTTCGGGTTGCACACTGTTGCAGCTATTTTTCTGTCCGCACTGTTTATCGCCAGAGCCACAAGGGTTCCGCCTTCCATAAGCTTTATCGTCTCTTTCGCCAGCTTTGCCCTTCTGGCTTTGCTGGAGGTTCCCATGTATGAACTTATTAGCAGTCTTTTAAATAAAGAAGTTAGCAATTTAATGTCCGATAATTATGTATGGCTATTAGTAGGGTTACCTCAGGTCGCTATTATGATAGCCATTGCTTTGTTGATTTCTAAATTCAGGAAACCGATGGAAGGCATGTGGAGAATATGAGCTATCTTGCATTCAGTAGGCATTGGGCTGGTTATTTAAGCCGGAAGACGTGCCTCCCGGAGGACCAGGAAAAAGTTCTGGCTTATGTTATTGAAATTCTGACATTAAATTTTTTAAATATTTTTTTTACGCTTCTTCTGGCGGCATTACTAGGAGTATTTCCAGGAACCGCGGCTTGTTTAGTTACGACGGTATTGTTCAGGCACAGTGCCGGGGGAGCCCATTCTAATTCCCCCTGGCGCTGCGCTGTCGTCACAATAGCCATTTTTCCTATGTTTGCCCTGTTGGGTTCATTTTTAAGCCAATTTGGCCAGGGGCTTGTTGACGCGATTTCCGCCGGAGCTTTTATAGCTGGTCTTGCGGCTATGATATTGTTTGCCCCAATGGATTCGCCTTCTGCTCCTATAATATCCTCTCTCAGGAAAAAAAAGCTTAAAATTATATCAATTGCATTTGTTTTTCTGGAGACTTTCGCAGTGTTGTTAATCAGGGAAAGCAGTTGGCAATATGCCGTTGTGGTTCAATCCTGCGTTGCCCTGACTTTGCTGTGGGTAAGTTTCATGCTCACACGTAAAGGCCATAAATTGATGTCTTTAATAGATAAAATTTCATTTAAAAAAACGTAAAAGGGGGTGTAATTTAATGAGGAATATTATGAGCAAAGTGTTTTTATTTACGGTAACAGTGCTGCTATTTTTAGCCAGCATCACCGCTGCATCCGCCTGTGCGTTTACCCACTACCAGCCCGAGTTGCCTGAATCATTGAGAAAATAGAAAAATAATTGATTTTCTGTATTAAATTGTACTTTCATAATTGGAAATAATGACAAAGTTTGTTATTGTAATAAGAGGTGGTTATTTCCACCTCTTATTTTTAAGAGGTTTTTAAAGAAGGTGAAGAGCATGGCAACGGGTAATATATCCCAAAGGGAAAAAGAGCTACAGGAATATTTAATCACTACACACATGCTTTGCCTTCTGATCATGATATCAACATTGGTTCTCAGTCATAAATTCTATGTGCCGTCCCAAATATATCCGATAATCAACATTCGTTTTTTTGCCGTGTCTGGGCTGGTTGCGATTGGCTTTATTTTGCTTTTAAAAACCAAAAGAGACTTTTTATCCGATAACGTTAGTTCAGTATCTTTTACCAAGATAACGTATTTATCCTTTCCTCTGGTTGTGACGGGCATAACCCTGCTGGCTGTAAATAACAGCCTTGACAATGTCGAGGTCATTCTTCTGCTGCCCGTTCTGGTTGCCGCTTCCATGACCGGCATTACCGGCGGATTGATAATGGCGACAGTATGCACTTTTTTTCTGATTTTTTATAGCACTCATATAATCGGAAAAACAAATATTTACCAGGCGGTGGAAACAGATCTGCTGTTTATCGGAATGATGTATGTTATAGGCTGGTTCGTGGGCGGCCTTACCAATATAGAGGCGCATCACCGCAGGCATTTAAACGAGAGCCTTTGCGCCCTGAAAAAAGAAATCGCCTCCAGGGAGAAAGCTGAAGAGGGGCTCCGGGTTCTGTCCTGCGCCGTGGAGCAGAGTCCGGTTATGGTGGTTATAGCCGGCACGGACTGCAGGATACAGTATGTCAATAGCAGTTTTACCGGCATCACCGGCTATACCCAGGAAGAGGCGGAGGGGCAGGATATAGCAAACTATTACGAGAACCGGACGGAAGCTGCGGAGCAGCTGTCGGAAATAATCAAAACAGGCAGGGAGTGGAAGGGTGAAGTAACCGGCCAAAAAGAAAACGGTGAATACTATTGGGAATACGCTACTTTTTTCCCTCTCCGGGACTCCGAGGGCAGGATTACGCACATTTTAAAATTCGCCGAGGATATAACCGAACGGAAGCAAATTGAAAAGGAAATGGCCCGTCTGGACAGACTGAACCTGGTGGGTGAAATGGCCGCCGGCATAGGGCATGAAATAAGAAATCCCATGACCACTGTGCGGGGATTTTTACAGCTGCTGAACAACAAGGATGAATGCATCGGGTACAAGGATTATTTTAATTTGATGATTCAGGAACTGGACCGGGCCAATTCAATAATTACGGAGTATCTTTCCCTGGCCAAAAACAAGGCCGTTGATTATAAAATGCAAAACCTCAACAACATTGTAAAAACCATGTCTCCGCTGATAACGGCTGACGCCATGACTTCGGACAAACACATCGAATTCGGCTTTGGGCATATACCTGATTTGCTGCTGGATGAAAAGGAGATGCGTCAACTTATACTCAATCTTGTGCGCAACGGGCTGGATGCCATGCCCCCGGGCGGAAAGCTGTCCATTGAAACCTTTCTGGACAGTGAAAATGAAGACGGGGATGTTGTAATTTTATCCGTGAGGGATCAGGGCTGCGGTATTCCCCAGGAATTGCTGGAGAAAATCGGCACTCCTTTTTTTACCACCAAGGAGAACGGTACCGGCCTGGGACTTGCCGTTTGCTACAGCATTGCCGCCCGTCACAACGCTTCGATAAAGGTGGAAACCGGTTCTTCCGGAACAACCTTTGCGGTTCTTTTTAGAAAAAATAATATTGATAACCAGATCAAAGAATCCATTTAAACACCTTTGATAAGTGGGCAAAAAATTATGAATTTCTTTATATCATCAACTGCAAAAACAAATTAATCGCCGGCGCTGAAATAGGTGTCGATAATTTTTTCCGCCAGTCGCTTCTGGGCGTTCGACTGGGCCACCAGCATTAACACCATTAGAAACAGCCCCGCTATATCACGCTTTTCACCGGCTACTCCGGCCGTTTTTTCCATTATCAAATCAGCCTTGTTCATGAGAGACAGGCTGAAAGAGTCTATTTCAATCTTTACCAGTTCTAAAAAAGTGGAATATATTTCTCCCAGCGATATTACATCGTCATCCCGGCTGGCGATGTTGTTTAGAATGGGCGAGAACAGTTTCCCTATGTCGTTTATGGATAAAATGTTTTTTAAGTAGTAAATGAGTATCAGTAATATGAAATGATCCCTGCTGTACTTTTTATTGACCGGGGGCATTAACAGCCCTGCCTTGGTGTAATTGTTAACCATGGTTTTGGTCAATATTTTGCCGTTCTTTTCCCTCTTGTGCCCGGAAAGCTTGACGTCAATCAGCGAAGTCAATTGCTCTATGTACAGGTCAATATCAGGCATGTCCGATATTTTAACGTCAGCGGACAGGGAAAGCTGATCAATTAGTCCTGCCAGATCATCCTTTAAAAACACAATTTCGTCACTCCTTTTTTGTATTATATAGTATCAATAACCATATGACAATATAGAGACAACGATATGACAAGATATTGAAAGCAAGATTATGAAACTATGAGAAAAATAAAGCTGTTCATCTTGTGTTGTCATCCTTGAAATGTAGTAAACAAAACCATGTGTTGCGGTAGAATATAACCTTTGATATATTGAAGTCAACAAAATATGTCAGCAAAGAAAAAAGAAGGGAGCGATGTTCGCATGGGTTTGTTTAAGCGGATTGGTGACAACCTCAGGGCTAATATCAATGCGTTATTGGATAAGGCCGAGGATCCGGTGACCATGCTGAATCAGTATTTGCGGGACATGGAGGATGACATCGGTGATGCCGAAAGCGCGGTGGCCAAACAATTGACTGTGGTGCGAAAATTCAAGTCCCAGTACGATGATGCCTCCGCCATGATGGAAAAGAGGGAGTGGCAGGCCGTGGCAGCTCTGGAGAAGGACCGGGAAGATCTGGCCAGAAAGGCTCTGGAGGACAAAAAAATTCATGCGGCAAGGGCCCAGGACTACCGGCTGCAATATGAGAAAAGCGATGCCGTGGCTGAAAAGCTCAAATCCCGGCTGAGGGAAATGAAAGACGAATATGAAGCGCTCCGGGCCAGGAGGGATACTCTGGTTGCCAGGACCCAGTCGGCCAGGGCGCAGGAGGAGGTTTACGGGCTGCTGGGGGGATTCGGCAAGGATGGCGCCAGGCGTGGATTTGAGCGCATGGAGGAAAAGGTGTTGCAGTCCGAGGCCAGGGCGGAGGTCGCGGCAGGGCTGGCGCTGTCCGGCCGCAGTCTTGATGAGGAACTGTCGGTGCTGGGCAACGGGGACATAGACAGGGAACTGGAGGAGTTAAGGAAAAAGGCCGGTATGAAAAAGGGGGAGCAGGAATAATTCCGCTGACCGCCCGTCAGTTTTCCAAAAAAGTTGAGAAAGGAGCATCCGGAGGGGGTTGGCCTCCGGATAGGGAGGGAAAATATGTATGCCATATATTGGGGGTGTCTCATTGGTGGAAGCCTTTTTGCGCTGACAACAATAATATTCGGAGATGTGCTGGGGGATATATTGGACGGTGTTATGGATTCGCTGCCCTTTGAGCAGTTGGCTTTTATGCAGCCCATGGTAATTGTCGGCGGCGTGGCCGTTTTCGGCGGAGCCGGGATATTGCTTGACAGGTATACCTCTTTGGATATCCTGCCTGTTTTTCTGGCGGCGTCCATGGCCGGTGTTTTGTCCTCAGCCGTTACATATTTCGCATACGTCAAGCCTATGAAAAACACGGAGAATTCCACCGGTTTCTCCATTCAGGACCTTGTGGGAAAAATAGGAGAAGTAATCGTGCCGGTTCCGGCGCAGGGATTTGGCGAGGTTGTGGTCAGGGCCGGAGCCGGGAACACCAATCAAATTGCGGCAAGCCTGGACGGGGAGGAGCTTGCGGCGGGCGCCAGGGTGGTGGTGGGCGACGTCAGGGAAGGCGTGCTGTATGTATTTCGTTACGATGAATAAATGTTAAGGAGGCTGATGTAAATGATGTTTATTACTGTTCCCGTGATTGTTATACTGGTAATTGCGGTTTTAGGGGGGACCTTTTGGGCCAGGTACAAAACTGTGGGCCCTGATGAGGCGATGATAGTAACCGGTTCTTTTCTGGGCGCTAAAAATGTATTTGCCGATAATTCAGGACGCAAAATTAAAATAGTCCGGGGAGGCGGGGCGTTTATCCTGCCGGTTTTTCAACAGGCGGAATTTCTTTCGCTGCTCTCCCACAAACTGGACGTGTCCACGCCGGAGGTCTATACCGAACAGGGAGTGCCGGTGCTGGCGGACGGAGTGGCAATTATTAAAATCGGGGGCTCGGTGGAGGATGTGGGCACAGCGGCGGAGCAATTCCTGGGCAAACCCACGGAGGATCTTAAACTGGAAGCCCAGGAAGTGCTGGAAGGCCACCTGAGGGCTATTCTGGGCACCATGACGGTGGAGGAGGTTTACCGCAACAGGGATAAGTTTGCCCAGGAGGTTCAGGGGGTGGCGGCCAAGGATCTTAAAAAAATGGGTATGCAAATAGTGTCTTTCACCATCAAGGATGTCCGGGACAAGCAGGGCTACCTGGAGGCGCTGGGCAAACCAAGGATCGCGGCGGTGAAGAGGGACGCCGATATAGCCGAGGCCCAGGCCACGCGTGATGCAAGGATACAAAAGGCTCTGGCGGATGAAGAGGGTAAAAAGGCGGAGCTTTTGCGGGATACCAATGTGGCTGAGGCGGAAAAAGAAAAAGAGCTTAAAGTGGCGGCATTTAAAAAGGACCAGGATATGGCCATGGCCGAAGCGGACCAGGCTTACAACATCCAGGAGGCCCGCTCGCAGCAGACGGTGGTTGAAGAGCAGATGAAGATCGAGCTTGTCCGCAAGGAGCGGGAAATTGATTTGCAGGAGAAGGAGATTTTACGCAGGCAAAAGCAATACGACGCCGATGTGAAGAAAAAGGCGGATGCGGACCGCTACGCTGTGGAGCAGTCCGCCGAGGCGGAAAAGGTGAAGCAAATGCGTCAGGCGGAAGCCGCTCAATATAAAATCGAGTCCGAGGCAAAGGCCTATGCCGAGCAAAAGCGCCTGGAGGGCATGGCCGTGGCCGACGCCGAGCGGGCCAGGGGTATGGCCGAGGCGGAGGTTATCAGGCTGCGGGGCCTGGCGGAGGCGGAAGCCAAGGAAAAACTGGCGGAGGCCTTCGAAAAATTCGGAGAGGCGGCTGTGCTGGATATAATAGTCAAAATGCTGCCGGAGCTGGCCGGAAGGGTTGCTGAGCCCCTCAAGTCAATTGACAAATTGACTGTGGTGGATACGGGCAGCGGTGAAGGGGCCGCCCGGGTGAGCAATTATGTGGCGTCGCTTGCGGCAACCGCTCCGGAAATGCTGAAAAATATTTCCGGTATAGACGTGGAAAAAATTATTAAAGGCTTAACGGCCGGCAGGGATTAGCTTTTTCGTTAGAAATTTGTTGCGAAGCAAAACCTGTCTTAAACGGTGGTGGCGAAATAAAGGAAATAGATGGCGGTCCCCTGAAAAAACTTGTGATTTCAGGGGCTCTTTTTTTGTCCGGGGGATTGTTACTAAAATAACAATCTAAACCCTTGATTGGCGCTGGTTTTCTTTTGATTTTTTCATTCGTTTTGTCACAAACAACTTGTAAAGAATGCTGGGTTTGTGAAAAATTTATCAATATCTTATTGACAATGGGCCCATGATGAGCTATTTTGGAAAGAGAAATAAATCACAAATCGGCTGACTAAAACAGCGGACAACATGGGCTTAGCCGGTTCTGCCAGGGGGGGTGGTTTTATGATTGTAGCTAAAAACAGATAACAAATTTTATGCATGAATGTGAAAACCAGTACTTTTATATATTAATACATTTTTTAATAGCCATTATCCGGGAGGTGTAAATTATGAACATTTTTAAAAGGACGGCCATGGGGATAATCACCACCGGTCAGTTCCTGACCGAAATGTCCAGGGCTCAAACCAAATGGGAACTGGAAATGAGCCGCAATATTTTCGCCCGGCGTAAAAAGATATTGTTAATAGCCATGCTGCCGGTTCTGCTGGGGGTTGGCCTGGAAATGGCTTCGGCCTCCTCCATGCCTGCCACCCTGGGTGGTGACAAGGCATTCATGCCCAGCTATATAACCATGCAGATGTTCCTGGGGTCTATAGTGGTGGGCCTTATGGCCGGATTGATAACCGGCGTTATCGGCGCCGGCGGAGGTTATGTGCTGACCCCGGCCATGATGAGCATCGGCGTCAGGGGCATCATGGCGGTGGGCACCGACCAGTTCCACCTGTTTGCCAAGGCAATCATGGGAACCGTAATCCATAAAAAACTAGGCAATGTTAATTTGTGGATTGCCGTTTGGTTTGTTTTAGGGTCCATAACCGGAGCATCCTGTGGCGGTATCATCAACAGGGCCATCTACGCCAAGAGCCCGGCCTTAAGCGATGCTTTTATAAGTTCGGTTTATGTGATAATGCTCGGCATACTGGGGTCCTATGCCCTGTATGACTGGTTCAACCAGAGGAAGTCAAAGGATACCGGGGGCCACGGCGGGGCGGCTGTGACAGAGGCCACCACCAAATTCGCCAAAATGCTCCAGTCAATCAAGGTTCCTCCCAGGGTGACCTTTGACCAGGATATAGTTCCCGGCGGCAGGAAGTTGGCCGTGTATCCCATTATCATCTGCGGCTTTATCGTAGGTTTTGTGGCGTCAATAATGGGCGTGGGCGGCGGATTCCTCACCTTCCCCATGTTTGTGTACGGCCTTGGGGTATCCACCTTTACCACAGTTGGTACCGACATTCTGCAAATAATATTCACCACGGCCTATTCCTCCATTGCCCAGTACGCCATTTACGGTTATGTATTCTACAGCCTGGCCCTGGGAATGCTTCTGGGCTCTCTGGTGGGTATCCAGATGGGTGCCATGGCCACCAAGATTGCCACCGGCGCCACCATCAGAGCTATTTACGCCCTGACCATCGTGGCAGGCTTTGTGAACAGGATTTGCGCCCTGCCGGCAAAGCTTAATTCCGCCGGCTACACATCCTTCAGCGAAACGGGAACCGCCACGCTGAATCAGATTGGCACAGTGGTATTCTTTATCCTTTGCGGTATCTTCTCCGTGTGGATTATATCGACTTTTGTGAAGGGCGCCGGAAAGCTCCGGGCGGAGCACATGTCTTCCGTCAACGTTGTTCAGCATTAACCGCTGCCTGATAATAGAAGGAGGTGTTTATAATGCTAATAGTGGATAAAAAGAGCTTCAACATTGGCCTGGGCCTGCTGATATCCTTCCTGGTGGTGCTGGCGCTGATGCTCAGTCCGGTGATTGACGGCAAAACAATACTGATATATTCCGAAGACTTGTTTAACTCATTGACCAAGGGCTCCACTTATCAGATTCCCGCGGTGGAAAAGTCGGCGGAAAAATTTGCTGGGACGTCCTTTAGCGTGTCGGTAAAAGCCGCTGATGCCGCGGAGGGTGAACAAATAGCCAAAGTATACGGCTCGGCTGGAGCGGATGTAAAGGTGGATTCGAACAAGGTTGATATTAGCGGCGACCTGGGAAAAATCTCACTGGCCGCGCTAAAGGATGCCGATGCCCTGTTCAATGGAAGGGTCGATGAATTAAAGGGCGCATACGGAATGGACGGCAAGGAAGTGATTTATTGCTGGTACGGCGGATTTAAAGCGCTTAACAAACAGTATAAGCTGGATGCCAAAAGCAGCGAAATGTCCTTTACCGGTAATGTGATGTCCAAAGCGCTGGAGCCCGCCTATAACTTTGAGGGCATCAAACCCGTCAAGGTGCGGGAAAAAATGGGAGTCACCGGTTTCCTGCTGACATTTTACGTGATATATACGGTCTGGTTTGGTTTCGCCGTTATGTACCTGTTTGAGGGTATGGGCATCACCGCCACGGCCGCCAAGAAAAAGCTGGAAGCCTGAGTGGAAAATATTTGTTTGGAGGTAACGGTTCTGCCGTTACCTTTTTTTATTTGTCAATTAATTTATTGCGTCCTGACCATGGCCCCGGCCGGGGATTAAAAAATGATAATTTTGTTAAATATATAAACAATTACATCATTCGGGGGCAGGCTTGGACTGGAATTTTATTTTGACGGCCCTGGCTGCGGCAGGGATTTCCTGGCTGGTTAACGGATTCATACTGAGGACCGGGCGCCCGGGTATTGTTTACCTGGGGCCGGCGGTGGAGGAGGCGGCGAAAACAGGGCTGGCCTATATATTGGGGACGTCTGTTCCCGCCACGCACCTTGTTTTTGGCCTTTTGGAAGGACTGTGGGAAGGGGCGGGAAAAAAAGATCTTCCGGCGGGTTTTACAGCTGTGCTGGAACACACCGTTTTCGGGCTGGTTACATATTTTATATATCATTACACGGGTTTTATCGTTGCCGCTTTCTTTTTTGCGTATGTGATTCATGCCGGGTGGAATATGCTGGTGCTGGGTATTAACCGGGACGGCAGGTAAAGAAGCGGGTTTGAAACAAGTCTTTTATTAAAGAGCAAATAAATAATTAGTATAATGGCTTGGAACAAAATGCCAATAATTGCTTGACGCCCCAGTGGGCCGGGGTTATAATACTGTATCATTATATCGCTAACGGCCTGCAAGACCCCGCCTCCAAAGGGCCGGGAGCAACAGGCCGTAAAGCTTGAAAATTAGGGAGAGGGGACACGCCTCTCTTTAAAGGTCCGGGGACCAGCCACACTTTGTCCCCGGAGCATGATGTTTAAAACACCAAATGAGGAGGGCTTTAGCCTTTGCTGAAGCTCTTTTCGTTGTGCCCGAGGAGAAGATATGCGAGGAATACTGGCGACGTTAGGAAAAACAAAAGAATTTCAGGGTCTCTGCCGGGGTCTGGACAAAGATTTCAGACAGCAGATGGTGGTGGGGCTCTCCGGGTCCCAGCGCTCTTTTCTTGCCGCGGGGATTATTGAGTACAGCAGGTCCCCGGTGCTGGTGGTTACCTCCGGAGAACAGGACGCCGCGGTTCTGGCGGATGATCTGGCCGCGCTTTTGCCCGGGGTTCATGTGCACCACTATCCGGTGCACCAGCTTTTGCCCTACCAGGTGCTGGCCCACGGCAGGGAAGTGCTTTGTGCAAGGCTTAAAGTGCTGGAATCGCTCATGAGCGGCCGGCCGGCGGTGGTGGTGGCCTCGGCGGAGAGCCTGATGCGGCGGCTAACGCCCCCGGAAGTATTTAGTAAGGCCGGACTGAGGGTAGCGGTGGGCATGCGGGTTAACCCCGAAGAATTAAAGTTCAGCCTGGCGGAGATGGGTTATGAACGGGTGGAACTGGTGGAAGGAAGGGGTCAATTCAGCGCCAGGGGCGGGATAGTGGATGTTTTTCCTTCCACTTCGGATACTCCTTTCCGCCTGGAGTTTTTTGACGACGAGGTGGACTCGGTCAGGGGTTTTGACCCGGATACCCAGAGGTCCACGGAAAAATACCTGGAGACAAGTATACTCCCGGCGGGAGAACTGGTGCTTGACGAAAAATCCAGGGAGGAGGGACTGCAATCCCTTGAGGCCGAGTACCGCGCCCAGATGAAAAAAATCTCCCGGGAGGCGGCTTCGGAAGCCAGGCGCCAGTTGGAGGAAGTGACCGGCTCAGCCCTGGAAAAGATACGTTCCGGACTGCATTTTCCGGGGATGGAGCAATTTTTGCCCTATTTTTACCCCCGGCCGGTAACCCTGGCCGACTATTTTCCTCCGGACGCGCCTGTGCTGGTGGATGAGCCTGTCAGGTTCAGGGAAGTGGTGGAGATAATTCAAAAGGAGCGGGCGGAGACGTACTCGGACCTGCTGGCCAAGGGCAGGGTGCTTCCCGGGCAGTACAGGGGCTATGCCGACTGGCAGGAACTTGAAGCGGGATTGAGCAGATTCAGGGCCGTGTATATATCCTTTTTACCCCGTCACCCTCAATTTCTCACCCCCCGCAATGTGGTTACCTTTCCCTTCAAGGGAATGCACGCCTTTTTAGGCCGGGTGGATATACTGGCCGACGACGTCAGGCACTGGAAGCGCAACGGCTACGCCGTGGCCCTGCTGGCGGGGAGTGGCGACAGGGCCAGGCAATTGCTGCAGGGTATGAAGGACGCCAAAATAGACGCTTATCACGTCCGGGAAATTTCCGCCGATATTTCTCCGGGCAGCGTGGTAATCAGCGAGGAATCATTATCCGGCGGTTTTGAATTGGTCAGCGGTAAGCTGGCGGTGGTTACCGAAGCGGAAATGTACGGCCAGAGGAGAAAATCCCGGCGCTCCAGGGCCCGGCAGGCGCCCAAGCTGGACACCTTTACCGAACTGAAAAAAGGCGATTACGTGGTCCATGTCAACCACGGCATAGGACGCTACCTGGGCATTATCTCCCTCAATATCGGGGGTATCAATAAAGATTATCTGCAAATAAAATACGCCGGTGAAGATAAGCTTTACGTTCCCACGGACCAGGTGGGGCTGATCCAGAAATATCTGGGGGCCGAGGCTGACTCCCCCAGGCTTTCCAGGCTGGGTGGAGCCGAATGGAACCGGGTAAAGGGACGGGTTAAGGAAGCCGTCAGGGAAATGGCCCAGGAATTGCTGGAGCTTTACGCCGCCAGGGAAACCGCCCGGGGTCACGCCTTCGGCCAGGATACGGTTTGGCAAAAGGAATTTGAGGCTAATTTTCCCTATGAGGAAACACCTGATCAATTAAGGGCCATTCAGGAGGTTAAAAGGGACATGGAACGTTCCCGGCCCATGGATCGTCTATTATGTGGGGACGTGGGCTACGGGAAGACCGAGGTGGCGCTGAGGGCTGCTTTTAAGGCGGTGATGGACGGCAGGCAGGTGGCCGTGCTGGTGCCCACCACCATATTGGCCCAGCAGCACTACAACACCTTCAGGGAGCGGTTCGCTCCCTATCCGGTTCAAATAGAAATGCTCAGCCGTTTCCGCACCCCCCGGGAGCAAAAAGCCATCCTGGCCGATTTGAGTGTGGGAAAACTGGATATAGTTATCGGTACTCACCGGCTGGTGCAGGATGACGTGGTGTTTAAGGATCTGGGTTTTCTGGTGGTGGACGAGGAGCAGCGTTTCGGCGTGTCTCACAAGGAACGGCTGAAACAGCTGAAAAACAATGTGGATGTGCTGACTCTTACCGCTACTCCCATACCCCGGACGCTGCATATGTCCCTGGTGGGGGCAAGGGACACCAGCATACTGGAGACTCCCCCGGAAGACCGTTTTCCGGTACAGACATACGTGCTGGAAGAAGATCCGGCCATGATCCGGGAGGCAATATTGCGGGAAATGGGCCGGGGCGGCCAGGTTTTCTTTGTTCACAACAGGATTATGGAACTGGATAGAATCGCCGCCTGGCTGTCGGAGCTGGTTCCCGACGCCCGGATGGTCATAGGCCACGGCCAGATGAGGGAAGATGAACTGGAACAGGTTATGCTGGACTATATGGATGGGGATTATGACGTGCTGATCTGTACCACCATAATTGAAAGCGGACTGGACATACCCAATGTCAACACCCTGATCGTTAAAGACGCGAATAACATGGGGCTGGCCCAGCTGTACCAGCTGAGGGGACGGGTGGGGCGCTCAAACCGGCTGGCCTATGCCTATTTAATCTACCGCCGGGACCGGGTGCTGAACGAGGTGGCGGAAAAAAGGCTATCGGCCATCAGGGAATTCACGGAGTTCGGCTCGGGTTATAAAATCGCCATGCGGGACCTGGAAATACGGGGCGCGGGCAACCTGCTGGGTCCGGAGCAGCACGGGCATATAGCCGCCGTGGGCTTTGACCTGTACTGCCGGCTGCTGGAGGAGGCGGTGCGGGAAGCCAGGGGCGAGGAGCGCGTGGGCCCCGTGGAAACATCCATAGAGCTGCCGGTGGAGGCCTACATTCCGGACAGCTACATCCCGGACAGCAACCAGAAGGTGGAGTTGTACCGGCGAATCGCCCATTTCCGTGAACTGTCCGAGGTGGGGGATATGGAAGAGGAAATGGTGGACCGTTTCGGTGATCCCCCGGCCCCGGTGAGAAGCCTTTTAAAAGTGGCGTCACTGAAAATAGCCGCGGGGCGGCTCAGGGTCAAGTCCCTGGCCAGCCAGCCCGGCTTATACAAAATTCAGTTTGCCCCGGGGCACGGCCTGACAGGTGAAACCCTGGTAAAACTGGTTCAGAATTATAGAAACAGAGTTAAATTCAATGATCTTGGAGAAGAATTTGAAATAAAACTCAAAGCCCCGAATTATGAGGAAAACCCCGACTATTACCTGGAGCAATTGGAGGATTTTATTAATGAGCTGGCAGGTTAGGTTTTGCAGTGTCTTTTGCGGGTGCACCCTCTAATTGGCTATTGCGGATTAATTGCCGTAATTATATAATTTGCATATTGGGAGGGATATTTTTGAGCAGAAAATTTCAAAAGTTGATTTTACCGGTATTACTTATTTTTTCTGTAATACTGGCTGGTTGCGGCAGCAACGTGGCGGCCACCGTTAACGGGCAGAAAATCACCAGCCAGCAGTTGGACGAGCAGGTAACGGCGGTTAAGGAATTCTACAAACAGCAGGGTATGAATCTGGAGGGCCCGGAAGCGGCACCCATGCTGGAAATGTTAAAGGGACAAGTTCTTGAAAATATGATTAACCAGGAACTGGTTTACCAGGAAGCCAAGAAACAGGGCATCAACCCGTCCAAAAAGGATTTGGAAAAGCAGGTGGCCGATTTAAAGGCCGGTTTTAAAGACGAGGCCGAGTATAAAAGATTTCTGGCAGCCAACGGGATATCCGAGCCAAAGCTGTACGACCTGGTGGAGCGGGACTTCATGGCCGGCGAATTGCAAAAAAAGGTCACGGCGGATGTAAAGGAAGCCACTGAAGAGGATGCCCTGAAATATTACCAGGGGAACAAGGGGCAATACACCATCCCCGCCCAGTATGAGGTAAGGCATATACTGCTGTCCACCATGGACAAGCCGGGCGGGCAGGCCAAGGTGGAGGCGGACGCCAGGACGGCGGCAATGTCGGTGCTTAGCCAGCTGAGTCAGGGCAAGGACTTTGCGGCACTGGCCAAGGAGAAATCGGAGGATTACGGCTCCGCCTCCAACGGTGGGCTCTACACCTTCAAAAAGGGAGAGGCCGTAAAGGAATTTGAAGAGGCGGCCCTTGCCTTAAAACCCGGCGAGTATACCAAGGCTCCGGTGAAAACCGATTTTGGCTACCATATAATTAAAATGGAAAAAATTATACCGGAGTCGATTACCCCCTTTGAGCAGGTTAAATCCGAGATAATGGCAAGTCTTACCCAGAAAGCCAAGGAAGAAAAATTTACTAAATACATGACCGAAGTCGCCGGTAAGGCAACCATCGTCAACAATTTAAACAAGGGCAAGGAAGACACGAAGAAGAAAGAATAGGCGCGAATTATGAAAATTTAATTACAGGCCCATTGGTAAAAAATGAATAAATCCCTTCCTCCTGCTATATACTATCTGTGAAAGTTAATTCGCTTTAGTTTATGCAGAAAAAGGAGGGAAGGGTGATAGATGAAAGCCACTGGAATAGTGCGCCGAATTGATGATTTAGGCAGGGTTGTGATTCCGAAGGAAATTAGAAGAACGCTACGCATACGTGAAGGGGATCCGTTGGAGATATTTGTTGACAGGGAAGGCGAAGTAATCCTGAAAAAATATTCGCCCATAGGCGAATTAGGCGATTTTGCCAAGGAATATGCCGATTCCCTCTATGAAGCCCTGGGACATATAGCGTGTATAGCGGATAGGGATACCATAATCGCGGTGGCCGGCGCGGCTAAAAAAGAATATATCAATAAAGCCATCGGGCCGGCCATTGAAAAGGTCATGGAAGAACGCAAGGCGGTTATAATCAACAATCCGGGGGAAGAGCAGTACTGCAAGGAATGCATGATCGTTGAGGACGGCGAGTGCAAGTATTCTTCCGAGGTGATTGCGCCCATAATCGCGGAAGGCGACCCCATCGGGGCGGTTATCCTGGCCTCAAAGGAACCGGATGTGAAAATGGGTGAGATGGAACTGAAATTGGCTGAAACGGCAGCGGGATTTCTGGCGAAACAAATGGAGCAGTAGCTTTCTCTCCCGGTATTTCCACATGGTCAACTTTATCAGGCAAAAGCTGCGGATTGTGGGCAGCCCAAAGAAAACGATGCCGGTGTCAGGCGGACTGCTGTACGCCCGGACACCGGCATATATTTAGCGGTGGTTGGGAGAACCGCCGTTTTTTTGTGTTATAATGTACGGGCGCGGTGTGGGGTGGCCTTGTAGCCTGTTTGTCTTCTCTTTGAAGGCCGGGGTATCCCGGGCTGTTGGCGGATAAAGATATGAAAACCGCAAATATTTTTTAGTTAGCAGGAGGTTTTCTCTATGTCGGGGACAATAATAATAGCGGGACTGGGGCCGGGAGATCCTGCCGCCCTGCCGGTGGCGGTGCTGGATGAACTGTCGGCCGGAGGGGTAAACTGGCTGAGAACCGGGGTTCACCCGGTGGTTCCCTGGCTAAGGGACAGAGGCATTTCTTTTAACACCTTTGATGATATATACCGGACTATGAACGATTTTGACAAGGTGTACCGCAGAATAGCCGAAAGTATTATTGAAGCTGGCAGGTCGGGCCGGGTTTTGTACGCTGTTCCCGGGCACCCCATGGTTGCCGAGGAGTCGGTGCGCCTGATAATGGCGTCGGCGGGGGAAGAGGGATTGCCTGTACGGGTGCTGCCGGCCATGAGCTTTCTTGACGCCCTTTTCGTAACGCTGAAGATAGATCCGGTGGAGGGCCTGCACGTGGCGGACGGGCTCAGGCTGGATGTCCAGCGGCCCGATCCAGGCGCCGGGACGGTGCTTACCCAGGTATACAACCGGATGGTGGCCTCGGATATAAAGCTGACTCTTATGGAGTATTATCCCGAGGAGCATAGGGTGATGGTGGTAAGGGCCGCGGGGGTTCCCGGCCGGGAAAAGGTGGAAGAGGTTCCCCTTTATGAAATGGACAGGCTTTCCTGGCTGGATCATTTGACCTGCCTGTACATACCCCCTCTGGCAGGGCACACCGGGCCTGCCAGATACCCTCTGGACCCGCTGGTGGACGTTATGGCCTCCCTGAGATCCGGGGAAGGATGTCCCTGGGACAGGGAGCAGGACCATCACACATTAAAAAAATATCTCCTGGAAGAATCCTATGAGGTGCTGGACGCCATAGAAAAAGGGGATATGTATAATATCTGTGAAGAATTGGGAGACTTATTACTACAGATTGTTTTTCACTCCCGCATTGCTTCCGAAGAAGGTCATTTTGATGTTAACGACGTGGTAGCGGCAATAACTGAAAAAATGATCAGGAGGCACCCACATGTGTTTGCTGATGTAAAGGTCAGGAACAGTAAAGAGGTGTTGGTCAACTGGGAGGCTATCAAAAACCAGGAAAAGCAGGTTAACGGTATCCCAAATAAAAAGTCGATCCTGTCGGGTATTCCCGGCCATTTGGCCGCCTTGATCAAAGCCCAGAAAATACAGTCCAGGGCGGCGGGAGTGGGTTTTGACTGGCCGGATTACAAGGGTGCCCTGGACAAGGTTTACGAGGAACTGGAGGAGATAAAAAAGGCCATATATGAAGGGGATAGCAGACAGCAGGAAAAAGAAATCGGCGATGCGCTTTTTGCCGTTGTCAACCTCGCCAGGCTGCTGGGCGCTGATGCGGAAGTGGCTCTGGCCGGCACGGTGGGGAGATTCATAGAGCGCTTTCGTTACATAGAGGAAAAGGTGACGGAGAAGGGCAAGGACATAAAAAGGTGCAACTTGGAAGAGCTGGATGAATACTGGGAAGAAGCAAAAAAATATGAAAAATCTACAAAATTATAGGAATTATTTTCAAGGCGGGAGGAAATTTCAGAATTAGGGCGAATAATATTGTGCATTAATAGGTAAATTATTGAGGGGGGTATTTAATGAACAAGGCAGATCTTATCTCGCAGGTTGCAGAAAAGACTGAAATGACCAAGAAAGATGCTGAAAAGGCTGTGTCAGCTCTTCTGGCCGCCGTTGAGGAAGCCCTGGCAAAAGGAGAAAAGGTACAACTGGTGGGCTTCGGCACCTTCGAGATTAGGGAAAGAGCTGCCCGCAAGGGGCGGAACCCGCAAACCGGGGAAGAAATCAGCATTGCTGCTGCCCGGGTGCCTGTGTTTAAAGCGGGCAAAGCTTTGCGTGATGCCGTTTCCTCATAGATAGCCGAATAGTCGGGGTTATCCGGTTATTTTGCTGTTGTGGGAGATTAGGTCTAAATGCGATTAGATAAATTTTTAAAGGTTTCCCGTGTGATAAAGCGCCGCACCCTAGCAAAGGAAGTATGTGACGGTGGCCAGGTTACGCTTAACGGAAGATCTGCAAAAGCCGGTTCGGAAGTAAAGACTGGTGATGTTGTGTTTATAAATTTTGGTTTGAGAAAAATCCGTTTCGAAATTTTATCCGTGCGGGAAAATGTGCCTGCAAAGCAGGCTGGTGAACTCTACAGCATCCTGGAAGAGACATTTGAAAACAGAGTTGTTGAGTAGTATAAAGGCCTTAAAAGTAAAAGGCCTTTTTTTATTGCCCGGCTGGGAGACCGCATTCCTAAAACCCCGGCCCGGCGTTTAAGCGATGTAATGTGAGAAGCCGGATTGGCGGCGGGCATATTTTATCCTTTCCAGGTAACAATAATTTTAAATACAAGCGAAAGG
This sequence comes from Desulfocucumis palustris, assembly GCF_002933875.1. Taxonomy (GTDB): domain Bacteria; phylum Bacillota; class Desulfotomaculia; order Desulfotomaculales; family Desulfocucumaceae; genus Desulfocucumis; species Desulfocucumis palustris. The sequence continues at coordinate 118,910 of NZ_BFAV01000018.1, read as the reverse complement.
AGATAACATGCCCATGCGCCGACTTGCGTCCACAGCCGTTGCCTTAACCTTTTTTTCGGTGCTTGTTTTTTCGCTGCTGCTGTCCTCCTGCGCCAGGAAGCCCCAGCAGAAACCCGCTCCCGAACGTTTTAAGAATGAGCCGGAGATTAGCCTGTTTATAAACGATACCGGAGAGAAAAAGCAGATTAAAATGGAGGAGTATGTAGCCGGCGTGGTGGCCGCCGAGATGGAACCGACCTGGCCGGTTAACGCCCTGGCCGCCCAGGCCATATTGGCCCGCACATTCACCCTGGAGAATATCGAGGCCGGCAGGGTCAAAAAACTTCACGGCACCGACGCCTCCACCAGCGTGGAGGAGTTTCAGGCCTACGATCCCACCAGAATAAACGATAATGTCAGACAGGCGGTGCAGCGCACCAGGGGGGAGGTTGCCACCTACCAGGGGGATTATATCAAAGCCTGGTTTTCCGCCTGTGACGGGGGCGTATCGGCCTCCGCAGGGGAAGGGCTGGCCTATTTTAAAAGTCCCACCCCCTATATCAAGGCCGGAGTAAAGGACAACTGCCTGTCAATAACCACGGAGGAAAACAAACGATGGCAGAAGGCCATTCCGCTGGCCCAGGTGAGGGCGGCGGTCAAGGAGGTAAGCGGACAGGACCCGGGTGACATTACAGCAGCCAAAGTAACCCAAAAGGGTCCTTCAGGCAGGGCGGAAAAAATTCAGATAGGAAAAGCCGTGGTGGGCGGCCCCGCTCTGAGGCTGGCCCTGGGCAGCGACCAGGTCAGGTCAATGCTGCTTGAGGATGTGTCCGTCCAGGGGGGAAACCTGGTGTTGACCGGCAAGGGATTCGGCCACGGTGTCGGTATGTGCCAATGGGGGGCGAACCTGCTGTCAAAATCGAAGAAATCCCCGGAAGATATAGTGAAATTCTATTTCAAGGATATAGAAATACAAAAGTTATGGTAAAGGTGGTTTGTAACCACCTTTTTTTCATATTTTCCGTAACGTGGCATAAATATGAATTGAATCAAAATGGTTTTAAAGTGAAGGGGGATGGGCGGTGGAGCAAAGGGTAAAACACAGGCTGACCCTGACTGAGAGAAAGCACCTTATGCTGGAAGGTGTGCGGCAGGTGGGTAGCTTTGATGAAAAGGAAATAACCCTGGACACCAGCCTGGGTTTTCTGTCCCTCAAGGGGGAAGGTTTGCATATTACCCAGCTGAACCTGGATGAGGGTGTCCTGACCGTGGAAGGATTTATTGCGATCATGGAATTCAGTGAAAGCAAAACTGCCAAGGGCCGGGGCAAAGGATTGCTGAATAGAATTTTAAAGTAAACAAAAGGGGAATAAGGCAAGGGGAAAATGGGGGGGGTGGCTGTTTTTGCCCCTGGCGGAGCAAATCTATTTATTTATAATGCTGCTGACAGCCGGAATGCTGGCAGGGTTTTGTTATGACCTGTATAAAATGACCCGCAGCAAATTACGGTTGAAAAAAACAGGCACCTTTTTAGGTGATATTTTTTTCTGGCTGTTTTTAACCTGCGTTTCCTTTTACCTCCTGTTGCGTCTGAATGCCGGGGAGGTAAGGATTTATGTGTTTTTGGGGCTGGCCCTCGGCACGCTTTTGTACATGCAGTTGATGGGAAAAACCACTTACAGGCTGTTGGACGGATTATTTTCATTAATTGGCAAGCTGATTAAAATAATCATTTCCATACTGCTTTTTCTGTGGAAGATAATAACAACGCCTTTCAGGATATTATTCATAATTGTAATCTTTCCATTCCGGCTAATTGCCAGGTTTTTTTCCTTTACGGGCCGGGGGTCGAAAAAATTTGCCCGGCGGCTGGTGCTGGGTCCGGCAGGGAGGCTAAAGGCCGGATTACTGTTGAAGCTGAAATCCATTTGGACAAAATTGAAGCCGGGGAATAAAACCTAGCGGCGCTATAAAAATGGAAGTATATGGAAGATAGTTTGCCGCAATTTGCTGTGCGGGCAAAATATGGTAATATATGGTATTTGCCCTACTGTGTTACCATATTCTTAAAAGCCAGGGGGTATCCAGCATGGAAATACGCATTTATGCCCTGGCGCTGATTGTGGCCTTGGTGGCTGGAGTAATTTTGACGTGTGGTTTTTATCCCGCCATTTTGGAAACAGGCAAAACCACCCCGGCCGTGCTGGAGGATATTTGCCGGGAATTGACGAGACGGTGCAGCGGCATAAATTTTGACATAACGGCAGCAAGTGTGGCCGTTGGCTGTATGAAGACTGCGAAGTTTTTGGTTTTGTCCCCCAAGGCCTGTTTCAGATTCAGGAGGTGACCGGTATTCAGTCCGGTACGTCATTACAAAAAACTTCATATTGGGAAAGCATTATTTTGCCGGTGGTATAAATCCTCCGGGTCCGGCGGAGTCAACGGCTCCCCGACATAGTTTTCTCCCGGGACGGGAGTTATCGTGTGAAATCTTGATCATATTCGGGGCGTTCGGTGGATGGGTGTTTACAGCCCCGGCCCATCTTCGAAGTAAGTTTCTTTAAAAGACTGGCAGCCGGAAAGTTACCTGATTTTATTATCTGCTTAATCCCGGAGGTGGTGTTTATGATTGTATCGTTTCAAATACCCAGTGGAAACCGTCCACCTTAAAAAGGCCGCGGTTAATTTGACAACAGCCCGGTGCCCGGATGTGGCGGGCGGGTTTGACAGCAGGGATCGGAAAAGGCATAATTTATCTGTTTCCGGCAAGAATAATTTGTCAATTCCTCATGGCGCTGCCAGGCGCAAATAAAAGACTATCCGCGGTAGTCTTTTATTTTTTTCATAATCTTAAAACCAGTAAGGCTTTTTAAGCTTATTGGTGATTTGCCCGGCCTATTCAAGAAAATAATAATTTGTTTTATAAGATGCCATTCATTTATTTCAGGCTGATACTAATCTTTAAAAAAGCAACTATATCTTGTAACGAATGTTATTAGAATTTCAATATGTAGTGCCGGTAAGAACATATTTTGTTTTTCCCTCATGTTTAAGCCGGTTATGTTGATTAACAGGCTTAAAACTTTAAAATTATTTATAAAAATATTATGGGCCAGGCAGGGAATTATATTGAGACGTAGAATTTATGTAGTCAAGCTGTCCTAATTTTGTAGTGATATTGTTTTGGGTGAAAGTTGCTCCCTGGAGGAGTTGTCGATAATGAAAATGGAAATCCGGGGAGTGGAGAAATTAAGTTTTCGCGAGCGGCAGGTTGTTACATTAAAAGAAATGGGTGTTGCCAACGCCGATATAGGAAAGCGTTTGGGTCTTAGTGTCAGCACGGTGGCAACGCTTTTAAACAGGGCTAAAGGCAAGGGCTACGAGGTGGTCATTGTAATACCCGGCTATAATCTTGGTTTGTCAGGATCTGATGAGCAGGAAGAGGAGGGTTAAGGTTTATGGCCTCCCGGGAGAATAACATATATAAATTTTCAGATCCCAAGCGTCCCGAACGTCCCGCCAGGAGCCGGGCGTTCAGGCCCAGCATTAAATTTTTGACGGCTGTGGCTTTGTTTATGTTCGTTTATATGATTTTTTCCTTCGGCACTCATTTTAATAAATTATACGCCATGCAGCAGGATGTGGAAAAAATACAGGTCCAGGTAAAGGATTTGGAGAAAAAAAACAATGAGCTTAAGCAGCAGCTTAAAATGGCCCAGTCGGATGCGTACGTGGAGAAAGTGGCCCGGGAGGAGCTGAATCTGGCTAAACCCGGCGAATCAAGGATAATTCCGGTTCAATCAAACAAAAAAACAGACGACCAAAAAACAAAAACAGGTACGACCGGAGATTAAATCATTTCTTGACACTATAAGGGGCCACTGCATATAATTTAACTAGGTTTTTTTCCGTACTACGAGGGAGGAAAATTAAAAATATGCCGTTGCAAGTGGGCAGTGTTTTGGAGGGCCTGGTTACCGGAATAACCAATTTCGGAGCGTTTATACAGCTGCCCGGGGGGGAAACCGGACTTGTTCATATCTCGGAAATAGCCGAGGTTTACGTCCGGGACGTAAATGAATTCCTAAAACAGAACGATAAGGTCAAGGTTAAGGTTATCTCAGTAGATCCCCGGGGAAAAATAGCGCTTTCCATAAAACAAGCCAAGCCTCCCGCTGAAACGGCCGTTACCGACAGAAGGGGTCCGCAGCGGAAGAAGTTTGAACCCTCCTTTGAGGATAAATTGGCCAAATTTTTAAAAGAAAGCGATGAGCGGATGCAGGCTCTGAAGCGTAATGCCGACGCCAAAAGGGGCGGTCGGGGAGGTCCCCGCAGGTGGGACTGATTTATTGATTAACAGGCATTCCCTGTAATGGGGAATGCTTTTGTATTAGAGGGGTGTTTTATGCGGGACAAAATGGACAAAATCGCGGTGATTGACGTGGGAAGCAATTCCACCAGGCTTTTGATAGCCGGGGTAAACCCGGAAGGAGAGGTCAAACCTTTACATACCGGGTTGATTACCACCAGGCTGGGCGAGGGTATAAACCGGGGGCTGCTGCTTCCCGGCGCCATGGAGCGCACGGTGGGCGCCATAGCGGATTTTAAGGATTTAGCCGGGGAATGGGGCGTATCCGGCCTGGTGGTGTCCGCCACCAGCGCGGTCAGGGACGCGGCCAACAGGCGGGATTTCCTGGAGTCGGTAAAGGAGAAAACCGGTTTTGAACTCAGAGTGCTTTCCGGTCCTGAAGAAGCATTTTTCAGTTACTATGGCGTAAAAAAAGGGCTGGCGGGCGGCCCCGGGAGAATGGCGGTGGTGGATATCGGCGGAGGCAGCACGGAATTCACCTGGCCGGAAAACGGTTCCCTGGCCTGCGGCAGCGCCCGGGTCGGCGCGGTGCGCATGACCGAGGGAGGGCACCGGGACGAGGAAATACTTTCTCTGTTGATGCCTCTGTTGGGCGGGGTTAAAAAAGCCCGCCCGGATAATGTGGTGGCGGTGGGCGGTACGGCAACCACCCTGGCGGCCATGGATATGAAAATGATTGAGTATGATCCCGTCAGGGTGCACGGGTACCGGCTTGAAAAGAGCAGGACGGAACTGCTGCTGGATACCTTAATCGGCGCGGGGGCGGAGGGCAGAAAGAAAATTCCCGGCTTGCAGCCTGCCAGGGCCGATATAATAGTGGCGGGGGTAAGAATCATATTGATAATAATGGAACAGCTTGAGAGCAGTTTTATAACCGTCAGCGAGGCTGATCTTTTATACGGCCTGGCCTCCTGTTATGTTAAATCTGTCGAAATAAAAAATGTAATACATTACCAATAATGACAATAAATGCTCCCCCCGGGTACTATAATGTAATTTATAGAATTACAGCGGGGGTGGGCTTTTGTTTGAAAAGGTTGATGTATATCCTTACCGGCGCAAGGTGGATGACCGGGGAGAGAAAAGGAGCAGGAGTTTCCGCAGGCCGGGATTTTTATCCTCACTGGACATGAGAGGCTTTTTAAATCCGGGTCTGCTGCCGGCCCTGGCAGCTGGATTCTGCCTGGGCCGGGCTGTTTTGTTGGGCGAGCTGTCTCCCTTCGCTCCCGCTTTCGCGGCGGCCTGCGGCACATATTTCAGCGCCGGGACGGGGTTTCTGGCAATTTTAGCGGTTTGTTCGGGGATGGCCACTGTTTATACCGGCACCCAGCTGGCTGCCGGTTTATCCACCATTCTGGGTGTTTATTTTTTTGTCCGGTCCTTACCTGACAGGTACGCATCCCGGTGGCACGGCCCCGGGGTTGTGGTGCTGGCGCTGACCCTTTCGGTGAAGGCGGCCCTGCTCAGTTTTAGCGGCGCTGATGCTTATAATTATATAAATGTGCTTTTTGAATCGGTATTTGCCGCCGCCCTTACTCCGGCCCTGGTGCTGTCGCTGAAATCCCTGGGCGGTATTAACGGTGTCAAACCCCTGGCCACGGAGGAAGTGGTGTGCGTGCTTACCCTGGCGGCCGGAATTATAGCCGGGACCGGTGATATCCGGCTGTGGCACATTTCGGTAAAGGGAGTATTAAGCGGCGTGATCATAATGGTAAGCTCCCTGGCCGGAGGCGCCGGATTCGGAGCCGCCGCCGGGGCGCTGGCGGGCATGATTCCCGGACTGGCTTTTACAGCCCTGCCGTTGATGGTTGGGGCCTATTCCTTTGCCGGGGTTGTTTCCGGTTTGGGCAGAATGCTGGGTAAAGCCGGGGTGATACTGGGATTTCTGCTGGCCAATGTAATACTTTGCGTTTATGTGAACGATTTTTCCGGAATAGCGGCAGTGGTGGGGGAAACGCTGTCCGCCGCCTTTATATTTATGTTAATACCGTCCAAATGGATAAAAATGATAACCTTCTCCCTGTCTCCCGGTCTGGCCCCGGAAAAAGGGGAAAAAACCACGGATCATGTCCGTGAGGTTTTGCAGGAAAAGATCAGGGGCCTTTCAGTCATGTTCAGGGAAATGTCCAGGGCTTTCAGCCATGTATCCGCGGCGGTGGAAGAGAGTTCCGAAGAACGGGATCTTGACGCCCTGGTTAAGGAAATTAACAATAAGGTGTGTCACGGCTGCGGTATGTACCGCATTTGCTGGGAAAAAGATTATTACCGCACCTATCAGCATAGCATGGAGATGTTTGCCACGGTGGAGACCTTCGGCCGGGTCACCGCCGAGGACATGCCCGGTGAGTTCAAGCGGCGCTGCACCAGGCCCAGGGAACTTTCCATAGCGGTTTCCTGTTTGTTTGACGCCTATAAGCTAAACAGGTTCTGGAGCGGCAAACTGTCCGAAAGCAGGGGCCTGGTGGGAAATCAGCTCAAGGGGCTTGCCGGGGTGATAGAAAATATTGTGGGCAACATGGATTTTAGCCAGGGTGATTTTAGTGAAACTGATCTTTTTTTGAAACATATTATTAAAGAGCAGGGCTACCACGCCTTTGACGTGCGCCTGATGGAAATGGAAGGAAACAGGGAGGTGGTGATAACCGGCAAGGCCTGCCCCGGCACCTCGGACTGCTGCTACAAGGTTGCCCCGGCGGTATCAAAGGCCCTGGGCCAGGCTTTTAACGCCACGGGCTGTATCTGCGGGGGCAAGGACAAGGGTGAAATTTGCACTTTTCGCCTGTACCAGGGGCTAAATTACGACATAGAGACGGGAGTTGCCGCCGTTGGCCGGGAAGGGCACCGGGTTAGCGGCGACAGTTATTCCTTTGCGCAGCTTGCCGGCGGTAAATTTGCGGCAATAATCAGCGACGGCATGGGCAGCGGGGAGAAGGCGGCGGCCCAGAGCTCGGCCACAGTGGCCATTATAAAAAGACTGATGGATTTCGGTTTCGACATGGAAGCGGCGCTAAAGACCGTTAACTCCATATTAATGCTGCGGCTTCCGGAGGAAACCTTTTGTACCGTTGACATGACCGTGATTAATTTATACACGGGACAGGCCGAAATTATCAAAATAGCGTCCCCGCCCAGTTATCTTATTAAGGGAAAGAGGGTTTCCCAGCTAAAGGGCAGCTCTCTGCCCGTGGGTATAATAAACGACATTGAAGTGAGCACCGCGGTTAAAAAGCTGGTGGCCGGAGATGTGCTGGTAATGGTTACGGACGGAATAGTGGACAGTCACCGGTCCTCAAATGAAAAGGAAGACTGGCTTCCGGGGGTGCTTGGGGAGGCCGGGGGAAGCGAGCCCGGGGAGCTTGCCGGGCTGCTGCTGGATCTGGCTGTGGCAGGGGATAAGATGCCCCGGGACGACATGACGGCGATGGTTATAAAACTCATTAAACAGCAATAATTTGCACTGAATGGAATATTGTGGAGTTTTGCCGCGGGGTGAAAATATAAGGTTTTGCGCGGGGCCGTTAACAGGGACTAATAAAGTTATATTTATAAACCACAGCCTGCAATGGCTTTTTTTGTTTAAATGTTGGAAGGAAAATTAAGTGTGCTGTGGAATCAGTAAAATGGTGTCAAATCGGCATTAATTTTCCGCAGGTGGTGTTGCCCGCTGGATTTGTTGGAACAGGTACTGGCCACTGTATTGAAATTCTCCATGTTCAGGCAGGGGGACAAAGTACTGGTGGGTGTATCAGGGGGTGCGGACTCCGTTGCCCTTTTTCACATTTTGTTCCGGTTGAGAGAAAAATTTAATCTTGAGCTGTTCATATGCCATTTAAATCACATGTTCAGGGGAGAGGAAGCCAGGGCCGACGCGGGATGGGTCGCCTCCCTGGCACGGAAATTTGACATTCCTTCCATAATTGAGGATATTGACGTTCCCGCGTACATGATCCGGCACAACCTGCCGGCGCAGGTTGCGGCCCGCCAGGTGCGCTACCGGTTTTACCGGAGGGTGGCGGCGGAAAAGGGTTGCAGCCGGGTTGCCCTGGGACATCACGCCGATGATCAGGCCGAAACAATTTTAATAAATTTGCTCCGGGGCGCGGGCACTCCGGGACTTAAAGGAATTCCGCCGGTAAGGGAAAATTTTTTTGTGCGTCCGCTGATAGAGGCAAGAAGAAAGCAGATAGAAGCCTATTGCCTGCTGCAGGAACTTTCCTACCGCCAGGATTCGTCAAATTTAAAACCCGTATACACCCGCAACAGGGTAAGGATGGAGCTGATACCTCTTCTGGAAAAAGAGTATAATCCGGCGGTGGTGGCTTCCTTAAACCGGCTGGCCGGGATAATGAGGGAAGAGAATGATTTTATGGAAGCCGCGGCGGAGAATGCTCTGGAAAGGATTGCCGGCCGGATGGGGCCGGGAGAAGTCCGGCTGTCTTTGAAAAGTCTTACGGATATATCCCCGGCGCTGTTGAGAAGAATATTAAGGATGATATTTCGCCGAATGGCGGGAGAAAGCAGGGCGCCGGATTATGAGCAGGTTGAAAAAGCCCTGGAGCTGTTGAAGGGCACGCTTCCCGGCAAGCTGGAATGGCCGTCCGGCATACTTTTGATTAAAAGGTACGGGCAGCTGGAAATCATTAAAGGTGGAGCCGGGGAGAAGCTTCCCTGTTACCGCTATCCTCTTAATATACCGGGAGAAACCCGCATACCGGAGACGGGTATTTGCATTGAGTCTGAAATAATGGACATAAGCGTTGCGCCGGACCCCATGACGCTGCATTCCGGTGAAGCCCTGCTGGACTATGCCAAATTAACCGGGCCGGTGGAGGTGCGCCGCAGGAGAGATGGTGATTTGTTTTGGCCCCTGGGTTTTAAGGGAACAATAAAATTAAAGAAATTTTTTATCGACAGAAAGATTCCCAGGGAAAAGAGGGATTTTATTCCCCTGGTAACCTCGGGTGAAGAAATCGCTTGGGTGGCGGGACGCCCCGGGGAAAAGTGGAAAATAACCCGGGAGACAAAAAAATGCCTTTATTTAAAGATAGTTTCCAAATAACAACCGGCATTGTTTTAAATTGAAAGGAATTATTCATTATGGTAAAATACCCATTATGGGGTAAACGGACTCGGAAGGAGTGGCTTGGTTGAATAGAGTCCTGAAAAACCTTAGTATTTATCTGCTTATCGTACTGGTTATAATTGCATTGATCCGTTTATCATCCCCGACCGATAATTCTGTGGAGTCCATAGATTATGGCCAGTTCCTGGCATCTCTTTCCAAGGGTGAAGTGGCATCCGTAACCATTCAGGCGGAGGAGAACACCAACCTGATAACAGGCAAAAAAAGAGATGGCACAAGTTTTGAAACCCGGGGCATCAGCCCGGATCAGAGGTTAATGAACCTGCTGGAGGAGAAAAATGTCAGCTACAAGATAGAGAAGCCCCCTCAGCCCAGTTGGTGGGCGGGACTTCTTACAAGTTTGCTGCCCATTCTCATATTTGTGCTGCTGTTTTTCTTCATGATGCAGCAGACCCAGGGCGGCGGCAACAGGGTTATGTCCTTCGGCAAAAGCAGGGCCAAACTGCATAGTGATGAAAAGAAAAAGGTTACCTTCGCGGATGTGGCCGGGGCCGACGAGGTAAAGGAAGAACTTGAAGAGATAGTGGAGTTTTTGAAAAACCCCAAAAAGTTTAACGAATTGGGCGCCAGGATACCCAAGGGCGTGCTGCTGTTCGGACCTCCGGGCACGGGCAAGACCCTGCTGGCCAGGGCTGTGGCCGGGGAGGCGGGGGTTCCCTTCTTTACCATCAGCGGTTCGGATTTTGTGGAAATGTTTGTGGGTGTGGGCGCGTCCAGGGTTCGCGACCTTTTCGAGCAGGCTAAAAAGAACGCCCCCTGCATTGTATTCATCGACGAGATTGACGCCGTGGGACGGCAGCGGGGAGCCGGTCTGGGCGGCGGACATGACGAGCGGGAGCAGACACTGAACCAGCTGCTGGTGGAGATGGACGGTTTCGCCCCCAATGAGGGCATAATCATTATAGCCGCCACCAACCGGCCGGATATACTGGACCCGGCATTGCTCAGGCCCGGGCGCTTCGACCGCCAGGTGGTGGTGGACGTTCCGGATCTGACAGGGCGCAAGGAAATATTAAAAGTGCATGTCAGGGGCAAGCCTTTAACCTCGGATGTGGATCTGGACGTGCTGGCCAGGCGGACCCCGGGCTTTACAGGCGCGGATTTGGCCAACCTGGTGAACGAGGCGGCACTGCTGGCGGCCAGGTTTAACAAACCGGAAATAGGCATGCCGGAGCTGGAGAGTTCCATCGAGAGAGTTATCGCCGGTCCCGAGAAAAAGTCCAAAGTCATCAGCGACAAGGAGAAAAAACTGGTATCCTACCACGAGGCGGGCCATGCCCTGGTGGGTTACCTGCTGCCGAATACCGACCCGGTGCACAAGGTTTCCATTATTCCCAGGGGCCGGGCGGGCGGCTACACCCTCTTGCTGCCCAAGGAAGACCGCTACTATATGACCAGGTCCATGCTGATAGACCAGGTCACCATGCTGCTGGGTGGCAGGGTGGCGGAGGACGTGGTGCTGAGGGAAATCAGCACCGGCGCCCAGAACGATCTGGAGCGGGCCACGGAAATTGTCCGCCGCATGATCATGGAATACGGCATGAGCGATGAACTGGGCCCCATGACCTTTGGCCGCAAGCAGGAAACTCCCTTTTTGGGCCGGGATTTGTCCAGGGACCGCAATTACGGCGAAGAGGTGGCCACCAACATCGACAAGGAAGTACACAACATAATGGATAAAAACTACAACAGGGCCAAGGATATATTGATAGAACACATGGACACCCTGCACCTGATCGCAGGCACCCTGATGGATAAGGAAACCATAGAAGCCAATGAATTTGAGGAATTGATGAAACAGGCCGGCGAAAAGCCGAATGACATTTAAGGCTCTTTTTAGTACAACGCAGGGAGGCAATCGAAAATGGAAAGAACATATTTAATGGTAAAGCCCGACGGGGTGCAGCGGGGCCTGGTGGGTGAAATAATATCCCGCTTTGAGAAAAAGGGACTGAAAATAGTAGGGCTGAAAATGCTCCGGATTCCCCGGGAAATGGCCGAGACCCATTACGGCGAGCACAAGGGAAAACCTTTCTTCGGTCCGCTGGTGGATTACATAACCTCCAGCCCGGTGGTGGCCATGGTACTGGAAGGCAAGGACGCAGTGTCCGTGGCCAGGGAAATGATGGGCGCCACCAACCCCTTAAAGGCCGCCCCGGGAACCATCAGGGCCACCTACGGCATGGATATAGGCAGGAACATTATTCATGGTTCCGATTCACCTGAAAGCGCCCGGCGGGAGATAGGCATATTCTTCAGGCCCGAGGAGCTGACAGACTACAGCAGGGCTGTGGAAGGGTGGATATACGAGTAATTAATAAAAAGGGCGGCACGTACCGGTAAGGTATGTGCCGCCTCATTTATTTTCCCGCTTACCCTGCCGGCCCGGCAAAGCTTGTTTTATAGCTGCGGGCGCAGAAAGCTTCTCTCATAACTCAATATACAGCCGGACTTTTCCACAAATTTGCAGGCTCCCTGGAAATCGGGGTCTGTTTTACGGGTGTCGCGGAATTGTTCATAGGCTGCCAGACTGGTAAAACTGCATAGCTCATAGGCTACGTTATTGGGACCCTCGTAAGGCAATAAAAAGGTGACGTTCACACCGCCCAACCGTTTGACAATGGGTATCAGCATTTTTGTGTATGCTTCGAAGCTATTCAGTTTGGCCGGGTCAATGATATATTTTGTGTGGCAGGTAATCACCCTGGAATACCTCCTGTTTAATTAAAACTGTATCTTGACGTGTGTTATTTTAACTAACAGGAGAGTTAAGATCAAATAAAAATAATATAAATATTTTAGATGCGGGTATCACAACAGCCGGTAGCCCACCCCCGGCTCGGTTATTATATGCCCGGGCCGGGAGGGGTCCTGCTCTATTTTCCTGCGCAGCTGGCCTATGTACACCCGCAGGTAGTGGGTGTCGTTTTCATAGGAGGGTCCCCAGACAGTGCGCAGCAACTGCCGGTGAGTCAGCACCTTCCCGGCGTGAACGGCCAAATTTTTCATCAAATCATACTCCGTGGGGGTCAGCTTTATTTCCATACCGTTGATGGTGACCCGGCGCCTGGCAATATCAATAATAAGGTCGCCAAATTTCAATACCGGCTCGTCTCCCGCCCCGGCCACGTGGCGTAAGGCGGCCCGGATCCTGGCCAACAGCTCTCCCATGCTGAAGGGTTTTGTCACATAATCATCGGCCCCGGCATCCAGGGCGGTAATTTTGTCATTCTCCTGTTCTTTAACGGAAAGAATGATAACGGGTATCTGCGACCATTCCCGCAATTGTCTGACCACCTCAAGGCCGTTCATGTCGGGCAGCCCCAGGTCCAGCACAATCAGGTCCGGCCTGTAGGCTGCGGCTCTACTCAACCCATCCCCGCCGCAAACGGACTCTTCCACCTCATAGCCGTGACCGGTCAGGGCAACCTTCAAAAGCCGCCTGATCTGCTTTTCATCGTCAATAACCAGAATACGCGCTCCCTTAGCTTCCATGTTCATCCCCTTCGCCGGCGGCGGGCACCTTTCCCGGCAGGCCGTTACCCGGTGGCAATATGAATGTAATCACCACTCCCCCTTGCGGGTTGTTGGCCGCCCATATTCGCCCGCCGTGGGCTTCAATAATCCCCTTGCAAATGGCCAGTCCCAGCCCGGTGCCGCTTACCAGGCGGGGTGATTTCAGCCGGTAAAATTTATCAAAAATCCGCTCCAGGTCCTCTGTCGGAACCTCGGGGCCCCGGTCGGCCACGGAGATTTCCACCTGTTCATTTCGGAGGTTGGCAATTACGGCGATCTCGCTTCCTGATTCGGAATATTTCAGCGCGTTGTCCAGCAAATTCACCAGCACCTGTTCAATCAGCACAAAATCGGCCTGAACCAGGGGCAGGTCGGGCTGAACCAAAATTTTCAGGGGCCGGTTGACCAGGGCTATACCCAGCCGGCTGACGGCCACCCCGATTACGTCCTCAATGTCGCACCACTCTTTTTTTAATTGCAGCATACCGCTTTCCAGCCGGGCCATATCCAGGAGATTGTTGACAAAACGGTTCATCCGGGACGCTCCCTGCTGAATGGTCAGCAGGAGGTCCCGCCGGGCGGCGGGGGTATATACGTTGTCCTCCTCCAGAAGCCCGGTGACCGCGCCGATGATGGAGGCCAGGGGGGTGCGCAGGTCGTGGGAAAGGGAGTTGAACAGGGCCGTGCGCAGCCGCTCGGATTCCGCCAGGGTCTGGGCTTCCCTGGCCTGCTCCGCCAGCTGGAGCCGGGTCACCGCCACCGCCGCCAGCCCGGCGAAGGCTTCCAGCAGCCGCAGTTGTTCCGGTTGAAAATAATTGTCCGGGTCGTTGGAACGAATCCCCAAAACGCCACGTACTCCCTTGTCCGCCCGCAGGGGCAGGTAGAGTCCGGCGGCGGCCCCCAGGGTATCCGTTCCCCGTCCGGCCTTTTGCCCCTTCTCAAAAACCCAGGTAACCACCGCCCACTCGTTTTCATTCAGGCAGCTCGCTGAAGCGGAACCGGCCCGCAAAACCAGTTTACCGTTGCTGTCCGGCAGCAGCACCACCACCTGTCCTTCCATGGTGTCCGCAACCTTCCGGGCTATACTTTCCAGCACCGGGTCCAGTTCAGACACCGCCGCGATGTCGCGGCTCAGGGCATACAGCGCGGCCACCTTAACCTCCCGCTGCCGGGAACTTTTGATTTGAAGCTGCAGCCGGGTGGAGAGGGTGCCTGTAAACAGGGCCACCAGCAGAAACATGGCGAAGCTGATCACGTACCGCACGTCGGCCACCGTAAAGGTGAAAGTGGGGGGGACGAAGAAAAAGTCAAAGATAACCACGCCAATGGCCGCGGCGGTCATGGAGGGTCTGGTTCCCCACTTCACGGCGCTGAATAAAACGGGCAGCAGTAATATCATGGCGATGTTCACCGCTCCCAGTAAAGGCTTAAAGGGATAGGCCAGGGCCGTGAGGGCCGTCATCAGCAAGGAGGCCTTGATATAGGGCAGTAATGAAAATGACCGGCGCACCCTGCCGGGATTGTACTGCTCAGGTTCCGGTTTGGGTTTTCCGGGAATGACGTGTACGCTGATGCCGTGACTCTGCCTGATGATCTTATCCACCACGGACCCGTGGAGCCATTCCCAAAATTTTGAATGCAGCGGTTTACCAATGATAATCTGGGATACATTGCGTTTCCGGGCCAGTTCCAGCAGTTCCTCCGCCACATCGCCGCCGGTTATGTGAATGGTTTCGGCCCCCAGTTCCTCGGCCAGGCGAAGGTTCTTGGCCAGCCGGTCTTTTTCCCCTTCACCGGCCGGGTAGCGGCGGGGAGCTTCCACGTAGACGGCCAGCCACTCGGATTGCAGCCCCTCGGCCATACGCCGGGCGATTCTGACCAGCTGGGCGGAAAAGGGGCTGGGGCTGACGCAGACCATTACCCGCTCCCCCGCGGGCCAGGGACCCGCAATTCCGTGCAGGCGCATGTAGCTTTCCACCTGACGGTCCACCCGGCGGGCGGTGTAGCGCAGGGCCAGTTCCCGCAGGGCATTGATATTTCCCGGGCGAAAAAATTTCCGCAGCGCTTCTTCCGCCTGCCCCGGCACGTAAACCTTGCCTTCTTTAAGCCGCTGGATCAGCTCATCCGGCGGAATGTCAACCAGCTGAATTTGCGAGGCTGTTTCCAGAATCCGGTCGGGTACGGTCTCCCGCACCGTTACGCCGGTGATCCGGGCCACTATATCGTTCAGGGTCTCCAGGTGCTGAATGTTCAGGGTGGTGTAAACATTGATGCCGGCGGCCAGCAGTTCCTCCACGTCCCGGTAGCGCCGGGCATGGCGGGAACCGGGTATGTTGGTGTGGGCCAGTTCGTCCACCAGGACCAGTTCGGGCTTGCGGGTCAGCAGGGCGTCCAGGTCCATTTCACTGAATTTTTTGCCCCGGTATTCCAGCCGGCGGGGCGGTATCGACGGCAGCCCCTCCAGCAGGGCACTGGTTTCCGACCGGCCGTGGGTCTCCACCCACCCGGCCACCACATCCACACCGTCAGCCAGCCTTTCCCGGGCGGCTTCAAGCATGGCGTAGGTTTTGCCCACACCGGCCGCCGCCCCGAGAAAAACTGTGAGCTTGCCCTGGCCTTCCTGCTCCAGGCTGGCCAGGAGGGCGTCGGGGTCGGCGCGCTTATCGTTTTTCATTTTTAGCCCCCTGTTTTGTGCAGCAGCATAATATGTTTAATCGGCCTTATAAAATTACAATATAAGCTGTTTTATAATTTTCTTTCAAAAGGTCAATTACTTTTTCAGGATTAATAATTAACCGGTTTTTTATTATGCTCCTTGAGGATATTTTGGCAGTATTCCAGGATTTCTCTTCTTCTGACAATCCCGATGAATATTTGTTTATCGTCAACCACAGGCACAAAGTTTTGCATTATTACAAGGGAAATTAGCTCCTCCATTTCAGAATCAATATGGACACTTTTATTGTTTATATGTTGTGGAATATTTTTTAAAAGTACTTTCTCGGTGTTTTTTAAATTTAATAATTCCGGTGTGTTTTTTAACTTCCAGAGCAAATCGCCTTCGGTTATGGTTCCCGCATATTTGCCATCTTCATTAATCAGAGGAACAGCGGTATAGCGATGACGCTCCATTCTTTCCAGCGCCTGCCTCATGGTGGAATTTGATGATAAATAGACCACTTCATTTTTGGGCAAAAGGAAAAATGCTATATTCATATAAAAATGTCCTTTCAGAACCAGGTATAAGTCATTATGCTTATTATACAACGAATAAGTGTTCCAAGTTTTTTGGGTGAAGGTCTATCCATATTCCTCGTATAACACCATTTATCTCACCAACAGCCTGTAAGACCCCATACTTGAAGGCCGGGGATAAACAGGCAATTAAGGAAAGGGGATGCATCTCACGGGGACACACCTCCATTTAAAGGTCAGGGGACACACCTCACTTTAAAGGTCAGGGGACACACCTCCATCTGGAGCATGGTTTTTAGGGTCGGAGGAATGTCCCCAACGTATATGGTTTTAGGGGGCGGAGGAATGTCCCCAAGGTATATGGTTTTAAGGGTCGTAGGAACGTTCCCAGGGTATACGACTTTAGGTCCGGAGGAGTGTCCCCAGCCAATGTCCGGTAGGGGAACAACCCTTTCCGAATCCAAGGCTCACTTATATTTTGTCCAGATCCATGTTAAGCAGCAGCACATTTACCCTGGGCTCGCCCAGAACACCCAGTTGCCGCCCTTCAATGTGCCGTTCCACCAACTCACGCACTCTTTGTTCAGGCAACTGTCTGGCCCGGGCTACCCGGGGCACCTGCAACAGGGCCGCCTCCGGGGTAATGTGGGGGTCCAGGCCGCTGGCCGAGGCGGTGACCAGGTCGCCGGGCACCGGACTATCCTCTTTCAGGCTGTTTTCGGAACGCAGCCGGGCCGCCCGCCCGGCTGCGTTATCCAGAAGAGTTTTATTCGTAGGGCCCAGGTTGGAGCCCGCCGAGGCGGCGGCATCGTAGCCGTCCTCGCCGGCAGCGGAGGGGCGGCCATGAAAATACCGCGGGTTTGTGAAGTTCTGTCCGATCAAGGCCGACCCCACCGGCTCACCTTCGCGGTAAACCAGCGAGCCGCTGGCCTGTCCGGGGAAAATAACCCAGGCCAGGCCGGTCACCGCCAGGGGATAAACAATGCCGGTCAAAAGCGTCATCAGCAGCAATAAAAGCAGCGCCCTGGTTAATAGTTTCAACATATTTGTTCACTCTTCCTTTCCCCATAACGCACCATTTAAATGTGCTGTTTATGCCAAACCAAGGGCAGCGATAAGCAGGTCAATGAGTTTAATTCCGGCAAAGGGGGCTATTAACCCCCCCAGTCCGTAAATCAGCATGTTGCGCCGCAGAATCGCCGCGGCTCCCAGGGGGCGGTAGGTCACGCCGCGCAGAGCCAGGGGAACCAGGGCCACAATAATCAGGGCGTTAAAGATCACCGCCGAAAGGATGGCGCTTTGCGGTGTGGCCAGTCCCATGACATTCAGGGTCCCCAGTTCCGGATAGGTGGCGGTAAACAGGGCCGGGATAATGGCAAAGTATTTTGCCACATCATTGGCAATGCTGAAGGTGGTCAGGGAGCCCCTGGTCATCAGAAGCTGTTTGCCGGTTTCCACCACTTCGATTAGCTTGGTGGGGTTGCTGTCCAGATCCACCATATTTCCGGCCTCCTTGGCAGCCTGGGTGCCGCTGTTCATGGCCACCCCCACGTCGGCCTGGGCCAGGGCGGGGGCATCGTTGGTGCCGTCGCCGGTCATGGCCACCAGGTGCCCGTCGTCCTGGTACCGGCGAATCAACTTCAACTTGGCTTCCGGCGTGGCCTCGGCCAGGAAATCGTCCACCCCGGCCTCGGCGGCGATGGCAGCGGCTGTTAGCGGGTTATCGCCGGTGATCATCACTGTCTTGATGCCCATGCGGCGCAACTGGGCAAAGCGTTCCTTAATGCCTCCTTTGACCACGTCTTTCAGATAGATGACTCCCAGCACTTTCACGTCTTCGGCCACCACCAGGGGTGTGCCGCCTTTTTTGGCGATGTCCTCTATGGCCGACTTAACCTCGGGTGGAATTGTCCCGCCCCGCTCCCCCAGGTATTTTTCGATGGCGTCACCGGCGCCCTTGCGGATTTCCCTTCCCTCCAGGTTGACGCCGCTCATGCGGTGATGGGCGCTGAAAGGCACAAATTCCGCCTTTAATCCGGACATGTCCCGCTCCCTCAGGTTAAACTTTTCCTTGGCCAGGATCACTATGCTGCGCCCCTCGGGGGTTTCATCGGCCAGGGAGGCCAGTTGGGCCGCGCCGGCCAGCCTCTCCGGAGAGACCCCGGAAGCCGCCACAAACTCTGTGGCCATGCGGTTGCCCAGGGTGATGGTGCCTGTTTTATCCAATAAAAGCACATCCACGTCGCCGGCAGCCTCCACAGCCCGGCCGGACATGGCCAGCACGTTGCCCTTTAAAAGGCGGTCCATACCGGCAATGCCGATGGCGCTCAAAAGGCCGCCGATGGTGGTGGGGATCAGGCAGACCAGAAGCGCCGCCAGCACGGGCACGGAAGCCAGGGTGCCGGAGTATATGGCAAAGGGCTCCAAAGTAGCCACCGCCAGCAGGAAGATGATGGTTAAACCCACCAGCAGTATGCTTAGGGCAATTTCATTGGGTGTTTTTTGTCTCCTGGCGCCCTCCACCAGGTGAATCATCCGGTCCAGGAAGGTCTCCCCGGGATTGGCGGTGATACGCACCTTAATCCAGTCGGAAAGCACCCTGGTGCCGCCGGTAACAGAGCTGCGGTCCCCGCCGGACTCACGGATCACCGGCGCGGATTCACCGGTGATGGCGCTCTCATCCACCGAGGCAATCCCTTCAATTACTTCTCCGTCACCGGGAATGAAGTCCCCGGCCTCCACCAGCACCATATCTCCCTTGCGCAGCCGGGACGAAGGGATTTCTTCCACCTGAGCGCCCGTCAGCTTTTTAGCCAGGGTTTCGCTTCGGGCACGGCGCAGGGAATCCGCCTGGGCCTTGCCTCTTCCTTCGGCAAGGGCTTCGGCAAAGTTGGCAAACAGAACGGTGATCCAGAGCCAGGCGGCAATTTGCGCGTCAAACCAGACGGCCTGGCCGTTTACAACATCCCTGAGGCTGAAGAAAGTGGTTAAAACGGCTGTAATTTCCACTACGAACATCACAGGGCTTTTCCATAAAACCCTGGGGTTCAATTTGGAAAAGGAGTCTATTACCGCCCGGGACAGTATGGCGCTGTTAAAGCCGCCCTTGCCCCTGGTAGAGCCCTGGGCGCTGCCGGCGCTTCCCAGGCTTTCCCGCCGCCCGGCGGAAATCTCCCGCTGAGTTGAGGACATTCCCCGGAGGGGTGTGTCCCCTTTCCTCTGAGATTCGAAACTTTCACGGCTATCTATTTTCTGCATTTTTTAAGCATCCTCCTTATGTGAGGAATTCCTAATCAGGAGATATTTTTAAGTTGGGACATTCATCAGTTGGGGACATTCATCAGTTGGGGACATTCATCAGTTGGGGACATTCCCTGGAGGGGTGTGTCCCCATTCCTTGCTCGGGGTGTGTCCCCATTCCTTGTTTGGGTGTGTGTCCCAGTTCCTTAAAAGGCTTTTCCGGCCAGCATCAGCAACTGTTCCACAATGGGGCCCAGGGCCAGGGCGGGAAAGAAAGTCAGCGCTCCCACAATCATCACCGTGGCGGCCAGCATTACGGTGAACAAGGGGCCGGTTGTCTCAAAGGTGCCCGGACCGGGAGCCACCGTTTTTTTGCCGGCCATGCTCCCGGCGATGGCCAGCACCGGCACAATCACGCCGAAGCGGCCTATCAGCATGGCGACGGCCCCAAGCCAGTCATAAAAAGGAGTATTGGCGGTTAAACCCGCGAAGGCGCTGCCGTTATTCCCGGTTTGAGAAGAAAAAGCATAGAGCATTTCACTTAATCCGTGCGGGCCGGGGTTTAAAACAGACGCTGTTCCCGCCATGGTGACCGACGCCAGGCCGGCTCCTATGAGGATCATGGCCGCCGGGATCAGTACCGCCAGGGTGGCCATCTTCATTTCCCGGGATTCGATTTTTTTACCGAGATACTCCGGGGTGCGGCCCACCATCAGTCCGACGATGAACACCGTCAGGATCACAAAGACCAGCATGGCGTACAGGCCCGAACCCACGCCGCCGAAGACCACCTCGCCCAGCATTATCTGCAGCAGCGGCACCAGGCCGGCCAGGGGAGTGAGGCTGTCATGCATGGCGTTGACGGCGCCACAGGAAGTGGCGGTGGTAACCGTGGCCCAGAGAGCGGAGTTCACCACGCCGAACCGCACCTCTTTTCCCTCCATCACTGACGGCCCGCTCACGCCCAGGGAGGCTATTTGCGGGTTGCCGGCCATTTCACCGGTATAACAAACGCCCAGGAGCAGGACGAATAAAACAAGCATTGCCGCAAATATAGCCCTGCCCTGCCTGATATTTCCCACCATATGCCCGAAGGTGAAGGTCAGGGCAACGGGGATGACCAGTATGGCCAGCATTTCGATCAAGTTTGTCAGGGGCGTCGGGTTTTCAAAGGGGTGGGCGGAGTTGGCGTTAAAGAAGCCTCCGCCGTTGGTGCCAAGTTCCTTGATGATTTCCTGGGAGGCCACCGGCCCCATGGCAATGGTTTGTTTGGCTCCCTCCAGGGTTTGCACGTCCAGGTAAGGGCTCAGGTTTTGAATGACCCCCTGGGAAACCAGCACCAGCGCGCCCACCACACAAAAAGGCAGTAAAATCCAGAGGACGGTGCGGGTCAGGTCCACCCAGAAGTTGCCGATGGTTTCGGCCGTGCGCCGGGCCAGCCCGCGGGTGAGGGCAATCACCACCACCATGCCGGCGGCCGCGGAAAGGAAGTTGTGCACCGTCAATCCGGCCATTTGGGTAAAGTAGCTCATGGTGGACTCGCCGCCGTATGCCTGCCAGTTGGTGTTGGTGTTAAAGCTGACCGCCGTGTTAAAGGCCAGGTGCAGCGGGCTCACCGCCCCGAATTGCCGGGGATTGAAAGGCAGGTATCCCTGCAGCAGCTCAATGCCGAAAAGTAAAACAATACCCAGAACGTGAAAAACCAGAAAGGTGACGGTATACTGGCGCCACCCCATTTCTTTTTCACTGTTTATCCCGGCCAGGCGGTAGATCATCCGCTCCAGCGGACGTAACACTGGGTCCAGCAGGGTGCGCTCACCGGTATAAACCTTGAACATGTAGCGGCCCAGGGGTATGGCCAGGGCAATCAGCAAAACGAGATAAAGCAGTATTTGAAAAATGTCCGACTGTTTCATTTACAATTCCTCCGCTTTAAATAATGCATAGCCGAGATAGAGCAAAAGTCCGGCGGTGACCAGACCGCCCAAAATCATGTCTGCCAATGCATAACCCCCATTTCCTTTCTCAGTTGGACTAAAATATTGTTTTTTCAGGTAAGACTCACTTATTTTCCCACCTCCGCAAACTTTAATTCAAATAGGACCGGTTATAGGCGCGTTTCCGTTCGGGATCGGCCGGGAGAACACTTTTTCCATCAAGGTTTTAATAATACTATGGGTATCAAAGGTTCAGCTTTGATACCCCATATCAAGGCCGGTTAAAACAGGAGGCAGTTGCGTCAAACGGTGGAGATTCGCCTGGGCCGGCTTATAGGCCGGATTAATTGTCAAGGCCACACGGTACATAAAACGGGCGTCTTCAATATTACCACTTTTTTCATGCATTGCCCCCAACAGGTTAAAGGCGATTTCATTTTTAGGGTTTTCTGCAATGATTTCTTTCAACAGTGCATAGGCCTCGTCTAAATTGTTATTGGTAATAAGTACTATTGCTTTTTCAAAATTGTATTGCCCGCTTTTTTTCGTCAATACAAACCATCTCCTTTCCGGACAGTCTGATTAGCCGGCTCCTTGATAAATAAAATTGAAGCACGCTGCCCCGATAGCCACATTATAGTCACATCCCCGGTAAATTCAGGATCAATAAAAGCCGGAACGGCGTAAAAAAAACATAAAGAAGGAACCGTAAAAGGTAAGGGGACACACCTTTCAAACCGTATCATGAAGGAGTGTCCCCATTTCAAATGGAAGGGTATTAAAATTTGGATGGAATTTAGGATTAAAACCAGCCTTTACGTTTAAACCACAAAATCATCGCCCCGGCGATTGCTCCCATCAGACCAAGGACCGAGTAATACCCGTATTTCCAGCCAAGTTCCGGCATGTAGTCGAAATTCATCCCGTAAATGCCCGCGATAAAGCTAAGGGGCATAAAAATGGTGGTGATGATGGTGAGTATGATAATCACCCGGTTCATCCTCTGAGAATTCAGCGACACATGGCTTTCGATCAGATCCAGTCCCATCTGGCGGTAGATTTCGGTCATTTCCACCAGCCTGATCAGGTCGTCCTGAATATCTCCGAATAAAACCCTGTATTTAGTTTTCCACTTGTCGTCTGCCGGGTGCAGAATGCCCTGGAGCACATCCCTCAAGGGCTCCAGTGAGCCGCGCAGGGTAAATAAATCCCTGCGAATTTTAAAGATACGATTGATCATCGGCTGGGTAAGGTTTAAGAAATGTTTGGATTCCAGCCGTTCAAGCTCGTTGCCGAATTTGCTGAACAGGGGATGGTACTGGTTTACCAGACTATTAATCACGGAATACAGCAAATAGTCCAGGCCCTTTTCCATCCGCCGGGGGGATTCTTTCATATACTCCCATACTTCTTCTATAACACGGTTTGGGGATTTGTGAAAGGTTACAATGTAGTTTTCACCTTCAAAAAGATATAGCACCTCCGGATAAATTTTTAAATCGGAAAGTGTGTGCAAAACAAAAAAGCGGTATTCCCCATAATTATCGATTTTGGGCCTCCGTACCTTAAGCAGCCAGTCTTTAATGGAAAAACCATGTTGGTGCCCGAATAGGCCGAATAAATATTGGACTTCTTCCTCTGTTGGCTGAGAGAAGTCGGTCCAATGCCATTTCACCCGGTCAGGCGGCTTTTTGATTGATTCTTCAAAACGGATGTCGCCATTTTCAAATAGCAGCGCTGTTCGTATCATAATAAATCCGTTCAAATTTAGTGTGTATAAAAGAGGGGCGATAATCCACCTCTTAAAATATGCAACGGACTATTCTTTTTTATGCGCAATTATAATAAACAGTATATTTGGAAGTTTCAAAAACAACCCAGCTCAAGTAAATAATTGGTGTAAATTAAATCATTGACAGGGGATTTACAGGACCGTAGAATAATTACAGACTGACCAGTCTGTCTGGTGGGGGGGCGCCCATGAAAAAGGACATAAAAAAAGATTTAATTGCAGACGCAGCCATGGCTTGTTTCCTTTCCTCGGGATACAGCGGCACTTCCGTGGACGATATTGTGAGAGCATCCGGAGTCAGCAAGGGAGGAATTTACTGGCATTTCAAAAGTAAAGAGGAGATTTTTATATATCTGGCAAAGAGGTGGGTCAGTGAGTGGAACGAAGGATTTCTGTCACGCATGGCTGAGGATGAACCGGCGACGGCGAAGTTGAATAAATTCGTGGATTATTTTATTGAAGCCTCCCAGTCGCCAATACCCTCGTTATTTGTGGAATTTATGATGAGGGTCAGGGATGAGGAGATTATAAAACAGATGAGAACTATATTTTTTGAAAACCCCGGACCTAAAGTTATCCGGGATATTCTCCTCCTGGGGGTTAAAAACGGAGAATTCAGGGAAATGGATGTGGTAGCCGCTTCCGAGGTGTTTCAGGCAACCTTCGACGGAATATCCGCCAGATGGCATGCCCGGCACAGGGACGTATACCTGTTTAGGAGAGCTGCCAGAACCGCAATAAATATTTTTTTAGAAGGCGTAAACAGATAATCTTTTGTCTACTAACGGACCTGCTAGTCGGTCTATGATTATGAAGAGGTGGTATTGATCTTGTATAAAAGGAAGATAGCTTTTTTGCTGGCAACAACCCTGGCATTAATGATTATGCTGTCCGGATGCGGCAAAAAACCGCCGGCGGCCGAGGAATACGTGACTCCGGTGGAAACCGTCACCGCCACTGTTTCGGATTTGTCCCATAATCTTGACGCCACCGGCGAGGTAATAGCCAGCCAGGAGGCCGACATCGCGCCCAAGGTTTCCGGCCGGGTCAGCTCGGTCAATGTGGCTGTGGGTGACAGGGTAAGCAAGGGACAGGTGCTTTTATCACTGGAATCCTCCGAGCCCCGCAGTTCCGTGGCCCAATCCGAGGCCTCGGTGGGCATAGCCAGGGTCAATGTGCTGAAGGCCCGCCAGGCGCTGGATGACGCGCAGCAGAATTATGACAGGATAAATGCCCTGTATCAGGGTCAGGCCGTTTCCAAGGCACAGTTCGAGGAGGCCCAAAGCGCCCTTAACAACTGCCGCTATGGACTGCAGTTGGCCGAGGAGCAACAGAGGCAGTCCGAGGCGGCCCTGGCCAGCGCCCGGGACAGTCTCGGCAATTACACGGTGACTTCTCCCATATCCGGGCAGGTTGCCCTGGTAAACGTACATAGCGGTGAGATAGCCGGCCCCCAGGCCACGGCGGTGACAGTGGTGGCCACGGACACGGTGAAGGTTAAGGTAAATGTTTCCGAAAACGCTATTAATTATGTCAAGCCGGGAGCCAAGGTTTCCGTGAGCATCGACGTTTTGGGAAAAACGGTTACAGGAACCGTGGCCTCGGTGGGGCCCCGGAGCGATTCCTCCACCCGGGCCTTTCCCGTGGAAATACGCCTGGATAACAAGCAGGGCGACATCAAGCCGGGCATGGTGGCCAGCCTGAAACTTCCCGCCGGAGTATCAAAGGGAGCCGTATCTGTGCCTGCCGACGCGGTAATTGAACGTGACGGCGCATATTACCTGTTTGTGGTGGAAAATGGCGTGGCCAGGGAAAAACAGGTAAAGACTGGCATTATAACCGACCAGCTGGCAGAGATAAAAGAGGGACTCGGTGCGGGCCAAACCGTTATCGTAAGCGGGAACAGGCTGGTGGCTGACGGACAGAAGATAAAAGTGGTGAACAAGTCGGGGGGAGGAAAGTCTAAATGAAACTTTCCGACTTCTCCATAAACCGTCCCCTGGCCGTGGCCATGTTTATCATAGCGCTGGTGCTGGTGGGACTGGTTTCTCTTCCCCGGCTGAATGTGGACCTGTATCCGGACATGGAAATACCGGTGGCGGTGATAAGCACCTCCTACGAGGGGGCCGCCCCCGCCGAGGTGGAAAAAACCGTCACCAAGCCCATAGAGACGGCGGTATCCACCGTCAGCAACATAAAGGAAATCCAGTCCATATCCAATTACGGCAGCTCGCTGGTGGTTGTGCAGTTTAACTGGGGCACCAACGTGGACAATGCCGTCAACGACCTCAGGGAAAAACTGGACATGGCCGGGGGAATGCTTCCCGACGGCGCCCAGTCCCCCAGAACAATGAAATTGGACCCCAACGCCCAGGCCATCATATCCCTTTCGGTGGAAGGGGCCGACGTGGTCAAACTGAAAAAAATAGCCGAGGATACCATAAAACCCCGCCTGGAGAGAATAGAAGGGGTGGCTTCGGCATCGGTTAGCGGCGGCAAGGAAAGGGAGATAAGGGTAAAACTGTCCCCGGCCAAAATGGAATCCTACGGCCTGAGCATTCCCCAGGTTTCCCAGGCCCTGGCCGGGGACAACGTTTCAGGCAGCGCGGGAGTTGTGGAAAAGGGCTCCGGTGAAATCTCCCTCAGGGTGAGCGGCGAGTATAACAAACTTGAGGACATAAAAAAAATAAGGGTAAGCCTCCCCGGCGGCAATTCCATAGCCCTGTCGGATATTGCCTCCATCGAGGATTCCTTTAAAAAAGTAAGCAGCTATACCTTTGTAAACGGCGAGCCCTCCCTGGGCCTGGATATTATGAAGGCCTCGGGGGCCAATACCGTTCAGGTGGCCAGAAGCGTTCACAGTGAGATTGATGCTTTAAACAAAACACTGCCCTCCGGGATTAAGATAGACACGGTGGTGGACAACTCGGAGTTTATCCAGCAGTCAATCAGCAACGTGGTGGAACACGGCCTGCTGGGCGGCCTGATAGCGGTGCTGGTGCTTTATCTTTTCCTGCGCAATGTGCGCAGCACCCTGGTGGTGGCGCTGGTTATACCCATATCCATTATCGCCACCTTTACCATGATGTATTTCGGAGGCCAGTCCATAAACGTTCTCACCATGGGCGGCCTGGTGCTGGGGCTGGGCTCCCTGGTGGACTTTTCCGTGGTGGTGCTGGAAAGCATTTACCGCCACCGGGAAAAGGGCAAGGAGTTGATTGAGGCCGCAAAACTGGGGACCTCCGAGGTGAGCACCGCGGTAATTGCCTCGGCGTCGGCCCAGGTGGTGGTTTTTTTGCCCATCGTGTTCGTTGAGGGCATTGCCGGAATACTTTTCGGACCCATGGCCCTGACCGTGAGTTTTTCCCACATAGCCGCCCTGGTTACCGCCCTTACCCTGGTGCCCATGCTGTCGTCCAAGCTTTTGAAAAACGTTCCCCCGCAGGAAATATATGTGCAGGGTTTAAAAACCAAAAACCCGGTTAAGATTTTTTCAAGCTTTTTATTCAGGCTTAACGGCGTGTACAAGAATATTTTAAGCTGGTCCCTGGTCAACCGTAAAAAGGTCGTGGCCATAACCGTGCTGCTGTTGGTTTTAAGTATCGCCGCCACGCCTTTAATCGGCACGGAATTCATACCCGAAACCGACCAGGGGAAAATAACCGTGGATGTGGAACTGCCCCCGGGAACCAAAATAGACGAAACGGTAAAAATGGCCTCGGACCTGGAGGGCCTGGTTAGAAATGAAATAAACGAGGTGGAAAATATTTTTACCACCGTGGGGTCCGGGGAACTGGCCTTCCTGGGCGTTACCAGCGGGGAGAAGGCCTCGCTGCAAATTAAGCTAAAACCCCTGGAGCAGAGGCAAATATCCACCCCGGAGGCGGCGGAGAAGCTGCGGCGGGCCATGTCCGGCGTGCCCGGGGCCAAAATAACCGTCAGCGTCAGCAGCGACGCTATGGGACCATCCAGCAGCCCGGTGGCAATAACCATCCGGGGTGAGGACCTGACCATACTGCGGCAGCTTGGCGACTCAATTGTCAACACCGTGAAAGATGTGGAGGGCGTGAGAAACGCCAAGAACTCCCTGGACGAAACCAGGCCGGAAATGATCATGACGGTGGACAGGGAAAAGGCCGCCCGCTACGGCCTGTCGGCCTCCCAGGTGCTGTCCTCGGTGCTGACCTCCTTTGACGGCCAGGTGGTGAGCAGGATGCGCACCGGCGAAGACGAGGTGGATATAAGGCTGGAGCTGGATAGAAACTCAACGGCGAACATAAATACGCTGACCAACCTGACCCTGGTGTCTTCAACGGGGGCAAGGGTGCCCCTAAGCTCGGTGGCCGACATTCAAAGCCAGGATGCCCCCCTTCAAATAAACAGGTCCTCGCAAAACAGGGAGGTTTCCATCACGGCGGATGTTTCCGGCCGGGATACGGGCAGTGTGAACAGGGACATACAAAGCAGGCTGAACAGCCTCTCCCTCCCGGAAGGCTACATGATAGAGTTCGGGGGCGAGGCCAAGGATATGGCGGAGTCCTTCAGTTCCCTCGGCCTGGCGCTTATTCTTTCAGTGGTGCTGGTTTTCATGGTAATGGTGGCCCAGTTTGAATCCCTCTTCCAGCCCTTTATCATAATGTTTTGCCTGCCGCCCACCTTCGTGGGGGTAATACTGGGGCTGGGGATTACGGGCAATTCCATCAGTGTTTCCGCCCTTTTGGGGGCCATAATGCTCATAGGCATAGTCATGAACAACGCCATTGTGCTGGTAGACTACGTGAATACCCTCAGGAAAAGCGGTTATGAGCGCAACCAGGCCATACTGGAGGCCGGTCCCGTAAGGCTGCGCCCCATATTGATGACGGCCCTGACCACCGTGCTGGCCATTTTGCCCATGGCCTTCGGTGGGGGTGAGGGTTCTGAAAGCCAGGCCCCCATGGCCGTGGTCATTGCCTTCGGGCTGTCCCTTTCCACACTGATTACCCTGGTGCTGGTGCCGGTGGTTTATACCATATTTGATGACTTGGGCAAAAAGATATCCGGCTGGCGCATTAAAAAGGTTTCCACCGTGAACAAGTAATTAGTCAAGAGCAACACGTTTATTGCTTTTTCGATGTGTTTTTCAGCGTCTCCTAGCCGCTGAAAAAAGGTTGTAACAGCGGGTCAAAAGCCGGACGCCTGCCTGGGTCCGGCTTTTTGATCCGCTCCTTCCTCCCTTTGAGCATCGCCTTGTTGGCAGGAAAGGTTCTTGGGCGGGACTTCCCGGGGGATGAGTTTAAGCGGGGCTGTTAAATGTTCAGAATATATGTACATAAAAGCTCCTTGCTGCAGGAAATCAGCCGGCAATTGGCGAAGTTACATATTTTAGGAAAGGAGGGGTTCGTTTGTCATCCTTGGTAGTGGGAATTAAAGGTGAAGCTACTGACGTGGTAACCGACAGCAACACCGCCATAGCTTACGGCAGCGGCGGGGTCAATGTCTTTGCCACACCGGCCATGATTGGCCTGATGGAAAAAGCCGCCCTTACTTCCGTGGAGCCGCACCTGGAGAGCGGCATGACCACAGTGGGCACCAGGGTGGAGGTTCAGCATCTGGCGGCCACGCCCATAGGGATGAAGGTCACCGCCCGGTCGGAACTCATAGAGGCGGAGGGCAAAAGACTCCTGTTCAGGGTGGAGGTCCTGGACGAGGTGGAGGTTGTGGGCCGTGGAACCCACGAAAGGTACGTGGTTCCGGAACAGAAATTTTTATCCAGGGCCGCCGGCAAGAAAAAATAGTGGCAACAAAAAGCATGTAATTACCATTTAAGGCAGGAAAATAAAAGGCAGTGTTGAAATTTTATATACAATATTCTCACAATAACAATTTATGGCATCCTGTAGGAGGGATAGGATTGCCCTAAGTTAGAAAAATTAATAAATAGGGGGGATTATTTAGTTTATTAACAGTAATTATTAAAGTAATTTAACTGGGAAATGAGAAAGGAGAGGTTAGATTAAATGGCATACGATGCAACCAAGTTAAAGGACTTCGAAATAGCCGAATTAGCGGAGAGGGAGATGCCCACCCCGGATGAGTGGAGAGAAAAACTGGGCCTCCAAAAGGACGAGGTTATTCAATACGGCAGGATAGCCAAACTTGATTTTATGAAGATTATCGACCGTCTGAAAGACAAGCCGGACGGCAAATACATCAACGTTACCGCTATTACCCCCACCCCCCTGGGCGAGGGCAAAACCACAACCACCATGGGTCTGGTGGAAGGTCTGGGCAAGAGGGGCAAGAGTTGCGGCGCGGCCATCCGTCAGCCATCGGGCGGTCCTACCATGAACGTTAAAGGAACCGCCGCCGGCGGCGGCAACGCCCTGGCCATCCCCATGACCGAATTCTCCCTGGGACTTACCGGCGACCTGAACGACATCATGAATGCCCACAACCTCGGCATGGTTGCCCTGACAGCCCGGATGCAGCACGAGAGAAACTACGACGACGCCGAGCTGGCCAAGAGGAACCTGCGCCGTCTGGACATCGACCCCACCAAGGTTGAATTCGGCTGGATCATCGACTTCTGCGCCCAGGCCCTGCGTAACATCATCATCGGTATCGGCGGCAAAATGGACGGCTATATGATGCAGTCCAGGTTCGGCATTGCCGTGAGCTCGGAAATTATGGCAATCCTGGCTGTGGCCAAGGACCTCAAGGATATGCGGGAAAGAATCGGCAAGATTATCGTAGCTTATGATAAGAAAGGCAACCCGGTTACCACCGCCGATCTGGAAGTGGACGGCGCCATGACCGCTTTCATGCGGAACGCCATCAACCCGACCCTGATGAGCACCGCGGAGTATCAGCCAGTGCTGGTTCACGCCGGCCCCTTCGCCAACATCGCCATCGGCCAGTCCTCCATTATCGCGGACCGCATCGCGCTGAAAATGTTTGACTACAACGTAACCGAGAGCGGATTTGCCGCTGATATCGGATTTGAGAAATTCTGGAACGTTAAGTGCCGCTTCAGCGGGCTCACCCCCAACGTTTCCGTGCTGACAGCCACCATCAGGGCTCTGAAAATGCACGGCGGCGGCCCCAAAGTGGTGGCCGGACGTCCCCTGCCCGAAGAATACGTCAAGGAAAATGTGGGACTGGTGGAAAAGGGTTGCGAAAACCTGGCTCACCATATCAGGACCCTCAAGAAGGCTGGCATCAATCCGGTGGTTTGCATCAACGCCTTCCACACCGACACCAAGGACGAAATTGCCGCTGTCCGCAAGGCTGCCGAAGCTGCCGGCGCCCGTTGCGCGCTGTCCGAGCACTGGGCCAAGGGTGGCGACGGCGCCCTCGAGCTGGCGGATGCCGTTATTGACGCTTGCAACGACAAAGTGAACTTCAAATTCCTCTATCCGCTGGAATTACCCCTGCGCCAGAGGGTTGAGCTCATCGCCAAGGAAGTATACGGGGCTGACGGCGTAAGCTGGACTCCGGAAGCCGAAGCGAAGGCCAAAATGTTTGAATCCAACCCCGAGTACAAAGATTTCGCCACCATGATGGTGAAGACTCACCTGAGCCTTTCCCACGATCCCACTTTGAAGGGTGTTCCCAAGGGCTGGGTACTGCCGGTGCGTGACGTTCTCATCTTTGCCGGCGCCAAGTTCCTCTGCCCCATGACCGGAACCATCAGCCTGATGCCCGGAACAAGCTCCGACCCTGCATACAGGCGGATCGACGTGGATACCGAAACCGGAAAAGTTATGGGATTGTTCTAATATCTGTAATAATAATAAAAGAGCCCCGGTTTCCGGGGCTCTTTTATTAAGTAAAGGGGATATTTTAGGAAGGAATGTCACCAACTTATACCCCCGGTTTGAAGGATTTGTAGTAAAATTAAAGAATTAATATTTTCAATAATAAGAAATGTTGAAATGCTCGTTATTTCGCCCGGTCTATAGCCAGAGTTGCATAAATTAGCACAGTTATATAAAATTTACTTTACACACTATATAATCAGAATCGGGGTGTATTAATGTCAAGACCTCCAAAATGCCGCCGGGTAGAATTTTTGCCTGAGCTTACCTACTTTAAGCCGGCCGGGGTTCCAATGAGGGATTTGGCGGAGGTAATCCTCTCCGTGGAAGAACTGGAGGCCATCAGGTTAAAAGATTTGAACGGTCTGGAACAGGAAGAGTGCGCTGTTAACATGGGTGTTTCCCGGCCCACTTACCACAGGATACTATCCGCTGCCAGGGCTAAAGTGGCAGACGCCCTGGTAAATGGTAAAGCCATCAGGGTGGAGGGGGGTAATTTCCAGGTTGCGGTTCGCCGCTTTCGATGCATCAGCTGCGGAAACGAGTGGGAATCCCCCTGTGAAAAGGGGCACGGCACGGGAAGAGCAACCTGCCCATCCTGCCAGGGAAATGATACACGGCGCATCGATAAGGACGGCGGTCTGTTCAACTGTTCCCGCTGGAAGGACGGTATTCAGCAGGCATAGTGACTCTCCCGCCCACTGCGATCGCCTTTTGGGTCCGGAAAGCAGTGTTATGTACCGGTACCTTTTGCCATTAGCCATTATATAAAAGAAAACGGCCTGGATATGGGCTTGCAGGCTATATAATTGTTTAATTGAATTTTCTGACAGGCAAAGCCGCTTCCAAAATTTTTGCCCGGCAACTAAAAGTCTGTTGTCGGTCAGCGGTCAAAGGTGGAATAATGGCCTCGGGGATGGCGCCCCGGCCCTGGAGGATATTCACTAATTCCGTTTATTAAAGGCCGTTCCACGGCCTTATTTATTGATGCCGGCAGCATCTTGTTTTAGTCGCGGCACCGGTTTTATATGGCCTTTGTATCTGGGGACATTTCTTGGTGAAGAAGTTAATAAAGTAAAAGATTGGTTAAACAAAAGAAGGTGTGTCCCCTTTCATAAGTTGGGTCCTTATTAGGGGGGTGAACCCTTGGACAGGGTGAAGGCGATTATAAATCACCCGTTATACCGGGAGTACCTGGAAAAAAATGCCCAAAGAGAAAAGGAGAGGCGTTTTTGCAGGCACGACTTTCAACATATGGAAGATGTGGCCCGGGTGAGTTATAACATTCTGACGGATAGCGGCAGAATCGGGGATATAATATCCCGGGGAGTATCGCGGGAGTTTGTAAGGGAAGTGATTTACGCTGCCGGGCTGCTCCATGATATTGCCCGCTGGATACAGTACGACACCGGTGAGGACCACGCCTTGGCGGGAGCCCGCCTGGCACGGCCAATTATGGAAAATACCGGGTTTGACCCCAGGGAAACGGCGCTGGCACTAAGGGCCATACGGGAGCACCGCCGGGGCGGGCCCGGCGCCAGCCTGCTGGGCAGAACACTCTGTCTTGCGGATGATCTGTCCAGGCCCTGCGGAAAATGCGACGCCAGGCTGGACTGCTATAAATTTGAGCAAATGGAGAATATAAGAAGGGAATTGGCCCTGACCCAAAAGATTCTGGTGTTATAACTAATAACCGGGGTGTCGAGAATGAAAATACGCAATATAACCGTTTTGAATAAAAGGGAGGCCCTGGAGGAAATCTCCAGGATAGGCGCCGAGAGTACCGGCTGCCGTCT
The DNA here is from genome assembly GCF_002933875.1 of Desulfocucumis palustris. Classification (GTDB taxonomy): domain Bacteria; phylum Bacillota; class Desulfotomaculia; order Desulfotomaculales; family Desulfocucumaceae; genus Desulfocucumis; species Desulfocucumis palustris. The sequence continues at coordinate 86,144 of NZ_BFAV01000018.1, read as the reverse complement.
GATGGCTCCCAAGGCTGTTCACAGGCTTATAAAAATTTACGGTCTTTCACCCAAACAGGCCACCATACTGAAACAGGAGATGCTGAGCAAGGGCGGGGAGGCGGCTGTGGCCAGAGGGGTTTTGGATTCCTCCGCTCAATCCAGTGAAGTAATCCTGATGGGGACCCTGAGACAAATGGAAGAACTGATAAGCAAGCTGAAAATGCAGCCCTTCGGCCTGCCGGCCCTGGGCCGGCAGATTAAGCAAGTATTGGACAACCTGGAGGGTCGTCCGGTATTCGACCTGGATTGCCGGGGAAAAAAAGTCACCATTGGAAACAGGACGCTGGTGATGGGTATTCTCAACGTCACCCCGGATTCTTTCTCCGACGGGGGAAAATATTATGATCCGGGCATGGCCCTGGAGCGCGCCCTGGGTATGGTGGAGGAGGGCGCCGATATTATCGACCTGGGTGGGGAATCCACCCGTCCGGGTTACGCCCCGGTGGAGCCGGAGGAGGAATTGAAGAGGATTCTGCCGGTATTGAAAAGACTGGTGCGGGATATTCCCGTTCCCCTGTCGGTGGACACCTGTAAATCCCTGGTGGCCGAGGCCGCCCTGGAAGAGGGGGCTCATATTATCAACGACCAGTGGGCGCTTCGCCAGGATCACCGGATGGCTGAAGTGGTGGCCCGCCACGGTGCTCCGTTAATTCTCATGCACAACCAGAAAGGCACTGCATACAGGGAATTGATGGGGGACATGATTGACTTTTTTAATGATAGCATTGACCGGGGGATGGAAGCCGGGATTCCCCGGGACAAAATGATTGTGGACCCGGGCATCGGCTTCGGAAAGACTCCGGAGCAGAATATAGAGGTGATGGGCAGGCTGAAAGAACTGGAGTGCCTGGGACTGCCCGTGTTAATAGGCACCTCCCGCAAATCCCTGATCGGCAAGGTGCTGGACTTGCCCGTGGACCAGAGGCTGGAGGGCACAGCGGCCACGGTGTCGGTGGGTATAGCCAACGGTGCGGATATAATCAGGGTGCATGACGTGAAAGAAATGTCCCGGGTGGCCAGGATGACCGACGCCATGGTCCGCCGCAAGATATAGGGAGGTAGCTGTGGATAAAATAATTCTATCCGGGATGAAATTTTTTGGCCGCCACGGGGTACTCCCCCAGGAGAGAGAGTTGGGGCAAAAATTTGAAGTGGACCTGGAATTATGCCTGGATCTGGCTCCCGCTGGAAAAAACGATGAGCTTGACTCCACTGTCAGCTATGCGGAAGTATTTGCCGTGGTGGAAAGGGTGGTGACCGGGCCTCCCATGAAGCTTATCGAGGCTGTGGCTGAGAGGGTGGCCGGCGGGGTTCTGGAAAGCTTCCCCATAGAGAGCGTGAGGGTAAGGATTAAAAAGCCCGGCGCCCCGGTACCCGGGTGTTTTGATTATATGGCGGTGGAGATAGAAAGGCGCAAATAGTATAAAAAAAGCCGCCGGGCGGCTTTGGGCAAAATAATCATATACCGCCGCATTGGGAAAAGCGGCGTTGAGATTTGATGAAAGCGGGATGGCAGTTGGAAAAGATCGTTGCGTATATAGGCCTGGGCTCCAATATGGGGGACAAGGAGGCCAATATCCGGCAGGCGGTGGAGATGGTGGCAAATATTCCGGGGGTGCTGGTGACGGGGGTCGCTCCCCTGTACAAAACAGAACCTTTGGGCTTTACCCGGCAGGACTGGTTTTTAAACACCGTGGCGGAGATCGGCACGGATGTGGCCCCGCTGTCTTTATTACACAGTCTCCAGGAGATTGAAAACAAAATGGGCCGGGTCCGCACCATTCACTGGGGGCCCAGGACTATTGATCTGGATATGCTTCTTTACGGCCGGGAGTGCATTAATCTGCCGGAACTTACCGTACCGCACCCCCGTATGGGCGAGAGGGCCTTTGTGCTGGTGCCCTTATCCCGGCTTAAACAGGATATTAGTATTCCCGGCCTGGGCAAGGTGGCGGAAATTGCGTCGGAACTGGCGGAAAAACAACAGGTGACATGCTGGCTGGAATGATATGATATTGAGAATTGAATACGGTACCGGCGGTTTCCAGAAGGCGGACGAAGGTTTGCCTTTTTTTATTTTGTAAGGGCCGCATGGGAATAGCTGCCCCAAATCCAGGGTACAGGCACTAACTTTATTTTAAACCCATATCATACAAAAGCAGGAAGGCATAAACCGGGGACATTCCTTCCTGAATTTGTAAAGAGGCAGGATATTTAGCCAACCCGGGAAGGTGTATTCCCTTACATTTACAAGGAGGGATCGTTAATGGTCAAGTACGGCAAAGCCGGTTGCGGAACCTGGCTGGCGTCTGATTTAAAAAGCCGCAGATACAGAAGAGACAAGGGTTCAGCCAGGCAGCCGGAGATTGAACATTCCGTGCTGCCTGATGTTTATATGACTCAACTGTCCGGCGAATTAACAGCCGCTCCGGATAAAGGCTTAAAAGACGGGACAATTGGTGTGAACACCAGGGCTCATAATATTGCCGGCCAGGAAAATAAACCTGACGACGGGCAGTTAAAAAGCGTCTTACCGGTTGCAAAAAGCTGGCTCGATATGCTGGCTAAAGCGGCGGAACTTCGCCAAAAGGGTCTTGAGGGTGACAGGAAAGCGGCCGGGGAGTGCCATGAGCTTTTAAAAAGTATCAAACCCGAGGCACCTGAAAACAATTTTTTAAAAGCCCATCTGTCCGGCATCGTGGCGCTTCTGGATGTGAATGCGGACACCACGGAAATATCAAATAAAGCCGGCAAATATTTAAAAGAACTGGACCGGGCCATTGACCGGGAACCGGGCAATATAAGGATGCGCGCCCTGCGGGCTTATGTTTGCCACTGCCTGCCCGATACATATATGCGGAGAACCGCCGTCGCGGTGGAGGATTTCAACTGCCTTGTCACCGGTTATGAAAATGACCCGTCCATATTTTCCCGGGAGTTTTACTGGCAGGTTCTTTATGCTTTGGGCGAGGCCTACCGGCGGGCGGGGCTGAAGAACGAAATGCTGAATGTCTGGGATAATCTGCTTTCTCAAAAATCGGATATAAAGTTTAGCAAAATGGTAGTGGATAAGCTTGGCAAAACAGGGGGCGGGTAGCAGAGCGCAGCTTTGTCGTCGACGGTTGTCCCGAAATAGCTGCCGGCAGCCGGGGGATTTAAAAAGTTTATGCCCTGTTATTGCTTATTGCCGTAATGCAAGGGAAACCTTAGCAGGATATGAGCAGGGGTTAATTCCTGAACCGGGCCTTGAACATTTTGCGAGGAAGCCTTTTAATACCACAGAGATTTTAATCAGTACAGTTAAAACTTTTTTGTAATGTGGTGGAAAATAAAAATTGATCTCAAATGTTTTGGAGGTAAAATATGATGAACAGCGGATATACATAGATGTGAAAAGGATGGTGAGGTTCAGAATTTGTGGCAACAATTAAAAGAGACTTCTTTTTGGGCGGGGCGGTTTGCTTCGAAGCTTGGTATGAAAAAAACATGGGGAATCAGTTGTCTTATTGATGCGGACAGGCTTAATACCGCGGATTTCGAATTTCCAGAGAGGGCAAAACATATATGCGCTGCTATTTTCTTGGCAGCAACCGGAAAAGAAGGGTTGAACATGTTGGAATAAAGCGTAATTTTGACCCGGAAGGTACACTAATTGTTTAGGTGCGAACCATAAGTTAACACAAAAAATATGGGGTTATCGCAAACCCCTGTTCACAAGGGTTTAATAAAATAAAAGCTTTATAAACCGGAGTAAAATATCCGATTAAATTTAGGTTCGCGGAAACGGGGAGCTAAGCTCTTTATTCATAGGGAATCAAAGCAGGTACTGTGTCGCCCCTCGTGCGGGGGTGTGGATTGAACTTGTCTATTACGGGCGTCTGCACTTGTGATATAGTGTCGCCCCTCGTGCGGGGGTGTGGATTGAACTTAGTGTCTGCCCAATCTGCCACCATTTCGGGTGTCGCCCCTCGTGCGGGGGTGTGGATTGAAACACTGGGATCGTAATTAATGCCCATCAGCGCCTTTTGTCGCCCCTCGTGCGGGGGCGTGGATTGAAACCCAGGAAAATAATGTCCATATCCAAAGAAACCTATGATCGGAATGCACCAACAGCCCTCCTTTTGAGCCGGTTCTACCGATAGCTTGGTTTAAGGCTTCTATGACAAGGGATTTTTTCATGTGTTCAGCCATAGAAAAACCAACAATTGTCCTGCCGTATAGATCCATAACACCGGCCAGGTACAGCCATCCTTCATCGGTCGCAACATAGGTGATATCACTTAGCCACTTTTGATTTGATACCGTTTTTTCTCATCAGCCTGTATACACGATTTTTACTGGGTGCGCCGTCATTCTTTAGTTCGTTGGTTATGAGGGGATAACCGTATATGCCGTAGTTCTTTTTATAGACTGCTTTTATCTTATTGAGAAGCAAATCATTCTCTATTTCCCGGTTGCTTTTGGGTCGCTTTAAATATGCGTAAAAACCGCTCTTTGACACTTTGAGCACCTTAGCCATCTTCACAACCAGAAATTCCGAGCGGTATGCCTCCATGAAACGGAAGCGTTCTATTTCTGGTTTTTGGCGAAGTAGGCAGCCGCCTTTTTTAAGATGGCGTTTTCCTTTTTTAAGTCCATAATTTCTTTGCGTAGTCTGCGTAACTCATCGTCAGTATTATATTTACGGCAGGTTTCGGTGATGGTGGCACCATTTTGGATTTCTTCGAGTATGCTTGCAAATTTTTTAACAGAATATTTCATTATAACATCTCCTTGGTTAATCTTTGTAATTAATATGAGTGATGATAATAAAATATGAAATATTTATGGAGAGCGATGAATAAAAACACATTAATTTTTTAACAATTAAAACTTATATGAATGAATTATTTATTGACATATTATTCCTATTTGCTATACTTAAAAAGTCAGGCGAAGTGAGTCTGTGGATTGAAAAATATATGTTTTTTTGTGTAAAGAGAATGTCTTCCCATAAAAATTGGTTAAGACGTTCTTTTTATTTATCAAAGTAAAAGAAACGACAAATTACAACACAAAATATGGCAAAGGGGGAGCTATAATGAAAAGACAAGTATAAGCAGGGGGGATGTCTACGAACTCTAAGCGTTTTATTGCTCATATCCGCGCAGCCGATAAACAAGAACAATATGTGGATGAGCATAATGATCATGTAGCAGACCTGGCTGCTGCTGTGGCTCAGGGCTACGGTTTAGCTAATATCGCCAAACTGGCGGGACGGCATCATGACGACGGCAAAAATAGGCCTGAGTTTGCCGCATATATCCGGGCGGCGGCTGAGGGGAAAAAAGTCGTGCGCGGTTCAGTCATCCATTCCACTCACGGCGCCATGCTGGTCAACGAACTGGCTTCCTCAAAGCTGAGTTCCCGTTTAACTGCGGAAATGGTCCGGACGGCGATTATGAGCCATCACGGACTGAGAGACTGTCTTTCGTTAGACGGGGATGCCGTGTTTGCGGAAGCGGCGGAAAGGGTCGCCGACTCTTATGAAAGCGTAAAAAAAGTGGTCTACCGGCACTACAGTGAGAATTCTATCAATCAAGAATTTATCGAGGCCTGTGGTGACACCCGGTCCATCTTGGCAAGCATTAAGGCAGTACAGAAAAAAAGTAAGTCCTTAGGTTCTTTTCAATTTTATTTGGCTATGTTCACCCGCTTGCTCACCTCCCTTGTCATAGATGCCGACCGGACAGATACTGCCTGTTTTGAAGATAAGAGAGTGTTGTCCCGGCCCAAAGCGCCCGGCGAGCGCCGGGCTATGTGGGAAAGGTACCTGGCTCACTATGAAAAAGAACTGGCAGAGCTGCCAAAGGGGAAAAAACCATCCAGCCTGGACCCTTACCGGGGGGAAATATCTAGGGCCTGCGCCGAATTTGACGGCGGCGAGGCGGGAATCCTCCGGTTGGTGGTGCCCTGCGGGGCGGGAAAAACTCTGGCCGCTCTCCGCTATGCCTTACATACTGCCCGGCATTATGGGAAAGAGCGCATTTTTTATATCGCTCCCTTCAACTCCATTCTGGAGCAAAACGCTGCGGAAATCTCCAGGTTTATCGGGGACCCTGCCGCTGTGCTGGAACATCATTCCAACATTATGTTTAATGATGATGAGAGCAAAGATAAAAAGGAAGAGGAGAAAAGGTATCAACTGCTGACGGAAAACTGGGCCCAGTCCCCGGTAGTGGCCACCACCGCCGTTCAGTTCCTGAACACATTGTTCGGGGGTAAGACCTCCAACCTGCGCCGGATGCAGGCTCTGGGGAATTCAGTGATTATCCTGGATGAAATCCAGGCCCTGCCCCTAAAGGTTTTAAAGCTTTTTAACGGGGCTATGAATTTCCTGGCTTCTTTCTGCAAAGCCTCGGTAGTCCTCTGCTCCGCCACCCAGCCCCTTCTGGATAAGGTGGACAATTACCGGATCTTACCCCCGCAAAGCATCATTGACGATGAAGAAAAATACAGCGAGGCTTTCCGGCGGGTGAAAATTGTAGACTGGATGACAGAGCGGGGTTATTCACAGGAAGAAGCGGCGGATTTCATTGCCGGTCAACTGGCTGAGGCGCGATCCGTGCTGGCCATTGTCAACACCAAACCAGGCGCTCGTGAAATTTTTAAGCAGTTACGGAACAGGCTGGCTGATGAAACGCCCTGCCGGATTCTTCACCTGTCCACCAATATGTGTCCTGCTCATCGCAGCAGAGTCCTGGGTCAATTGCGCGCAGGGCTTGAGGACAAGGAGTCCGGTGAAAAGATTATCTGCATCAGTACATCGTTAATCGAAGCGGGGGTGGATGTTTCCTTTGAACGGGTCGTCCGTTCGCTGACCGGCCTGGATAATATTGTCCAGGCGGCGGGACGCTGCAACCGCAACTATGAAACCGCCTGCGGAATCGTCTCAATCATCAATCTCCGGGATGAACAGACAGGCAGGCTGGGTTATCTCAAAGAAGCCCGGCAGGCCACCCGGGAATTGCTGTACAGCATAAAAACCTCCTCCCCCGGGCGTTATCCCGGAGGAGCTTTGTCCAAGGCCGCCATGAAGGAGTATTATGCAAGATACTTTTACTCTTTGTTTGCGGAAATGGCCTATCCCCTGAAGTTCGATCCGGAGCACAACCTGCTCCATTTGCTGACGAACAATCCTTCCGGTCAAAAGGGATTTGCGGAAAAATATCCTCAGGAGCAGCTTCCCGAGTTGAAGCAGGCTTTCAGAGAAGCGGGTGAGGCGTTTTCCGTGATCGAGGATGACGGAAAAGTGGATGTATTTATTAAGTATGACGATGAGGCCGGGAACAGGCTGCAAAAGCTGAAGGCGTCAACGACCCTCCAGGAAAAACGTTCAGCCCTGCGGCAGCTTCAGCCGTACATGGTGCATTTAAGGGAGAATGACTGGATTCAAAGGCAGCGCTTGGCTCTGGCACCGGAGGACGCGGGCATTCTGGTGCTCCCCCCCGGTTACTATGACGGGGAGTATGGAGTGGATGAAACCCTGGACATTAAGATGGAAACACTGATCATTTAAGTCAAGGAGGTGATGGTTATGGAAGTCAAGCGAAATACCGTGGAGTTCCTGGTCAGGGGCAACAGAGCCCTGTTTGCCGATCCGGTCACCCGGGTGGGAGGAGAAAAAACCAGTTACTATGTGCCTACTTACGAAGCTTTGAAAGGGATACTGGCCTCTGTCTACTGGAAGCCAACCCTGGTTTGGATGATTGACGCGGTCCGGGTCATGAACATGATTCAAACGGCAGCGGAGGGTGTCCGCACCAGGAATTATGACGGTGGAAACGATTTGTCCGTCTATACCTATCTGAAAGATGTCAGCTATCAGGTCCGGGCCCATTTCATCTGGAATGAAAACCGGCCTGAGCTGGCTGCGGACCGCAATGAGCATAAACATCACAATATTGCCCGGCGCATGATTGAGCGGGGCGGACGGCGGGATATTTTTCTGGGAACCAGGGAATGCCAGGGGACGGTGGAACCCTGTGTCTTCGGTGAGGGAGCGGGCACCTATGATCAGGTGGAGGAGCTTCATCTGGGCTATATGTTTCACGGCTTTACCTATGCGGATGAAGCGCTGCGGGAGGCGGAAAAAGGGCATATGAGCGTACGCTTTCATCATGTGGTCATGAAAAGGGGTGTGATCGAATTTCCCGGCCCGGAAGAGATTCCGGAACGGGACAGACGCATCCTCCATAAAATGCCGGTCAAGCCCTTTGGAGAAGCCATCGGCAATTTCTCCGGTCTGGCCGAATTTGCCGGGGAGGAGGTAACGGAATGAACTGGGTAGCATCCCTTTGCGCCCTGTATGATGCCAACGCGGAACGGGCCGGTAAAGCGGAGATGTGGAAGGGAAAGCCCTTGGTGCTGTTCCCAGTAGGGTACGACACCATGGAGGCGCAAATTGAAATTCATATTGATCAGGAGGGAAAGTACATCGGCGCGCACCTCCTGGAAAAGGAGGAAGCAGAAACCCTGGTCCCCTACCCGGAAAGCAGAACCAGCGGCATCAAAGCTTTGCCTCTTTTTGACTCCCTGGCCTATGTTGCCGGTGACCTGCCGGAGGCGGTGACCTTTTATTTCCCCGATGCCAAAAATGAAAAGGAAAGACAGAGCAAACTGGCAAGGCTGAAAGGGTCCTTTCCTTCTTACCTTGCAGGTCTTAAGGCTTGGTGCGAATCGCCCTTTTCCCATCCCAAGGTGATGGCTATCTATCGCTATGTTGCCAGGCAGACCGTTGCGGGAGATTTAATCAGGAGTCAGGTGTTAGCAGCTGATGAAAACGGTATTATTTCCGATAAAGTGAAAGTCCAAAAAGCCCCTCTGGACAAAGCCTTTGTCCGGTTTCGCGTATTTATGAATGATGAGCTTCTGCCGGAGGATATCCTGGGTGATTCGAACAACGCTTATGACAGTGCCGTATGGCTGGACAGAACGGTGCAAAGCAGCTTTATCGACTATTATTTATCCACCTTTCAGGCTACGGACCTGTGCTATATGACCGGGGAACATACGCCCCGCGCCAAAACCCATCCCCTGAAAATCCGGGGGAAATGGGATACCAAGGCCAAATTGATTTCCGCCAATGACGACACCAACTTTACGTACCGGGGCAGGTTCAATACCAAAGACAAAGAAACGGGCTATAATGAGGCACTGTCCATAGGCTATGTCACCTCCCAGAAAGCCCATAATGCTTTGAAATGGATTATCCGCCGGCAAGGGTTCAGCCGGGATGGGGTCTGCATTGTGGTCTGGGAAAATGCCTTGCGGGATCTGCCTGATTTCTACGCCAGTGCGGCTGATATTCTGTCCAGGGTAACAGGAGATCCAGGAGATGAGGCTGATGAATTTGAATTCGGGGAAGAGAGCCTGCTTGAGGAGGACGAAGGGGAGGCCCCGGAAACGAATTATGCCAGTGCGGCAAAATTTAATGCGGTGCTGGATGGCTACGCCTCGAAGTTGAGCGGTATTTCCAAGATGGTGGTTCTGGCCCTTGACAGTGCCACGCCGGGGAGATTGGCCATGACTTATTACAAAGAACTGCAGTCCTCCCGTTATCTTAAAAATCTCCGCTTGTGGCATGAGAGCTGCGCCTGGAAACATGAATATATTCAGGACAAGAAACTGAAGGCCTATGCAGGGATGGCTTCGCTCCGGGAGATTGCCCTGGCCGTCTACGGTACGGAGCAGGGGGAGGACAATAACCCCCAGCTTAAGCTGTCCAAGAACAGCGATAATAAGGCTCCCATGCTGGCAGCCGTTTTTGAACGGCTGCGCCCTTGCATTATTGACGGCGGGGCAATCCCCCGGGATATGGTGCGGGCGGCCGTTCTGAAGGCCTCCAATCCTTTGGCTTATAAAGCGAAGTTTAATTACAACAAGGTCCTGCATATTGCTTGTTCCTTGGTAAAGCGTTTTTATTGGGAGAAGCAGCAGCGCAAGGATAGAGAAGGAGTGATTTTAGGGATGGAGCTTGATAAAACGAACCGGGACAGGAGCTATCTTTACGGACGCATGCTGGCTGTGGCGGAACGGGTGGAGAGAATCACCTATGAGAAAGGGGAAACGCGGATTACCAATGCGGAGCGGTATATGCAGGCATTTTCCCGCAGCCCGTTCCGGACCTGGGATATTATCTGGAAAAATCTGCAGCCCTATCTGAAACAGCTGAAGCCTGCCTCCAGAGAGTATTACAAGAATCTGCTGGGTGAGATCACGGGGCTATTTGAATATAAGGACCGCATATCCAACGAAATCCTGGACGGAAAATACCTGCTCGGCTATGACTGCCAAAGAACGGATTTGAAGCGCTGGCCGAAGGAGCAGACTTCTTCCCGGGAAGGGGCCAACTTTTTGCCGGAGGGAACAAACGAAGAGGATAAAAACGATGAAGAAGGAGAGGAATGAAGATGAGCATTCTGCAAAATAAGATTGACTTTGCGGCGATCGTTTCAGTCACACGGGCCAATATTAACGGGGACCCCCTCAACGGAAACCGTCCCCGGGAAGATTATGACGGGCATGGGATTTTCTCGGATGTGGCCGTCAAGCGCAAGCTCCGCAACCGGCTTCAGGATTTGGGTGAGTGCATCTTCGTCCAGTCCGATGACCGTTCGAACGACGGATACAAAAGTTTGAAGGACCGGGCGGATGGTTATGAGGAGTTTAAAGCGGAAATGGGCAAAGGGAAGAAAGCGGATCGGGATAAGTGCATGCAAATCGCTTGCCGCAAATGGTTTGATGTGCGGGCTTTCGGCCAAGTCTTTGCTTTTAAAGGGGATGAGGTATCCGTGGGGGTGCGGGGCCCGGTGTCGGTGCAGCAGGCGGTCAGTGTTTCACCGATTGATATTGTGGATATGCAAATCACCAAGAGCGTGAACAGTGAAGCGGGAAAGAGCGGCAAATCATCGGACACCATGGGAATGAAGCATTATGTTAATTTCGGGTTGTATGTGATCCGGGGCAGCATTAATTGCCAATTGGCGGAGAAAACCGGTTTCACTCATGAGGATGCCGAAAAGTTTAAAGAGGCCTTGCGCACCTTGTTTGAGAATGATGCCTCTTCGGCGCGGCCCGAGGGCTCCTGTGAAGTATGCAGGGTTTACTGGTGGGAGCATGGGGAAAAAACACCGAGAGAAACATCGGCGATGATCCATCGGGCCTTGCATATTACGCCTAAAAAAGATGTTCCCCAAGCCTTTAATGATTATGAGATCGATCTGAAGCCAACGGAGTGCGTTCCTGAAATCATCGATTTGGTTTAATGATTTGTTGGATCAAAAAAAGCAAAGATTGGCGGAGAAATATTGTTGGGGTGTCAACGGGGCATTGATGTAGTGAGAGATTAGTGAGGTTTTAACGATGGAATACCAAGAGGAAGATTTTCTGCTCTTATCGGGCATCCAGCACTATGTGTTTTGCAAACGCCAATGGGCCTTGATCCACATCGAACAGCAGTGGCAGGAGAATCTGCGTACCGTGGAGGGGGCAATCCTGCATGAGAAAACTCATGACAGCACCATCAAGGAGAAGCGGGGAGACCTGATCATTTCCCGGGGGATGGGAGTCTTCTCCCGCACCCTGGGGATCACCGGAGCCTGTGATGTGGTGGAGTTCCACAAGTCCCGGGATGGCGTCACGCTCTACGGCAGGGAGGGAACGTATTTGCCGGTGCCGGTGGAGTACAAACGGGGCAAACCGAAACAGGATAACGCGGATGTGCTCCAGTTATGCGCCCAGGCTATGTGCTTGGAAGAGATGCTTTTATGTACCATACCGGAAGGGTTTTTATACTATGGAGAACCCAAACGCAGAACAAAAGTCGCCTTGGACGGGGAGATCCGGGAGGAAGTCATAAGGATTTGCCGGGAGATGCATGAGCTCTATGACAAGAGATACACTCCTAAAGTCAAAACCACTAAGGCCTGCAAGGCTTGTTCCCTTAAGGAGCTTTGCATGCCTAAGTTATGCAAGAATCCATCGGCCCTGAACTATATGAGGAAAACGATTTCAGAGATTGAGGTTGATCCATGAGAAAACTATTGAATACCCTCTATGTGACTTCCCCCAATACTTATCTATCCCTTGATGGAGAAAATATTGTGATTTTGAAAGATGATGTGGAGGCCTTGAGAGTTCCCCTGCATAATCTGGAGAGCATTATCGCCTTTGGCTATACCGGAGCCAGCCCGGCCTTGATGGGGGCCTGTGCCAAACGCAATATTGCCTTGAGCTTTATGAAGTCCAGCGGGAAATTTCTGGGCAGGGTAGTGGGGGAGGTCAGAGGGAATGTCACCTTAAGAAAAGCCCAGTACAGACTTTCCGACGATGGGGCGGAAAGCCATAGAATAGCTAAAAGCTTCATTTTGGGGAAAATATATAACTCCCGCTGGGTGGTGGAGCGGGCCACCCGGGATCATGGGGCTAGGCTGAATGTAGAAAAATTAAAAGGAGTCAGCCAAACCTTGGCCAATGCTCTGCAACTGGCTGAGAACAGCAAGGATTTGGAGCAGCTGCGGGGCGTGGAAGGGGAAGCGGCAGCCCAATATTTCAGAGTGCTGGATGATTTGATTCTCCAGCAAAAGGATGCTTTTTATTTTAAGGCCCGGAATAAACGTCCTCCTCTGGACAATGTCAATGCCTTGCTCTCCTTTGTCTATACCCTTTTGGCCCATGACGCTGCGGCAGCCTTGGAAACCGTTGGCTTGGACCCCTATGTGGGATTTTTGCACCGGGACAGGCCGGGGAGAATTTCCCTGGCTCTGGATCTGATGGAAGAGTTGCGGGCTGTCTATGCGGATCGTTTTGTCCTTTCTCTAATCAACAGGCGGGAAGTCGGTCCCGATGGATTTACCAGGATGGAAAATGGAGCGGTCCTAATGGATGACGATACGAGAAGAAATGTCCTAAAGGCGTGGCAAAGCAGGAAACAGGAGGAGATAAAGCATCCTTTTCTGCAGGAGAAAATGGAGTGGGGACTTGTGCCCTATGCTCAGGCCATGTTGTTGGCCCGGTTTATCCGGGGAGATCTGGACGGATATCCGGCCTTTATGTGGAAGTAGGTGAAATAAAAATTTTAGTGCTGATTACCTATGATGTAAATACGCAAACGGCAGCGGGGAGAAAGCGCTTGCGTCAGGTCGCCAAGCAATGTGTCAACTATGGGCAGAGAGTTCAGAATTCGGTTTTTGAATGTGTGCTGGATGCGGCCAAATTCCGTGAAGTCCAACATAAGCTGGAGAAGATTATTGATGTGGAGAAGGATAGCTTGAGGTTTTATTTGTTGGGGAATAATTACAAGAATAAGGTTGAGCATATCGGTGCCAAGGCTTCTTTTGATGTTGAGGATACGCTGATTATTTAGTGCGAACCTATAGTACACATAAAATCCCTGGGAGGTTCGCACCGCGAAATGTAAGGAAATTTGTTGAAATATGCAGAAATGCGAGGACCGGGCTATAGGTTTTGGTATTATGTATAAGAAGATGGGCGAGAATTGTTCTTTAGGAGATAGTTTTTCCTGATTTTTGCTGTCGCTCCCTACACGGGAGTGTGGATTGAAATCGCAGGCGTGAAATTTATCCTGGAGCGGGTAAATTGTCGCTCCCTACACGGGAGTGTGGATTGAAATCTTAAGGGACACCGGGCAGAACCACACGGTTTTGGTCGCTCCCTACACGGGAGCGTGGATTGAAATCATGGACGCTTTAACCAATACCATTGTCAATAATGTCGCTCCCTACACGGGGGTGTGGATTGAAACATGTACGGCGACCCATCAGAAGTATTTGTAACCTGTCACCCCTTGTGCGACGACGCGGATTGAAACAGGATGCATAAGTATGCCGGTGGGTAAAAGATTACTGAACAGTGAATTCATTTCAATAATGCTGACGGAACAAATGCCGGCAGAATAACTATGGAGATTTTAAGAGATTTAAACATTTATTAGAGGTCGGACCCCTGTGGCGTATCACCACAGGGGTCCGTTTTTCATTTATTTGTAATGCTACCTTAACATTTCTGAAGAAATCCCAGATTACCTCGCTGGCGTTGATATCCCGGCAGATTTTGCCGGCCAGGTTCTCCGGGGCGTACTGAAGGCCACCGGGTCAGGTATGGCCCCCGCCCTGGACGGCTGCAAGCTCCCGTCAGGCGCTGGGTGAGCATCCCCCCATTCGAAAAACCCGCCGCAGAGAGATAGTCTATAAAGGCCGCGATAAACCCCGTATCATCAATATTTTCATCCAGGGACCTGCGGGCCGTGGTGATTTTTCGGTCGAAAAATTAACAGGTCAAATAACCGGTGATGCTTAACCCAGGGTTTGCCGCATGAATTAAAAATTATCTGACAAGTCAAGGATTTAGTAGCATAATTGTCGAAGTAAGGTGCAGGGGAAATGCGGTAATTCGTCGAAGATAAGCGTCGCTGCAGACTGGCTCATATTTTTGCATATTTTAAAGAGAGTTCTTGAAAAGTAGCTGAAATAAAAACTGGTTTTAGCAAACCCCGATTAATCTTTATAAGCAGCAAATCTTATCTAAAGTTTATTTAAAATTTATTTAAATTTTTGTTTAAGTAGCATATCCAGAATATTCTTAACTGCCAGGCCGGCTGGAATTGAAAAGGTTGATATGCGGATTTTGACATTATATCGGACGGAGGGGTTGTAAAAAAATGGATGATGTGATCCTGGTTGATGAGCAAAACTGTGTGGGCTGTAATAAATGCATAAGAAACTGCCCGGTTTTCGGCGCAAATATTGCTTATATTTCCGAAGGGTCCAATAAAGTAAAGGTTAACCCGGAAAAGTGCATACTCTGCGGCAAATGCATCGAAGTATGTGATCATGAGGCCAGGAACTATAGGGATGATACGGAAACTTTTTTCGAGGATTTGGACAGGGGGAAAAAAATTTCTATTATTGCGGCTCCTTCCATCAGGGTAAACATTGCCGATTATGAAAGGTTATTCGGTTTTCTGAAGTCCAAAGGCGCGGATGTCATTTATGATGTGTCCTTTGGGGCGGATATTACCACATGGGCTTATTTAAAAGCAATAAAAGAAAAAAACCTTTTTTCCGTGATAGCCCAGCCCTGCCCCGCCGTTGTAAGCTACATTGAAAAGTATAAACCGGACTTGATTAAAAAACTTGCTCCCATTCACAGTCCCATGATGTGTACGGCCATATACCTGAGAAAGTATGCCGGTGTTTCAAATAACATCGGATTTTTATCTCCATGCATAGGTAAAATCAGTGAAATAAACGATCCCAACACGGAAAATTACATACAGTACAATATTACTTACAAAAAATTACTGGATTACTTAGAAAAAAAACAGATCAACATATCCGGCTATAACAAAAAAGGATTTGAAGATATAGGCTGCAGCCTGGGATGTTTATTCAGCAGGCCGGGAGGACTTAAAGAGAATGTCGAGGCAAAAGTAAAGGGAGCATGGATACGCCAGGTGGAGGGACCAACCCATGCTTATGAATACCTGGATGAATATGGGAAAAGATTGGCGGCTAACAAGCCAATTCCCCTGCTGGTGGATATATTGAATTGTTCCAAGGGCTGCAATATTGGAACCGCCACGGCAAAAAATATTGGCATGGATGACGCCGATTTTGCCTTTAATGCCTTAAAAGCGGAAAAGCTGGCGGATAAGGGTGGTAAACTGGCAAAAAGAAAGATTGATTGGTTATATAAATATTTTGATAAAAATTTAAAATTAAATGATTTTACCAGAAGATATAATAATAATGTCAACATACCTTCTCCGAAGGAACCTGACGAATCGGATTATAATGAAATATTTACCCGGCTTCACAAAAAAACAAAAAGGGAGCGGGAGTTAAATTGTTCGGCTTGTGGTTACAGCACATGCCGGGACATGGTCAAAGCCGTTTTTAACAACATAAACGTTATATATAACTGCATGGATTTTAATCGCCGGGAGGCGGAGCTGGAAAGGAATAAATTAGAGCTTACAACCAGGGAACTGGAAGCAAAAAATTCAGAAATGAATGCGGCTTTAGAAAAGATAAACAGTCTTAGTGAAGAGAGATTGAGAAAATCAAAAGAAATTACCAATGCAATCAAAATGTTTGCGGCGGCGTCCGAGAAAACCTCCGCGGGCGTAACCCAGGTTAATGATATGGTTAACCAAATAGCCAGCAACACAAGTAACGTTTCAGGGTTTGCCAACGATGTTTCCAATTCCGTTAACAGTATCGCCTCGGCAATGAAAGAAATTAATATATCCCTTAGCGAAATCAGTATAAATAGCGGACGATCCATGGATATAACGGGCAATGCCGAAGCAAAGGCAATTGATACTAATGAGATTATAAACAAGCTTAATATATCTTCAAAACAAATTGGTAAAATCATTAAAGTTATAAATGAAATTGCTGAACAGACCAACATGCTTGCCTTAAACGCGGCAATAGAGGCCGCTGGAGCCGGGGAAGCCGGAAAAGGCTTCGCGGTTGTTGCCAACGAGGTTAAGGAACTGGCAAAACAAACTGCTGAATCAACTGAAGAAATCGGCCAGCAAATTGATGTAATGCAGCAGGATATGGCAAACGCCGTTAAAGCAATGGGCACCATATTGCAGGTTATTAATGAAACAACACAAATAACCAATACCATTGCATCCGCGGTTACCGAGCAAACAGCCGTGGCGGGCGATATTTCATATGCCATTGTTACAGCGGCCGAAAGAGTAAACCTTATAAATGACAGGATCAAGGACATAGCTTCCAATTCCAAAATTGCCGCGGAAAGTATATACGAAGTTACTGCGGGAATTAAAGATATTGCCCAGACCGCGGCGGAGCTATCCAAGTCAAAATAACCGCCGGTGATGCAAACCCTGGCGGCCAATGCCGGGAGACAGCCGGAAATGCCTGTTTTGGAGACACACCGCCGGGCGGTAAAAACGGCTAAATAATTGTGAACCGGGTATGTAGAGGTGAAGCTGTATTGAATAATCAGGAGCTTATCAGCAATTTTGTGGAAGAGGTTACCGGCCATGTGGATGCCGTTGAAGCGGGGTTGCTCAGACTGGAAGGGGGTAACGGGGACGCGGAGGTTGTCCATGGCGTGTTCCGAAGCCTGCACAGTATTAAGGGCACCGCCGGATTCTTTGATCTTGCCAATATTGTCGAATTGTCTCATACAATGGAGAATCTGTTTGGGGAAATAAGAAACGGCAATGTGATTATTGACAGCGAAATGATTGATACATTGCTGTCCGCCAATGATTGCCTGAAAAAAATGATATCGGACGTATATAATAGCCACGAGGTTGACATATCCGACTATGTTTCAAGTATTTCCTCCTTATTACAGTCCCGGAACGAAGAAAATCAAACCCAAGCCGGCAGTCTGGAGCAGGTGGAAGAAGCGTCTTCCCGCAGCGCCGGAAGCCTTCCTGATTTTAAGCTGACTCACGGCCACAGGCCGTTTAAAATGAACTTTTCAGCAAATGCGGATGTTGCCGCGCTCACCCAAAAAATAGGGTCAATCGGCAATGTAATCGGTTTATTAGTCGGGGAAGACGTTGTGCTTTTTTCCAGCGTGCTGGAAAAAGGCCTGGTGGCCGCGGCACTGGATATTGATGAGGACAAAATAACTGAATTGACCGGGAGCGAATTCAGTCAATTTCAGAATACCGCCGCTTTCCGGCTGCCCGGGGAGTGCGTTCCGGTCGGAGCGGAAGGATTTGCCGGGCCGCAGGGGGAGCCTGCCGAGGCGGCGGATAATGTCGCCGGGCAGCCTGCTGAAATCATGGATGGCGCCATCAAGCGGCCTGCCCGGACCGGGGATGATACGGTAAGGGTTCATGTGTCACTGCTAAACGACCTGCTTAACCTGGCCAGCGAAATGGTGCTTGGCAGGAATCAGCTTTTCCGCATTCTGGAGTCCTACCGCAAGGCTATTCCAGGCGTTAAATCCGTGTTGCAAAATATTGACGCCATTACCACCGAGCTGCAGGAAAAAATTATGCTGACACGCATGCAGCCCGTGGCCAAAGTTTTTAATAAATTCCCCAGAATTATCAGAGAGATTTCCAAAAAGCTGGGTAAGGACATAGAGCTGCAAATGGAGGGCAGCGAGGTCGAATTGGATAAATCCATTATAGAACAACTGGCGGACCCCCTTACCCACCTTGTTCGCAATGCTGCCGACCATGGAATAGAGCTGCCGGAGGAGCGGGAGGAAAAGGGCAAGCCCAGAACCGGTAAAATAAAACTCCGGGCCTACCACGAGAGCGGCTATGTAAATATTGATATTATTGACGACGGCAAGGGTATCGACATTGAAAATATAAAAAGCGCGGCCCTGAAAAAAGGTTTTATCAACCAGGCGGAAATACCGACCCTGGGGGAAAGGGATTTTCTGGAATTGCTTTTTCACCCCGGTTTTTCCACTGCCGGAAAGGTAACTGATTTTTCCGGCAGGGGGGTTGGCATGGATGTGGTCAAAACAAATATAGAAAAATTGGGCGGCACCATGGAAATAATGACCTGCCTGGGGCAGGGCACCACTTTGCGCCTGAATATCCCTCTGACTCTGGCTATTATTTCATCCCTTATTGTGGATGTGCAGGGTCAAAAATTCGCCCTGCCCCAGGTCAATTTGCAGGGGCTGGTGCGCATAAAGCCCGGGGGCGGGAATGCCGCCAGAAGAATAGAGCAGGTTCGGGGCGCCGATGTTTTGCGTTTCAGAGGCAAACTGCTTCCTATAGTGCACCTGGGCGGTATATTGGGATTAAAAAGGGAAGAGCCGGATAAAAACGGTGTCATGAGGGTGCTGGTAATAAAGAGCGGCTCCAAGCTTTTTGGCCTGGTGGTGGATGTAATACACGACTGGGAGGAAATTTTGGTGAAACCCGTACCCCGGTATTTAAAAGGCTGCCAGTGCTATTCCGGGGTGACCATTATGGGAGACGGCCGCACCGCCATGATTCTTGACCCGGAAGGCATAGCATCGGCCGCCGGGCTAAGATTCGCGGATGAGGCCCGGGATTTAAAATCGGGGGATTTAACCCCCGCCACCGACAGTATGGCGGAAAATCAGAATTTATTGCTATTTAAGTGTTCCGGCCCGGAAATACTGGCCATTGATTTGTCCATGGTGTCCAGGGTGGAAAAAATCAGCTCCGGGCAGATAGAAAGAATAGGCAGCAAAGAGTTTATTCAGTTCAGGGGCGAGGCCCTTAGAATAATCCGCCCGGAGAACTACCTGCCGATAACCGCCGCGGATGACAGCCCGGGCACCCAATATGTGATTGTGCCGAAGATGATAAGTCACACCATGGGAATTTTAACTGAAAGAATAATTGATACCACGGAAAGGAAAATAAAATTTGGTCCGGAGCTCATAAAGAATTCCGGAATTTTCGGCTCCATGGTATTGGACGGGCGCATTGTGGTATTCATTAATATTTATGAACTTTTTGAAATGGCCGCCCAGGGAAGACTGAAAAAAGATGCCCAGGCCATTGCCTCCAAAAATAAAAGAATTCTTCTGGCGGAGGATACACCCTTTTTTATGAAAATGGAGAAGGAATACCTGGAGTCGGAGGGCTATGAGGTGCTGGCGGCAGTGAACGGAAGGGAAGCCTGGCAGCTGCTGCAGGAAAATCATGTGGACTTGCTCATATCCGATATAGAAATGCCGCTAATGGACGGCTTCGAGCTGATGAAAAGGGTGCGCGGGGATAAAAACCTTGCCTCTCTTCCGGCCATAGCAGTAACCTCCATGTCGGATGAAAAAAGCGCGCGGAAGGGAATGGAGGCGGGGTTTAACTTTTACGAAATAAAGCTGGACAAGGAAAGGTTACTGGACAAGGTAAAAACGGTACTTAAAAAAAGAGGTGATGTTTTATAAATGGAAGGATTTTAACATTTTATCTGTGCGGTAATCTGTTCGGCATAGATATTAATGCGGTAAAGGAAATAGACCGGAATATCGACTACACCCCGGTTCCGGACGCGGCGCCGCATATCGTGGGTCTGCTCAACATGCGCGGGCAGATAGTCACATTAATAAATCTGGCCCGGCTGATGGGATATGAGTATGCGGCGCCGAAAGAGCGCCCCGCTTGCGTAATATTGAAGAACAGCCCGGAAAACCCTGATTACGCGGGATTTATAATTGACCGGCCGGGGTCCGTAATTGATGTGGAAGATAGCTTTTGCGAACCGGCCCCCGCCAATATTACCAGCCAGGAGGCCAGATTCATAAGGGAAGTGGCCAGGCTGGACAGCAGGCTGATTGTAATTATCAGCCGGGATATTATCACGGAGCAGTAAATCTATGTGAGGCCGGCGCGCCGCCGGTGGCGTACCGGAACCGGAAAGGGGGATTATAATTGATTAGTATAAGGTCAAAATTAATTAAGGAGAACGATGAATTGTGAAAAAACTATTCATTCCAGCTGCTTTAATATTAAACCGCTTAAAATATTCGTTTAAATTTATTCTTATAACACTTTTGCTGTCCATGTCAATTTCAGTCACATTATACTTGCTGATCACAGAATTGAATTCTCAGATAAAATTCATTACAACGGAAAAACAGGGCATGGAGTATATAGGCGCCCTTTATAATCTGCTGGAAGACGTTCAGCAGCATGGCGGTATTTCAAGTAATGAGAATGTATCCGGTGAAAGTCTGCTGTCAAGTAAGGTAAATGATATTAACAAAGATATCGGCAGTATTGACCTGATTGATCAGAAGTACGGAGAATATTTCGACACGGGTGATAAATTAGAAAGAGTAAAGAATGATTTGCAGGCAATTATTAATGGCGCCCCGGCAGGTGATTCTGCTCAGCCGCACCAGGTTGCCATAGCCGATATCAACGATTTAATGACCCAAGTTTGCAATAATTCCAATCTTATCACAGACTACCAGCTGGACACTTATTTTTTAATGGACGGGCTGTTAAACAAAACACCCGCTTTAATTGCCGGCCTGGAGCAGGCCCGGGCCGCCGGTTTGGCCGCGGCTGAAAGAAAAAGTGTTTCTGACAATGCTAAAACCCAAATAATAGGCCTGGCTAATAAAATTAGATCCAGTTATTCCGATTTAACCGCCAGCAACAATTCTTTGTTTAAATACAATTCCTCTCTAAAGCCGGGTCTTGAGAGATACGGCGCCGATAGCCAATTGCAGATAAACAGGTTCCTGGAGCTTCTTGACGCAAACATTATTAACGCAGGTAAAATCGATATTCAGCCGGCGGATTTTTCAGCCGCGGCGGCAAAAACCATAGACACCGTTTTTATACAGGCCGATGCCGGTGAATCGGCGCTGAACAGCTTGCTGCAGGCCCGGATAGATAAACTTGTTCTCAAGGAATATACGGCCATAGGCTTCGCCGCGGCCGGAATAATACTTGCCATTTACTTTTTCATAGCTTTATATATATCAATTAAGACTACAATTTCCAGCCTGGTGAAGGCGTCTCAAAGCATGGCCGAAGGCGATTTAACCACCAGGATCAGGCTGGATGCCAAAGATGAGCTGAGGCTGGTGGGTAATTCCTTTAACAAAATTGCAGAGAGTTTTGGCAGGATATTTGCGGATATACATATCAGTTCCATAACCATCAGCAAAACCCTGGACGCCATGTCCGTTTCGGCGGGGGATATGGCGTCCGGCAGCAAGGAAATGGAGTCCAGAATTATTTCCGTCAATCAGGCCGTGAAGCAGATTAACGATAGTATCAGCGGCACGGCGGCCATCTCTTCGGATACCAGCAATTATATTAATATGAATTCGGCTGCGCTGGAAGATATGTTCAGCAGCGTGCAAAGACTGGCCGCTTCCGCGGAGCAAATTTCAGCTGCCGTGGATCAGGTTAGTGCCGGCGCGGAGCAGAATTCGGAGAGTATAAGCAAAATATCAATTTCCACCACTGAAATGTCCGACTCGGTAAACAGTGTGGCCACGGCGGTCAGGGAAATAAATGTTTCTTTAAACGAAGTAAGCCGCAATTGCGAGCGGTCTATAATGATTACCGATAACGCCGGCGTGAGAGCGGGGGAAACCAGGACTATTATAGCCAGGCTTAACGATTCTTCCCGGCAGATTGGAAAAATTATTGGTATTATCAATGACATTGCCGAGCAGACCAAAATGCTGGCTTTAAACGCTGCCATAGAGGCCGCGGGCGCGGGGGAGGCCGGCAAGGGCTTCGCCGTGGTGGCCAACGAAGTAAAGGAACTGGCCAAACAAACAGCCGAGGCCACTGATGAAATAAGCCAGCAAATAGAAAACATGCTTGAAAATATGTCCGGGGCGGTTGGGGCTGTGGAAACCATTAGCGGAGTAATTGAGGAAATAACCGACATTACCAATACCATTGCCTCGGCGGTTACCCAGCAGTCGGCTGCCACCGGTGAAATATCCAAATCCGTGCTGCTCTCGGCTGAGAGGGTTAACGTGATAAACAGGGAGGTGTCCGAGGTGGCGGAGAACGCCAGGCAGGCGGCCATAAATATTGAAGAAACCTCCAAGGGTCTGCAGGATGTGGCTAAATCCATAAGCGAGCTGTCCTCATCGGCCAGTGACGCTTCCGAGAATACCGGCAGGGCCTCGGAAAAAGTGTCGCTTATTGCCAGGGACGCCGCGGAGATTTCCCGGGAGGCCGGCGGTATAGCCGCCAACATGCAGGAGATAAGCCAGTCTTCCATAGAAAATGCCGACGGCGCTAATCAGGCCAGTTCTTCCGCCCACAGTCTGGCGGAAATGGCCCGGAATATGGAAAGACAGATTAGTGAGTATAAATTTTAGCCATGCCGGAGGGGTGACAATCAGTTGGCTATTCTAACAGTTGACGATTCTCCGACCACTTGTTCCATAATTGGGTCGTATCTGGAAGGTTTCGGCCAAAAATTATTTTTTACCGGAACAGGCCATGAAACTATTAAATTTCTTGGCATAACCTCTTTCGGCGCGCCTTCTGAGACCGTTGACCTTATTTTGCTGGATATAGTGCTGCCGGATATGGATGGCCGGGACGTTTGCCGTATTATTAAAAATAGTGAGCATTTAAAAGATATACCGGTAATAATTATTACCTCGCTGCTGGAAATGGAGCATCTGGAAAAAGCTTTTGAGGCCGGGGCCACCGATTATATAAACAAGCCGGTGCATAAAATTGAGCTGCTGGCCAGAATACGGTCGGCGCTGAAATTAAAATTCGAGATGGACAAGAGAAAGGTCAGGGAGCGGAGCCTTATTGAAGTTACACTGCAACTGGAGGAAGCCATAAAACAGCTGAATTTACTCTCCACCCTGGACGGTCTTACCGGCATAGCCAACAGAAGGCGCTTTGACGAATATATCGATCTGGAGTGGAGAAGGGGCATACGCAATGTTAAACCACTGTCACTAATTATGGCGGACATTGACTATTTTAAAAATTACAATGATTTATACGGACATCTGGCCGGCGATGAATGTTTAAAAACCGTGGCCCGGGCTTTGCAAGGAGTTATGAATCGCCCGGGAGACTTGCTCTGCCGTTACGGGGGCGAGGAATTTGTGGCCGTATTGCCGGGAACGCCTAAAAACGGTTCGTTGTTAATGGCCGAAAAAATGAGCGCGGTTGTGAAAAATGCCAAAATAGTGAACAAGAGCTCAAAGGTGGATGATTATGTGACCGTCAGCATGGGGGTTGCCACCGCACTGCCAACCCGGGAAGCGCTGCCGGCAGTTTTAATTGCGGAGGCGGACAAAGCCCTTTACGAGGCCAAGCAGGCGGGGCGCAATACTGTTCGGGCGGCGGGTGGATAATTTGGAAAAGATCAGATTGCTGATATTGGAAAACTCGGCTTTTTATAAAAAATTACTTGGAATCGCGGTTGAGGATACCGGCCTTGGACAGGTGGAATACATCGGAAACAACATGAATCTGGCTGCCGAGATAATCAAAAAAGGCGCCGTGGATATTGCCATCCTTGGTATTCCCTTCGGGGACGGGATAGATGCTCTTAAGACTTTTCAGAGGATGAGGCCGGAATTGGCTGTTGTCATACTTGGCGAGGCCGGTGCGAAAGGCTCCGCCGACAGGAAAAAAGTAATGGAACTGGGCGGGCTGGATTATATCGTTAAGCCGCCGGTGAACAGTGCCGAAAAAAATTTGGAAAATATAAAAAACCGCCTGCAGGGTCTATTTACCCAGGTAATTGCCAAAAAATACACCACTCCCGGATATGTTCCCGGCGGCGGTCTGCCGAAAGCGCCGCCCGCCCCGGAGCAGGCGGCTGAAATGCCGGTTCCCAGGAGCAAGCCGCCGGCGGCGGTGGATTTGATATTAATAGCTTCGTCCACCGGCGGCCCCGGCGCCCTTGAAATTGTTTGCAGCGGACTGCCGGGGAATTTGTCCGTGCCCGTACTGATAGTTCAGCACATGCCTTCCCAGTTAACCCGGAATATGGCCCAGTCGCTGGGTAAAAAGTGCAGCCTGCCGGTGCTGGAGGGGGAAAACGGCACGGTAATAACTCCGGGGAAAATTGTTATAGCCCCCGGGGACTTTCATATGACCATAGTAAATAGCATGCTGGGGGGGCTGATCGCACGGCAGGAGAAAACCCCCCCGGTTAACGGAGTAAGACCCGCCGCCGACGTGCTTTTTCATTCGGTGGCCGCAGCCTGCCGGAATAAGGGCGTGCTGGCCGTGATACTTACGGGCATGGGGGCGGACGGTACATCGGGAGTCAGGGAATTAAAAAATAAATGCGATTGTTACTGCATCACCCAGAGTGAAAAAACCTGTGTGGTGTACGGCATGCCCAAAAATGTTGTGGAGGCTGGCCTTTCCGATGCGGTGGAAGACCTGGGGGCCATAGCCGGCCGTATTATTCAAATAATGTCAGGCAGGTAATTGCCATGGGAATAACTTTATCGCACAATGAATTTTTGCTGATGCAAAAATATATAAACGAACTGTGCGGGTTTTTTATATCCGAAGATAAATCCTATCTTATTGAAAGCAGGCTCTCCAAAATATTGCTGGAATCGGGGGCCAGGAGCTTCCTGGATCTTTACGCAATGCTCGCCGGCAATAAAAACACGCCTTTGGCCGACAGGGTGGTGGATGCCATCACCACTCACGAAACCCAGTGGTTCAGGGACAAAACCATATGGCGGATATTTAAGGATATATTGCTTCCTGAATATACTTCCGAAATATTAGGCGGCGGCAGGACCACCGTTAAAATATGGAGCGCGGCCTGCTCAACCGGGCAGGAGCCATATTCCATCGCCATGTGCATAGATGCTCACTTGAAAAAGAACGGTCTTTCCGCCATAAAAGATTCGTTTCGCATACTGGCCACGGATGTTTCTCCCTCTGTATTGCGTTTGGCCGAAACAGGGCGCTATGACGGAATTGCTATGGTAAGGGGCCTGGATGACGGACAAAAAAAGGATTATTTCCGGGAAAACGCCGGTTCCTGGAATATTAACCCGGATCTTAAAGGCCTTATAGAATTCCGCCGCTTTAATTTAACAGAATCGTTTTTGCCCCTGGGCCGGTTTGACGTAATATTCTGCCGCTATGTAACCATTTATTTTAATGAGCAACTGAAAAAGAAGGTATTGGCAAACATGGCGTCGCTGCTTAATGACAGGGGAGTTTTGTTTCTGGGTAATTCCGAAATATTTCCCGGCTGCGAGGAAAGGTTTATCCCGGAGAGATATGGAGAAGGAGTTTACTACAGGCTGAAAGGAGTATAAAAGATGAAAGTTATGGCAGTGGATGACATCATGGTAATAAGAAAAATGATTGAGAAAGTGGTAAATTCCCTGGGTGGAGAGATTGTGGAAGCCAGGGACGGAGTGGAGGCCCTTACACAGCTTAAGCTCAAGGCAAACGTGGATGTGGACCTTATTATTCTGGATATGCATATGCCCAATATGGACGGTATTGAATTTTTGAATGTTATTAAAGATAATCAAAAGCTCAAGGGCATACCGGTAATAATGTCCACCTCCGAGGGCGAAAAGAGTAAGGTTATTAAAGCCATACAGGCGGGGGCCAGGAATTATCTTGTTAAACCGTACAGCGAGCAAGATCTAGTGGAAAAAATACTGGAGACACTGGGTGTGGGGCATGAACACGGTATTTTTAGCAACTGCCTGGGAGAAGCCCTGCAAAATATTTTAAAAAAAGCATCCGGCCTTGATTTTTTGGAAGGGCTGGCCGGCGGCGAGTCCCTGCCGCCGGCCGGCGAATATTTTTCCGGGCAGATATATGTACTGGGCCAGATTAATTTATTTATTACTATGAATATGAGCAGGGAAACCGCTGCCAAGTTAATGCCCTTAATTGCCCACCGCAAGGATGAGGTAATGTCTGATCAGGATATGCTGAAAGCCACCCATGATTTAGTTGCCGAGGTTGTCGAAAAAGCCGGGGCCGCCATGGCAGGTCTAAAATTGCAGAGAGATATAAATACACCGGTAATATCCGCATATCTATTAAAAGACAGTATTAATCTGGTATCAAAAAAATCATCCTTTATTTTAAGCCGTAAATATACAGTGGATGAATTGCTGGTAGAGATAAAAATGTTTTACCTTTAAAACAAAACCGCCGCTCCAGGCGGTTTTTGCATCATCAAGCTTCCTCCGCATTCTGGCAATGACATCATTATGTCCAATCAATTGCTCACCCTCGGCAATCTGCTTTTCGGCGACCAATAATTTGGATTGTGATTTAACCCGGGCCACCATGCGCTGGAATGTCTGATGACTCATGACAACCAGGTCGGCTTCCCCATTTCGCGTAAGTATAACCGGTTCGTCAAGCTCATGGCAAAGCCACATGTGGAGTGCGTGGTATTGATGTCAAGGGTGGGGAAGTGAGTGTGCGGGGAAGGCTTGAAATAAGGAGTTGTTGAGATTTGCAGGCCAGAAGCCGGGACTTGAAAACTCCTATTTTTATCGCTCCATGGAGACATGGCCAGGTCAGCGGATTTGATAGTCAAGCGGTCAGATTAGATGTCATTGCCTGGTGACAGAGCAGATAGATGCCAGGTGTTCGTGAGATAGCAGATTGGATGTTTCTTTCGGCGAGAAAGCAGGTTGGATGTTGGTCCAGGTACAAGTGCATCTAATTTGTCATAAAATATTTTTAAAATCCTGTTTATTTTATGACAGAAACCGCATATAATAATATTGAAGAAGGAGGTATTTATTATGAGGGATACAATTACTAATATTGGTGAAAATATAAAGGCTTTAAGAGAACAAAGCGGTTTTACGCAAACTAATCTTGCAAAATATTTAAAAGTTGATCAAAGTTTAATATCAAAAATTGAAAAGAATGAGCGCCCAATAACTTCAGATATGCTTGATAAATTAGCTGCATTATTTGGAATTACAACAGAGAGTTTTAATAGGGATTCGATTACGACAAATCGAATTTCATTTGCTCTTAGAGCCAGCGAGATTAACGAAGATGATTTGGAGACAATTAGTGCCATAAATATGATTGCATTAAATTTGAGATTTATGACACAATTGTTGGGAGGCTGCAGCATTGATAGATAAGTTAGAGCTTTGCACAAAAGCTTTGAGTTTACGTAGGGAGCTAGGCGAAGACACAACATCGCCAATCGATATTTTTTCGTTGGCACACACAATCCCGCATCTAACATTGGTTTTTTATCCGATGGGTGACCATTTAAGTGGAATGTGTATTAAGAATGATGGCAATCCAGTTATTGCCATCAATTCTTCTATGTCTGTTGGCAGACAGCGTTTCTCAATGGCTCATGAATTATATCATTTGTATTATGATGAGAGTGAACAGTCGACTGTATGTGCAATAAAAATTGGGAGTGGCAATGATGTTGAAAGGGCTGCAGACCAGTTTGCTTCCTATTTTCTCATGCCGCCAGTTGCTTTATCTGAAGCAATAAAAAAAATACACGGTAGTTCAACAGACAATCTAGGAATAAAAGAAGTTGTCAAACTGGAACAATATTTTGGGGTAAGTAGACAAGCACTGTTGTATAGATTAGTTGAAGATGGCAAATTGACCGCACAACAAGCTGATCAGTTTAGGCAAGGTGTAATCCGTTCGGCGGTAAATTTGGGTTATGACGATTCTCTTTATAAACCTCTTCCGGAGAACAAGCAATACAAAACATACGGATATTATATACAACAAGCCAAAGAGCTACTTGAAAGAGACATTGTTTCAACTGGTAAATATGAGCAACTATTGCTGGCTGCTTTCAGGCCCGATCTTGTTTACGGTGATGAATTCGAAGGGAGCGAATTAAATGATTGATTCGCTTTTTTTCGATAGTGACTGCATTTCGGCATTCTTATGGGTTAATGAACAAAATTTATTAACTTTACTTTACCCCGGAAGGGTTGTGATTCCAAAGCCAGTGTATGATGAACTATCGTATCCAACTACACCTCATTTGAAGCAGCGAATTGATTGCTTGATTAACAATAAGCAAGCCAGTTTGGCAACCATCAATGTCGGTAGCGACGCATACGCTTTGTATCAAAAACTTACCACCTCACCAGATGAAGGCCATAAGATAATTGGCCCGGGAGAAGCCGCTTCTATTGTACTAGCAAAAACTAACAATGGCATTGTGGCAAGTAATAACTTAAAAGATATTAGTTCGTATATCAGTGAATTTGAATTGAAGCATATAACCACCGGAGACATATTAATTGAGGCATTAGAAAAAGGCTTTATTACAGAAGACGACGGAAATATTATTTGGGCATCGATGCTTGCTAAGCGTCGAAAATTAGGGGTATTATCTTTTCCTGAGTACATAAATTTAAAGAAAAAATAGCAAAGAATCCATAATAGAAAAATACTACCACGGACTCTTTTGTTGTTGAATTGAGATTTGAAGCCCATAGAAACTATGATATATTACATGCTTTTGCAGCTTAAAGCGGATGAAGAGGATTTAAGGTTGTCAGTCTTTCGGATAGGGCTTTTTCCTGTTTGTCCTGTTCAAGAGATAATCTGTACTTGTATTATGTAAATCGGCCAATTTGATCAAAATTCCGGTGGGTATATCTACTTCGCCGCGTTCATAATTGCTGTAAATTCTTTGGCTGCAATTGAGATATGTCGCAACCTGTGTTTGGGTCATATCCTTATCTTCGCGTAAATTTCTTATTCTTTCATACATAATGAAATCACCTCAAGATAATTATAGTTTAGCGAATTATTCGCTATTGATTTTTAGCGAAGATATCGCTAGAATTATCTTGAAAAGGAAATAGGAGGATAGAAAGAAGGCGAAATATGAAATCTATTTTGGAAGAGTTGTATGAAGGCAATATATACCCCAATGAACTGATTATTTCAAAAGACCCTGAATACCGTCCGTTAAACAAAAAAATATCCGGCATGCTGGCAATGTGGAAAAAGAAACTCTCAGAAGATGAGTACAATCAACTTGAAAAGCTACTGGATTTGCGTTCTCAATCAAGTTTGCTGGAAGCCTCCCAATCGTTTATGTACGGATTTAAATTGGGTGCATTGATTATGATGGAAGTATTGACCGGAAAGGATGAGCTTGTACGTGGATGAGAGCCTGAACTATGATGTCCCCCTGATCAAAATTAGTTTGCCTTAAAGACAATGAGCCGTCCACTATTTACCCTGAATTTCCAGTTAAAGAATATATCCGGCCGAGGTGGAAAAATTGCAAGAGAAAATTTGGCATGCCATGGACATTGAGGAGCTTTGCCGGGAACTGGGGGCGGACACTGAACAGGGGCTTAACAGGGATGAGGCCGCCGCCCGATTAAAGAAGCACGGCCCCAACGCCCTCCAGGAAAAGCCGCCCCGCAGCCTGCTATCCATGTTTATAGGCCAGATGAAAGAGGTATTGGTGCTGATTCTAATTGCCGCCGCTGTTATTTCGGCCGGCATCGGCGAGTGGGAGGATTCCCTGGTCATTATAATTATTGTTATTCTTAATGGCGTAATAGGAGTATTTCAGGAGCATAAGGCCGAAAACGCGCTAAAGGCGTTAAAGGATATGACAAAGCCCTCGGCAAAGGCGGTCAGGGGAGGGAAGGTTTTACAAATAAGCGCGGAAGATGTGGTGCCCGGTGATTTAATACTTTTGGAGGCCGGCGACTCGGTTCCCTCGGACGCAAGGCTGCTGGAGGCTGCTTCCCTGGAGGTTAATGAGTCCGCCCTGACAGGTGAGTCACTGCCGGTGGAAAAGAACCCTGCTGTGATAAGGGATGGCGAAGTTCCGGTTGGCGACCGGAAAAATATGCTTTTTATGGGCACCACCATAAACGCCGGGCGTGGCAAGGCAATTGTTGTGGAAACCGGGATGAAAACCCAGCTGGGCCGGATTGCCGAACTGCTGGACGAGGCGGTTCCCGGGGCCACCCCCCTGCAAAAACGTTTAAATAAGCTGGGTAAAGTATTGGGGGCGGCAGCGGCGGCCATTGTGGCCCTGGTATTTTTAATAGGTTACCTGCGGGGCGAAGATTTGCTGGAAATGTTCATGGTCTCCATAAGTCTGGCCGTTGCCGCCATACCGGAGGGGCTGACCGCGGTGGTGACCATTGTGCTGGCCCTGGGTGTTACCAGGATGAGCCGGCGGCGGGCCATTGTAAGAAAGCTGCCGGCAGTTGAGACCCTTGGCACGGCCACGGTTATTTGCTCCGACAAGACCGGCACCCTGACAAAAAATGAAATGACCGTAACCCGGATTGTATTGCCGGGTCAACACTTTGATATAACGGGCACCGGGTATAACCCGGAAGGAAAGATTTTGGATCAGGCCGGCAAGGAATCGCCGCCCCGGGGCGACTTGAAATTTATGCTTGTCAGCGGTCTTTTAAGCAGCGATGCGCAGCTGGAGGAAACCGCCCAGGGGCACAGGGTGATTGGGGACCCCACCGAGGGGGCCTTAATTGTTGCTGCCGCCAAAGCGGGTTTCAATAAAAATATATATGAAAGGGAAAGCCCCCGGCTGGCCGAGATTCCCTTTGATTCCAAGCGCAAGATGATGACCACCTTTAACCAAATGGAGGGTGCCGTACGCTCCTTGACCAAAGGGGCGCCGGATGTCCTTTTGGCCCGCTGCGGCTTTATATTAAATAACGGGCGGGCCTTCGAACTGACGGAGGATGAGCGGGCCAGGCTTTTGGAAATAAATTCGGAGCTGGCTTCCCGGGGACAGAGGGTGCTGGCCCTGGCCACCCGGGAATGGCCCGGGGTTCCGCCTGAGCCGGGGGCGGAATTGGTGGAGCGTAATTTGACTTTTGTGGGCTTTTTCGCAATTGTCGACCCTCCCCGGCCCGAAGCCCGGGAGGCGGTGGCGGTTTGTCACAGGGCGGGCATCCGCACGGTGATGATAACCGGTGACCACCGTGATACAGCGGTGGCCATAGCAAGGGAATTGCAAATAATCCGCTCCGGCGAGGCCAGCATGACGGGTGACGAGCTGGAAAAAATGTCTGATCAGGAGTTGAAAAAAAGGATCAATGAAGTCACCGTCTTCGCCAGGGTATCTCCGGAACACAAGCTTAGAATAGTGGAAGCCCTGAAGCACCATGGCCACGTGGTGGCCATGACGGGTGATGGTGTAAATGACGCCCCGGCCCTTAAAAGAGCGGACGTGGGAGCGGCAATGGGTATTACCGGCACCGAGGTGGCCAAGGAAGCCGCCGACATAGTGCTTCAGGATGATAATTTTGCCACCATTGTAAAGGCCGTGGAGGAAGGCCGGACCATCTACAATAATATAAGAAGCTCCATACAATACCTGCTTTCCTGCAATACAGGCGAAATTGCGGCTATTTTTTCAGCCCTTTCCCTGGGCCTGGGCAGCCCCTTGAGTCCCATTCAGATACTATGGCTGAATCTGGTTACCGACGGCCCTCCCGCCCTGGCCCTGGGTTTGGAGCCCCCCAAAAAGGGAATTATGGAGAAGCCGCCCCGCGGTATCCGGGAAGGTTTTTTTGCCGGTGGTGTCGGCAGCGGCATACTTTGGCAGGGCATAATGATCGGTCTTTTGTCCCTGGCGGCCTACTGGCTGGCCCTTGACCGGGGCAGAACCCTGGAGGAGGCCCGCACAATGGCCTTTATTACCATGGCCATGTCCCAGTTGGTACACTCCTTTAATGTCCGCAGCAGGGAGCAATCCCTTTTTACCCTGGGCTTCTTTACAAACCGCAGCCTTGTTTTATCCTTTATAGTATCAACCGCGGCACTGCTTAGTGTGGTGTTTACTCCATTTTTAAGAGAGGTTTTTGAGACAGTGATACTGCGGCCCTGGGACTGGGGGGCGGTATTTATTTTAAGTATAGTGCCGCTGTTTATGGAGGAGACAAGAAAGCTCACCCTCAGGCTTCGCAATTTAAGGTGAGGCAGCCATGCCGCAATGGGAAGCATAAGCCCGGTTACTTCCCGTGCCGGCGGGCGGCATATCTCTCAAACAGCATGAGCATGTAAGCAGGCGCAATCCGGACCGGCCGCACAGACGGGGGATTCAGCTGTGCCGTTTCGGTAAAAAGCCCTCATCCCTTGTGTGCCAAGGGATGAGGGCTTTTTCCAGCGTCTTTGTCTGGTTGAAATTATTTATTGTTTTTTTATTCCTGTCAGCAGCATTTCAAAATGTTCCTGAACATAATCTTTTAAGTTAAATTCAGGGTATCGTATACACCATTCATAAGTTATCCCTCTTAAGCTTATGATACAGTGTCTTGTAATTGTATCAACAGCTATATCTGTTTTGAATTCCCCCTGCTCTATGCCCCGGCTAATTATATTACTAAAGATTTTATAGAGCTCCCTATTGTAATCCAATGCGGCATCTGTATTTATAGTTTTTGTTATGTTAGCTTTATATATAATTTTTATATGGTCATAACCTATGGTAAATGCAATAATATCGGCGATTTTTCCCGCCAGCGAGATAAGAATATCGGAAGCCGTTGTGCTGTCGGGAAATGACTCGAAATAGGATTTATAATCAAAATCCAACTTATCTACATAATCGGCAATTAATTCGGCTATCAGAGAGTCTTTTGAATTAAAGTGCACGTAAAAGGCCCCTTTAGATACCCCTGCTATTTCCACTATGGAATCAACACTCACATTATCAAAACCATACTTTCCAAACAACTGTTCAGCGCTCTCATAGATTTTCTTTTTCGTTTCAATGGCTTGTTTTTTCCTATTGTTTGGTTTTTCTTTATCCACCATTATCTCTCCTATATTGACGGTATCGGCAATTAAATATATGACGACCGTAGTCGGTGACCTTAGTCTCTGGATGATCTTGGTATGATTATATCACATAATCAGGACTATTACATCGGGCGGGAGGCTGCATTGCCTTTGACAGAGGGGCTGAAATTCCGTTGATGAGCCGGATCCGTATCAACTTTATGGAAAAATAATCGTTGACGGAATTATGAATGACGTTTACTATTAGAAATGGTAATAAAATCAATAAACAGGAGTATGGAGATGGTGAGATGAGAGCCCGGCTTGAGCGGGAACGGGAAACCAGACGGGAAAGCATTATTGAGGCTACCGAGCAGCTTCTTAACGAGAAGACCTTTGAGTCAATTACTATGGATGACATAGCCATGCGCTCCGATTTTGCTAAAGCATCTATTTATCAATATTTCAAAAACAAGGAAGAATTGCTAATTAAAGTTTTTTCAAGGATTTTGGAGATAAAATGCCGTTTAATCAAGGAGAAATGTTTGTCCCAGGCTGATCCTGTTCAAGCGATAAGGAATTATATAAGGCTTGAATTTGAATTTATTCGCCGGTATCCATGGGGCCCGAGGGTGGCGGCAACCTTTCCCTTTATAGATTACCAGGAGGTAAACTATTTATTTGCTCTATATGAGCAAAAGAAAAAGCTCATTGCGGCTATCATCCAGCGGGGCCAAACCGGGGGAATATTTGTCAAGGCCGACCTGGATGTTTTTACCAATATGATTATTTCTGCGGGTGTAGGATTTGTAAATTATTTTTCCACTCATATGTCCTCTGATTTGCAAAGCCCGGAAATAGAGATGTTTATCTCAACCATAATTAAAGGCATTACTAAGGGGGAGCAATGACCGATGACAAATCCGGTGACACAAGCCAATATTCCAGTAGAGAAACCAAAGAAAAACCCGATATCCAGGATAATCCGTATTGCTATCCTGACATTGGCAGTAATCGCGGCGGCTGTTTTCGGCATTCGCTGGTACATTCAATTAACAACCACGGTCACAACCGATAATGCCAAAGTGTCTGCGGATTTGGTCGGTATCAGCGCCGAGGTTTCCGGCAAGCTCACCGATGTCTGCGTTCAGGAAGGGGATACCGTGGAGGTAGGGCAGTTGTTGGCCAGTCTGGATGGTTCCCAATACCTTATTAGTGCTTCCCAGGCGGAAGCAGCCTGGCAACTCAGCAAAATAGCCGTTACCAAGCTGCCGAACGATATTAAGGCCGCCCAGATGTCCGTTACCAGGGCGGAAAGCGCCTTATCCGCCGCTAAAGCCCAGGCGGCTATTAATAAATTGGCCGTGGAAGACGCCAGGCGCATATTGGATAAAAACACGGTTCTATACCAGCAGGGAGCGGCTGCCAGGGAAGACTGGGACAGCTATACAATTAAATATGAAACGGCGGTGAAGGCACTGGAAGCTGCCAATGCCAATGTAAATTCCGCTCAGGATTCCGTCTCGGCCGCCCAGGCCCAATTGGATACCTTGATGAAAACCGGCGGCGCCACCTATGCGGCCCAGGAAAAGCAGGCCAAAGCGGCTTATGATAATGCCCAACTGACATTGGCGCGTACAAGCATTAAATCTCCTGTTAGTGGAGGCGTGGTAAAAGTTACGGCTTTGAACGGACAAAACGTTAGCTCGGGAGCCTCCTTGTTCACCATCGTAAATCCCCAGCGGATCTGGGTTGTAGCCAACATTGAAGAGAAAAAAGTAGCACGGATACATATTGGTGATAAAGTCGACATCGCCGTGGATGCATACCCCGATATAGTTTTTGCCGGCCAGGTTAAAGAGATCGGTGGTGCTACTCAATCGAGTTTTTCCATCCTGCCCACAGAAAACACATCGGGTAACTATACCAAGGTGGCCCAGCGCCTGCCTGTAAAAATAAGCGTTGTTCAGCAGGATAACAAGTTAAAGCCCGGTATGTCCGCCGTAGTGACCATTAAGACGCAATAAGTGGGGATTTAATAATGAAAACCGGTGAATCACGGGATAGGATTAACTGGGCTGCAACCTCAGTTATCATAATGGGAACCTTTTTGCAAGGCCTTACCGGAAATATCGTTAATGTTGCGATATCAAAGCTTATGGCTGTCTTTGGCACCAATGCCAACGACATTCAATGGGTACTCACGGCTTACATGCTGACCCAGGGAATTGTAATAGCCCTGGCCGGGTATTTAGGGGACAAATATGGCTATAAAAAAACCTTTGTCGCTGCGCTGGTTATTTTTACCCTGGGCTCATTCCTATGCGGCTCGTCATTTAATTTAAATATGATGATTATCAGCCGGGTGCTGCAGGGGATAGGGGCGGGAATCATCATGCCTTTAGGCATGGCGATTTGTTTCAGGATCAATCCCATATACAAAATAGGTATGGTGCTTGGCGTATGGGGGATTGCCGGAATGGCGACCATGGCTATCGGGCCGTCTCTGGGAGGATATCTTATTGAGGTTGCCAGCTGGCGAATGCTTTTTTATATAAATCTGCCCGTCGGTCTGCTGGCTATATTTATGGGAATCACTTTGCTGCCGGAAACTGAGAAAAACGCCAAATCAACCATGGATACCCTAGGTATTGCCACCATCTGCATCGGTTTGTTTTGTCTAATATTTGCTTTAAGTAAAGGCAACCAGATGGGTTGGGAAGATCCGCTAATTGTGGCAATGTTGCTGGTTGGAATTTTAAGCCTGCTTATCATGGTGGTCCACGAACTGCGGTGTCCGGAACCTGTGCTGGATATGCGATTATTTAAAAATAAGCTTTTCACTTTGTCCACTATTGTTTCTTCTTTTATTCAAGTGGCTATGGTAGTGGCGGTTTATCTTTTTCCTCTTTTGATGCAAAGCGTACTGGGGCAGACTGCAATGCAAACCGGATTGGTTTTGCTGCCGCCCGCGCTGATCACCGCGATAACCATGCCCATCAGCGGCAAGCTGTTCGATAAATATGGCGCCCGCTACCTGATCCTGATCGGCATGGTAATTATGACTGTTTCATCTTACGCCATGAAGGACTTTAATGCCTCCACATCCTTTAACACGATGATGTTTTGGCTGTCGATCCGTGGAATAGGAATTGGCTTGGCGTTATCACCCGCCATTAATGTGGGGATGATGGGGATTCCGAAAGAATCAACCGGTACCGCCTCTTCCCTGGGGAATGTCATCCGGAGTGTGGCAACCACTTTTGGAATTGCTGTTATGACCAATTTGATGCAATCACGCAATACCTTTCATTATGCCAATTTAGCCCAGAATGTGGCCCTGGATAAGCCGGACGGTTTGAATATGATTTCAGCCCTGCAGGGGATAGGGTTAAATGCCGGTCTTGGGGCACAAGGAGGCCAGATGCTTAGCCTATCCCTGCTGTACAGGCATGTGGCCCAGCAATCCATGGTGCTGGCTATTTCCGACTGTTTCATTATAGGCGCCGTGTTGTGCGGTGTGGCATTTATACTTGCTTTATTTTTGCATGACAGAAAGAAACCTAAAGCTGCCGCCAGTGGCCCCGCCGCCCTGCAAGCCCGGCTTAATCCTCCCGCCAGTCCGGACAGAGGATAACGGGTGCTATTTAGAAGCCCGGTGTTGTGTTAAGGTGGCAGTCACGTCATTGCACCCGCATTCCCTGTATAGCAGGGATTGCGGGTGTTATTATATAGGTGAGCAGCCTTGCATAATGCCGGCGGTTCGCCCAATTAATGGTGGCAAGTGGGAAGGAGTTTGTGTGCGTGTTCGGTAAAGAATGGATGTGGGGGCGGCAGGCAGGAAACCGTCATATTTTGACGAATTTAGGTATAAATTGCAATTGGATATATTGACCAGCCTAACTAATCTATTCCTTGCCGGGGTTCGGGCAGGGTTGGGAGGTATCGGTTTGAGCCGTAAGGTTGTTCACTTAAACAATTTTGTCCAGGAGATTCCTTTGCTCCAGACAAAGATGCAGGTGCCGCGCACGTTGTCGGGTCTGGTGGAGCGTCCCCGGATCCACAACCGTCTGGACGAGATGCTGCAAGGCAGACTCACTCTGGTCACGGCCCCCGCCGGGTTCGGCAAGACCACCGCCGTGGCCCAGTGGGCCAGGCAAAAGGGTTCTCCCGTCGCCTGGCTGTCTTTGGACGGCAGCGATAACGACCCGGTGCGGTTCTGGATCTATGTGGCAGCCGCCCTGGGAGGTCTTAAGAAAGACATCGGCGCGGAGATGGCGCTCATGCTGCGTTCCTCAACCAATCCGCCCTGGGAGGCGGCCATTTCGCTGCTCATAGACGACCTGTCACACCTGCCCTCCGATTTCGCCCTGGTACTGGATGATTATCACCTCATCAGCGAACCTCTTGTTCACGAAACCCTTTCGTTTCTGGTACGCTACGCGCCCGGGCAGCTTCACACCATTGTGGCCGGACGCACAGAACCGCCGCTTTCCCTGCCCCGTCTCAGGGCCGCCGGCCAGGTGGCTGAACTGAACGTCCGGGATCTGGGCTTTGCCCCGGGGGAAATGGCGGCCTTTTATAAACAGCGGGATATAGATCTCACCGGCGAAGAGGTCGAAAAATTAGCCGGCCGCACCGGAGGCTGGGCCGCCGGCATGCAGATAGCAGCCATGTCCTTGCTGGAAAGCGGCGATAAAGCCGCGACCATCGAACGCTTTGGGGGCAGGGACCGCCTTCTTGCCGGCTACTTCCTGGAAGAGGTGTTCGGGTGGTTCGGGCCGGATGTGCAGGAATTCCTGCTGCAAACATCCATCCTCGGCCATTTATCCGGTCCGCTCTGCCAGGCGGTGACCGGAAGGCCAGACAGCGTCACCGTTCTGGCCACGGTGGGGAAGTCCTGCGGTTTTGTGGCCTGCCTGGACGACCAGTGGTACGTGTATCACCACCTTTTTGCCGAATTCTTACAGGGGCTCCTGAAGGAGAGATACCCGGACCGGATCCGCGGTATGTATGGAAAGGCTGCCCGTTGGTGCGAGGATGCCGGGCTGGCCTCCAAGGCCGTCGATTATTACCTGCAGGGTGGCGAATACCATCAGGCGGCCGGCCTGGTGGAGCGACTGGTTCAGGAAATGCTGAACCTGGGCGAAACGGCAACCCTGTTCAGGTGGCTGCAGGCCCTGCCGGCCGAAGTAGTGGATAAAAGCCCCGCCCTGTGTGTGGCGCAGGCTTGGGCCGCCGTTGCGGCCAACCGGGCTGCCGAGGTGGAGCTCTGGCTGGAGCGGGCCGACGCTTCCTGCCGGGATGCGGAGGCAAGGCCCGGGGACGGCAGGAACAATATGGCCGTGGACATGGTCGTCCTCAGGGCATACCTGGCGGTGAAACGAAGGGATGTGCCGGGAGTCTTGCACTGTCTTACCCGGGCGGGACAGAACCCGGAAAAGGTTATCACGTATGGGCGGAGCGCTGCGTTTCAACAGCTGGAAACCAGCCTGCTGGGGGGGGTGCTGGGATGGTTCGGCCGCCTGAAAGAGGCTGTTCGGGCCGTGGAGAGCGGCGCCCACCTTAAGCTTCGAAGCCTGGCTGACCCCGCCACCGCCAGGGCCGGATACGTACTGGTGGCCTATGCCGAGATTCTGTACGAATGGAACAAAGCCGACGCCGCGGTCAAAAGTCTGGTGGAGGGTATGGAGGAGGCCCAGAGGATGGAACAGGCCGGAGCCCTGGTCCCGGCTTTCTTTACCCTGGCCAAAATCCACCGGTCCCGTGGCGACCTGGCGGTTGCCCTGGCTACGGCTGAGGAAGCCGAAAGGAAGGTCCGGTCCTTTGGCCAGCTGCATTGGCTGTTTCCCCTGGCCGCTTTGAAGGCCCGCCTCAATCTGGAGGCGGGCGACTCCGAAGCGGCAGAGGCCTGGCTGGCCCACAGCCGCCTGGACATTTACGACCGCCTTAGCGCCGCCCGGGCTTACGAGCACATAACCTGCGCCCGGGTGTTGCTGGCCCTGGGACGGGTGGCGGAAGCCCTGCTGCTCCTTGAACGCCTGCTGGTTCTTGCTGAAAAGGAGCAGCGGCTGCCCGGTATCATAGAAATATCCAACCTGCTGGCCATCGCCTGCGACACTGCGGGACGGACGGCGGAAGGCCTGGAAATTCTCCGGCAAAACCTGGCCCTGGGCCGGGAGAACGGCTACCTGCGCAGCTTCGTGGATGAAGGCGCGCCCATGCTGACCCTTTTGCGGCGGCTGACCCGCAGCCAGCCGGTGGACGGGGAGGCCTACCTCCGGCAATTGCTCGATTTATTGCGGGAGAGTCCGGTGCTGCGTTATTCGGGGCTGCAAGCGGTGTCCGCCGGGTGCGACAATCTCACGGCCAAGGAACTGGCCGTGTTGAGGCTGGTGGCCGCAGGTCTGAACAGGCGGTCCATCGCCGGGGAACTCGGTGTCGCGCTGACAACGGTGAAGACCCATCTGGCCAATATATACGGCAAGCTGGGAGTCACTGATCGCCGGGATGCCGTGGAGAGGGCGCGCCAGATGGGTATTCTCCAATAAAACATGGAACTGTGCGGAGTATAAAGGGCCGGGTGGGGTTGCCACCCGGCCCAAATTATTTTTGGGAAAAAGGTCTCATTCTTTTCTCATCCCCCGGATGATGTCAAAACCGGACCCTCATGATAAAATTTCCCAGCAGGTTATTTATGGAATATTTGACTTATATAGTAGATGGCCCTGTTAGACTTCAGTTCGTTGCTTGGTTTTTGCCTTATGTATTGCAGCCGTGATCAGCTCTGTTGCCATACCGGCAGGAATAATTGCCGCGGCAGCGGGCGCCGTGGGTGTTCCAGTAGCTTTCACGGCGTCAAAGAAACAGGGGTGGAACGTGAAAATAAATGACCAGCATTATACCATTTCAATTGTATAGCCAATTTGGAAAAAACTCTAGGTCCGTTGTTTGCGTCTACACTTTTTCAGCGGCCTCGGCAGTTCCCGGCCCATTATTACCCCATGGTTTGTTAAGAGGCTTTCTTTTGAGCAGACCCGTGTCTCTGGCTGAAGAGAGACGGGTTTTATTTGATATGCCCGGCATGGGCGTCATCTCAAGGTTGGAAGTCCCGAACGGGGGCCGGTGAGCGCCTACCGTTTGTAAAAGGCAAGGGTGTCCGCCGCGAGGCGGAATCTGAAGGAAGCTGGAAGCAAAGGCTTGACCTGACATCTGCTAAAGATGCATAAAATGCCAAAAATGTTGTTGATTACAATAAAAGGAAGTGATTTTTATGGATTCGTTATTAGGACAAATCAGTGCGTTTCCGTACACGTATGAGCCCGCCAACTGGGCCCTGTGTGACGGCCGGGCCATGCAGATTTCCACCAACCAGGCCCTGTACACCTTGATTGGCACAACCTTCGGCGGCAACGGAACCACTACTTTTAATCTGCCCGACCTGCGCTCCGCCGCCATAGGCTGGGGTGGCGTCAGGTACTTTATCTGCTTGGCCGGCATATACCCCAGCAGAGGCTAGTGTTTAAAGTTTTCATCAAACTTGATGGGAGAGTGAAAATTTCATGGAGCCATTTATAGGCTTAATAAAATTGTTGCCATACAACTTTACGCCTTACGGCTGGCTGCCCTGCGAAGGGCAGATCCTTCAAGTGCAGCAATATACAGCCCTGTTTTCCCTGATTGGCAACAAATTCGGCGGTAACGGCAGCACCACTTTTGCCCTGCCTGACCTGAGGGGCTTTGAGCCTCAGCCGGGAGCCCGGTACTTTATGGCCATCTTTGGTTTATATCCGGAAAGAAGTTAAACGCGGTCATGGTTTAACTGAGTATTTCACAGGAGGAAGATATTATGGAAACATTTATAGGCGCGGTTGAACTGTTCCCCTACTTTTTCGAGCCGGTGGGCTGGGTTCTGTGCGACGGGCGGCTGCTTAACATTTCGCAAAATGATGTGCTGTATTCGCTGCTGGGCAACCGGTTCGGCGGTGACGGCATCACCACCTTTGCCCTGCCCAACCTGCTGGGAACTGAGCCCATACCGGGCATGAACTTCTACATCGCCACAGCCGGCGACTATCCTGTTGTAAGTTAAAGAAAAGGTTGAGGTTGACGCGCTCTTCCAAACACGAATACGGAAAGGATTGAAGATATATGAACAACGTGGTTATTAACAAGACCGTAAATTCCAGCAGCCATGTGTCGCCCTTTGCCGCCGGAAAGGCGGTGGACGGCACCCTGACCCCGCTTAGCAGATGGCTGTGCGACGCCATGCCCTGCTGGCTTCAGGTGGATTTGGGCAAGAATTATTATATTCAAAGATGGGTTGTCAAGCACATGGGGGCTGTGGGCTGGCAATCTCCGTCCTACAACATGATAGACTACTCTCTCCAGGGAAGCCTGGATAACGCCAATTTTAGCAGCCTGGACTCGGTTACCAGCAATAGCTTAAGTTCCACCGACCGCGTCTTCCCGTTTGCCCAGGCCAGGTATGTGAGGGTTAACGTGACCAAAGGGCTTAACATCAACAAGGGCGTCGCCTCAGTGGTCGGATTGGAGGTTTACGGAACCTGCGCGGTT
The DNA here is from genome assembly GCF_002933875.1 of Desulfocucumis palustris. Classification (GTDB taxonomy): domain Bacteria; phylum Bacillota; class Desulfotomaculia; order Desulfotomaculales; family Desulfocucumaceae; genus Desulfocucumis; species Desulfocucumis palustris. The sequence goes on along the minus strand of NZ_BFAV01000018.1, from coordinate 44,263 downwards.
TTATCAGCGCTTGTTATAAAAGTAGGCAAGACCACGATATATCCTAACCCGCAATTTAGCCCGACTATCTTCTCATATACCGCAAGCGTGGCTAATTCCGTGACAGCAGTGACGGTTATCCCCACTGCTTTAGACGGCGGCGCAGCCATTACAGTAAACGGTCAACCAGTTATAAGCGGTCAAGCGCAGTCGGTTAATTTAAACGTGGGACAGAACACCATCACGATGGTTGTAACAACAGACGGTAATGACCAGAACACATACACCATTACCGTAACCAGGGCAAGCTCGTAGAAAATTGCGATCCTCATGTTAATAAATAAATTACACTAAACAAACAACATTATCCTGAAAGGCCAAACTTAAAACACAGCCTTTTTTCAGAGTTGTTGTTTGTTTTTAATTTGGAGATGATTAAATGCGTGATTACAAGAAATTTTCTCCATTATTTTTCAGCATAGCTTTTTTATTTTTTTTCTTCATAAACAATAATGTGACATATGCTGCTACATCTACATTGAACCCTATCGCGGATCAACTTCAAAATACTGTCGGGGCTAATCCCCCTACTATTTTTGATAGCGACTTAGCCTATTCGCCTGGCCATAGTCTTCTATGGGTAGGCTACTACTATGAATTAATGCCGCCGCCGGGTGATCCTTACGTTATAGTTGAAAAGTCCGTTATAAAATTTGACTTAAGTTCAATAAGTGGAACAGTGACCAGTGCAAGTCTTAAATTATATACTACAGAGGTGACAGGAGCACCATTTGTAGATTTGTACGGATCAAGTGACGATGATTGGGTGGAAGGTATTACTCCCGAGCTCCCATCTCTGGATACCACAATTGTGCAGAATGATACAAACATTACAGCAAATAGTTGGAAAACCTTCGATGTGACATCCTTTATCAACAGTGAGGTTTCAGGAAATAAAGAAGCTACCTTCGTTTTAACAGGAATGACCACAGGAACAGATACCAATGATTTTGGATTTTATTCCAGGGAAGAAGCAGACACTTCAAAACGGCCTGTGCTTGAGGTAACTTACACTACCCCTGCCACAGTCGCTTCCGTTGGTGTTCCTGCCAACGGCACTTATGGCGTGGGGCAGAACCTGGATTTTACCGTAAACTACAGTGAGGCTGTCACAGTGACCGGCACGCCGTATATCCCAATCACCCTTGACACCGGCGGTACGGTAAATGCTTCATATGTCGGCGGCTCAGGTTCGACGGACCTGGTCTTCCGTTATACGGTCCAGTCCGGCAACCTGGACACAAACGGTGTTTCCGTTGGGGGAAGCATAAACCTAAACGGTGGTACAATAAAAAATGGAACGGAAAATGCTTCCCTCACCTTAAACAGTATGGGAAGCACGGCGGCTGTCCTGGTGGACGGTGTCGCCCCCACCGTTTCCTCGGCGGCCCTGGCCGCCAGCAACGCTTATATTGACGTCACCTTCGATGAAGGCGTATACGGCGCCTCCGATGGCGCAACGGCCCTGACGGCGGCCAAACTGGCTTTAACCTTCACACAGAGCGGAGGCACCGCCACCAATGCGGTGATCAATTCGGTGAAACGGAACGACAATATAGCGGAAGGCTCGGCCTCAGCCCTGACAGGCGGCGAAACCACCGTAAGGGTTTTCCTCACCGTAACCGGAATTCCTTCCGGAGCGGAAACCATCGAGATCAAACCAGCCGACGGCGCCTCAGTATACGACATGGTCGGCAACGCCATGTCCATCCTGCAGACCACCGGGGCTAAAAACCTTAACGACCAGACTCCGCCTACCCTGGCCGGGGCGGCCCGGACCGACGACACCCATATAACCGTCGCGCTGAGCAAGAACTGCACTAACATCACCAAGGCCAACGACGGCGGCTTCACCGTGGAAGAATCAGGCTTCCCGGGCACCACTTACGTGGTTTCGGCCATCGCCCAGGGCGTTGACGCCAGCCACGTGGTGCTCACCGTGGCCAATATGGGCGTGTCGGCCAAAGAAGGCGTCACCGTAAAATACACCGCCGGCGGCAACGGCACTGTTCAGGATACCGCCGGAAACGCCCTGGCCACCGATGGCGCCGGAGTCGCCGTGGCGGCCTGGGATACCACCAGCCCCACCATCACCGCAGCGTCCCTGGCCTCGACCAACGCTTACATTGATGTCACCTTCGATGAAGGCGTATACGGCGCTACCGATGGTGCAACGGCCCTGACGGCGGCTAAACTTGCCCTGACCTTCACCCGGAACGGGGGCACTGCCACCAACGCGGTGATCAGCTCGGTGAAACAGAACGACAATATAGCGGAAGGCCCGGCCTCGGCCCTGGCGGGCGGTGAGACCACCGTGCGGGTTTTTCTCACCATGACCGGAACCCCTTCCGGAGTTGAGACCATTGAAGTCAAGCCCGCCGACGGCGCAGCCATATACGACAAGGCCGGCAATGCCATGTCAGCCTTGCAGACCACCGGAGTCAAAAACCTGAACGACCAAAATCCGCCCACCCTGGTCAGCGCGGCCCGGACCGACGACACCCATATCACCGTCACCCTTAGCAAAAACTGCGTGAATATCGCCAAGGCTAACGACGGCGGCTTCACGGTTGAGGAAACGGGTGCTCCTGGTACCGCCTATGCGGTTTCCGCCATTGCCCAGGGCGCTGACGCCAGCCACGTGGTGCTCACCGTGGCCAATATGGGCGTGTCGGCCAAAGAAGGCGTCACCGTTAAATATACCGCCGGCGGTAACGGCACCGTCCAGGATGCCGTTGGAAACGCCCTGGCCACCGACGGCGCCGGAGTTGTTGTGGCGGCCTGGGATACCGCCAGCCCCACCATCACCGCGGCGGCCCTGGCTTCGACCAACGCTTACATTGATGTCACCTTCGATGAAAGTGTATACGGCGCCAATGACGGGTCCACGGTCCTGACGGCGGCCAAATTTGCCCTGACCTTCACCCGGAATGGGGGCACCGCCACCAATGTAGTAATCAGCTCGGTGAAACAAAACGACAATATAGCGGAAGGCTCGGCCTCGGCCCTGGCGGGCGGTGAGACCATCGTGCGGGTTTTTCTCACCATGACCGGAACCCCTTCCGGAGTTGAGACCATTGAAGTCAAACCCGCCGACGGCGCAGCCATATACGACAAAGCCGGCAATGCCATGGCCGACTTGCAGACCACTGGAATTAAAACATTAAACGACCAGAATCCACCCACCCTGGCCGGGGCGGCTCGGACGGACGATACCCACATAACCGTGACGCTGAGCAAGAGCTGTGTAAACATCACCAAGGCCAATGACGGCGGCTTCACGGTTGAGGAAACGGGTGCTCCCGGCACCACCTATGCGGTATCGGCTATCGCCCAGGGCGCCGACGCCGGCCACGTGGTACTTACCGTGGCCAACCTGGGTATATCGGCCAAAGAAGGTGTCACCGTGAAATACACCGCCAGCGGTAACGGCACCGTCCAGGATACCCCCGGAAACCCCTTGGCCACCGATGGTGTTGGAGTCGCCGTGGCGGCCTGGGATACCGCCAGCCCCGCCATGTCTTCGACGGCCCTGGACGCCGGTAACGCTTACCTGGACATCACCTTCAGTGAAGGCGTATACGGCGCCGGAGACGGTTCAAGCGCTTTGACGGCGGCTAAACTTGCTTTAACCTTCACCCAAAACGCGGGAACAGCCACAAACGCGGCGATAAGCTCGGTGAAAAAGAACGACGGCGCGACGGAAGGCTCGGCTTCGGCCCTGGCAGGCGGCGAAACCACCGTGAGGGTCTTCCTCACAGTGACCGGAACTCCATCCGGAGCGGAAACCATTGAGATCAAACCGGCCGGCGGCGCATCAATATACGACAAGGCCGGCAATGCCATGGCCGACTTGCAGACCACGGGGGTTAAAGCATTAAACGACCAGAATCCGCCCATCCTGGCCGGGGCGGCTCGGACTGACGATACCCACATAACCGTGACGCTGAGCAAGAACTGTGTAAACATCACCAAGGCCAACGACGGCGGCTTCACGGTTGAGGAAACGGGCGCTCCCGGCACCCCCTATGCGGTATCGGCCATCGCCCAGGGCGTTGACGCCGGCCACGTGGTGCTCACCGTGGCCAGCCTGGGTATATCGGCCAAAGAGGGCGTCACAGTTAAATACACCGCCGGCGGCAACGGCAGCGTCCAGGATACCGCCGGAAACGCCCTGGCCACCGACGGTGTTGGAGTCGTCGTGCTGGCCTGGGATACCGCCAGCCCCGACATTACCGGGGCGGCACTGGCCTCCACCAATGCTTACATTGACGTCACCTTCGATGATGGAGTGTACGGGGCCACTGACGGGACCACGGCACTGACGGCGGCCGAATTTGCTTTAACCTTCACCCAAAACACTGGAGCAGCCACCAATGCGGCGATAAGCTCGGTGAAAAAGAACGACAGCCCGGTGGAAGGCTCGGCCTCGGCCTTGACCGGCGGCGAAACCACCGTGAGGGTTTTCCTTACCGTGACCGGAACTCCATCCGGAGCGGAAACCATTGAGATCAAACCAGCCGGCGGCGCGGCCATATACGACAAGGCCGGCAATGCCATGGTCGTTTTGCAGACCACGGGAGTTAAAACACTAAACAACCAGAATCCGCCACCACCGCCACCGCCGCTGCTGGCAGTAACCACCGGAAGTTTGCCCGATGGCACAGAGGGAGTTCTGTATGGTGGCGCATCCCTTGCGGCTTCCGGCGGAACCCCGCCCTACACCTGGAGCGCCGCCGGCCTGCCCGCGGGTCTTGGTGTCAGCTCTGCCGGGGTGATCAGCGGCATTCCGTCCGAGCCGGGAACATTCATCGTTACAATTACAGTTTGGGACAGCGGCGGCTATAGCGCTTCCGCCAATTTAAGCCTGACTGTCAGCCGGGCCGCCGCCCCTGTGCTTTTAAGCGCGGCCACCAATGCGACGGGAACAAAAATAACGCTTATTTTCGATAAGGCCATGGCCGACCCGCGGGGTAAGCATGACAGTTTTACAGTTATAGCCGGCGGTACAGTTAATAAAGTAATCTCAGCCGCCCTGAACACCGACCCGGCAGAAATCGACCTTACACTTGCCAGTGCGGCCAACAGCGGGGAATCGATTACCATAAGCTATACACCGGGATCACTGGCTGCTGCCGATGGGGGCCTGCTGGCCGCGTTTGCGGGGCAAGCCGTTAATAACCGGAAAGCCTATATTGAATACTCAAAAGATTATTTTAAGGAAGCGGAAGCTGGCGACGGATCAATAGACAATACAACTCCCCTGGAGATTACTCTGGTTAACGGAACATTTTCCGGCGGGAACGGCGATGATTTTATCAGGGCAGGGAAACTTAATATATCCAATCTGCCTGCCGGATTGTCCGGGTCAGCCCTCAGGGCTGATGAGCATACCCTGCTGGTGACACTGACCGGAAAAGCAGTCAAACATTCAGCCGAAGACAGTATCAGCAACTTGGCCCTGGCTCTCAGGGATATTGCCTTTATGGATGTAAGCGCTGCCGGTGTGAGTAATTCGTCAAAGAATGATTTTTCCATTACATTTATAGACCCGGTGGCGGTGAGGAGCTTAAAACTAAACCCCCGGGAACTGACGCTGGCAGCCGGCGGCGAGCCGGTTACCCTTGAAGTTGAAATAGTCCCGGCCGATGCCGCCAATGTGCATTTAGTCTGGAGCAGCAGCAAGCCGAAAGTGGCTACCGTGGATGAAAGCGGTACGGTTACCCCGGTTTCCACAGGCTCCGCCATAATAGAGGTCAAAACTGCGGACGGCAAAAAGTCGGATACCTGCCGGGTAACTGTAAAAAAAGCTGTGGCGGTAAGGACTTTAAAGCTTGACCCCCAAAGTCTGACGCTGGCAGCCGACGGCGAGGCGGTTACCCTTGAAGTTGAAATATCCCCGGCCGATGCCGCCAATGTGCATTTAGTCTGGAGCAGCAGCAAGCCGAAAGTGGCCACCGTGGATGAAAACGGCACGGTTACCCCGGTTTCCACGGGCTCCGCCATAATAGAGGTTGCCACTGAGGACGGCAAAAAGTCGGATACCTGCCGGGTAACCGTAAAAAAATCTGTGCCGGTGAGGACTTTAAAGCTTGACCCCCAAAGGCTTACGCTGACAGCCGACGGCGAGGCGGCTACCCTTGAAGTTGAAATACTCCCGGCAGGGGCCAGCAATGTGCAGTTAATCTGGAGCAGCAGCAAGCCGAAAGTGGCCACCGTGGATGAAAACGGTACGGTCACCCCGGTTTCCGCAGGCACTGCCATAATAGAGGTTACCACTGAGGACGGCAAAAAGTCGGATACCTGCCGGGTAACTGTAAAAAAAGCTGTGGCGGTGAAGGATATAAAGCTTAACAAAAGCAGGCTGACCCTTAAATGCGGAGACCCGCCCACAGCTCTCGTGGCAAAGGTAATCCCGGATGATGCCACAAATAAAGAAATAATCTGGACCAGCACCAAACCAGAGGTTGCAACAGTGGATGATAAAGGTGTGGTAACCCCGGTTTCCGCAGGCAGTACAACCATCAAGGCAGCCACTTTGGATGGTAAAGAATCTGCTGCTTGCAAAGTCACGGTAAAAAAACGCTAGATATTGAGGAGCCATTCCCATTTGACCTGCGCCTCCCCGTCAGAATCTGGAATAATGGCCGGCCACCGCACAGTGGCATTGCTGGTTACCGGATTATTATCCAGGTCGTACAGCTTTAAAGTAAATCCAGTATTGTTTGGCTCCAGGCCGGCTTCAGTTCCGACCCCCGCAATTAACGGGTTGCCGGATGAGTTGCGGGCGTCGAAAGTAGGCATGAAGGGATATTAAGTTGGATTTTTTTTGCAAGGAACGGCCCCTGGGAAGATATTCTCCCCAGGGGTTTTGTGATCAATATATTTTGACAAAAACACATGTTTTTATTGGGGTGAAGGCCGGGTTAGTTATATCCGCCATTATTCTTTAATAGTATTTTTTAAGCTATATTACAAAGACAAAATTTTTAAATGGAAAGGGGTGAGCTTTTTTGTCCGGGGAATTTAAAGGTGAAAACATGGGAGTCGGTCAGGAGCCGCATCACAACAGGTGGTGCGCTTTGCCGGAACCGTATCCGGAGCCCGGAGTGGTTCGGCCAAACCATTTTTATGCCATGCTTCTCTTGGAGGATTACGTGGGAACCGTCAGTGAGATGACCGCCGTCAACCAGTATTTCTACCACCATCTCACCTTTGAAAAATATGACGATTTGGCTGAACTTGAGATATGCATATCCATCGTAGAAATGCATCACCTGGAGCTTTTGGGTAAAACCATTAAACTGCTGGGTGTTGCCCCCGAGTTCAGGACACTGTCCAATAACCGGCCGGTTTACTGGAACGCCGCTTATGTTTATTATGGAAAAAATGTATGCGATAAATTAGCGGCGGATATTGCCGCTGAAAAAAAAGCCATTCAACAATACGGGCAGCATAAACAGCTGATCGACGATCCATATATTAAGGAATTGCTGGAGAGGATTATAAAGGATGAGGAATACCATCTGAAGTTATTCAGTGACGCTGCCGCCAAATACTGTCCGGGCATTAAATAGTTTAAAGTTGATGTGGCTTCCCTCCGCTTCGCCGCCCGGGGTGTGTTATGCTCATATTTCCCGGTAACAGGGAGAGTTTTTGCCATTTGCTGGCGATAAAAATAAAACACCCGCGGTTCCTTGCATGCCAAGGTTCGCGGGTGTTATTACGTATAGTACGGGCGTCTTTCGCAGCTTCAGCCGTCATACCGGATATGGCCCCGTAGGGGGGACACCTCCAGACGGTACCCCATTTTATATACGGTTTAGGTTATACTATAAACAATAAATCGTAAAAGAAGGTGCAATATGATGGAAATAGGGAAAATGCAGATATTGCAATTAAATAGAATGACTAAAACCGGGGCGTATCTGAATTGTAAAAACGCCAACGGCAAGGATGATGTTTTATTGCCCCAAAATGAGGTGCCGCGGGGATATGAAATAGGTGATCAAATAGAGGTGTTTGTTTATAAAAATTCCGAAGGCAAAACCATGGCCACGGTTACTAAACCGAAGCTTACAATTGGGGAATTGGGCCTTTTAAGAGTGGTGGGAACCACTAATTTTGGTGCTTTTTTAGACTGGGATCTGCAGAAGGATTTGTTGCTGCCCTTAAGGGAGCAGGTTGGCAAAATTGAAAAAGGGGACTTGTGCCTGGTGGGTTTATGCGTTAATAATAGCGGCAAAATATATGCAACCATGTATATATATGATATGCTGAGCACCCAATCGCCATATAAACAAAATGATATGGTCTCCGGTACTGTCTATGGCATAAATAAGGATATCGGAATTTTTGTGGCTGTGGACAATAAGTACCATGGGTTTATTCATAATAAAGAATTGTATAATAATTTTACCGTGGGTGACAATGTGGAGGCAAGAGTTAAAAGGGTTAGAGAGGATGGCAAGCTGGAATTAAGTTTGAGAAAGCAAGCTTACAATGAGATAGAGGGTGACGCGCTAAAAATTATGGATAGGTTAAGATTGGGCGGCGGTATTCTTTCAGTCAATGATAATAGCTCGCCCGAACACATAAAGGCGGAGTTAAACATGAGTAAAAGCGCCTTTAAAAGGGCTGTCGGCCGGCTTTTAAAAGAAGGAGCAATTAAAATTACCGAGGAAGGTATTGAGATGCTGTGGTAACACCGCCAAACGGAACCTGCCCGGCCCGCTGGCACCGAAATATTCAATAGCCTTTTTAAAGGAAGCCGGTATACCTTTCCACCGGCAGGGGGCCCGAGGTGGCGGCACCTTCAAAAAGGGTTATTTCCGGGGTCCTCTCCTTTATGTATTCTCCTGCTGCGGATAGTATTTCATCGGTGTTCACATAAACCCTCACATAGGGTTTATTGCCCAGGGTGGTTTGCAGGTAGCAGTATTCGCATTTGCCATGTTTTTAAAGGGACGCAAAAAACCCGCAATCTCTTGTATATCAAGGACTGCGGGTGTTATTATTTTGCACCTCCACTCGAGCAATCCAAACAAAGGGCTATTCTTGTGTGGTAAATAACTCGCGAAGATAATCCCGACGTCCGTGCAAAATTCGATGTATGATAATGGTATTGTCAATTATTCTGTAAAAGACAAGATATGGATGAACAACGATGAAGCGATATCCACGATTGACAAGGGTAAATTCTTCTTCCGACAATACCGAACCCATATTGGGAAACTCTGCAAGCCTGGTTATTCCAGTGTTTATTTTTTTTAGCAAAGTTTCTGCGCTGACAACATTATCCTTCGATATGTATGAAAAAATTTCATCCATATCATCTACTGCTATCGGAGTATATTTGATCTTATTCTTTTGTGGCATCGATCTTCCTCTGAATTCTTGCCATGACTTCATCGTGTTTAATCAATTGTTCCCCTTCAGCAAGCTGTTTTTCTGCAATCAGTAACTTAGATTGTAATTTAATACGAGCCTCCATTCGACGAAATGCCTCATGACTCATGACAACCAAGTCTGCTTCCCCATTACGCGTAAGCATTACCGGCTCGTCAAGCTCGTGGCAGTATTTGGAAAAGCCATTATAGTTTTGGCGAATTGTTGTGGACGGCTTAATATTCATTTGAATATAATCCTTTCAAATAGCATTATTATGACGATATTCTATCATATTAATTGTATGGATACAAGGTGAATGTTGTGGCTAACGCCAACCCGGCAAGATCTATGGAACATGAGATTTTTTGTCGAATATTAAGCACTTATTTATTGTCGGCTAAATTCACCTAACTTGCCACCCATATATGAAAATCGCACGTATACCCTCACATAGGGTTTATTGCCCAGGGTGGTTTGCAAGTAGCAGTATTCGCATTTGCCAAGGGACACAAAGAAACCGTAATCCCTTGTATATCAAGGATTGCGGGTGTTATTATATGTGTGAGCTACTTTGCATAATGTTATATACGCTCATATAAACTGATATTATTGGGTAGTACCAGCACTGCTGACACCTCTCGCAAGTTATATGGTATTATATGGGTAACCTGTTAATCAAGATAATCGTTTAAAAGTGGTGCTGAATTTGAAACCGGCAACAAAAAATTGGCTTGATCTTTCCCAGGAAGACAATGAGGTGGCCGGCCACCTTTTTATAAAAGGAAAGTAGCTACACTGTCTTTTCTTCTGTCAGCAGACCATTGAAAAAGCTTTAAAGGCCATATATCATGAGAAGTACAATAAAACGCCACCGAGGAAGCATGATCTAGAAGCCTTGGCTGATGCGGCAGGTTTATTACCCCAGTTTGATGAACGCCAGAAAAACTTGTTAGATGCGCTTTCGCTTTATTATATAGAGTCCAGGTATGCCGACGACAGAGAGGCCCTGGCTAAAAACTGCACTAAGTCGGTTACGGAGGCCCTACTCTAACAAACGGGGGAGATTTTTGAATGGCTAAAAAGCAATATGAAGTGAGTATAAAAAAATACCTGGAAGCCTTGAAGACCGAAAACATTCGGGTAAACAAGGTTATCCTTTACGGTTCATTGGCTGCCGGCACTGCTGATAAGGATAGCGACATTGATTTGGCCATCGTGTCTACGGATCTCGGGCGGGACCGGTTTAACGAATCACTTTTACTAAAAAAACTTACCCGGGGAATTGACCTGGATATTTCCCCTAGACCGTATTCGTTAGAGCAGTACCAAAAGGCCAAGCAGGGTGATTTCTTATATGATGAGATCATCCAAAAAGGGAAGACAGTTTACGAAGAGTAGCTATTCACGATAAAAGACGGGTTAGCCCTTAGGGATTATCCCGTCTTTTGAGTTGCTTAAAGTAATAAACTATTATTCTCTAGATTAGGATAGGGTGCTGGCACTACACCTTTATTGAAACCTGTCGTACTGCTTTTTCCTGGCATGTGCGCATAGCCGGGTATATATCCTGGTGTTTTTTGTATTATCGTGGCCCAGGAGATCCTGGATGCAGGTAAGTGGCATACCTTTTTCCGCTAGATGGGCCGCAAAGGTGTGCCGAAGTGTGTGTGGGGTAACTCTTATGTCTAGCAGCCTGTCTGTGAACTACTGTGTCCAATTAATGGTCACAACTGGGAAGGAGTAAATATGAAGGGTTTAATAATACTTCATCTCTCTGATTTACATTTCTCTAATGATTCATCTTATAAATACTCTGAATCATATCAAAAAGACATCCCTTTTGGGGATAGAATTAGTTTGGTTGAGAAGTTTTCAAAAGCTGTATTATCGTATTTAACTGATAGTAATTTTAAAAGAGATGAATTTAGAATAATAATGGTAATAACCGGTGATTTGATTAATAGAGGTGATTATGAATTTATAGATGAATGCACTAACGCTGTTTTTAGTATTGCTGAATCACTAGAAATAGCAGGTGAAGATATATTATCAGTACCAGGTAACCACGATATTAGTAGGGCACCAGGAAAGTATGAAGAATCAAGAAAACTGTTAACTTCATATTACAATAAAAATTATGGATTTAAAATTGATCCGAGCAAGCCTGAATACAAACAACCCATTATGGTTTTGAGAAAATATAACTTTAATAACTTTAATATTAATCTCGTGGGTTTTGATTCTACCAGATTAGATTTTGAGGGTAAAGAACCTGATGGTCAATGGGCCAGCGGTCTTGGTTATATAGGCAAAGACCAAAGAGATGACATGTTGCAGAAGTTAAAACAAATTAACGGTGACCATGGTTTAAATGAAGCATTGAATATAGCATTTTTTCATCATCACTTAATCCCCATTGAAAAAATAGAAAACATAAAAACAGATGGAATATATAGCGTAATGATTGATGCTAATGCATCGATAGAATGGCTTATGGAGAATAATTTCAGGATGGTATTACACGGGCACAAACATCAATTAGGAACAAAAGTTCTAAAAACAGTAGACTGTTGTCAAAGCGGTTGTCTTGATTCTGATAATAAATTAACCATAATGTGCGGTACGAGTCTATCCGTTAATAAAAATAACGTAAGCAATGGTTTTAATTTATTGGTTACTCAACCTGGTGTCATAGATTTTACATATTTTATCGATGAGGGTGAAGAATTTAAGCCGTTGGGAACACGTAGTTTGTACTGGGATTACAATTTGCATGTAAATTCTATTATAAAAAACATTGATAAGGTTGATTCGGATGAAGTAGCATGTTATATAAAGAACTTTTTACAATCAATAGGACTATACCCAAGGGATAATTTAAATAACGTTGATGGTGTTAATTTAAACAAAAAGATTATTGAACCTTTTCTAAGTATAGTAGGCAATTTTCTGAGAGAAGGCCATAAACTTATTAGTGATAAGTCTCCTAAAACTAGTATAATTGCAATGTCATGTTTGCTGAGTTTATTTGAAACCATCAAATTAATGAATGTATATAGTCATAAACATAAGGAGACAAGAAAAATATTTAGAGATGTGATGTTTGAATTGAGAAGATTGAATTTAATGATGCTTTACTTGGGAAAAAAAGAAGGCACAGTAAATCCATACATCACAGATCAAAAGAAGTATTACATAATGGCGCTTTCAGCCGTTAGTAGCAAAACCGGCAAAAAAATTGTTTTACTTAGACAGCATAAATCTATAGGATGGGATGTTTTTTTATTTCCAGCATTTACCTTTGCTGTGGCTGAGCCATTATTGAGCTTTTGTTCAGAATTAGGAATCGGTTATAATCGGGAACAGATAAGAACATTTTTTAATACCAAACATGATAGAATAGCACCATCGCCAACAACTGGTTTGTTAACTCATTATATATATGAAGTATACTTGGTAGAATTTAATCCAGATAAAGTTGATGTAGATAATTTATGTTCTATAAACCAAGAAGGACGATTGACGGAAATTAGTTCTCGTACATACCAATGGTTTACAGAAGAGGAGTGTAAGGACGAAGAAATGTTTATCCTAAATGGGGATATGATCGAGTTTATATGGTTAGAAATTCACAACAACTGGCAGGTAAGAGCTTTTAGAGAATTAAGAGTTAATAAATAATTTTTAAGGGAGAAATTATATTGAAATTTATTCCATTGTATTATGGCGACATGATAAAAACAGTTAATCCATATGGTTATGTTGGCGTATTAACATTATGGTCCAAGGTCGATTATGTGTGCCAAATCTTACAAAAAAATGGTTTGGATATGAGTCCAGAAACGTCGCCAATAGTTGCTATAGGTAACTTGTATGGAAATGGTATGAAGCATCTTTTAAGGAACCTGCTATATAATCCTCAAATAACGAATATTTTAGTATGTGGAAAGAATAGATCTAATTCTTTAGAAGAATTGCTAAGTTTTTTTAATAATGGAGTTGAAAATATAAATATCCTAGGTGTAGATGTAAAAAGAATTAAAGGGACTAGCAGAGTGCTTGATAATTTAATTGATAATTCATACTTTAAAAGAAACCCGGTTATCACCTATGTGGGGGATTTGACTAATAAAGAATCAATACAGGGCCTAATAGAATACTTTAAAAATTTACAAAAAAAATTAGATAGCAGCAAAATACCGCGAATTGAAATAGAATTGCCAATAGTATCGGTAGGGCATTTTCCAAGCAACCCAAGAAGTCATATCATAATAAAAAACACTCCTTTAGAGGCGTGGAAGGAATTGCTATTTACTATTATTAGATTTGGTCATGAGTCACAATTGAAAAAAGGTAAAAGAAAAGAACTGCAGAGTGTCAAGGTGGTTGTGGAGAATCCTATTGAAGAGTATAAATATTTATTAAGATGTGGGTTTGATATTTCTTTGATAAAGAAGTATCAAGATGAAATACTTAATTGTGAATCCTCTCCTAATGATACAAGCTATACTTATGGGCATAGAATTCGAAAATATTTTAATATTGATGGCTTGAGTGAGATAATTGCAAGGCTTAATTTAGATAGCCAGGATCGCAAATGTTATTTATCACTTTGGGATACAGAAAGAGACCTGTACCATGAGGAAGATGATAGCCCATGCATGGTGTCCCTTTATTTTCGGTTTTATGATGAGAAGTTAACGCTTACAGCCTCATTTAGGACCCATAACGCATTGGATGCTTGGTTAATAAATTTTTATGGTTTAATGGCTATATTGCGTTATGTTTGTGGTAAAACAGGTTTAAAAGAAGGCTCAATTACAGTAATTAGTCATTCTATATCAGTGAATATTGATGATTATGACAGGGCACAGATGATAGCAAATGAGCGGAGATATGAAATAGTTATGGACCCGAGTGGCTATTTTAACATAACCATTGAAAATAATAATATTGTTGTTAGGCATACTTTTAATGGTATAGTTATTGGTGAGTACAAAGGAACGAAAGCAGAAACTCTTCAACTTGAGATATACCGGAATAAGGCCGTTTCAGATATTGGGCATGCCATGTATCTGGGAAGAGAAATTGCCCGAGCCGAAATATGTCTAAAGAGAGGTGAGCTCTATACACAAAAATAGGTGTTGTGGTGTATACTTTCGGCGAACGTATTAAGAGAGAGGATATTCTTTATGACTGAATATGCCGGGTCAAACTGAACAGTTTGACCGCTGAGATTGAACAGTGTCTCCGTTTGAAACTGTACACCTTTTCCGGCAAAGTTGAACACCGGATATGGCCATTGCATAAGTCAGCCTGACGGCTGATGAGGGCTCTGCCCTCAAACTCACGAGGTTTATCGCTTATCGAAAGTTTTACATTATCTAAAGTTCACTCCAAAATAAACGTATATAGTTCAAAAACAGGTAAACAACTTTTCATAATGTATTATCTCCTTGAATTAAATTTCAAGGAGGTACATTATGTACCCAGCATTTCCGGCCCATTTACCGGGCAAGTAGAAGCCGCAAGGAAGTTAATGGAAGAAAAGAGGGTATGCTAAAAAGACTGTTGAGAATTACAGAGGAGTTTGGCATCATCTTCTTAAGTATGTCGACAGCAAAGGCATAACAGTATGCACTGGCGAATTGATAACTCAATTCGCAAAATCCTGGTATGGCATAGAAGACATCTTTCATCCAACAACGGACCGGGAGAAGTATTATGCCCGAATCCTCCTTTGCCTATACGATTTATTCAGCAAAAATTGGTGGATTACTCACCGAACATATGGACTGGTAAGACAATTTCAAACCAAATCTTTTGCGTCTGCATACGACAGCTATACCGCCTGGCTTGGCGGGAAAACGTTGAAGCAAGGTAGTATTTCGTTAAAGCAGCAGAACATCAGGCATCGCTGAAGAAGAACAGATTAGCGACATTTATAAATTAAGCCAAGTAACCGTTCTAAAATATCTTGAATCCAAGAGGGATTTCAGCACCTCAGGATGCATAAACATTGGTATTCTCTTATAATGCTCTTCAAGCTGGTAATCTCCAGTTCTTTTATTAAAATTATATTTTTACACCAAGTACTTCACCCGTGAACCTGGAAAATTTCTTTCCAGTTCCCTGCTGAACAGGGAATCCATCTCCTGAAGCCGTTCCTTTGGATAAACATATTTTCCGTAACCGAACTGACCATATTTAAATTTCCTCTCCTCCTCCTCCAGGGGCAGGCCGGAGTCCGGAAATACCTCCAAAAGCCTTTTTTTGGCCCTGGCGGTGAAGCGGTGGCTGATCAGCTCGAAGGTGATATTGCTTTCAGCGGCATCACCCAGGGCTTTTTTCAGGTTATGGATAAGTCCGGTGTAATCCTCCTCCCAGCCTGGGTAGATAATGATGGGAGCTATTAAAAATCCCAGCGGATAGCCCGCTTCCGCCACCTTGCGGGCTGCTTCAATGCGCTCCGCCGCCGGAGGGGTGTCGTGCTCGTATTTTCTTATTACATGGGGCGTGTTGATGCTAAAGCGAAACCGGGTGTGGCCGTTGTGCCGGGCGTCCAAAAGGCTCTCCACCTCGGTAAATTTGGTGACGAAGCGAAACCTGCCCAGCTCGCTGTTCCCGAAATATTCAATGGCCTTTTTAAGGGAGCCGGTATACCTTTCCACCGGCAGGGGATCGGAGGTGGCTGCCCCTTCAAAAATTGTTATTTCCGGTGCCCTCTCCTTTATATATTCTCCCGCCGCGGACAGTATTTCATCGGTGTTTATGTACACCCTCACATAGGGTTTGTTGCCCAGGGTGGTTTGCAGGTAGCAGTATTCGCATTTGCCGGAGCAGCTGGTGGAAAGAGGCAGCTGGTAATGGGCCGAGGGTTTGCAGCTTTCGAATTTAAGGGTGCGCCTTACTCCCACCACCAGGGTTCTTTTTGCTTCCAAATATGATTCCTGGGGTGTTTTGCCGGGTATTCCCGAGACCCGGTTATGGCTGCCTATAATTTGCACGGGTATGTTTATTTTTTTGAAGTGCTGGTGTAAATTCTTTCCCGTTGTGTATTGAAGAGAGTCTTTTTCAAAAAAGACTCTCTTTGGCGTAAACGGCATAATATCACCCTTGTTTATTATGCGTTGCGCCGGCCTGTTTATACCGGGCGGCAGGCTTTCGTCAAAGGCTTGCCCGCCGCCTTTGTCCGCTCCTGGCGGGGTTTATGACGGTTTACAGGCGGGGATGTTGCAAAGGGCTGCGGATGCTTTTCCCTGGCCGGGCGAAAAAAACGCCAGGGCGTGCCGGCATAATTAATTTACTAAATTAATAGTTTATGTATAGTGTAAAAAAGTGTTGTTAAATATAAAATTTTAGTTATAATAAAATAAATAAAGAGGATATTACAGTTTAGCTAAATTATTAGAAAACGGCCAGGAAGATTTTGCAAAGTCTTTATGCCGGGGCTGGGGTAATGAAGGCTATTGTAAATTTTCAGAATTTGGCAAATATTAAATCATACTGCTAAAAAAATTTAGGAGTTCACCATGCGTAAATCCTTTACTTTACTAAAAATAAAAAATATGACCGTGAAAAACCGTATCCTGCGCTCGGCTACCATGGAAAATATGGCGGATCCGGAGGGTTTTGTAACCGGCGAAATATTAAAGCTGTACTCCGGTTTGGCCGGCGGCGGAACAGGACTGATTGTTACCGGGGCCTGCGCGGTGGAAAAGAGCGGCAGGGTATGGGACAGGCAATTGTCGGCCTGGGATGACAAATACATAAAAGGTTTGGAGCAAATCGCCGAAGTTGTGCGCCGGTACGGCAGCGGCTGCAAATGCGCGGTGCAGCTGCATCATGGCGGGGTTTCGGGCTACGGCTATTCCTATGGGGCCCAAGGCACCCGCCATGCTCTGAGTGATTTAACCGGGGAAGAAATTAAAGGCGCCATAAAAGCCTTTGGCGAAGCCGCCCTTAGAATTAAAAAGTCCGGCTTTGATGCAGTGGCGGTGCACGGAGCTCATGGTTATCTAGTCAGTCAGTTCCTGTCACCCGTAACCAACAACCGCACTGATCAGTGGGGCGGCGGCCTTAATAACAGAATTCGTTTTGCCCTGGAAGTCTGTTATGCCGTCAGGGAAAAAACCGGTGAAGAAATGCCTCTGTTGTGGAAAATCAATTGCGACGATTATATCGAAGGCGGACAGGGCATTGAGGAGTACGGGGAGGCGGCCCGCAGGCTGGCCGAAGCAGGGGTTGATCTTGTTGAAATAAGCGGTGGCTTAAAAGACCAGGTAAAACTGCGGGCCGGGCTTAAACACCAGGCTGGTGGCGGTGAGGCCTATTTCAGGCACGCGGTGAAGCCCTTTAAAGAGGCCCTGGGGGAAAAGCCTCTGGCTGTTACCGGGGGTATCCGGTCGTTGCAGGTAATGGAGGAATTGTTGAATGAAGGGGCGGATTTAGTGGGCATCAGCCGCCCGCTGATTTTTGAGCCTGATTTGCCTTCCAGGTTTCTCGCCAATTCAAAACAAAAAACAGCCGGTTGCGTCTCCTGCAATAAATGCCTGCTGGGCATAGCCGGCGGCCCTTTGAGGTGCGTGGAATTCAACAAATAGCACTGGACTGGGAAATAAAATATTTCATTAAAAAGGAGGGCGGCTTATATTCATTGGAACAGTATCAATAATCCGGTTTGTATCGATTATTTTAATCCGATTTAGAATGGGAGGCAGTAAATATGGCACAATCCTTTTGTAATGTTGTTTTGGATACCCTGCCCGCCACCGGAGCCAGGCTGGAGGTGCTGTTCAGACAGGCGGGCGACGGTTTTCTGCAGGTTGAATACGGCAGGGAGCAAAGGGCCAATCTGCAGGATTCCTTCAGGACCCAGGTAATTAATGATATTATACTGTCTAAAAATCTCCTGGGGTTGATTGAAACAGTTCCCGGCATCCGCACCAATTTATTTCATTTCGACCCGGAAGAGCTTTCCATGCTTAATCTTATCGATTTAATAAAGGAAGCCGAGGAATCTGTCAAGTCCATTGATGACATTGTGGTGGAGTCGCGGCTGATTCACCTGCCCATCGCCTTCGAGGACGGCGAAACCAAAAAAGCCGTGGAGAAGTATTTAAAGGAAGTAAGGCCGGAAGCCCCCAACGTGATAAACGGCTATAACCTGGAATACATAGCCATGTGCAACGGTGTTACCGTGGACCAGGTGAAAAATATGCTGCTGGGGACTGACTGGTACAATAGCGGCGGCGGCTTCTGGCCCGGCGGAGCCTTTTTCTGGCCCATGGACCCCAGGTGCGCCATCGTGGTTCCTAAATACAACCCGCCAAGAACCTGGACTCCGGAAGGAGCCGTGGGCATAGGGGGGCCCTGCGTGTTCACTTACACCACCCCCACCGGCGGCGGTTATCAGCTGTTCGGCAGAACAATACCCACCTTCCAATTCAGTCAGAAGCACCCCTTGTTTAAAAGCAGCCCCTTTCTCTACAAATCCGCGGACAGAATCCGCTTCCACGAGGTCACTGAAGCGGAAATTCTGCATATCTACGAGCACGTGCACGACAAAACCGACTACCAGTATCAAATTGAGGAAGGCCGGATACTGGTCAAGGACTATCTTAAATTTTACAATTCCGAAGAGGTGCAAAGGGGCGCCCTGGAATTTCAGGCCAAACAAAGGGAAGGCACCAGGAGGGCGCCGAGGATTTAAGCTTCTTAATTAACTGGATGGGAGGAATAAGCATGTTAAAGGTTATCAACCCCGGAATAGAGGTTATCGTTGAAGACTGGCCGGGACGGCTGGGCTATCTGGGCAAGGGCATGGCTCCCTCCGGGGCTCTGGACAATGTCGCCCTGGGACTGGCCAACCTGCTGGTGGGCAACCCCCACGGGGAGGCCGGAATAGAAATTGCCGGGGGTTACTTTGAGGCGGAATTCGGGGCGGATGCCGTAATAGGCATTGCGGGCTCGGATATGCAGCCCGCCGTCAACGGTCAGCCGGTTCCCATGTGGGAATCCATTAAGGTGGGCAAGGGAGATAAAATTAAATTCAGCCACTTCGGCAATTACGGCTTCAGAACTTATCTGGCCGTGGCCGGGGGGATTGATGTTCCGGTTTACCTGGGCAGTAAATCCACCTGCATTTTCGGCAGCTATGGCGGTTATCACGGAAGAAAATTGCAGGCCGGGGATGTGCTGGATTTCGGCAAGCCGGCCCGGGGTCTGGAAGGCCTTGGCGGCAGGAAGATAAAAAAAGAGGCTATTCCGGAATATGCCCGGGAGTGGGTTTTAAGGGCTGTCCCGGGGCCGAACACCTGCCCGGACTACGTTACCGAAGAGGGAATGAATTATCTGTTCAGCAGCGCCTTTAAGATTCAGCACAGCTCCAACCGCTCCGCCTACCGTCTGCAGGAGCTTAAAGAAGGGTTCTTTGCCCGGGAGGACGGCGGCGTGGGCGGCAGCCACCCCTCAAATATAGTGGACCACGCCTATGCCATGAGGGGCGCTCTGAACATTTGCGGCAACACTCCCGTGCTCCTGATTGGGGACGGCCCCACCCTGGGCGGCTACATGTGCGTTCTGTCAGTGATCAACGCCGATCTCTGGAAAGTGGGCCAGGGCACACCCTCCCGGGATTACATCAGGTTCGAGCTCTGCACCCGGGAGGAGGCCGTCATGGCCAGAAAAGACCAAAGGGCTTTATTCAACGAGGAATCCCTGGCCTAAATTGCAATTTGGAGGATGACAAAGTGGATATCAATGTAGATATGGGAGAAAGTTTTGGACGTTACAACCTTGG
This sequence comes from Desulfocucumis palustris, assembly GCF_002933875.1. Taxonomy (GTDB): domain Bacteria; phylum Bacillota; class Desulfotomaculia; order Desulfotomaculales; family Desulfocucumaceae; genus Desulfocucumis; species Desulfocucumis palustris. The sequence goes on along the minus strand of NZ_BFAV01000018.1, from coordinate 24,033 downwards.
CAACGATGCCGAAGTAATGAAATATATCACTTCCGCCAATGTCGCCTGCGGGTTTCATGCCGGCGACCCCCTGGTAATCAGTGAAACAGTGCAGCTGGCAAAAAAATACGGGGTGGCCGTGGGAGCCCATACCGGCCTTCCCGATAAGCAGGGGTTCGGGCGCAGGAGAATGGATATCACCCCGGAGGAGTTAAAGTCCGACACCCTGTACCAGCTGGGGGCGCTGGACGCCTTTTTAAAGGTCGCCGGCATGCAAATGCGGCATGTTAAGCCGCACGGAATTCTTTACCGCATGGTGGCCGAGGACGAAAGGTATGCTGATGCATATCTTGAAGCAGTTTCTTTGTTCAACCCCAAACTTTATATCTTTGTCCAGGGAAATACTTTAATCTGGGAGCGGGGAAAAAGGATGGGGCTTAATATGGCCGCCGAAATACTGGTGGACCTGGATTATGACGACGACGGCAACTGGATGCTGGAGCGCAAAAAAAAGCCCCGCTCCCCCGAAGAAGTTGCCGGGCGGGCCGTGATGGTGGCCAGGGAAGGGCGGATAACCACCATTAGCGGCAGCGAAATAAGCGCCCGGGCGGACACCATCTGCTGCCACGGCGATTCCCCCAATGCCGCTGAGGTGGTTAAAAAAATTAAAGAAGAGTTTGAAAGGCTGGGTATACCGTTTTACCGGATTGGCAAGGCGCCTGAAAATTAATGACGAGGTAAAGGAGGACTTTTGGGGATGGAAAAGACAATTAACGCGCACATGCCGGGTTTGGTGGCCCGGGTTGTGGTTAAAGAGGGTGAAAGTGTTGTCAAGGGGCAGGAGGTTGCCGTGATTAACTGCATGAAAACGGAGCTTTCGGTGGAATCTCCCTATGACGGCACTGTCAAGAAAATTCTGGTGGCCGAGTGGGATGAGATGGAAGTGGACAAGCCCATGATAATTCTGGAGTAAGGGCGAGTAGAGGATAATATGATCAAAAAACTGCTTATAGCCAACAGGGGAGAAATAGTTCCCAGAATAATAAGAACCTGCCATAAACTTGGCATTGAAACTGTTGCCGTTTACTCCGAGGCCGACAAAAATGCCTTTTATTTGCAGCTGGCTGACGAGGCCCGCCTGATCGGCCCGGCCAACCCTGTTAAAAGCTATCTTAACATTGATGCCATAATCGACGCGGCTGAAAAATCCGGAGCCGACGCGGTGCACCCGGGATACGGTTTTTTGTCGGAGAACGCATCCTTTGCCGGAGCCGTGGCTTCAAGCGGCAGGACCTGGGTGGGGCCGTCGCCGGAGGTGCTTAAGGCCATTGAATCCAAATGCTATTGCCGGGACCTGGCCACTAAAATTGACGTGCCGGTGGTGCCGGGAACCGTAAAGCCCGTGCAGGATCCCGACGAGATCCGCCGGTTCGGCTTCCAGTTCGGGTTTCCGATAATTCTTAAACTGGACAAGGGCGGGGGCGGCAAGGGCATTGAAATCATCAGCGGCCAGGGGCAGGGCCAGGTCAGGCAGGCCTACGAAAGGCTGTCCCGCATCGGCCAGCTAGCCTTTGCCTCCTCCGACTGCTACATTGAAATAAAGGTGGACCAGCCCCGGCATATAGAAATTCAATTTATGGCGGACGGTCACGGAAACATTGTTTGCCTGGGCGAACGGGAGTGCTCCATTCAAAGGCGCTACCAGAAGATTATCGAGGAATCCCCCTCAACCGTGGTAACGGAAAATGACAGAAAAAACCTTTATCAATATACCACCGGACTGGTTCGGGCCATGAATTACCAGGGTGCCGGCACCATGGAGTTTTTAAGGGCCGGCGACGGAAAATATTTTTTCATGGAGATCAACGCCAGGCTGCAGGTTGAACACCCTGTAACGGAATTTGTGGCCGGACTGGATATCGTGGAGTGCCAGTTGAGAATTGCCTCGGGCGGCCGGCTTGAAGTCGACCAGGACGACATCCGGTTAAGCGGTCATGCCGTTGAAGCCAGGGTTTACGCCGAAGATCCGGCAACATTTTTCCCTTCTCCGGGACAGATCACCAAACTGCGCTTTCCCCCCGGGGATGCGGAGTGGTTGCGGATCGACCATGCCCTGGAGGAGGGCGGAGTGGTCCCGCCTTATTATGACCCTCTGCTGGCCAAAGTGATCACCTGGGGCCGTTCCCGTTCGGAAGCAGTGCAACTGCTGAAAGACACTCTGTCCAGCTTCGACATTCAGGGTGTCAAAACAACAATTCCCATCAATCTGGATATCATCAGCAGTTCCGAATTTATCGAGGGTTCGTTTAATACCTCGTTTATAGAAAAAATCCAACAAAAAAAGAATTAAGGGGTGGTTTGCGTGAAAAGCCGAATACCAATTGAAATCGTGGTTGCCGTACTGGCGGCAATATCCTGCCTGGTTACCCTGCCGCAATTGGGCTTGCCCGTATGGGCGCTGTTCATAGCCTGGGCCTGGTATTTCGCCCTGGGCGCCACCCCGGCCGTGTTTAAGAGCGTATATCCCGCCGCTTTTGCAGGGGCTGTTCTGGCCGCGGCGTGTATCTGGCTAATCGGCGCGTTTATGGGCATCATGTCCCTGATGCCGGCCATGATGCTGGCCGTATTTATAACGGTTCTTTTGCTGATGCTGGTGCTGAGGCTGCCCGTCACCAGCTGCGGCCTGGCCGCCTTTAACGGTTATTCCTGCGTTTTTGCCACCTATTATGGGGGGTTCTTTCACAAGACCGGGTCCGCCGAAATGGACATATTGATAGCCTTCGGGTTTTCCATCGCGGCCAATCTGCTGGGGCCGGTGTTCGGCTACCTGAGCATTTACTTCACCTTTCCCCGGCAGGAAGAAAAGAAAGCTGAAGACCCGGGGATGTAGCTTGTTTTATGAGCAAATGCATCAAATATGCTGAAAATGTTATATTAAGCAATAGGACCTGTGCAAACGGGTCTTATTGCTTTCTTTCCATCTTAATTAGCGGCGCCAATGGGGTCTGCCAATGATATTATTGGTTAACCCCGCGCATTGTTTGCAATGGAATAATTCTTAATTTCCGGAAGGAACTTGTAAATAATATGTCGTATTTTAATCAGATGGCCTGCCGGGGCTTTTTATATATCCGGGCACTGTGGGGCAGGGCGGCAAATGTCCGGGATTTAACATTAAATAACGATAAAGGTTGTTGCTGAAAATGCTTGGGGAGAACATACGCAAAGTAAGAAAAAATAAAAAATTAAAATTAAAAGAGCTGGCGGATAAAACAGAACTCTCAATCAGCTATTTGAGTCAGGTTGAACTGGGTAAGATTGAACCTTCTCTTACCGCCCTGCGTAAAATTAGTAAGGCTTTGGACAGGCCTGTCTTTTCTTTTTTATTGGAAGAAGGGGATTTTAGAAATAATGTGATAAGAAAAGACGAGAGAAAAATTTTTAAAGCCGCCGAAACCTCGATTAGTTTGCAGTTGTTAACACCTGATGTCAGCGGGCAATTGGAGATGATTTATTGGGAAGTGGAAGCGGGTGATTACAGCTCGCCCGAACTTCTGTCACATATTGGCGAAGAATGTACCTTTGTAATTTCCGGCAAGGGTAATTTTGAATTTGAAAATGGTTCGGTATTGCTGGAAGCCGGTGATAGTATTTATATTCCCAAAAGAGTGGCGCATAGAACGTACAATCCCGGTCCCGACTTATATGTGGCAATAACGGCTATTACGCCGCCTTCGTTCTAACGCCGGCCAATACGGAAAATTTTAAATGACGGAACCGGCGGAAAGCCCGAGTTGGACCGCTAAATGCACTTTTTGGCTTTAAAAAGGGGAATACTGATGACCCGGTTCCATAATATGACGTTAATTTGCGCCCAAACCACCGGAGAGGATTTTGGACTGCCATACGAAAGTATTCAGGCAAAGCGTTGAAGAGTTATTTGCCGGACAGTATTAACTAAATGGCTTAATTGGAAAAGCCCGGGGTAGAACCGCACCCCGGGTTTTATTTTATCTCGCTAACAGCCTGTAAAACCCCATTCTTGAAGGTAGGGGATAAACAGGCAACCCCTTTCGAACCCAAGGCTCACTTATATTGTGCAAAATGAATGGAACTTTACTGTGGGTTAAGGCGTCAATTATTTTGAAAACATAAAGAAGGGAGCTATCTCATAGTTTTTCTTTAGAATCTAATTCTATCCGCATAAGAAAGGGGAAATATAAATTGAAGAAAATTTTTCTGTTATTTTCAGTGTTTGTTTTATTATTGATGCCCGGGGCGGTTTTTGCCGAAACCCCATTTAGTGATGTCGGCAAGCATGAAGCTGCGGCGGATATTGAAGCTTTATACAAAAAGGGTATAATGGCGGGCGTGGCAAACAATAAATTTAACCCCGATGAATATGTTACCAGGGCGCAATTAGCAGTGTGCCTGGTTAAGACCTTCGGTTTGAATTATGATAATTTGAACTTTGTTAAAAAACCTGTTCCATCTGATTTATATGATGATGTTGAAGCTGAGCAATGGTATGGTGAAGCCTCGATGATTATTGGCTATAATAATATTTTCAAAAGCGATGGGAGAAAGTTTCAGCCTGATAAAGTTGTTACAAGAATGGATGTGGCAAGTTCCCTGGCCGACTCTTTCAAAGCCGGGAATCTGTCGGTTATAACGACATTAATGGCGCCAACTTATTCTGATATGGATAATTTGACAAAAAAAGAAATGTCCGATATTAATTTCGTATTTAATACAAGTATAATGAGGTATGAAGGCAGTCAATTCAGACCTGGCAATAAAATAACCAGAGCTGAATTGGCGACCATTTTAAATCAAACATTAAAAACCATAGAAACTGCCAAATCCTAAAAGCAAAAACAGGAGACCTTCTGTTGTTGTGATATTACTGCTAAAGCACATAAAACACGTCTTTAAACAAGATAATGTTATGGAGTCGGTGTGATAGCAGGCGGTACCGCCGGGCACAGTGAGCTTATACACCCGGCGGGAGACCACCCGGAAAAGTGGGAAAATCGGCTTTTTGTTTATAGCCTGTAAGATTACAGGCATCCTGTTTAAAATATGCCCCCAAATAAGACGGATGCCGCAGCTGCCAAAAGCTGCCGGGAATCATGCCAATACTAATTATTATGCGGGGCATTTGGGGTCTGTTGGTAAAAGATACTGAACGGAGTGTAGCGGCAGCTGAAAACAGCCGGCTGAAAACTAACCCCGGGGCAGGAAGAGGTATTCTATTTCTTTAAGGCAGTTTAAATCCTCCAGGGGATTTCCCCTTACGGCTATCATGAAGGCTTTATTTCCGGGCTCTATCCTGCCAATCTCCCGGAATCCCGATATTGCGGCTCCGGCGGAGGTGGCGGCTTTCAAAATCACTTCCTCGGATAACCCTGCCTCCCGGTACAGCATCATCTCCTCCAGATAACCTGCGCCGTGGGGTACCCCGCCGGCTCCGGCGTCGGTGCCCACCCCCAGCGGCACCCCCATTTCCACAGCCATAGCCAGCATTTTTTGCTGCCGGCGATAGGTGTTTTCTATTATTTCTATCTGTTCGGGGGAATAGCTTTTCCGTCTGTCACCCTTAACCTGGTTGGCCACCGGAACCAGGGTGGGAATCCAGGAGATTCCTTTTTCAGCCATCTCCTCCAGGGAAGCCCGGCTGATAAAATAACCGTGCTCCACTGAATTAACCCCGGCCCTTACGGCAAGTTTAACCGCCTGCTCGGAACTGGCGTGGGCCATCACCGGCAGTCCGTATTCCCGGGCCAGGTCAACGATGTTATTTAACTCCCCCTGGGAAAACTGCAGTTCCCCCACCCGGCCATAGCAACTGAAACTAACCACCCCGGAAACCAATACCTTAATCTGGTCGGCCCCGGAGGCGGCCAGCCTTCGTATGGAATCCGGCAGCTGGCAGGGTATGTAGCCCGGACCCAGGAAGGAGCCGTATTTGCCCTTTTTACCGATGGCCCACCCGCTGCACTTTATATGAGGCCCGGGGAAATTGCCCCTGGCAATTTCATTTCTGTGCCTGAGGGTTAACCCTTTTAAATCCCCGCCGTCCCTGACACCGGCAATTCCCTTGGCTAAAGCGCCTGAAAGGTTTTCATTCACCAGTTCCGTAAATTCAGCTCTATTTTCCCAACGGGCCAGGGAGTCGTTGAAATCCCGGCCATCCAGCGCCAGGTGCACATGGCAGTCCACCAGACCGGGCAACAGGGTGCAGTGGGATAAATCCACAACTTCCATATGGCGGGGGCCGTCATTTGTTCTGCCGGAGGGATTCAGCCGGTCAAAATCCGCCGGGCTTGCTCCGGGGGATTCCCCGCCTTTTCTATTCGGCTCAATGGAATAAACCCTTTGTCCCTCTATGTAAATGTCAACCCTGTCCCGGACCCGGCTTCCGGTGCCGTCAAAAAGACTACCTGCCTTGACGATGATGTGCTTTCCTGTGGTTAGACCGAGTATTTTCATATGGATTTCCAACCCCCGGGAGAAAACTTTTGTGATATTTTATCACGGAAACTAATTGAACAGTATTAAAAAACATTTTAATCATTAATCATCGGGCCTCGCTGCTTCCTGGAAAAGGTAATTGCAGTTGTAAAATAATGCGTTAAAAATTCAGATTTGTTTGTAAATGCTGTTGTAATGCTTACAGGGCTGTGGTACAATCACTTTTGAGAAGGATAGTATCTTTTTTAGGAACTATACCTTAAGGTATGTTTTTTGGTTAACTGACAGTTACATATTGTACCGCTTGGAGCCGGGACGGACCGAGACGGAAGGATGATTTTTTTTGCCTTTCGGGTTTAACCGGAGGGCTTTTTAATTTTCCTGCGTCAGGTTGTGCCCACAGATCAATGGAGATGGGGTAAATAAGCAAAGGAGCTGGTATTTGTGACAAAACCGTCCATAGCTATCATCGGAGCCGGCAAAGTTGGCTGTGCCCTGGGATTGCTGCTTCATGACAGGGGCTATAAAATAGCCGCAGTGGCCAGCCGCAGAATTGAATCCGCCAGGGAACTGGCAGACCGTACCGGGGCCACGGCCCGGGTCAGGCCGGAAGAGGCCGCGGGGGAGGCCGATCTGGTATTTATAACTACTCCGGACAGGGAAATACCCCACATAAGTGAAATTATTGCCGAGCGGGGAGGATTCAGGGCCGGCCAGATTGTGGCCCATACCAGCGGCGCCCATCCCTCGGATGAACTGATCGGGGTAAAAGAGGCGGGAGCTTTTCCGGTTTCCATTCACCCGCTGCAGTCCTTTGCGGATGTAACCACGGCCATGGAAAACCTGCCGGGCTCCTATTTTGCCCTGGAGGGAGACAGCAGGGCCATGCCGGTGGCGGAGCGGATAGTGGCTGATCTTGAGGGCCGGGCTTTTAATATTAACGCCCGGGACAAGGCCTTGTACCACGCGGCCGCCTGCATAGCTTCAAATTACCTGGTTTCCCTGATGCATTTCAGCACGGGACTGTACAACCAGTTTGGATTATCCCGGGAAGAGGCCTTCGAGGCGTTATTCCCGTTAATTCAGGGAACAATTAATAATATCGCCAAGGTCGGCCCGGTTCAGGCCCTGACAGGTCCTGTTTCCAGGGGGGACGTACCCACCATTGCCGGTCATCTGCCCGCCCTGGCCGCCGTTGGCCGGGAAGAGGAGCAGCTGTACAGGCTTCTGGGCCGCTATACGGCCCGGGTAGCCCGGGAAAAAGGCAGCATTGACGATCAGCAGGCCTATAGGATCAACCAAACTTTGAAAGGGGATAAAATAGATGGAACGGGTAACTACAGCCTACTTCAGGAAAGCCAAAAAGGATGGAAAACCCATTACCATGCTGACCGCGTATGATTTCCCCATGGCCAAACTGGTGGATGCCGCGGGTATTGACGCCATACTGGTGGGGGACTCCATGGGCAATGTGGTGCTGGGGTACGGGTCCACCATACCGGTTACCATGGATGATATGGTGCACCACGTAAAAGCTGTTACCAGGGGGGTGTCCCGGGCTATGGTGGTTGGGGACATGCCGTTTCTTTCCTATCATCTCTCCCGGGAGGAAAGCGTTCGCAATGCCGGGCGCCTGCTTCAGGAGGGCGGCGCGCAGACAGTCAAACTGGAGGGCGGGGCCGAGGTGGCCGACGTCATCCGGGCCATGGTCAACGCCGGTATTCCGGTTATGGGCCATCTGGGATTGACTCCGCAGTCCGTCAACCAGCTTGGCGGGTATAAAGTTCAGGGCAAAGATGAAGCCACTGCCAGGAAATTAATTGAGGATGCCCTGGCCATTCAGGAGGCGGGTGTTTTCTCCGTGGTGCTTGAATGCGTTCCCACTGCCCTGGCCAGGCTGATCACCGAAAAGCTGGACATACCCACCATAGGCATAGGGGCGGGTCCTGTTTGTGACGGCCAGGTGCTGGTCGCCCACGACATGCTGGGATTGTACGGCGAGGGTTCCCCGAAGTTTGCCAAACGCTATGCACAGCTCAGCGATCAGATTACGGATGCCTTTAAAGCTTACCGCCAGGAAGTGGAAAGCAGAGCTTTCCCCGGCCCGGAGCATAGTTTCGGCATGGATGAGGAAATACTGGAGAAACTGTAATAAGACCGGGGTCAGGCTATTAACTTATTAACTTATTGCGTGCAATAAGTTAATAAGTTAATAGCCTGACCCCGTAGGAGGATACAGGATGCTGGTCTGCCGTAAAATAAGGGAAATCAGGGAGTTTGTCAGGGCGGAGAGGAAAAATGGCAAAACCATAGGCTTCGTTCCCACCATGGGCTACCTTCACCATGGGCATCAGATGCTGATGCGGGAGGCAAAGAAAGAATGCGACGTGGTGGTTATAAGCATATTCGTCAATCCCATGCAGTTCGGCCCCAATGAGGATCTGGACCGCTACCCCAGGGATTTTGAGAAGGATCATGCCCTGGCGGAAGAGGTTGGGGTTGACGCGGTATTCTATCCCCCGGTGGAGGAAATGTACCCTTCCGGCTATACCACCTATGTGGATTTAAACAGCCTTACGGACTGTCTTTGCGGCAAATCCAGGCCCGGTCATTTTCGCGGTGTGGCCACCGTGGTGACCAAGCTGTTCAATATAGTGCTCCCGGACAAAGCCTTTTTCGGTCAAAAGGATGCCCAGCAGGTACTGATCATTCGCCGTATGGCGGAGGATCTGAACATGCCTCTGGAGGTGGTGACCGTGCCCATAGTAAGGGAGGCGGACGGCCTGGCCATGAGTTCCCGTAATGTGTACCTCACGCCGGAGCAGAGAAGCAAGGCGGTTATTCTTCATAAAAGCCTTGAAGCCGCGGCAAAGGCAGTTGAAGAGGGAGAAAGGGATGCGCAAAAGATAGTATGCCTGGTAAGGGAAATGATTTCCTCCATCCCGGGTGCTCTGATAGATTATGTGGAATTAAGAAAATACTCCGATTTATCTCCGGCCGATTCCATGGATGGCCCGTCCCTGCTGGCTCTGGCGGTGAGATTCGGGCAAACCAGATTGATTGACAATACCGTTTTGGAGGTGTAGGTGTGCTGGTTAACATGTTTAAGTCAAAAATACACAGGGCCAGGGTTACGGAAGCCAATCTGAATTACATGGGCAGTATTACCATAGACAGCGCCCTGCTGGAAAAATCGGACATACTGCCAAATGAAAAGGTGCAGATAGTAAACAATAATAACGGGGCAAGGTTTGAGACCTATGTAATTCCCGGGCCAAAAAACTCCGGGGTAATATGTTTGAACGGCGCGGCGGCCCGTCTGGTGCAGCCGGGAGATACGGTTATCATTATTTCCTACTGCCTTCTCACCAGGGAGGAGGCAAAAAGTTTTAAACCCACGGTGGTAATGGTGGACCAGAACAACCGGGCGATGGAAATCCGGCAGGTGGAGCATCCCGGAGAAATAGGATAGTAATTGCGGTAAAATCCTTCCGGTTCTTTTGGCCCTTGACAATTTTCGCCCGGGGTGTTTAGAATAATTTCATGAGTCCGTGGAAAAGGGCTCTTTATGTCCGTATAATAAAGTATATAATGGCTTATTGTGGTAAAGGAGTTGTCAATAATGGACCAGGATAAGATTCAGCAGTTGATGGAAGAAATCAAAGTTTTAAAGAAACAGCGCCGGGCCATTATATTAAGCCACGTTTACCAGCGCCCTGAAATTCAGGAAGTGGCGGATTTTGTAGGAGATTCACTGGAACTATCCCGCCGGGCCGCGGAAACAGATGCCGAAGTCATTGTTTTTTGCGGCGTTCATTTTATGGCTGAAAGCGCTTTTATTTTATCTCCAGATAAAATTGTGCTGCTGCCCGAGCAGCAGGCGGGGTGCCCCATGGCCGACATGGTGGACGCCGCTTCATTAAAGGCCAGGAAAGAGAAAATGCCGGGGGCTGTGGTGGTCTGTTACGTGAACACTTCAGCGGAGGTAAAGGCTGAAAGCGACATTGCCTGCACTTCCGCCAACGCGGTTAAAGTAATCAACTCAATACCCCGGGACAAGCCAGTGCTTTTCATACCCGATAAGAACCTGGGGGACTATGTGGCCAAAAAATCGGGCAGGAATAACATAACCGTATGGGAAGGTTATTGCACCACCCATGAAAGACTTTCCCGGGCTGAAGTTGTTGCGGCGAAAGAGGAGCATCCCGGAGCGGAAGTACTGGTGCACCCGGAATGCCGGCCCGATGTTGTGGAACTTGCCGATGCGGTGGCCAGTACCACCGGCATGCTTCGTTACGCCGGGGAAAGTGCGGCAAATGAATTCATAATCTGTACGGAAAAGGGTATTTTGCATCAGTTCCACAAGAGATATCCGGATAAAAAGTTTTATCCCGCTTCGGACAAACTGGTTTGTCCCAACATGAAAGCAACCACTCTGGATAAGGTGCACCGCTCACTGGTTACCATGGAGCCGCAAATAACCGTGGCTCCGGAGATAAGAGAAAGGGCGCTTAATTGTCTGGAGAGGATGCTGGCTATAAAATAAGGGGGAAATATGATGGCCCCGTCATATGTGATGAATTTTGATACCCGGCAGTTGCCCCAGGATGAATACGAGTATGTAGTCATCGGGAGCGGCATAGCCGGGTTGTATACTGCATACGCGGCTAGCAGAAGCGGAGCGAGAGTGGTGCTTCTTACCAAGCACGCCGCGGATGACAGTAACACGGACAAGGCTCAGGGCGGTATAGCGGCGGCTTTGAGCACCTCGGACTCCCCGGAGCTGCACCTGGAGGACACGTTATCGGCGGGAGCAGGGCTTTGTGACCGGGAGGCCGTGAGTATTCTGGTTAATGAAGGACCGGACCGGGTTAGGGACCTTATTGAAATGGGGGCCAATTTTGACCGCAAAGACGGGAAATTTGCCCTTACCCGGGAGGGTGCCCACAGCCGCCGGCGAATACTGCATGCCAGCGGCGATGCCACCGGGGCGGAGATACAGAGGGCTTTGACCGAAAGGGTGCGCGGTGACGGCAATATCCGGGTGCTGGAAAATCATCTGGCTGTGGACCTGCTGGTTAAGGAAAACGTCTGCCACGGTGTGTTGGCCATGAATTGCCGGAACAACGATTTAAAAGTGTTTTGGGGCAAGGCGGTAATCCTGGCCACCGGAGGGCTGGGCCAGCTGTATGAACACAGCACCAACCCCGATGTGGCCACCGGTGACGGCATTGCCATTGCTTACAGGGCCGGGGCGGAGGTTATGGACATGGAATTTATCCAGTTCCATCCCACCGTATTGTATTTGCCCGGGGCTCCAAGATTTCTCATATCGGAGGCTGTGCGCGGGGAAGGGGCTTATCTTAGAAACAGGTACGGAGACCGTTTTATGCCGCGTTATCATCCCCTGGCTGAATTGGCCCCCAGGGATATTGTGGTGCGGGCTATTCTGTCCGAAATGGATACAACCGCTTCCCAGAGAGTATTTTTAGATCTGTCTCATTTGCCCGTGGACTTGATTAACGAAAGATTTCCCACCATAATGAAAACATGCGCCAGTTATGGGCTGGACATTACCAGCGAGCCAATACCCGTGGCGCCCTTTGCCCATTACATGATGGGCGGGGTAAAGACAAACCTGAACGGTGAAACCAGCATTAACGGCCTGTACGCCTGCGGTGAAACAGCCTGCCTGGGCGTTCACGGGGCCAATCGGCTGGCCAGTAATTCCCTGCTGGACGGCCTGGTTTTTGGCGGGCGTATTGTGGAGTGGGTTAAAAAGAGGAATATCGATTTCCGGGACAATAAGTGTTATTTTATTAACGAACAATTATTGCCGCAATCAAGTGAAAGTGAAATAGATTACACCACCGTGCGCAAGGATATAAAAGTGCTTATGTCGCAGTACGCAGGCCCTGTGCGAACCGCCCAGGGATTGCTGAAGGCTCTGGGGACACTGGAAGGTATGGGCTACATAAACCGCTATAACGCAGTCAGCCCCTTCGAGATTGAAGTGAAAAACATGCTTGAAGTGGGACATCTTGTGGCCGAGGCGGCGCTAATGCGAACAGAAAGCCGTGGCGGCCATTACCGGATGGATTTTCCCCAGCCGGTGGAAAGATGGCTAAAACACGTAATAATCCGCAGATAGTTTTACGGCGCCCGTATACCGGGCGACCCTAAAGGAAATAAGATAACAATAAAGTGTTTCAAGGAGGTTTTCCCCCGTGCAGAAGGATGTTGTAATTAAAGAGATTGTTGATCGGGCCCTGCTGGAGGATATTGGCACCGGGGATATAACCACGGAGAGTATAGTACCAGAAGGGTACACCACTATAGGCTTTATCCAGGCTAAGGAAAATGGGGTGGTGGCCGGTCTTTTCGTTGCCGAGGCTGTTTTTCGTCATCTGAACGGTGATATTTCCTTCCAGCCCAGGGCCAGGGACGGCGAAAGGGTTGAAAAAGGACAACTGCTGGCCAGGGTGGAGGGAGACGCCCGGGCGGTTTTAACCGGGGAAAGGGTAGCCCTTAACTTTTTACAGAGGATGTCCGGCATTGCCACTAAAACGAACTATCTTGCCTCCCTGATCAAAAATGAAAAGGCCCGCCTGGTGGATACCAGGAAGACCACTCCGGGATTGCGCATACTGGAAAAATACGCTGTAAGGGTTGGCGGGGGTTATAATCACCGCTTTGGTTTATACGACGCCGTGTTGATCAAAGACAATCACATTAAGGTTGCCGGCAGCATTGCCCGGGCTGTGGAACTTGCCCGGGAAGCGGCTTTCTTTTCCATGAAGATAGAGGTGGAAGTGGAAACCCTGGAGGGCGTTCAGCAAGCGTTAAAAGCCGGGGCGGACATAATAATGCTTGACAATATGGATGTTGAAAACATGAGCCGGGCGGTTGAGCTTGTGGACGGCCGGGCGCTGCTGGAGGCATCCGGCGGGATTAACGAAGAAACCATAATAGCTGTGGCTAAAACAGGCATTGACTATATATCCGTCGGCTCCATCACCCATTCCTTCAGATCATTGGATATAAGCCTGGATATCGGGGAAATGAAACCAATTCCGGGATATTTGTCAAATATTAAATAACCTTTTGTGAGTCAAGGGGACGGTTCCTGACTGAACTTGTTGAGTCAGGAGAACTGTCCCCTTGACTCATTGTTAACCTTAAAAATATTTTGATGTTGACGAAGTGTCCCCGGAAACATAAAATTACTTTAAACGCAAAAGTACGGGTGATAGAGTGAAAAACGCTGTTTTAAGATTGCTCAGGGAGAATTCCCCCGGCTACATTTCCGGTGAGGAAATATGCAAACGCATGGGTGTTTCCCGGACCGCGATATGGAAGCATATTCAGGCCTTAAGGGCCGAGGGTTACGATATAGATTCCCAGACCCACTCGGGCTACCGTCTTGTGGCCGTTCCGGACCGTTTGTACCCGGAGGAAATATATTGCGGGCTGGAGTCGGTTATTCTGGGAAGAAATGTTTATTATTTTGACAGTACCGCATCCACTAACCAGGCAGCCAGGGAAATAGCTGCCGGGGGGGGAGCGGAGGGCACCCTGGTGGTGGCCGAGGAACAGACCGGAGGCAGGGGACGCATGGGCCGGGGGTGGTATGCTCCCCGCTATCTGGGGATTTTTTGTTCGTTGATACTTCGTCCTGAATTACCTCCCACCGAGGCCCCGCCGGTAACCATGCTGGCGGCGGTGGCCCTGGCCAGGGCCATTCAGGAGGTTTGCCATATAAAGGCGGGCATTAAGTGGCCAAATGATATACTGATCGGCGGTAAAAAGCTCTGCGGCATTCTGACGGAAATGAGTGCGGAAATGGAGCGTCTGAATTATCTGGTGGTGGGAATGGGGGTGAATGTCAACACTGCGGATTTTCCCGGGGAATTAAAGGAGATAGCCACTTCACTGAAAATAGAAACCGGCGCCTTTGTATCCAGGCGCCTTCTGCTGCAAAGACTTCTGTATCAATTTGAACAGTTGTACCGCGTCTGGTTGGATAAAGGATTTAAACCCGTGCTTGCGGAGTGGAAGGAATACTGTGTAACCTTAAATTGCCCGGTCCGGGTTACATCCGTCAGAGAAACCCTGGAGGGCTGGGCGGAAGATGTGGACGATACCGGCGCCCTTTTGCTGAGATTACCGGATGGAACACTAAAACAACTGGTGGCCGGGGAAGTGTCCCTTAGAACCCAATAAGGCCGTGTTGAACACGGCTATTTGCCGCTCTGTTTGTTAACCTATTAGAGTGGATGTGTTGACAATTGCTCCTGATTCCCTCTGCGGCGGATTTGGCCCGGCGCGGCAGCTATTATACATAAAATTTTTTACACGGAGGTTATGTTTTATGAAGTTTTCAGCCCGGGACATTATTCTGGGGGCGATGTTTGCCTCACTGGCGGTGGTTGCGGCCCTGTTGCTGCGCTTTCTGGGGTCCGCCATCGTACCTTTTAGCCTGGTTCCCTTTGTGGCTTTGCTGGCAGGAGCCATGCTCGGCGGCAGACTGGGGGCCATGAGTATTCTGGTTTACGTGCTGATGGGGCTGTTGGGGCTGCCGGTGTTTGAAAAGCCGCCCTACGGCGGCCCGGCGTACGTTCTTCAACCCACCTTCGGCTTTTTGCTGGGATTTATTTTAGCAGCCTATGTTACCGGGAAATTGATACCCGCGGGTGGTGACGCCGGACTGTTTCGCTATATTGCCGCTTCACTGGCAGGGGTGGCGGTTTATTATCTGGTGGGGCTGCCCTATTTGTACTTGATACTCAATCTCTATCTGGGCAAGGCCTTATCCGCCATGGCGGTTATTAAAATTGGCTTCATACCCTTTGTGGGGGCGGATATCGTCAAGGCCGCCCTGGCCTCCGGGCTGGCCCGGGCGGTGGCCAGAAGGTTGAGGGCGGTTTAGCCGGCGGCTATAAATATTGCTTATAACCGCTTGCTTTGGTAGAATTGCAGCATGAGCTTAGAGCAAAGCGGGGGAGAGATATGATTTTAGTATTTGATATTGGCAACACCAATATGGTGCTGGGGGTTTATGACGGTGAAAAACTGGTTGCCCACTGGCGCATCACCACATACCCCCAGCGCACGGATGACGAATACGGCATGCTGCTGCGCTCTCTTTTTGACAGTTCCTGCATATCCATGCAAAAGGTCAGGGCGCTGGTGATATCCTCCGTGGTGCCGCCCCTGATGCTTTCCCTGGAAAGCATGTCCAGAAAATATTTTGGTGTCTCCCCAATGGTGGTGGGGCCCGGGATTAAAACAGGCATATCCATAAAATATGAAAACCCCAGGGAGGTTGGGGCGGACAGGATAGTCAACGCCCTGGCGGGGTATGAATTATACGGGGGGCCCCTGGTCATTGTGGATTTCGGCACCGCCACCACCTTTTGCGCCGTATCCGCCAGGGGAGAATACCTGGGTGGTGCCATCGCTCCGGGGATTGGCATCTCCACGGACGCTCTTTTCGCCCGGGCCGCAAAGCTGCCCAGGGTGGAGCTGGTCAAGCCTCCCACGGTGATAGGCAAAAATACCGTTTGCAGCATGCAGTCGGGAATTATTTACGGTTTCGCGGGCCAGGTGGATGCCATTGTGGGCCGCATGAAAAGGGAGATGCAGTCGGATCCACTGGTTGTTGCCACCGGCGGGCTGGCAGAATTAATTTCCCGGGAGTCTTCCACCATAAACAAGGTGGACCCGCTGCTCACCCTGACCGGATTAAGACTGATTTACGAGAGAAATCAATAATTGCCCGGAGGATGTCATATGAATATTGGAGGTGTCAGGTTGGCCAACCCGGTGATTTCAGCCCCCATGGCCGGGGTCACGGATCAGGCCTACCGCACCCTGGCCCGGGAAGCCGGGTGTGGCCTGGTATGCACCGAGATGGTAAGCGACCAGGCCTTGATTTATGGTAATTCCAAAACATATACCATACTGGGCACCGGCGACGAACCACGCCCGCTGGCCGTGCAGATATTCGGCTCCAATCCGGAATATATGGCCAGGGCGGCGGCGCTGGTGGAGGAGCGGGGCGCGTCCATAATTGATATAAACATGGGCTGTCCCACTCCCAAAATAGTGCGCAACGGGGAGGGTTCGGCCCTGATGAAAAATCCCCGCCTGGCGGAGCGGATTGTCAGGGCGGTGGCGGGGGCCGTTTCCGTGCCGGTAACGGCAAAAATAAGAAAGGGCTGGGACGACCTGTCGGTAAACGCGGTGGAATTCGCGCAAATATTGGAGGAGGCCGGGGTTTCCGCCATTACCGTGCACGGGCGCACCAGGGAGCAGTTCTATAGCGGCAGGGCGGATTGGGATATTATCCGGAGGGTGAGGGAAGCGGTTAAAATTCCGGTTATAGGCAACGGTGATATCCGCAGCGGCCCTGATGCCCTGGCCATGATCAAGCGGACCGGCTGCCCGGGGGTAATGATTGGACGGGCCTCCATGGGCAACCCCTGGGTATTCGCCGAGGCTGTTCATTACCTGGCCACCGGTGAAATACCGCCGCCGCCTGGTACCGGTGAAAAAATCGCCACGGCGCTCCGGCACCTGGAACTGCTGGTGAAGTATAAGGGTGAATACATTGGCGTCAGGGAGATGAGAAAACATGCCGCCTGGTATTTAAAAGGAATGCCCGGCGCGGCCAAACTTAGGGATCAGATTAACCGGGTGGGGACCGAAAGGGAAATGAGGGAGATGTTCTGCCGGCTGCTGCCCGGCAATTTAACGGCGGCTAACGATACTGTAATGATTGCCGTTAGCAAAATAAATATAAACGGCATAGAGTAATTTAAGAATTTTACTTTAAAGTCTGAATTCTTACGGGATTTGTAAAGGGAGAAGGGAATGATGACTGTGGCGGTGGCCATTTTCAACGGGCTTTTGAATGTCAATACGCTTCGTAACGTTGCAGGGTTGAATCAAGGGATGAATTCAAACGTTGGCTGGACTTATTATTCTAAAACAAACGATATTCTTTCCCAAACCGCCGGCAATTTGAATTTTATCCCCGTTATTAAAAATATTCTGCTGGATCCCGACGTGGTTGACAGCACTAATACCAATGCCGGCGGGAACAGCCCCACAGCGGGAACAATCACCGAGGTTATTTAATTTTTACCGGCCTTTGCCAATCCTCGCCGGAGTTTGTATTTAATTTAAGCAGGGTGGATGATGGTATGGAAATGCTAATCTGCAACGGCTCTATTCATATTAACGAGATTCGAAATAACGCCGGCATGAGCCAGGGCAAAAATATCGCCAACGGGTGGAGCTATTATTCAAAAACGAACTCAGCCATTGGCCAGATAGCCGGTAACAGGAACACGCTGCCCACGGGACTGAACTTCTTAAATGATTGCGATTACTTTGATACAATCATGACCAACGCCGGGGGAAACAGTTCCACCTCCGGCTCCATTATTGAGACCGGCAGGGAGGAAGACGTGCTGGTGGATTCCAATTTGCACGGAGCACCCTTTAAAAATGTGTAACGACACAAAACCATGTCCGTAAAAAGGGCATGGTTTTTTTATGGAAATCCGCCTCTGAAAACCCACGGGCGTGTCCCGTGGGATGATAGAGGCATCGAAGTAGTAGATGCCCATGGACCGGGTCGGGGCTATTAGCCCTGTAGCTCATGAAGGGACCTAAGACCTTGATTTTGCCGGGCGGTTCTCGTTGAAATGAGAAGCCTCCGGGTTCGTCCCGGAGGAGGATCACTTGATAAATTGTACCTGAATAGTTTCAAAGGGATCGTGCAGAATTTTTGTCAATCTTATTTCCAGTACCCCGTGCCGGTAGGTAGCCCTGGCATCCCTGGAGGATACGGAAGCCGGCAGGTTAATATTGCGGCTGAACTTTCCCGTGCGCCTTTCCTGCCGGTGTTTTTTTGTTTCCTGCAGTATTTCCGTTCCATGGTTTAATTCGCCTTCGATTTTTAATGTGTTTCCTTTAATCTTTAGGTTGATGCCCCGGGCATCCTGCAGGCCGGGTATTTCCGCGGACACGATTACTTCGGCGGCTGTTTCTTCAATATTTACCGGCGGCCACAGGTTAAATCCGAAGTGCTTCAGCATGTCCATGTTTTTTTCCATATCAAACCCGGCCACATTTTGGAAAAACTCCTTTTCGAATATGTCTTCCAGGTAATCAAAAGGATTAAAATTTTTAACCATTGCTATGACTTCCCCCCAGCTTCCGGATCCGGTTTGCGGCAGGCTTTTATGATTATCGGCCCCGCAGGCCGACAGTGTTTATTAAACAGGTTATTCAGCCCGTTGCTTTTTGTGCGTTTGCTTCTAACACCATTTAACTCCAGCCTTCATAACATTTATGATACGGATGGCCGGAAAGGGTGGTGGAATTGATATGGGCGTTTCTTTGCAGATTAATATTCATACCATAAGGATAGCTGATGTGGATACCGGCTCGGCGGTAGCCATAGGTTACAATTATTTTTATGATTGGCAGACATGCAGTAAGACCAATAACGGTTTTGGCCGCCTGAGCGGGGATGGGAACGGCTTTAAAGAATCAGCCTTCCGGGTGGACGACAACGATGTTCAGGACATGTTGTGCGGAGAGCTTCCTGACGACTCATTAATTAGTAAAGCTTTGGAATGAGAAAGGGGTGCCGGGATGAAATTATACCTTGGCAGGCTTGAACTGGGCAGCATTCAGAACAATGCCGGTGTTTTTTACGGGCGCAACAGCCTGCAGGGCTGGCAGACCCGCAGTAAAGGCAATGCCACTCTGGGCCGGGTGAACGGAGACAGTAATTACATAGCCAGCCGGCTAAATTTTTTGCATGACCAGGATGTATTTGACATGTTTGTTAATCAGCGCCCGGCGGATTGACAGACAGCGAAAAAAAGTGCCGCGCACCGGCCTTAATAACCGGTGGCTAAATGTTTAACGGGAGTCCGTGAAGGGCTCCCGTGTTTTATATTGTATCGCTCCTGTAAATATTAATGACATGTTAATCAAACAATATTATGATTTTATGACGCTTTGGCCCTTTTGACTTGTGTGAGTTGGAAACCTTTGCTAAAATAATTTGTACACATTATTGTGCACATATGATTTTTAATTTTATAGGTAATATGTAGGAGATATTTGGCTATGAATATTTGGCGCCTGGGAGACAAGGTGGTCAGCAAGGACAAAATAGATCATATTATTGAAAGGGCTTTTGAACTTCGAGCCAGGGGAATGTCCCAAACGGAGGTGGCCGGGCGTCTTGGGGTGGACAGGACAATGATATGCCGCCTGGAAAGCCTGGGGGAGATAAGAAAGGGCAGAAAACTGGCGGTAATCGGCTTTCCCGTTAAAAACAAGGAGGAGGTTTATACGGCCCTGGCCCGGGAAGGGGTGGACTATATTTTTCTTCTTACCGAGGAAGAACGTTGGGACTTTCTGGGACAAAAAAGCGGTTTGGAACTGCTGAACACTATTATGGACATGATAACCATGGCGCATACTTTCGATCAAATAGTGGTATTAGGATCGAATAAACGGATTAAGATAATAGAGGCTGTACTGGACAAGGAAATTGTAGGTTACGAAATAGGCCAGTCGCCGATACAGGAGGACAAGTATGTTGATACGGATGAAATCACCCGGCTGATAAGGGCTATCAAACAATAACCGGATTCGGAAGAAGGGATATTTAATTGGAAAAATTCGCCTTTATTATTCACCCGCTGGAAGTAAAGGACGTGGCCCGAAAATTCGCTTTTACCCGCTATTTACCGGAGCATGTGGTGGAAAATGTTTTCCGGCTGGTTCCTCCCATGAAGGTGTCCGACATAACCGGTATAAGTACACCGCACAGCCAGGCCGAGGGATGGTTTGTAACCTGCCCCCTGACTGCCAGACAAATGATCGGCCTGCCCGAAAAATATGTGCTGGCCAAAATTATCCAGTCCGGGAAATTGGCTGAGAAACTCGGGGCAAAAATTGTGGGATTGGGAGCCTTTACCTCGGTGGTGGGTGATGCCGGTTACACCATCGCCAAAAATTTAAATATTGCCGTAACCACGGGAAACAGTTTTACGGTGGCCACTGCCGTTGAGGGGGCCAAGCAGGCTGCCAAATTGATGGGGCACAATTTAGAAAATGTTCACGTTGTGGTGCTGGGCGCCACCGGCTCCATCGGCAAAGTGTGTTCAATGATGATGGCCGGGGAAGTTAGAAATATGACCCTGGTGGCCAGGAACAAAAAGCCCCTGGAGGAATTGGCGGAAAAAATTCTATACCGGACGGGACTATCCGTGGGTATAACCTCGGATGTAAAAGCGGCCCTGAAAAAGGCCCATATAGTCATAGCCGTTACCAGTTCCGTGGATACCATTATCGGCCCGGAGGATTTAATGCCCGGGGCAGTGGTCTGTGATGTTTCCCGTCCCCGCAATGTCAGCAGGCAAGTGGCCCTGGAAAGGGATGACGTGCTGGTGGTGGAGGGAGGGGTGGTGGAAGTGCCGGGGGATGTTAACTTTAATTTCAATTTCGGTTTCCCGCCCAAAATGGCCTACGCCTGCATGGCAGAGACAATGATCCTGGCACTGGAGGGCAAATACGAAAGTTTTTCCCTGGGCAGGGATTTAACCATTGAGCAAATAAGAGAAATATCCGCCCTGGCACAGAAACACGGCTTCAGGCTGGCGGGTTTTCGCAGCTTTGAAAGGGCGATAACAATGGGGGAAATAGAAAAAATAAAGAAAAACGCCCTGGGCAAAGGTTTAAAAGTAGTTTAATAATGTACCTTGACAAAAAGGTGTTAACTTCATATAATGTTTTGGAAGGTTAACCCAAATGCCTCCAGCACTGCGAGTCTTGTCTTGCAGTGCTTTAAATCTAGTTGGGGGTTTTTCGGCGATTACCTTTTTTAACCTCGAAGGTTTTTGAATAATACGAGGTAAAAAACATATATTGTTCAGTAAGTTTTAACTCAGGGAAAACAAGGAGATAACGAATGAAAGAAAAAGAAACTATTTTAACTATTGAGGGTTTAAAAAAGCTGGAGGAAGAACTGGAACAGTATAAAACCGTCAAGAGGCGGGAGGTAGCCCAGCGCATCAAGCAGGCTATAGAATTTGGCGACATCAGTGAGAACTCCGAATATGAAGATGCCAAAAACGAGCAGGCCTTTATTGAGGGGCGGATTCTTACCCTTGAGAAAATGCTGCGAAACGCAAAAATTATCGACGACGAGAATATTGGCACCGACGAGGTTTCCCTGGGCTCCACGGTGATATTAAAGGATATGGAATACGGTGACGATGTGGAGTACACAATCGTGGGCTCCATAGAGGCCGACCCGGAAAAGAGCAGAATATCCAATGAATCCCCCGTGGGTAAAGCCATACTGGGACAGCGCAAGGGCAGCGTGGTGGAAGTGAACGTGCCCGCGGGGGTTTTAAAGTATCAAATTGTCGACATTATCAGGAGATAGTATGTTCCGACTGTCTGGAGGTTTTTAGTATGACGGAAAAAGAAAAACCCGAAACCAATATGACTCCTCCAGGGGAAACCCTGGAGGATATTAATGAATTAATGAAAGTACGCCTGGAGAAACTGGCGGAAATAAGGGAGAAAGGCATAGAGCCCTATGGCGAAAAATTTCTGCGGACACATGTCGCCACTGAAATAACCGGCAATTTTGAAGCCATGGAGGGCCAGGAAGTACGGCTGGCCGGCAGGATTATGTCCAGGCGGATTCAGGGCAAGGCCGGATTTGCCCATATTCAGGATTCCTCGGGAAGGGTGCAGGTTTACGCCAGGCTCAATGATATCGGGCAGGATGCTTACGAGCTTTTTACCAAACTTGATATAGGCGATATAATTGGAGTGGCGGGGAAGGTTTTTAAAACCAGGATGGGTGAAATAACCGTATCCATAGCGGAATTTACCCTGCTTTCCAAGTCCTTGCGTCCGCTGCCGGAGAAGTGGCACGGGCTAAAGGATGTGGAGCTGCGTTACCGGCAGCGCTATGTGGACCTTATAGTAAATCCCGAAGTGAAAGAAACCTTTGTTCTTAGAAGCAAAATCGTGCATTCCATTAGAAAGTACATGGAGAGAAAAGGTTTCCTGGAAGTGGAGACTCCCATGATGCACCCCATAGCCGGTGGTGCCGCCGCCAGGCCTTTCATAACTCATCACAATACCCTGGACATGAAGCTTTACATGAGAATAGCCCCTGAGCTTTATCTGAAGCGATTGCTGGTGGGCGGATTTGACAGGGTATATGAAATCAACAGAAATTTTCGCAACGAAGGCATTTCCACCAAGCACAACCCTGAGTTTACAATGCTGGAGTTGTACCAGGCTTATGCCGACTATAAAGATATGATGGAGCTGACCGAGGAGCTTATATCTAACATTGCCACGGAAGTTCTGGGGACAAGCCTTATTACCTATCAGGGAACGGAGATAAACCTGACTCCACCCTGGGCGAAACTTCCCATGCTGGAGGCTGTAAAGCTACACAGCGGCCTTGATTTTTCCGCCTTGAAGGGTGATGGGGAGGCGTATCGCGCCGCCAGGGAGATAGGTCTGGAAGTTGAGCCTTCAGATTCCTGGGGAACAATATTAAACAAGGTGTTTGAAGAAAAGGTGGAACCAAAGCTAATTCAGCCTACATTCATTATAGATTATCCCCTGGAAATCTCCCCTCTGGCCAAAAAGCAAAGCGAACAGCCGGAATTGACCTACCGTTTTGAACTATTTATTTACGGCAGGGAAATGGCCAATGCTTTTTCCGAATTGAATGACCCCATTGACCAGAAGGAACGCTTCCGCGGCCAGGTGGAAAAGAGGCAAGCCGGGGACGACGAGGCTCATATGATGGATGAAGATTATATAAACGCTCTGGAATACGGAATGCCTCCCGCGGGCGGTGAGGGTATAGGCATTGACCGTCTGGTGATGCTGCTTACCGATTCATCCTCTATTAGGGATGTTATTCTGTTTCCGCTTATGCGGCCCAGGGAATGAGGCAGGCGCCGGAAGACCGTGTGCCGCTTAAAGACCGGCGCGGTGTGAAGGGTTAAGCCGCATGGGGGTGGAGCGTACCGGTTGGTCAGGGGTTGAGGGGACATACCCCCTTAACAGAGAATTAAGGCGGCCAGGAAGGTGTGTCCCCTGACATTGAAGTGCCGGCCCGGATTTTAGCGGCCCTGAAGGTATTGTTAAATTATTGGATTTACCTTAAATTACCTGTTGATCGACATAATATGCTATGATAATATTATAAACGTCGCCGCCGCAATGGTGGCAGACGCAGGCAAACCAGGTAAAATGTACTTGTTGAATTTGCCGTTGAAAAATGTTAACATCAATACTTGCCGGTGATTACGGCAATGTTGTAAAAGTCGGTACAACGAAAAAAAGATTGACATAAACAGACCGATGTGTTAACATAATTAATGCTCTGACGGTGACATGTTCACCGAGCCGGTCCTTGAAAACTAAACAGTAAAGCAAGATGGATTAATGGTAAAACCATAATCCTCGTCAAAGCAACAAGCCAAGCGAGGTAAACGAGCTAAA
>NZ_BFAV01000017.1 GCF_002933875.1 Desulfocucumis palustris | reverse complement strand
CGATTCTTGAATTGAATTCATTCGAAGGAGTCAATCATCTTTCCGGTGGTTGACTCTTTCTCTTACATAAAATTATTTATCGGAACTGCAATGTGACGAATGGAAAACACTTTCCCATACCCCTGCCGTCGCGGCCACCACCATGGTATAATAACTTTAGGATGTGATTGCGTTGCCGAACAATGGCAAGACGGAACAGAAACCTCACCACAACCCCCACGACAAGGGATACAGGCAACTTTTGGCAAACAAGAAGACTTTTCTGGAACTTCTGCAAACCTTTGTCAGAGAAGGCTGGGTGCGGGAGATCGACGAAGGCGACCTGACGCTGGTCGACAAGTCCTACATCCTGCAGGATTTCAGCGATAAAGAGGCCGACATCGTTTAC
>NZ_BFAV01000016.1 GCF_002933875.1 Desulfocucumis palustris | reverse complement strand
TGGGATGAGGAATGTCCTAACGCATTTAAGGGGACACGCCTTTATTTCGGGCCTGGCTTTTGGGATGAGGAATGTCCTAACGCATTTAAGGGGACATTCTTCCATTTCGGATCAGGTTTTGGGGTGAGGAATGTCTCCAATTTATAAAGTTCGCTCTAAGGGTCTGGCGGGAGAATAGCCCTTCCGGACCCAAAGTTTACTTTATTCCAGAATAGTCCACTTGCCGTCAACTATTTTCAGCATCACCAGGGCGTCTTTGGTCAGGCCGCTGTGATCCTGGGGAGACATGTTAAACACCCCGGAAATGCCCGGGTAATTCTGGGTTTTTTCCAGTTCATCCCTTATTTTAGCCCTGTCGGGCCCCGCCTTTTCCAGGGCCGACACTATAAGCGAAACCGCGTCCGCGCCGTGACCGCCAAAGGTGCTTCTGGGCTGATTGTATTTATTTTCATAATCAGCGGCGTATTTCACCAGAACAGCCTTCTGGGGATCGCTGTCCGGAAGGCTTTCCGCCACCAGCAGCCTGCCCGCCGGGAAGATTACCCCGTTGGCCGCGTCCTGGGCTAAATCCACAAAGGTTTTATTGCCGATGCCGTGACTATGTATCAGCGGCGCGTCAATCTGCAGTTGCCGGTAGTTTTTGGTTACAATGGAGGCCGAAGGAGGAATGGCCCATACTATCACGGCGTCCGGCCGGGCGGCCTTTACCTTGGTCAACTGGGCAGTCATATCGTTGTCTGTGGCCCCGAATTTTTCATCCGCCGCAATTTCAATGCCCGCCTTTTGCGCGGCCGTTGTAAACTCTTGCCTGCCGCTGTCACCGTAGGCGTTGTTCATGCACAAAAAGGCAACCTTTTTGGCTCCTATACTTCCCAGATATTCTATAATTTTTTCCACCACCACGGAGTCGTTCTGGGCTGTTTTAAATACCCACTGCCGCTTATCCACGGGATTTACTATGGATACGCCGGCGGCAGCCGACACCAGGGGCACCTGGTTTTTCTGGGCCGTATCCACTATGGCCATGGAGGTGCCGGTGGTACTGGGTCCGGCAATGGCCAGCACTTTATCCACTTCGATCAATTTTTTGGCCACCTGTACGGCTTTAGTCTCATTGCTCTCGTTATCCCCGATGACAATTTTCACCGGATGTCCGTTAATCCCGCCCCGGGCGTTAATTTGCTCCTCCAGCAACAACGCTGAGTCCCTTTCCGGGACCCCCAGCGAGGAAGAAGGGCCGGTAATATCAAAAATGGCCCCGATCTTGTAAACCTCTTTTTCCTGACCGCCCTGCTCCCCGTCTTTAGCTCCCCCGCCGCAGCCCGCCAAAAGCAGAAGCGCCAGCGTCAACACAACCGGCAAAATGAATCTTTTTGAAGCAAATCCAAACAAATTTTTTTCCTCCCTGCTCTTTAGAATATATATTTCCACGGAAGCTCCGCCCCCGAGTATTTTCCAGGGCAGGGAAAAAGGGTAAATAAAAAGGCACCAGGTGGGTGCCGTAAATAGCCTTCCCTACCGTACTACCGTACTACCGTTGTCGCGGACTAAAAGCAATATTTTAGCCGCGTCCACCAGGGAAATTATTGGCAGACAAACAAAAAAACACCCGATGGAGTGTTTAATAAGCCAACTTTCCCTCCCGTACTTCCATCCGTTTATAATAATTTAAAACCATTTATCACTGTTTACTCAAAACCAAGGAAACAACTTCATGCCATAAATAACCTGCCATTCTACTTCCATTAAATATAACATAATAGAAATACTGGTGACAAGTTAAAAAAAAGATTACATCTATGGAAATTAATGTGTTTAGTTATCCCGCCGTAGTGGAAACATATTTTATTACCGGCTTAATTTATGCGCATACTAATTGCCAAAGGAGGTGTAAAAATGCGTTTAATCGCAAGAATGTCTGATAAACGTCAGGTGGGCTTCCTGGTGGATACACTCCGCAAAGGCGGGTTCGACCGCAAGGACATGATTATTTCACACTTGGGGGACACGGACGAAAGGCTTTTAAAAGACCCGGAGGAAGTGGCCGACGAAATCTCTTTCATTAAGACCGAGCGGGACGGACTTTGGGAGACGGGTTCCTTCGCGCAGGGTATCAAAGAGCTTAAAGGTAAAACAGGAATCCTTGTGGCGGTAAATACCCCAAAACTTGATGCTGACCGGGTAAGAGCCATGATGGAACAATCGGGCGCGGCGGATATTATCCAGGATTAGCCGGCGTTATGCCGGCAGCGTACTTTATTTGATAATTAATTGATATGCTTGAAGGATTATGCAAATTATTGTAAGAATATCCTATTAATTTCTATATACAAATACCGGTTCGGACACAG
Organism: Desulfocucumis palustris; assembly: GCF_002933875.1. Taxonomy (GTDB): domain Bacteria; phylum Bacillota; class Desulfotomaculia; order Desulfotomaculales; family Desulfocucumaceae; genus Desulfocucumis; species Desulfocucumis palustris. The sequence continues at coordinate 48,945 of NZ_BFAV01000016.1, read as the reverse complement.
AGGTAATTTAAAATGCATTCTATTGAAAAAGACAGGGAAAAATTATTACGCGAAATGGCATCCATGCGCCGCAGCATTGACGAACTTGAGCAGTCCAGGGAAACACTCCGGAGACGTAATGATATGTTGAAGGTGTTGTCCCAGTCATCCGCAAATCACCTGGAGTTTCCATTTGCCAAGATTAATTACCAGCCAATAGCAAAGCAGCTTTTAAAACTCACGGGCGCCCTATGCGTAGCGGTCAATACATATCATGAAGCTGAACGAATGGCCACAACCAGGGCTTTGGCGGGGAAAAAGCAATTTCTTCAAAAAGTTGTTGAATTAGCGGGCTTCAGTCCGGTGGGCAGGATCTGGCCGATCGATGATGAATACCTTGTACTTTACAAAACAGGCCGGTTAGTGGAGATTAACGGGCCATATGAACTGCTGTTTAAAAATATCCCCGGACTAAACTGCCTGAATTTTGAAAACATATATGAAACCGGCAAAATATATGGAATAGGGTTAGTACGGAAGGAACATATATTGGGTAACCTCACCATTATCATGCCTGCGGGGAAAAAACTTGAAGAAATTGACATGGTCGAAATTTTTGCCAATATACTGGCGGCCGCTTGCCTGCGCAATAATGCCGAGAAGGAATTAGGTGAAAGCCGCCAGCGATATCTCTCCCTGATTGAAAACTTCAGGGACGCCATTTTTGTTGCCAGGTCCGACGGAAGATTTATTAATGCAAACCCTGCGGCTTCCCGGTTGCTGGGCTACAATAAAAATGAATTGCTGAAAATGAATATACCTGACATCCCCCCCTCCGAGTTGGTGGAAGTAATTATGGCTAAATTTAATGAACTGGTTGAAAAGGGTGTCCTGGAAAATTTTGAAACAATCCTGCAACATAAAAACGGTAGTCATGTCCCTGTTGAAATAAGCGCCACCGTGCTGCCTGAAGGATTATATCTGGGCACCGCAAGAGATATCAGGCAAAGAAAAGGTATTGAAGAATGCCTGCGGCTCTCCGAGGAACGTTTCTCTATAGCCTTTAACGCCAGTCCCAGCCTTATGATGATTTTGAATTTTAAAACCGGGCGAATAATTGATGTAAACGACAGCTTTTTACTCAAACTGAAATACCAAAGACACGAAGTCCTGGACAGGAAAACCACGGAACTAAAATTCTGGGTTAAATCTGAGGAGCCCGGATCTATAAGGAGGAAAATAATAGAAAAGGGTACTGTATATAACCGCGAAATAAATATATATGACAGTTCCGGCGAAATTCACGTGGGACTGTATTCTGCCGACAAAATATACATTGATGGGAAAGAACATCTCCTGGCCTCCATCAATGATATCACACAATATAAAAATCTGGAAAAGGACATGGCCCGCCTGGAGAAGCTTCACCTGGTGGGAGAAATGGCAGCCGGAATAGGGCACGAAATCAGAAATCCCATGACCACAATCCGGGGGTTGCTGCAGATGCTGGGTAAAAAAGAAGAATGCGTAAAATATAAAGAATTCTACGACCTGATGATCAGCGAGCTGGACAGGGCCAACTCCATTATTACGGAATTTCTTAGTGTAGCCAAAAACAAGCATACTGAATTTAAAACCCAGAATCTAAATGAAATACTTCGAAAAATATTGCCGTTAATACAGGCTGACGCCATAAACGCCAAGATGCAACTGTCGGTAGCGACGGAGAACGTCCCTGATACACCTTTAAATGAGGAAGAAATCAGGCAGCTTATACTTAACCTGGTCAGAAACGGACTTGAGGCCATGCCCGCCGGGGGAATACTGGAGATTAGAACTTACAGCGAAAACGGTGAAGTATTTCTGTCGGTAAGGGATCAGGGCAAAGGCATAGAAAAGGAAATCATAGACAAAATCGGAACCCCCTTTTTTACCACCAAGGACTATGGAACCGGGCTGGGCCTTGCCACCTGCTACGGCATAGCCGCCAGGCATAACGCAGTAATCAGCCTGGAGACCGGTCCCGGCGGTACAGCGTTTTCCGTCAGGTTTAAAGTGAACCGCCCCTCCCTTCGCTAACGCTTTCGGGAGGGGCTTCCAGGAGCATAGGCAAAGTTGCGAAACTTCCTGGTTCACCGTAAGCCAGTGGGCCTGGCTCCCCAGGCATCGATTCGCCCGGTTTCCGGCCTGCTACCCAACCTTTTAGTTTCTTTAGGCCGGACTTGAAACTTATGCGCCCAGCTTCTTTAACGCATCGTTAAGCTTACCCAGGTAGACTTGATACTGTTTTTCGGTTTCAGCATATTTTGTTTTTAGCTCGGCGTCATTTAGGTTCTTTATCTGCAATTTTGTTTTACCCTGCTCCTTTACATATTCGCCCTCGGTTGCCAGCCGGATCATTGTAGCCGCAGATGAACGCAAATTTTTTCCGTATTTCAATCCATCCTTGTATAAGGGATCGTCTTTAAATCCGGTTCCCAGCCGGTATTCCCTGTTAAAATCATTGGATTCGCTTTTAATTTTGGCAATATCGGGCTGTATCAGTGATAATTGGCTGTTTAGTTTTTCCCGGTCTATTTTACCCTGGCCAAAGCTGGTATATAAATCAGATATCTTTTTATGCTGGGGTTCCAATTCGTTTGCCAATTTCCTCTCTTTTTTGGCGATCTCCGTTAAACCGACCGTTTTTCTGACTGTTGACTCCGTGGTTCCCGGTGCAGTGGCCGAAGGCTTATTATCCACATTGGTTTCCGGTTTTTTGCTTGCCGAGCAACCAAATGCCATAGCCAGCAAAAGGGTAACAAACAATAAGGACGTCAAAAATTTCTTCACAATAATTCAGCCCCCCGCAAATTTGATTTACTAAGTATTATTGGGAAAACGATATAAGAATATAAATGGCAAAAACCGCCTGTGCGCACCCGGGGGCAAATGATTTCCTGTCCTTAACATTAACATTACAAGGAAAGTCCCACTATTTAAGAAAAGACTGAAATTAATAGTAAAATGTGGTAATATATGAGCGAAAAGGTCTGATCATTTCCATGGAGCGAGGTATATCAATTGCTCTCCATAATCAACAGTACCGCCCTGCACGGCCTCGCAGGCCACATAGTCAAAGTCGAGGTGGATGTCTCTAACGGGCTGCCCTGCTTTGATCTGGTCGGATTGCCCGATGTGGCCGTAAGGGAGTCCAGGGACAGGGTAAGGGCGGCAATTAAAAACTCGGGGTTTGAATTCCCGGTAAAACGTATAACTGTAAACCTGGCCCCCGCCGATATAAAAAAGGAAGGCCCCATGTACGATCTGGCCATAGCCGTGGGAGTACTGGCCGCCACGGGGCAAATAGACCCGGAAAAATGCGGCCCGCTCGTATTTATTGGCGAGCTTTCACTGAAAGGGGACGTGCGCGGGGTTGCCGGCGTACTGCCCAACGTGCTGGCGGCTGTGGAGAACGGATTCACATCGGTGGTGGTTCCCCGGGAAAATGCCGGAGAAGCCGCGCTGGTCAGAAGCGCCGGCATATATCCGGTATCTTCGTTGAATCAGTTAAGCTATTTTTTAACCGGTGAGGAAGAAATATTTCCTTATACCCCTGATGAAAATGAACATCGCCCCGGCCGGGACAACCGTTATCCCGATTTCTCGGAAGTAAAGGGCCAGTATGCCGCCAGGCGGGCTCTGGAAGTGGCCGCCGCCGGCGGGCACAACGTTCTGATGACGGGAAGTCCGGGATCCGGCAAAACTATGCTGGCCCGCTGCCTTCCAGGCATAATGCCGGACTTGAGTTTTGAAGAAGCTTTGGAAACCACCAAAATATACAGCCTGGCCGGGCTTCTTAAACCGGGCCAGGCCATGATAACCGAAAGGCCCTACCGGGCGCCGCATCACAGTGCCTCCTCCATTGCCCTGGTGGGGGGGGGAAAATATCCCCGGCCCGGTGAAATCAGCCTGGCTCACAACGGCATACTTTTTCTTGACGAAATGCCGGAGTTTCACAAGGATGCCCTGGAGGCCCTGCGCCAACCCCTGGAAGACGGCACCGTAACCATTTCCAGAATCAACGCGTCACTCAGCTACCCGGCCAGACTGATGCTGATCGGCTCCTGCAACCCCTGCCCCTGCGGCTATCATGGAGACACGCTCAAGGACTGCAACTGCACCCCCTTGCAGGTGCAGCGCTACATGGGGCGTATTTCCGGGCCTCTGCTGGACAGGATAGATATTATTATAGACGTTCCCAGGGTTACTTTTGACGAACTGGCAGACAGTCAGCCGGGAGAAACTTCGGAGGCCATAAAAAAAAGGGTCGAAGCGGCCCGGGCCATACAAAGGGAGAGATTTAAAAACTCCGGTACAGGCTGTAACGCCAACATGACCGGCTCAGTTGTAAGAAAGAACTGCCTCCTCTCCCGGGAAGCCTCAAGCCTATTGAAATCTGCCTTCAAACAATTGAAGCTCAGCGCCCGGAGCCACGACAGGGTGCTGAAAGTGGCCAGAACGGTGGCCGACCTGGCCGGCAGCGAAAGGATCCAGGCGGAGCATCTGGCTGAAGCTGTCCAGTACCGCCGGGAAATGCAGGGTGGATAGCTTTAATTGACCGGAATCCCCAAATAAGAACCAGGTGCTCCGGGCTTGGAGTATATTATTACAAAAATTTCGCGAATATAAAGTGAGTCTTGGGTTTCGAAGGGTTTCTACCCTTCGAAACATACGTTGGGGACATTTTTCACCCAAAGTCAGGCTCTCAATAGAGGCGTGTCCCCTTTGCTTAGGCTGAAGTTTGAGACTTTCAAACTTTATTGTTAGAAAGGAAGTCCAAAACCCTGTATAGATAATGTTGTTCCAGACAGGAGAAGGCAGACCAATATATTGTATATAGGTTCTTGTGGAACCGTCTTTGTTGGTGAAGGTTTTTGACCTCGGATGGATCAAAAATCCCTGAAAAGTGCCAAGCTTAAGCCTAAGAAAATATTGTCAACCCATGCAGGAATATTTTACAATTATGCCGAAACATAGTAGAAAATATCCCCAGGAACAAAATCCGCGCTTCACAGCGCGGATTTTGTGATGTTTTCAGGCGTCGACACATTCTGACATTTTATCACGGTGTGGAGGTGATTTAAAATGCCGTCGCTTACATTTACAGAACTTTCAACACTAAAATAGTTTAAGTTTATTAAGTACATAAAGAAGGGTAAATTGTTGTTTAATCTGAATGCGTAAAGCTTCCTGATAGTATTCTTTATTTTATAAGGAATGATAATTATAGTGGAGGTTATTGTATATGAGGTCTGCAAAAAAACTGCTCACATATCTGCTGATATTGGTTATTGCTATTGTTTCGCCTGTCTGTCCTGCGCTGGCGGCATCAAATGAAGGCGATTCAAAAGGCTTCGACGTTATCTCAAAAACATATAAATTTGGCACAGCAATAGTTGGCCCAAAAGATTTATCGGGCTTCAATTCGGTTAATATCAATAGTCTAAAATTTATGGGTAAACCGGGGCACCCTATGATACCCTTTAAATCTGTTGTGTTGCTTATACCAAAAGGAAAAAGTATTAAAAAGGTAAACATCTCTCTTGGCGAGCAAAAATTAATTAATAATGTCAAGATTAAGCCGGCTGCTAATATTTATCCCACATTTTCAAAGTCCTTTCTAACAACACCCAATACAAAAATATATAAATCTGACGCCGCTTATCCCGGCAACAGTAATTCAGAGCCGATGGTACAGTGGAAGTCAGCCTATCAACTACTTTTTATTAATTTATACCCAGTTCAATTCTTTCCTTCCCAGGAGCAAATAAAGGTGGCGGAATCCATTAAAATAGACATATCGTTAAAAGATTCCTCCCCGACTAATTCCTTTGCCAATGTAAAACCCACGTCTTTGGACAAAAAAGCCGTTTCCCAACTGGTGGATAATCCGGAAATTTTGCAAACGTATGATTCCAACGACAGTAATTTTTTTTCAGAAGATAAAGTAAATCAGCAGGCACAGTCATCTGTGCTAATTGAAGGAAACGCTGATTATGTTGTTATTACTTCCCGGGATTTTGTTAACGATTTTCAGCCGCTGGTTGACTGGAAAATGTCAAAGGGGCTGACGGCGGCCACTGTGACGGTGGAAGATATCTATACTAATTATCCAGGAGTTGATCAGCCGGAGCAAATAAGAAATTTTATAAGCGATGCTTATCTTAACAATCAGAGTCTGTTTTTTTTGCTGGGCGGCGATGCTGACGGCGGCGATGAGGGTTCGGAAAGCGGAGATAACATTGTGCCGGTAAGAAAGCTATGGGGGCCATTTAGCGACTATCCTTCCCCCATTGCAGCCGATTTATATTATGCTTGTTTAAACGGTGATTTCGATGGTAATGGTAACAGGATATATGGTGAACCCGGAGATAATCCGGATTTACTGGCAGAAGTGTATGTAGGAAGGGCACCAATAGATTCCCATGATGAAGCCTCTAATTTTGTTAACAAAACGATTAATTATGAAAAAGCAAATAAAAATAAGTCAGCCTGGATGATTGGGGAAAAGCTAAGTGAGGATGACCCTCATTGTTCTGTTGAATATGCGGCAATACAACAAGATGAAATGGATCCGAGCCTTGTAGTAAAGACATTGAAAGAACTGCGAGATAGTAAGATTTCTGATGAATATGTTAGCTTCTATTATAAAAACAGTGATTTCTTCAAACAAGCCTTTATAAATAACGCTTTGCTCCTGGCACATTTTACTAAGCTGCTGGTGAAATATGTCCCAGAGTTGAATAATATTTTATCCGGTAATGGCTGTGACAGCATTATTAACCAAGAAGACATTGATAATTTACTGGATTTAACCACGGAATTTCACAATGAATTAACAGTAATTAACATACCTGCGGATAATTTGCAGGATATAGAAGCAAAAATATACCAGTTACAAAAATATATAACTACACTGGAAGGAAAAACAATACAAAATGCCCTAGAAATGTCTCCCTATGTAGACCAAAAGAGTACAAACAGTCTGGCCGACGAAACCTGGGGTGGTGATTGCAAGGATGAGATTAAGAATGGATCGGAGAAAGAGTTTTCAACAAAAGGGTTCCCTTCTGGTTATACAGTAAACACGCTGTATGATCGTGATTATGAAGGAAATGACTGGCCCAAATCGGAGTTGGTAGATAACGTCATAAACACCGATCCAAATTTAATAAACCATTTAGGACATGCCGATATTACTAAACTTATGAAAATGGAAAACGGTGACGTCGATTCCCTGACAAATACAGAACCATTTTTTTTGTATAGTCAGGGATGTTATGCAGGCTCCTTTGACAACATGAACACAGATGGCACTATAAACAGTAGCGACTGCATCTCAGAACATCTGGTAACAGGCAGCAATGGCGCCTTTGCAACCATTGTTAATTCCCGCTACGGCTGGTTTACAAAAAATGATACAAGGGGATCCTCCCAGTTTTTTGACCGCCAGTTTTGGAATTCAATTTTTGGAGAAAAAATATATAACCTGGGCGCTGCCTTAAATTACTCTAAGGAAACCAATTTAACGTATCTGGAAAATAGTGATAGCAGCAACTATATTAGGTATTGCTATTATGAAATTAACCTACTCGGCGACCCGGAAACAAAGCTTACTATAAAGGAACAAGGTTCACCAGTATTAAGAATTAACAATACTAAACCTGCGACCAATCAAAAAGGCGTAAAATTGGATGAAACAATTACTGTTAAATTTAACAAGGCTGTAACAAAAGGAGATAATTTTCAGCAAATATTGGTTAAAAATTCTAGTGATGAACCAGTGGCCACCAATAACACTATTTCTTCAGATACATTGAGCATTGACCCCATTGAACTACTTAAAACAAATATGGCTTATACAGTTTATATCCCGGCCAGCGCTGTTAAGGATAAAGAGGGCAACAAACAGGAGAATTCTTACTACCTGTATTTTACAACCGGAACTAATGACAATGTTATCATGGTAGATAGCTCTTACCCTGAAGATGGGGAAGTTGATATCCCGTTAAAACCAATGGTAAAAATTGAGTTTGACCGGGAAATAGTAAAGGGGAAAGACTTCAAAAAGATAAAACTTAATGATTATAACAATAAAAGCGTTCCTTATAAAGCCTCAATTAAAAAGAGTGCGTTGACAATTACACCCAAAAAGAAATTAAACGAAAATGAATCATACGTGTTAACAATTCCCGCAAACGCTGTAAAAGACAAAAATGGTGCCAGTTTGGCAACAGACCATATAGTCACCTTTACAACAACAGATTAATGCTAATGTTTACTGCTCAAATGCAAGGCGTCTGTGAAAATAGCTCACAGGCGCCATATTTTTTAATCTTCTCTGTAATAAAATCAAGAAAATACCCGGGTTTTCTGGGATAATTCTTGTAGGCTTCTTTTAACAACTCCCTCCCTCACCGCCAAATTCTGCTATATGATTAATCCAACCATATAATCACCTATCCCAGGAGGACCTCTATGCGTATCGCCATCTATGCCCGTGTCTCATCCGAGGGCCAGACCGAACCATTACACCGGAGACCCCTCCGGACGCTTTCTATTGACCATTTTAACAGGTGTAGCGGAACTGGAGAGGGAAACTGGCTTTGACTTGGCTCTAACAGGACAGCACGGAACTGGAAAATGGCTTGGCGGCATAGTACCTTATGAGTACATCGTAAACACCGAGGGTTACCACGAAACAAACGAAAACCCCCTCCCCAGCGTCAACATGACCGAGGATGATGTCGTGCGTCTCATTCACCGCTTGGTAGCCGAAGAGAAATAGAATCAGAAAAGGAATGTATCCTGGAATTGTTCAGGAAAAAAGTGATCAATTTCTCCGATGTTGAAAAGCAGTTTAGTAAGATTTAGCAGGAAAAGGCTTCCCTGGAACAACAGGTGAGAGATATTGAACTGCGGCTTAACTCCGGGGAAAATATATTTGCCAATGTTGCCTCGAAGGAGGAACTCCTGGCGGGGCTCCGAGATAAAATAAAAGAAGACCCTCCGTTTGAGGTTAAGAGAGAAATCGCAAAAACCCTGGTGAAGGAAATAATCGTCCATACCCGCCATGACAATGACGGGATAAAAAGGCCCAAGGCAAATGTGACGGTTCGCTATAACCTTACCAAAGGTATTGTCCACACGGGTGCCCGTGTAGTTAACATAAGCCCCTACCCGGTAAAGAAACCAGGTAGGGGCTTAAAAATTTACTTGCAACTTCATTTGCATGCCGACACCTCCTCAGATGCCGGCTATTTGTTCTTTCTTTCTGTTTCGATGTAACGGAAACCTACGTTAGCAAATTCCATAAAGCCGCGAATTATTTTTACAATACCGTTTTTTATTATTGCTGTCATCGTACTTACCTCCTTGTTTTATTTGATTTAATAATCTTACTAGTACTATTTTTTCTCAATAAAGAAGCTGCCAAACGTATTAACTGGCAGCTTAACAGCTAATTGCAATGTCTATTATTTCACAGCTAAAAAATGAGCCCTTAAATGCATATTGATTTCACAATAGCAACCTTTAGTACAAGCAGTAAACAGTTACTTTGTTTCCATATAAATCACTCCCCGATAAAAGGAACGATCTTTATATATCTACCATACTATACTATGACAGTGAAACAAAAGGAGGTTATTTAATGGGTTACGGTTGCGGCGGAGGCGGCGGTTTCGACGGTAGCTTTATTCTCTTTTTGATACTTATTCTCCTGGTCTTCTCAATGCCTTATGGCGGAGGCTACTGCCAAAAGTAAATGAAAACCCCTGGAGCGAGTGCCCATAAAAGGTCTTCCTGCTCCGGGGGTTTTTACTTTTCCTCCCCGGTCCTGCCGGGGTTCCATATCTTTCACCCCAGTTGGTCGATGTGCCAGAGCTGGAGATATTGCAGTCTTTTAATTGGCGTTGAAGTCGGCGAGTAAAAAGACTGCCACCCAAAAGATAAATAGCCTTTTCATACGGAACCTCACTCCTTAAACAGGTCATCAGCCAGGCCATGGACTTCTTTTTTCAAGTTGGCTGTGGCCTCGGTGTCGACGGTTATCGTTATCTTTATGACATCTCCCTCTTTGGCCCCCTTGGGAATGAGCGATTTAGGGACGTGGAATATTTTTCGATTCATTTCAATTAAAGCATATTGGCCTTCAAAACGATTAATGATTTGCATAAAAAAAGACCTCCTTTATCATGGAAGTATTTCGCTACCCAGTATATTATTTTCCTTCAAGTTGTCTTATTGTCTGGTTGATAAAGTTAAATTTTCCCTTCCATCTTTTTTATCTCATGAATGGCAGTTTCGTCATCAGCAAGAAAATCAGCGAAAGCCTTGCCCTTCATGGCTTTTATTTTTGAACGCAGAAGGCCATTGACGTCTTGTTCTCCTTAATCCATCGGACAACCTAACAGTTTTACCGAAAACATTCCATACTATGCCACTACCTCTAATTAAAATAATGTAACGGTGCTGTACCATAATGTTCAGCCATTTAGGCGTTGACATGGGCGGTAATGAGGAATTTCAATAAGGCATTACCTTCATACCATGGAAGAATTCTTGTAATACACCCAGTAAGGATCAACCGGCGAAGCAAAAAAAGCTTGAGCATCAATAGGTTGTATTTCTTTAAAAACTTTGCATAGGTATTCCCAACGGTCCTTAAACTTGTGTTTGAGAGCCGTTTTATAATACATGTTAAAATCCACCCCAGGGAGAAAACTTCTAAGCAGGTTTTCCCTTTCTCCACGGATGCTGGGGATCTTCTTTTCTCCAAGCTTTCTAAGGATAAATTCTATGTCTCTTGAGGTTAAATTTTCCATTTGAGAATCGGTGTTTAATTTGGGGCTCAGTTCCGCTGCCTTTTCTTCTTCGAGATGTATTTTTCCGGTCCTTACTTTACCGGTCCTTACTTTATATGTAATGACCCCGCAGTGGGCAGGAACAATGTCGCGAACCTTATCCAGATGCTTAGGGTGAATGACGACATAAATATATTCCAGGACTTTTGAGTAGTCCTCCAATTGCTTTGAAAGCTTTGTTAGCGTATCCAACTCTGTTTTTATCTCATAACCATATGAGCAGCCGTTAATCCGCCCTAAATCAAGCCTGCTATTGCCAATATTCATTTCAAAGACGGTAATGTCTTTTTTCTTTTTCTTGAACTCCTTAACCATCAGAAATTTGACCACTTTTTCACAATGGTAATATTTCATTACCATGTCATTGACAATCTTATGCCCTACCACCGTTTTTCTCAACGGCTTTAAAACTGGTTGAGCCCGTTCCGGTATAGCTGCATCAATAATATTCCATATATGATAATCATTCATTAACGGTTGATAGGAATCATGTAGCGTTTTTGCTATATGAACCAGCTCGGGTTTGTCAAAGCTTTTTTCTATTAATGAAAACTTGACATCATAAAAACCCCTTACTGTAGCCTATCCTTCAGTTCATAATCTTATTTAAATTCTAGTTATGCGTCAATAAAAACGTGTCACTCGAAAAAGGTGTTTTTGTAAAATAGCGCCATGAAAATCCAAGAAACTCTTCTGTTTATAGAATATAAAAATTTTCCCAAAAAGGAATAATCTACATCCTAGCGAAAAACTTCTGAATTTATGCTCATGCCCCGGCAACCCCGGGGCAATTCTATTGTACTGAGGCTGCTGCCCAAGCTGCGGGGTATGAGCATTATGGGGTTTGTAAGCCATAAAAAATAAGAGAGGGGCATACTCATGGCCCCTCTTTTTTATCTAATATTTTTGCCCCTTACCCACCCTCGCCAAAACAATAGATCAGAACATGGTAGTAACATTAACGATATAATGTAAACAGTTACATGTACGAGGCATGAACTGTAATTGCAGGAATCGAACCCGCTAGTGCTGCCTTCGCACCACCATCGAAATGCTTAACAGGCATTTTTTTCTGTCCTCGCCTCTATTAATTTTGGCTACCAACAAAGATTTAGCTCTCAATAAGCTCTACTGTCCAGTTTTTTTCCTGGATTTTTGAGTCAAGTTCACGATATTTTTTTGATAAGTCATCAACTTGCTTTTGTATTTCCGCTATATTAACCGTACTAAAAAATTTAACCTCTGACTTGCTGTATCTATCTTGCTTTATGGAAGCAGCCTCGACTAAATCATACAAAATGACGAATTTTAGTAACATTCCCATTAACCACTATCGGGGAGTAGAAAAATGACCTTCGACAACGAGATCCCTACGTTTCTGAGTACGCCAAACGTAAGGCAAAAGGCATCTGCCAGTTGTGTGATTCCCCGGCCCCATTTAAGGACAAAAAGGAAGAACCCTACCTGGAGACACATCATATTGAATGGCTCTCGCAAGGAGGCACAGACACAATAGACAATACTGTCACCCTTTGCCCGAACTGCCATAGGAAGATGCACACACTAAATTTAAATTCAGATATAGAAAAGTTGAAATTGAAGATTTAATTCCCTTTGTATTTACCCCCTACCTAATCACCAAATTTTGCCATACAATAAACCCAAACATCTGATCCCTCGAGGAGGCACCTCACATGCGTATAGCCATCTATGCCAGAGTTTCGTCAGATGATCAGGCTGAAAGAGGAACAATAGAAAACCAGCTTGAGTTCGCCAGGAAATATTGCGACCTCCACCAGCTCGAAATCCAGGATTGGTATAAGGATGACGGCGTTACCGGAACCATCCCCTTGGAGGAACGGCCGGAAGGTGAACGCCTTCTCGATGACGCCAGGCCGCTTTGACCTCCTCCTCATCTACAAGCTGGACAGGCTCGGAAGGTCCGCCAGAATCATTTTAAACGCCGTCTACGACTTGGAGAAGCATGGGATAAAGATACGCAGTATGACCGAACCCTTCGACACTGGAGACCCCTCTGGACGCTTCTTACTGACCATTCTGGCCGGGGGTAGCAGACCTGGAAAGGGAAACGGCTCCAACAGGGCTGCACGGGCTGGAAAATGGCTTGGTAGCATAATACCTTATGGGTACATCGTAAACACCGAGGGATACCTTGAAATAAACGAAAACCCCCTCCCCGGCGTCAACATGACCGAGGCTGATGTCGTGCGCCTCATTTACCGCCTGGTGGCCGAAGAAAAATATTCAACTATAAAGGTGGCTGATTACCTTAACGCCCTGTGCATCCCCACCTCTTACGCCAAGGATGGCCGTAAAATGCGCAAAGGTATCCGGAAAGTCAACACCGCAGGGATCTGGCGGCCAGGCCGGTGAGGCGCTAAAAGAGAGTGCCGCCGGCATGGAGGACAACAGTTCAAAAAAATACTCCCTTCTGGCGGAAAAGGCCACCCTGGTTAAAGAAATGGAAGGAATAGAATCCGAAAAGGAGTGTATCCTGGAATTGTTCAGGAAAAAAGTGATCAATTTCTCCGATGTTGAAAAGCAGTTTAGCAAGATTGAGCAGGAAAAGGCTTCCCTGGAACAACAGGTGAGAGATATTGAACTGCGGCTTAACTCCGGGGAAAATATATTTGCCAGTGTTGCCTCGAAGGAGGAACTCCTGGCGGGGCTCCGAGATAAAATAAAAGAAGACCCTCCGTTTGAGGCTAAGGGAGAAACCGTAAAAACCCTGGTGAAGGAAATAATCGTCCATACCCGCCATGACGATGACGGGATAAAAAGGCCCAAGGCAAATGTGACGGTTCGCTACAACCTTACCAAAGGTGGGTGCCCGTGCGGCTATCATGGAAACCGCTCAGGGACTGCAGCTGCGCTCCCTGCAGGCGCAGCGCTGCAGGGAGCGTATTTCCGGAGCCAAAAGAGGAGCATTTTGGATGAAGGCATTTTTTAGTTACGCCTTAGGGATTTTTTTATCAATTATTCTTTTATTAGCCCTTAGCAATGTAGTGGTATCTTGTTGCAAACATCTGGGATACACAAAAGAAGCCGGTTCGGTAGCAATCTATTTAGGTTCCATCCTTTCAGTTTTAATAATTGGCATAAGTATTGGAAGACATATAATGTCAAACCCAAATGCAATAGTAATCGGCGGTGTTGCCGTGCCTAATTATTTATATAGTGAAAAATTTGAGAAAAATTTTTTTGCCCTTGACCAAAAAACCCACAATGAAAATAAAATACTAAAAAAGAATAACGAAAGCCTTAAAGAGCTATTTGATCAAGTATACCAGCAAAAAGAGGAACATAAAGCATTGCTGGAACAACTCATATATGTTAATGATATATTTATTAGACACCATAATAATGCAAGCAGATTAATCCGTTCATTACTTAGCCTATGGAAAGAAGGAAAGGAAACATGGCTTTTTGAATTCTGTAATTGCGTATTGGATGAGTGCGTTACAACTCTTACTAAAGATCGCGCGGATAAATCATCTGCGATATATTTTAAACATAATGATATTATGGAAATGTACGCATATAATAGAATAGACTATTCATCAGCAAGAGAAAGAAAATTTAAAATAAGTGAAGGATTTACCGGATCTATTTGGGCTATAAACACGCCTGATATTGTTCAAAATGTTTCCCTGGATGACAGGTTCAAAGGAGAGTTTGCGCCATTACATGAATATGGTTCTATCCTCGGATACCCTGTACATATTGGTTCGGAAACCGTCGGTGTTTTATGCATACAGAGTGAATCAATAAATGGTTTTGAGCAGGATGACCTTGTTATGGTAAGTTTTTACGCGGAAATATGTGGACTTGCCAAACTGTGTGATATACTAAAGAAGAATAATTGTTAAAGGAGGGGCATCCGTGGCGGTAAAAGCCTCTCATTCCATGGACATGGTAAAAAGAATTCGGGAAGGATTCAAACAATCCATTGAAAAAGAAGATGAACTAATCCGTAAGGCTAATGAATACGGATATGTCATGGTTCAAAATATAAACAATGCCCCCTCCTTTAGCAAGATGAGGGGAAAAAAGCCAAAGCAACTTATTATGAGTATAAACGACCTTCAAGACATGGCTAACAACCAGGACTTTACTATCGCGAATGATATTAACGGAAAGAAATTTTTAATACAATATAAACCCAATAATAGAAGAACAGTTTCGGTTCGCAGTGAGCCCCGAAATATTTCATCCCATAAAGAATTAAACGGGAATAAAAAATGATCACATCAAAACGGCCCCTTCGGCGGCCGTTTTTTCTTTATAGTAACAGATATAATTGTACGGATGTCCTGCCAATTATAACAAGTATATCCCCGGATAACATAGTCTGGTTTGAAAATGCTGCTGAAGCTAAAAGCTGCAGGCTATGAGCCCTGTAAGGTGTGTAAGCCGTAAGTTATGGAATGACCCTCGCCAGGTGCCGGAGGTTCTGGCCTTTTGGCCCAAAGCGGAATATTGTCATTCCATGCAGGAATATTTTACGTTACGCCGAAGAGTATGTAAGACAATAGTCTCAAAGAAAAACCCACGCCGGCTGGTGTGGGTTTATGGTGTTTCAGGTGTTTCGACAAGAATCGTCATAACAACTGCCTGGACCAAAACTGGTGACCGGCACACTGATGGCAAGTTACCTGTGAGCTTATTGATTATAATGACGTCCTGAAGGTACGGTAAAGGTATCCGCAAGGAAAACACCGCGGATCACCCGGCCGGAGCGGTCCGGTACCGGCGGAAAAAGCAGGGTGGATAACCGGGCCGGTTTGTTTCGTATAATAAAAATACAAAAATAAATTACCTGTCAAAGGAGTGATTTTCTTGGTCAGCAGAAAACTGCGCAGGTCAAACAGATACAAAATGATAGCCGGCGTTTGCGGAGGCCTGGCAGAGTTTATAGGCTGGGACCCAACGCTGGTACGGTTGCTATATGTGATATTGTCAGTATTCTCAGCTGCCTTCCCCGGGATTATTGTGTATATTATCGCCTGGTTTTTAATGCCCAAAGACAACTCCAACGGCCCGGTGATAGATATTGATTAAGAAGAAGATTTTCCCGGGGGCGCGGGTTTTACAAAAGAGGGGTGCGGACTTATACAGCCGGTCTATTTGGGAGTATTATTACGCTGCTCATAAACCGGCATAATTTTTCCTGATACCTCCCCAACCAGTACGGCTCCGCCTTCCTGGTTGGTACAGGTAATCTGAAGAACCAGTTTATTTTTTTCGGCGTCCTTATCTATTATGGTGACCCTGGCGCATATGGTATCTCCTATATATACCGGCGCCAAAAAACGAAAGGACATTTTACCGGCAGGGTATGGCTCGGGAAGTAAAGTGCCCCCGGCGTGGGTAAGCATACTGGCTGTGAGAAGACCCGGCACGACCCTTCCCTTGTAGCCGCAAAGCTTGGCAATTTCAGAATCCATGTGTATGGGATTAAAATCTCCGGTTATTCCCGTAAAGTTAGAAACATCACCATCAGTAAAGGTACGGTAAAATGTAACGTTATCGCCCACCTGCATATCCTGCCACGAAGAAAAAAAACGCATGCTTTTATCCCCCTCATATTACTGGTAGGTTTGTTTTCTATAAATATTCTGAAAAATCCTTCGCTTGCACCTATTGTCAGTCTTTATAAAACCAAATGTTCGGGGTGAACCGCTAATGAAAAGGATTAAATTGACCAGGACGGCATGGCAAAGGAAACCGCAGACCCAGGTTGTTCCTAATAAAAAGGCGTTGAAAAAAAAATACGGCTGCAGGAAGGCCAAGGGGTCCACAAATAATGAAGCCGATTAGCAGGGGTAATAAAGATAATACTGATTTTCGGAAGGCTCCGGAGCCCGCTGCGAACCCCGCCTGTCCTTTCTGCGATCCCGGGAGAAGAGGACAGGCCGTGGCTGAAAATGGTGCGGTTATTGCCATAAAGGACAAATACCCGGTAACGCCGGGTCACCTCCTGATTATCCCCCGCAGGCATACGGCCGACTTCTTCACAATGACCTCCCGGGAGCTAAAGGATGCTGAAAATCTTATAAAATACTTGCGGAATAAAATCTCTGAAGACGACCCCACTGTTTCAGGCTTCAACATTGGCGTAAACTGCGGCGAGGCAGCCGGACAAACCATAACGCACGCGCATATACACCTGATACCCCGGAGAAAAGGCGACACGGAATCGCCCAGAGGCGGCGTTAGAGGGGTTATACCAGAGAAGATGAGTTATTGATATATCGCTTTTGTCAGGCAGGATACAGGCAAGAGTCAGGAAAGAATAGTAAATTTAAGATTTGCATAGTTTAATAATTGTATTATGAAACAAAGTATGTACAGGAGGTGTATTAAAATGCAGGAAGGATTGTTTGAAGCAATAAAAGGGCGGTATAGTGTGCGGGCTTTCCTGGATAGAAAAGTACCGGAGGAATTAATTGAACAAATATTGGAGACAGCGTTAAAATCCCCTTCCTGGGGGAACAACCAGCCCTGGGAGATTGCAGTTGCAAGCGGCCCGGTTCTTGAAAAAATTAAAATGGAGTATTTAAAAGCAATGGATGAGGGAAAGCCGCACGCGCCTGATATTCCTTTCCCGGATTCCTGGCCGGAAGAGAACAAAAAACGGTATTTTGAAAACGGTGTCCGTATGTACGAAACCATGGGAATTGCCAGGGATGACCAGAATGCCAGGAATGAATTTGCCAGAAAGGGCTTTGGGCTGTTTGGAGCTCCCCATGCTGTTTATCTTTTTCTGGATAATGGACTCTCGCCCTGGGCACTGTTCGACTTGGGGCTGTTTACTCAGACCCTCATGCTTACGGCCTACGGCCTTGGGTTAGGAACCTGCACAATGGCAATGGCGGCTGTCTACCCTGATATTATTCGTGAAGCGTTGGGAGCAGGGCAAAATAAAAAACTTGCCCTGGGAATCGCCATCGGTTATCCGGATACAAAGGCCAGGATAAACCAGCATCGAAGCACCAGAATCCCCTTTGCTGAAGCAGTCCGGTTTTTGCGGTAAAACACTAGCCCCTACACGGCGGGAAACCGGGTAGGGGCTTAAAAACCCACCTGCAACTTCTCCAGCATGCCGGCACCTCCTCAGTCGCCGGCTATTTGTTATTTCTTTCCGTTTCGATGTAACGGAACCCTAAATCAGCAAATTCCATAAACCCGCGAATCATTTTTGCGATACCGTTTTTAACTTTAGTTGTCATTATGACGACCTCCTTGTTTTATTTGATTTAATCTTCCTACTAGTGCCATTTTTACTCAATAAAAGAGCTGCCAAAGGTATTAACCGGCAGCTTAAAAGTTAATTATATTGTCTAGCGTTTCACAGCTTAAAAAAAGAGCTTTTAAATGAACATTGCTTTCACAATAACAATCCGGAACCTGACCCAAAATCACTTCGGCTGAAAGAATCCTGTCTCGCCCGGGGGAAAAAGTACAGGACGGCTTAAAAGATACGCCTGGTTTATCCCTGAAATTTTTGGATTAATTGGTTAAGCACTTCTTCCGCCTGCTGGTTGGACACCTGGCATGTTCCAACGTTTGTATGCCCGCCGCCTCCGTAACTGAGCATAATTGAACCGATATTTACACTGGAACTCCTATTAAAAATACTCTTTCCGCAGGTAAATACACAATTGCCCAACTTGCCGTCAACAATCCATATATTGATATTCGCCGCAGGGTATAAGGCATAAGGCAAAAATCGGTTACCGGTGTATATGGGATCAACATTTCTAAGATCCGTTACCAAAACATTATTATGAATAATAGAGGTTGCTTTAACCATCTTTATAAATAATTCGGTTTGTTCAAAGTATAATTTTGCCCTTTCCTTAACATCAGGATCTTCCATTATCTCGGCTATTGGCTTATGTATTATATCATTCGCAAGTTTCTCCATAAGCTGATAATTACTAATGCGGAAATCCCGGAACCGTCCGAGGCCTGTGCGCGGGTCCATAATAAAAGCCAAGAGCGCCCAGCCCTCAGGGTTTAATACTTCCTCCCGGTTAAATTGGGCCGAATCAGCCTTATCAACGGCAATCATTAACTCATCAAAATTGGGGCCGAATTTTTCACTCCCCCCATAATAATCATAAATAACCCGCGCGCAGGACGGTGCGGAAGCCGATCGGCCCTCAAACCGCTCTTTCAAACTTCCCCTTTCCTCTTCCGAGCTATGGTGGTCAAACCACAGGCCACATCCTTTTGCGTAAGGAACATTGGCCAGTATGTCATTGGAATTAACCTCTATTTTGCCATCCTGAACATCTTTGGGGTGAACAAATTTAAATGAATCCACCAGGCCCTGTTTAATTAATAGTGCCGCGCAAGCTAAACCGTCAAAATCGGATCGCGTGAGCAACCGCATAGAAAAGCCTCCTTACTGAAGTCAAGTAGCCAATTTATTATAAATTAAATTGCCCTTGTGACATTCTACAATACCTGACAAAACTCCTTTTTGTTTAACGTATATTTAACACTGCTCACAATTATTATAAAGACCGCCGGAGCGTGCATTATTCCCCTGTTTATATAGTTGAAACAGTATCCTGACAGGTAAATAATGGTAGACAATCCGGATAGAAAAATTAAAAAGGAATAGGGTTAACCCGTGTCGAAATTTTACATCGCAATTATCGCAAAACAAGGGTATTTCTTGCTATTAAATACTAAGACCCGCCATACCGGTTAAGGAGGTTGTAAAAGTTGGAGAGCAGTGGTTGTTTATCTTTTTTGGGCAGTTTAGTAGTCCTGGTAATAATAGCAATTACAATTTTTAAATAATCGAAAAACATACGGCCGCTCACAGTAAAGACCGGCCCGTTATTATTCCAAATGAGAAACCCAAAAACCCGCTCATCAAGTAAAAAGCGGGTTTTTTGGTATACGGCAATTAAAATCATTCATCCTTCAGAAAAACTCTTCGATATTCATTGCCATGCTTAAGCCAGTATTTCAAAAAAAGTTCTACAACATCCGGATCAAACTGCCTGCCTGCGTTTTCAACTATTTCCTCTATTGCCGCATAAGCCGGCAACGCTTTTCTATATGGCCTGTCCGAAGTTATGGCGTCAAAAGTATCCGCTACGGCCAAAACACGACTATATAAGGGGATTTTCTTGCCTTTGAGACCCAATGGGTACCCTTCTCCATCCCATCTTTCATGATGACACAGAACCGCTTTAACTACCTCATCGCAATATCCCATTTCAAGCAGCATCTGTGAGCCATCGTACGAATGGTTTTTAGTAACAGTAAATTCTTCCTGTGACAAAGGACCGTTTTTATTTAATATTATCGAAGGTACTTTTGTTTTTCCTATGTCATGGTATAATCCTGCAATTAATAAGTTATTTTTGCCTTTTATAATTCCCGCAGATATATAGGATACTTTTATACAGTGGTTTCTTAAACTCTCTTCCATATTTTTATAATACTCCATTACCGTATTCCTTTCGCTGTAGACTTGTTGCTTTGTGACGGCGAATCACTGCAAACCCACACATATTTAAACCATTTCTTGCCCAAGAAATGGTTTGTTACACTCCCCGGCAGCCTGGCAATCATACCATATCGGCTTAGACCCACGGCTTTGCGGCCCCGGGTTTCCCCAGGTGTGCCTTTACAATGGAAAACTATATTTAATATCCCGAGAGGAATAAAAGCGATTTTGCAGAATTATTTAATAATGCTTCTAATTTACATTATTAGGTGATTTTACCAATGAATGTTCTTATCGCCCATAGTGAAAAAAGTATAAGATCAGTGTTCATTAATGTAATGAAAAAAATTGATAGCATCAACATAGTTGGGGAAGCCAGCACTGGTTTTGAATGCATACAATGTATTGATAAATATAAACCTGACGTTATATATTTAGATATCGCCATGAAAGATATTTCTGGACTGGAGATAGGCAACATCGTAAATGTTAATTACAAAAACATTTTAATTGTAATTATCACATACAATGCAAAATTTATTTCGGAAGCATTAAAGATAAATGCGGTTGATTACATATTTGAGCCTATAACACCTGACAGAATAATATTGTCAGCCTTAAAAGCAAGACAGTGCTTAAATCACAACATCAAAAGAATGTCTATCAAAAGAGGCTCCAGTATCTATATTCTTGACATAAACAACATTTGTTTTGTAGGCAAAGAATTAAAAAAATCTGTTATATACACAGATGATGATAAAATTGACGTATATGAATCTTTAAATAACCTATTATATAAATTGCCAGGCAATAAATTTTTAAGAACGCACCAAAGTTATATAGTCAATGTAACAAAAGTGAAAGAATTAACTCCATTTAGTCCCGCATCTTATTATGTTCGATTTTCGGGAATTAATGATACCGCATTGCTTTTGAGGGAAAAATACGATGAATTCTGTAAAATGATCCAAAAAGCTTAATCAAATTTTCCGGGACTAAAGTCCCTTATTTTGAGACATAAACCTCATTTAAAAGACAATATATCATATAATAAACTTGGATTCAGCAAAATTTGACATCAATAAATTTTCTTTGCCTATTAGTGCATTTTCATGGAATATTTGTTAATATTGTTAAATAATAAACAGTTGCCGAAAACAGCCTTCAGAATTAACGTTAAAAATTCCCGATTTGACAAGGCTACTGAACCGGCGGCGGTGGTAACCGGCCTTACCTGGGAATGGGATAAGACAATTATTGCCAGCTGAAAAACATCAAAATTTATCGAAGGATTATATCTATGCCCTATACATATTTGCTTCAATGCTCTGATGGAAGTTATTATACCGGCTGGACAACGGACCTGGAGGCCAGGCTGAAGATTCACAATGCGGGAAAAGGCGCGAAATACACCCGAAGCCGACTACCTGTCCGGCTGATTTACTGGGAAGAATGCGCGAACCGCAGCGAGGCGCAAAAGCGGGAAGCCGCCATCAGGAAACTTAATAGAAAAGAGAAGGAGCTTTTAATTAATAAAGGCAACTGAAATGAACAAGTAAGATTAAAATTCTGAACAAAATCACCCTTCAGGCGACTGAGAAGTTATCCGCAGCTCCACCATGCTCATAATTTCCCTAATAAATCAAAAAACCGGGCAGGTGCCGGTTCATACGCTGACAGTGTCCTCTCCGGCGAGGGCACTTTTTGTTTCTCCTCATCCAGCATTACTTTAAATAAAATTAAAAGAAAATTTAGCGAAAAATGACGAGACAATAACTATAATTAATGACAGGTTGATAAATAATTTACCAATGCGGGGCCACTGCTAAAATTATATAATGCATGAATTAGGGCGGATCCGATATGGCAAATAATATTTATATTGACAAGCTAATCCCTAACATGGTATTAAACCAGGATATTTATAATGAGCACAATGTATTAATGCTTACCAAGGGTGCAATTCTGACAGGGGAAAACATCCAGACCATTAAGGTACTGGGTTATTCCAAAATAAGCATTCTCGAAGAAAGTAATTTAAATGAACCCGCCTGCTGGCAAAGAAGCGATGAGGAGATATTCATTAATTTCCAGAAAAAATATGAAAAATCGGGCAGGGAAACGGCTGAACTGATAAAATTCATTAGCGACGGAAATCAGTTTGACCTAGAACAGGCCTACAATATTCCGGAGTCAATTTTAAATGATATAAAATCCCCGTTTAACCTGATGTCCTATCTGAATATTGCCAAACAGCTGGACAACCACACCTTCGGGCACTCACTGAACGTTTCCCTCATCTGCGGCCTGATATGCCGCTGGTTAAAGCTTCAAAACAAAGAAACAAAGGACATAGTGGTGGCAGGACTCCTGCACGATATTGGAAAAACCCGAATAAGCCGGACGATATTACAGAAACCCGGGCCGCTGACGGAAGAGGAACGGGAGGAAATTAAAAGACACACCATATTGGGGTACCGGATTCTTGAAGCCGCCAGTTCCCCTCCCTCCCTCCGGGTGGGAGCGCTTTTTCATCACGAGCGGGAGGACGGTCTGGGCTACCCTTCCGGTCTGAATAGCGGCAACATACCCCTGTCGGCGAAGATAATTTCCATTGCCGATGTTTACGACGCAATGACCTCCAATCGCCCATACCGGGGTAAAATATGCCCCTTTAAAGTAATCGAACAGTTTCAGCACAACTTTTACGGCGCCCTTGACACCGGCATTCTATTGACATTTCTTAACAGAATTGCGGAATGTTACGTGGGTGAAGTGGTGCAACTAAGTGACGGCAGGACCGGGCAGATAGTGCTGATTAATCCGGGCACCCCGTCCAGGCCCCAGGTGTGGACCAGCGATGGTATTGTTAATCTAAAGAACGAACCGGACCTGGAAATTGATACCCTATTGCCCTGGTTCAACTTTGCCAGCTAAAAGGATTGGTGAAAATGTCAACTGGAGAAAAAATAACCATAAGGGAAAAACAGGAAGTCTGGTTGCGGGAAATCTCCCAACCCGGCGCGATACCAACCACCGTAACCAAAGTGGAGGGCGAAATCTTCTGGATAGGTCTCCCCAGGCACGGCGGGCAGGTTATGATGCTCCTGGAAAACCAGCCCGTTCAAGTAAGCGTTTCTTACCAAAAATCCTTTTTCTGCGGTGATAGTAAAGTGGCGGCCATAGGAAAGGATTTTGACAAATTTTACGGGCTGACTATACCGGAAGAATTTAATCCCACCAGGGAGCGAAGATTTATAAGGGCAAACTACCCGGTAAAAGTAATATTCAGAACTGACGATCTCTCCACGCAAACGGTTCTGGTGAATTTTTCCGCCGGCGGGGCAATGGTTTATTCCACGCCGGAAATTGAAAAAATTATCAACTCTAATATTAAAGCCACCATGTCCCTTAGAATAAGCAATTACGACTTTAAACTGGAGGTGCAGCCCGCCTGGCTCAGGAAAGTAGGAGACAAGGCCTTCGCGGGCTTTGAATTTACCGATTTGATGCCCGCCCTGCAGGGCGCCCTGGCGGCACTGGCTGTTAAATACAAATAAAGAGGTACAAGCCGTTCAAAAACAAACCTGGCGGGAGACTAAGCCGTTCGGCCCGTAACGCTCCGGCAGTAAAAAGGCCGGGGGACACACAGCTTTCAATGGTGCGTCCCCCAACCTTTAAAGCCGGGCGAAAGTTTTAGCAACGGCCTCAAAAAGCCTGTCCGGCAGGCTTTCTATTTTTCACCAATTTCATCCCGGTATCTATCCCTGATCTTTACCAACTCCCCGATATTATCCAGGAAAAGGTCCACCAGCACCGGATCAAAATGATTCCCCTTCTCTTCCTTAAAAAGGTTCAATATCCTGTCCAATTCCCAGGCCTTTTTGTAACACCTGTCGCTGCCCAGGGCGTCAAAAACGTCGGCAATGGCGGTTACCCTGCCATATATGTGAATCTGTTCGCCGCTGACTCCGTCAGGATAGCCCCTGCCGTTCCATTTCTCATGGTGCTGCCGGGCCACAATGGCCGCCGCTTTTAAAATGCGCCTGCTGGAGCCCTTTAAAAGATTATATCCCACCTGGGTATGTGTTTTCATGGTATCAAATTCTTCATCGGTGAGCTTGCCGGGCTTTTTTAATATTGAGTCCGGTATGGCCACCTTGCCGATGTCGTGCATGGGAGAAGCTATCCTCAGCAGTTCCGCCTCGGTTTCGTCCATGCCGTATTTTAAAGCCAAGATTTTGGAATACTCGGCCACCCTTTTGATATGGTTGCCTGTCTCCTTGGAGCGGCTTTCTCCTATTTCCCCCATGGTAAAAATAATTTCCTTCTGGGTTTCCTCTATCTCTTTATTGAGCAGCGCCGCCTCCAGCGATTTCCCAGAGTATGAGGCTGCCAGGGTCAAATATTCCAGATCCTTCGACGTAAATTTTTTGGAGCGGGTCATTTTATTGATAGCCTGGTAGGCGCCAATAGTTTCGCCTTCACTGTTTTTAAGGGGTATGACAATAATAGCCTTGGTCCGGTAGCCCGTCTTTTTGTCCACGTCGGGATTGAACCTGTGATCATTGTAGGCGTTATCGATAAAAAGAGGCTGGTCGTGATCGATGGAATAACCCACCAGCCCGGTGTTGGCCGGTATGCGGATTTCGTTCACCCCGTGGGCGACCCTGGTCCAGAGTTCGTTTTTTTCCCTATCCAGCAGCCACAATGTGCAGCGGTCCGCTACAATCATGTCCTTTCCCAGATCCGCCATCATCATCAAAAGGTTGTCCAAATTTTTTTCGTTTGCCATTCTGGCCACGTAGCCGAATATTAACTCCAGCAGCTCCCTGGAATTAATGCGCTTTCTCGGCTTCGGCCCAAACTGCAAATCATAAGTCTCGTGCATTTTGACACCCCTGTTAAACAATTATCCGGCTGGGAGCATTTAATACATCTTTTTCCAGAATAAAGCTGTGCATGAAAGTTCTACAAATTATATTAATTTTCCTGCGATTTATTGGATATAATAAAATATTTTGCATAATGTCACCCGCAAAAAAACCGCCCCGGGGGCGGTTATAAATATTTATTATGCGCTATGCTTTTTTAACAGCAGGCAAAGTCGCGTGGCAGTCCGGTATTAAAAGGCTATGCCGTGTTTCAGGTAACGCCATAATAGCACCAGAACCATGGTGGAAGCCCTGCGGGAGGCTTCCAAACGGTCTCCGCCCCGCAGGAGCAGTTCCCTGCCCATAATCTTCCCGTCAATATCGGCGCCCAGGTGGAATGCGTAGCCAGTCACCCGGCTGCTGGGATCTCCAGCATTGTCCATGCCTATGGCAAGACCCGCCCGGCAGCCAAAATTTTCCTTTATGGCTGTGGCCAGACTCTTCACTGCCTCTTCTTTTTTCACCGGCGGTTCCCCGGCGTGCAAAAAAGGCATCCCCCGCAAAACGCCAAAATCCCGGGCCACAACGCCCGCGGCGAAGAAATCGCCTGCTCCCGGCACTGTCGACAGCAGGGCGGAGACTTCTCCCCCGGAAAACCCCTCTAAAACCGCGAGGGTTTTATGCTGCTCCCGGAACAGTCCGGATACAGCCCCCGGCAGTGTTTCCCCGTCAACCCCGAATATAAAAGAGCCCAGGCGTTCCCGGACCCGGGCCTCCATGACTTCTATCATTTCACCGGCCCCGGCTTCATCCCCGGCCCTGGCAGTAATCCTTAAATGGACTTCAGAAAATTTTGCGGTGGGCGCCAGGGTGGGATTGCTGCTTTTTAAAAGGTCGCTGAGCTTTTCATCCAGTTTTGACTCGCCTATACCGCAAAATTTAAGCACCCTGGATTTGATAATGCCGCTTTTCCCGGCCAGTTTTTCCTTCAGGAAGGGTATGACGCGGTCATTCACCATCCTCTTAAATTCATTGGGCGGGCCCGGAAGGAGTATGTAGGTCTTGCCCCTGTTCTCCAGTATTATTCCCGGCGCTGTGCCCACCGGGTTGTCCAGCGCCCTGCCCCCCTCCGGTATCAGTGCCTGTTTTAAATTATTATCGGAAATGGATATATTCCTCTGGTCAAAAAACCTTCTCACCACTTCCAGGGCAAAATTATCCTTAACAAGCTTTAATTTTAGGGCCTCGGCCAGTGCCTCCCTGCTGATGTCGTCCTCGGTGGGTCCCAGACCGCCGCCCACTATTATTAAATCCGCCCGTCCGGCGGCCTGGCTGATGGCCGAAGCGCAGCGCCCCAGATTGTCCCCCACCGTCACCTGGTAATAAAGATTTATTCCTAAAGAGGATAATTCAACCTGCAAATATTGGGCGTTGGTGTTCAGTATCTGGCCAAGCAGCAGTTCCGTACCCGTGAATATCACTTCCGCAACCATCATTCTCTCCCCCGGCTATCACTTTTTTGTCCCGGAACATCCGGTTTAATCATATCCCATTTATCATTATTCCGCCACCAGGATATAAAGTCTGCCCGTCGAAATGTATATCCAATACCTATAATTTTAATTCCGGAGGTCTAAATAATGGCCGTTAAAAAGAAAAATCCCCGGCAGCCCGCTCCACCAAGGCGAAATCTAATAATTGCCGCGATAATAGTTTTTACCCTGCTGCTGGCCGCAGCCACGGGCTACAGCACATACCGGCAGGAACAACAGCCGGAATCCAATGCCGCCGCGGAAAAGCCCAATGATAAGCAGGCAGACGCCGGCAAAGCAGATGATAAAAACACCGGGAATAATAAAGCCGCTCAGTCCGCCGGGGATCTGAGCAAAACCAAAAAGGATCTGGTGGTAATAAAAACATCCCTTGGGGATATTGAAGCGGAAGTTTACCCGGAACTGATGCCGGTAACCGTAACAAACTTCGAAAAACTGGCCGGAAGCGAATTTTACAACGGCCTCACCTTCCACCGGGTGGAGGACTGGGTTGTTCAGGGAGGAGACCCCGAGGGCGACGGCAGCGGCGGCCCTGGCTGGACAATAAAGCTTGAAACCAACCCGCTGTTGAAAAACACCAGGGGGGCAGTGGCCATGGCCAGGAGTGAGAAACCGGATACCGCGGGCTCTCAATTTTATATACTGAAAAAGGACGCGTCCTGGCTGGACGGCGATTATGCCGTTTTCGGCAGGGTGGTCAAGGGCATGGAAATTGTGGACAGGCTGAAGCCCGGGGATAAAATGCAAACAGTGGATATTGCCAAAAATTAAAAAAATAAATATAAATTGCTGCGCACAAAACAACGGCCGGTAATGTTCCGGCCGTTGTCAGCGCCTTTTTTTCCTTGTTATGTCTTCCGGCAGTCCCAGCCCTTCCAATTCCAGCACTATCCCTTTTAAAATAATCCTGTCTTCATCTGTAAGGCCGGCTGTGGCCAGCAACTCCGGGCGGCTCTGAAGTGTTTTAAGCAGTGACTGCCTGCGCCGCCACAGGCGGATCTGTTCATGGTGCCCGTTCAGCAGAACTTCCGGCACGGGCAGTCCCCTGTATTCCCTGGGCTTGGTGTAGTGAGGGTATTCCAGCAAACCGTCGCTGAATGATTCTTCCTCGGCAGAGGCGGTTTCACCCAATACCCCGGGAATTAACCTCACCACCGCGTCCACCAGCACCATTGCCGGCAATTCCCCGCCGGTCAGCACATAGTCGCCTATGGATATTTCATCATCCACCAGTTCGTCCCGCACCCTCTGGTCCATGCCCTCGTAGTGCCCGCAGAGAAGAATCAGGCGCTCTTCCCCGGAAAGCTCCCGCGCCGTTTGCTGGTTCAACTTTCTTCCGGCAGGACTTAAATATATCAGTTTGCCGGTTCCGGGGCGGCTGGATTTTATATGGTCCACGGCTTCGAAGACCGGCCCGGCGGCCATAACCATCCCGGCCCCGCCCCCGTACGGCGTGTCGTCAACGGTATTATGCTTGTTTTGGGAATAATCCCGAATGTTTATATAGTCGATTGCTACCAGCCCCTTCTCCCGGGCGCGTTTGATGATGCTGGCGTCAAAGGGGCCTTCAAACATTTCCGGAAAAAGGGTCAAAATATCAATATGCAAATAAAGACCTCCTAATATTCCTCCGGCATTTCCACTACCATCCTTCTGCCAGGCACGTCAATCTCCTTTACCACGCTTTTTAAAGCGGGAACCAGCACCGGCTTGCCGCCCTGTTCAGCAACCACGTAAACATCGTTGGCCCCGGTATGAATGACTTCCTCAAGAATTCCCAGGGAATTGCCCGCAGGATCATATACGTTGATGCCCACCAGGTCAAAAATATAGTAGCTTCCCTCCGGAAGTTCCACCAGTTCCTCCCTGGTAACCTTGAGCAACGCCCCTTTTAGTTTTTCCGCGGCGGTCATATCGGGAGTTTCTTTAAATTTTATTATCACAAACTTTTTGTACAGCCGGGCTGTCTCTATGGTGTACTTACGTTTTTCACCGTTTAATTCCACCAGCACAGTATCCATATCAAGAAAGCGCCCGGGAAAATCCGTCAAAGGAAATATTCGCAGCTCTCCCCTGTTTCCCTGGGTATTCACAATCTTTCCTATGTCAATGTATTCCTCAGCCACCTTCATACCCCCCGCCGCCCTGCCTTATCTCAATCACCCTGCCGTCCTCAATTACCACTTCCACATTAAAAAGGCTGCTCCAGTGGTCCCCCACCTTCAATTCCACAATGCTTTCCACCTGCCCGTGGACAATTTCCTCGCCAATACTCATATTAGCGGTCTGCTTTAGTTTATCCAGCAGCCTCTGCCTGGCTTCCAGCTTGGCTGAACGTTCTTTCTCCAGGTGCTGTTTGGCGGCGGTTATGCCCTGGGGGTTTTTTTTCTCCAGTTCGGCCAGCAGTCGCCTGGCCTGAAACTCAATATGCCGGATTTGCATATCCACCCTGGATATAGCCTCCTGAATCTCCCCGGCAACATTTTTTTTATATTCCTCTGTCACTTTAATTTTAACAATCACCGGGCGGGTGATGGTTATGCCTCCCATGCCGCATTACCACCTCATAGTTTATGCGTAAAGACGCCACATATCAGAAAAGGGAGCATAGAGCCCCCTTTTTTAATCAGGCATAACGGGATGAGCCCGAAATGCGTTGCTGTGGTTTAGTATTATACTATTTCCACTATAACTTTTTTCTTCTGCTTGGTGGCCGCTGCTTTGACCACCGTACGAATTGCCTTGGCGATGCGCCCCTGCTTTCCGATTACCTTCCCCATATCATCAGGGGCCACTTTCAATTCTATCAGGAAGGATTTTTCTCTTTCAACCATTTTAACCGAAACTTGATTCGGATTATCCACCAAGGCCTTAGCCAATATTTCTACTACTTCCTTCATCGGTCAGAACCCTCCTGGAAAATACTACTGACCGCTGTCAGCGGGCTTGGCCAACAAACCTGCCTTACTGAACAGTGCGCGGGCGGTATCGGTCAGTTGGGCTCCCTTTTTAAGCCAGTCTGCGGCTTTTGTCTCGTCAATCTTAATTACAGCCGGGTCCTTCAGCGGGTCATAATATCCGATTTCTTCTATAAACCTGCCGTCCCTGGGAGAACGGGAATCAGCCACCACTATCCTGTAAAAGGGATTTTTCTTGGCACCCATTCTTCTTAATCTGATTTTGACAGCCACGACATTTTCACCTCCTTTAATGATCTTACCAATTTATATTTTTGCAAAAATATTCCATAGCGCATCGGCGCCGCCGGCACAGGCCGCGGTTTAAAGCCTCCTGGGAAAGTGTTGAAAAACACATCAAAAAGCAATAAAGATGTTGATAAATTACCGCCCGAGGCCGTTCAAAAAGCTCCAGATGCAAGGCGCGGCAAGGCCTCAAGCGGAGGCGTACCCATCGTACGTTGAGCATTGAGGCCGCAGCCGCAACGCAGCAGATGGACTTTTTCAGCGGCCTCCTAGAATAGATCCTTTTTGCCTAATCCCATAAAGGGGTTCATCCCCATTTTGCCGCCTTTTTTAATATTTTTCTCCATATCGGCAAACTGTTTCATCATTTTTCGGGTTTGTTCAAACTGTTTCAGCAGGCGGTTTACCTCCTGCACGGAGGTTCCGCTGCCCCTGGCTATGCGCTTTTTCCTGCTGCCGCTTATTTCGTGAGTATGCCTTCTTTCCCAGGGTGTCATGGAGTTGACAATGGCCTCCACATACACCAGTTCCTTTTCATCTATCTCGCCCAGATCCTTAAGCTTTTTAGCGCTGCCCAATCCAGGAATCATACTTATTATCTGCTGCAGCGGGCCGAGCTTTTTCACTTCCTGTATCTGTTGCATGAAATCCTCCAGGGTGAAATCCGCAGCCTTAATCTTTTTATTTAGTTTGGCCACCTGTTCCGCGTCAAAATTTGCCTGGGCCTTTTCAATAAGGGTCATTACATCGCCCATGCCCAGAATGCGGTCGGCCATACGATCCGGATGAAAAGGCTCAATGGCGTCGAGCTTCTCGCCAACCCCGGCGAATTTTATGGGACAGCCGGTGACAGCCTTGATGGACAGCGCCGCGCCCCCCCGGGTATCGCCGTCCAGCTTTGTCAGCACAACCCCGTCCAGGCCCAGCCGCTGGTTGAAGGTTTCAGCCACGTTCACAGCCACCTGGCCGGTCATGGCGTCCACCACCAGCAGTATCTCATGGGGCTTTACCGCCGCTTTGATGGACTCCAGTTCAGTCATCAGCTGGTCGTCCACATGCAGCCGGCCGGCGGTGTCTATAATCACCAAATCCCTGCTGTTGCTCTGGGCGTTCTCCAGGGCGGCCCTGGCGATATCCACCGGGCTGTTTTTGTCACCCATGGAAAACACGGGTATATCCAACTGGGCGCCCAGCACCTGCAGCTGCTTAATAGCCGCCGGACGGTACACGTCCGCCGCCACCAGCAGGGGGCGCCTTCCGCCTTTTCTCAGCATATTGGACAGCTTGGCGGAGGTGGTGGTTTTGCCGCCCCCCTGCAATCCCACCATCATAACCACTGTGGGCGGCTTGGAGGACAGGTTTATTTTGCTCTGCACCCCGCCCATGAGTTCAGACAGTTCTTCATGTACAATTTTTATAACCTGCTGGCCCGGGGTCAGGCTGGTAAGCACATCCGAGCCCACAGCCCTTTCCTTGACCTTCTTCTGGAAATCCTTCACAACCTTGAAGTTAACATCGGCGTCCAGCAGCGCCCGTCTTACCTCTTTCAGGGCCTCGTCCACATCTTCCTCGGTCAGCCTGCCCTTGCCCTTTAGCTTACGGAATGTTTCCTGAAGTTTTTCAGCAAGTCCGGAAAAGACCACTGCTTAAGCCTCCCCTCATTCCTCTTCAATTGCCATAACTTTGCTGAGGATACTTTTAACCTCCGGCAATTTATCCGGGTAGCCGCTTTCCAGCAATTCCAGCGCCGTGCTCAAAAGCCGGCGATTGTCAATATGTCTGGCAACCAGTCCCAGCTTCCGCTCATAATCCGTTAGAGACTGTTCCGACCTCTTTAATATGTCATATACGGCCTGCCGGCTCACGTCGAACTGCTCCGCAATTTCACCCAGGGACAGATCATGGGCGTAATAGAGTTCCACAAAACGCCTCTGCCGCTCGGTGAGCAATTGACCGTAAAAGTCGTAAAGCAAATTTATTAACGCCAGCTTTTCCATGTTAAGCCTCCGCTTCAATTGCCCTAATGTTGCAAACATCAAGGAGGAATACTTAACAGGTAAATTTTAATGCAACCGGGCGGCTTCTGTCAAGTAAAAATACATTACACGCGGTATTAATAAATCATTTCCCGGCAAGACTATTTTAACAACATTTTATCCGGTGGAACAAATATGCATTTTTTATGGTAAAATTATGCTGTGCACAAATCTGTTTACAATTTCAGAGCGGAAGGATTGTGATGGGATATGCAAAGCGAAACAGCACATGACATTGCCATAGATTTTCAAAGCCATCTTCTATCGCTGGACAAGGCCATTGAAATGAGCCGTGAAGAAATTAGACAAAACCACAAAAATCACGTCAACCCGGAGCTGACTTCAATGATGGGATTTTTGAGTTTTGACAAAAAATTTGTACGGGCCCGGGATACCCTGGTCTGGGACAGCGATGGGAACCAGTACCTGGACTTCCTTGGAGCCTACGGGGCCATGAATGTGGGGCATAACCACCCGGAAGTGCTGGCGGCGCTGGACAGGGTAAGGGAAATGCCCAACCTGATCCAGGCCTCCCTGGGCACCCTGGCCGGGGCCCTGGCGCACAACCTGGCTCTTATTACCCCGGGAGCTTTAACCAGATCTTTCTTTTGCAACAGCGGGGCCGAGGCGGTGGAGGGAGCGCTTAAACTGGCCCGGGCCGCCACCGGGAGAACAGGTTTCATATACTGCGAGGGTTCCTTTCACGGCAAATCCTTTGGCGCCCTGTCGGTAACGGGCAGGGAAAAATACCAGAAACCTTTCCGCCCCCTGCTGGAAGGCTGCCACGCCGTTCCCTACGGGGACATTGAGGCCCTGCAAGCCGCCCTGTTGAATTCCCGGGCTGCGGCATTTATCGTTGAGCCTATTCAGGGCGAAGGCGGAATTATTGTACCTCCCCCGGGCTATCTGGCGGAAGCGGCCAGGCTGTGCGGAGAAAAAGGGACCCTTTTAATTGCGGACGAAATTCAGACCGGTATGGGGCGTACCGGAGACATGTTCGCCTGCCAATATGAACAGCTGGAGCCCGACATTCTGTGCCTGGCCAAATCGCTGGGCGGCGGGATTATGCCGGCGGGCGCCTTCATCACCACCGACGACATATGGCAAAAGGCCTACGGCAGCTGGGAAAAATCAACCCTGCACACCTCCACCTTCGGGGGCAACACCTGGTCATGCGCGGCGGGTATCGCCACCATAAGCGTTATCTACCGGGGAAATCTGGCAGAACAGGCAAGGGAAAAAGGGCTATATTTTATGAACGGGCTAAACCAATTAAAGGAAAAGTATCCTCTATTGCAGGACGTTAGGGGCAGGGGCCTGATGGTTGGGATAGAATTCAACCAGCCGGGCGGCATGCTTACCAAAGCTACTTTCGGCCTGGCCTCTAAACTTTCCCAGGAATACCTTGGCAGCCTGGTGGCGGGTGAACTACTGAACAAATACGGCATAATAACAGCCTACACCCTGAACAACCCCAATGTCATCAGGCTGGAGCCGCCGCTTACGGTAACCCGTGAGCAGCTGGACAGGGTGGTGGAGGCCCTGGACCAGATTCTGGCCAGGCACAAAGGCCTGGTAAGCATGGCCGCCTCCAGCGCGAAAACCTTCGTAAAGTCACTGGTAAAATAAAGAAAACACCCCCCGGCCGTTTAAGTCGGGGGGTGTTAAGCTTCTGTCCGTTTTTTTATTTTCAATCCATACTCCACCTTCCCCTCCATCCGCTTTGCCCTGTTGTTTTTTAGGATTACCAGTTCACAAAGGCGCTGTAGTTGCTTTTAAACCTCTCCAGCAACGAGCCGGCCGGCTGACGTGTTACCTCCACGTCGTTCCACTCCCTGAAGGTGGCGAAATTATCATTCACTGCGTCAATAAGCCTGTTCATATCTCCGCTGTTGTTTTTCTTTTTTCCGGCATAGCAGCCGTAGTACGCCACATCTGCTGAACGTGCCATTTCTTACACTCCCTCCGGCGATTTTTTTGTCATCACCGTTATTGTTTTATTTGTTCTTATATTATTGCCGCCGGAGGGGTAAATAAAGCATTTGCCTTTGAAATGCAAAAAAAATGGTCACTACCATCCATCTTTAACGTCGATTATTTCACAAATATTAATTTGACCAATGGGGTTGTCGAACAATTCACAACGTGCTGCCTGCATGAAGATACGGCCTTTTCATCGGCTGTCGTATATTATTTTATCCCTTCCCTGCCAAAGGGACTCCGCCAGGGCGGCGGCAAATTTTTTCCTGACCTCCCCGTCCTGCCTTACCTCCCTGCTCACTTCCAATTGCAGTCCCTTCATTACCATACCGTCGGAATATTGCCTGGTAATGAATCCTCCCCGGTACGGGCCGCCGGTGTCATGCCTGGCGGTACAGCCCCTGGAGCCCAGCAAATTTAATAAAAGCTCCACCGGCTCCCGGTCCATGCTACTGTAATTGGCTGTTCCCAGCACCACCTGGGGAGCTCCGGGACCGGCCCCCCTGCGCCCGTGGATATCCAGCAGCAGGCAGCGGCGATATGTTTCCGCACAGTGGTCCACACATTCCCTCAGGTCGCCGTGGTACTCCCTGTAATATTTGACCGAAACAGGGTCTTCGCAGGCTTCCGGCTGGGAACGGTTAAAGTCTATTTTAACGCGCCTGATCAGGGCCTTGACCAGGTAGGGCTCACCCCACACCCCTTTTAAGGAGTTACTAATCTCCATGGCCAACTCCTGGGTGAACTCGTCCGCCATTCTGTTGCCTTCCCGGCGGAAGGGAAGAAAGGCCGGTTCTTCCGTCCCCCCGTGGGGGACAGATAACACCACCGGTATCTGTCCTTTTTGACTGATAATATACCTCATGCTCCTTACCCCGCTTTAAGTTTTGAGACAGAAGCCATATATTATTCTATCCCGGAAGCCATTAACCGAATTAACATAATTGAGGCTTCAGGCCGTTCACCGGCAACCCCCTATTAATAAACCCCGCCTCCGGGGCGGGGTTGTCTAAAGTTGCTATTTGACCACGATGTTTACCAGTTTTCCCGGCACGGGAATAACTTTCACAACCTGTTTTCCCTCTATCATATTCTGTACCCTGGGCTGGGCCAGCACCAGTTCCTTCATTTTGTCCGGGGTAATGTCCGCCGGCACCAGCACCCTTTCCCTGACTTTGCCGTTAAGCTGCACCACAATGGTAATTTCGTCCTCAATAATGGCTTCCGGGTCGTATTCAGGCCAGGGCTGTCTGTGAATACTGTCCCTGTGGCCTATTCCAGCCCAAAGCTCCTCCGTTATATGCGGCGCAAAGGGAGCCAGCAGTATCAGCAGGTGTTCCACCGCTTCCCTCATTACGGCGGGATCCCGGTCGGTCTCCGGCAACTCCTTGTACTGGTAAAGGCCGTTAACCAGCTCCATGATGGCACTGACCGCGGTGTTGAAGTTAAAGCGGTTGCCGGTATCCTCCGTTACCTTTTTGATGGTGGCGTGGGTAAGCCGCCTCATTTCCCTGTTTACCCCCGCCGGTTTGCCGTCAAACCCGGACGGTGCTTTTAAAAGCTCTTCGGACATGGGCGCCACCAGTCTCCACACCCTGTGCAGGAAGCGGTAGCAGCCCTCAACTCCCTGGTCGCTCCACTCCAGATCCCTTTCCGGAGGCGCGGCAAACAGTATGAACAGCCTGGCGGTATCCGCTCCGTAGGTGGCCACTATCTCTTCCGGACTCACCACGTTGCCCTTGGATTTGGACATCTTGGCCCCGTCTTTTAAAACCATGCCCTGGGTAAGCAGGTTGGTAAAGGGCTCTATGTTCTTAATCAGGCCGACGTCATAAAGGAACTTGGTAAAGAACCTGGAATAAAGCAGGTGCAATATGGCGTGCTCCACCCCGCCGATATACTGGTCCACCGGCAGCCAGCCGTTCACCTTTTCCCGGTCCCAAACGGCATTTTCATCCCGGGGGCTGGTATAGCGGTAATAATAAAAGGATGAGCACATGAAGGTGTCCATGGTGTCCGTTTCCCGGCGGGCGGGTTTACCGCACTCCGGGCAGGTTGTATTCACGAAATCCGGGCTGTCCGCCAGGGGAGAACGGCCGGTGGGCTTAAACTCCACGTTCCCGGGCAATAGCACCGGCAGATCCTGCTCCGGAACGGGCACAACCCCGCACTGCGGGCAGTAAATCATGGGTATGGGCGCGCCCCAGTAGCGCTGCCTGGAAATAAGCCAGTCCCGCAGGCGGAAATTTACAACACCCCGGCCCAGTTTTTTCTCTTCCAGATAATTGATTACCGCTTTAATTCCTTCCTCTTTGGGAGTTCCGTTAAAGGGGCCGGAATTAACCATTTTCCCGTCCCCGGAGTAGGCTTCGGCCATGGTGTCCGGGTCAAGGTCGGGGCCGTCCGGCTGGATTACAATACGTATGGGCAAATTATACTTCCTGGCAAATTCAAAGTCCCTCTGATCATGGGCGGGAACACCCATTACAGCTCCGGTGCCGTATTCCAGCAGAACGTAGTTGGCTACCAGGATGGGCACCTTTTCCCCATTCATGGGATTGATGCAATAGCCTCCGGTAAAAAGTCCTATCTTTTCCGCATCCGTGGCGGTGCGGGCGATTTCGCTCAAATTCCTTACATTATTGACGAATTCCCTGATTTCCGCGGCCTGGGGCTTATCATCTATTATTTTTTCCACCAGGGGATGCTCCGGCGCCAGCACCATGTAGGTTACCCCATAAACGGTGTCCGGGCGGGTGGTAAACACGGTAAAGCTTTCCTCCAGCCCCTCAATGGGGAAATGGATTTCCGCCCCCTCGCTGCGGCCAATCCAGTTTTCCTGCATTATTTTGACCTTTTCCGGCCAGCCTTCCAGAAGTTTGATATCATCCAGCAGCCTGTCGGCATAATTGGTGATCCTGAAAAACCACTGTTCCAGTTCCCGTTTTTCCACAATAGTTTTACAGCGTTCGCAGGAGCCCTCCTTAACCTGCTCGTTGGCCAGAACCGTGGCGCAGGAGGGGCACCAGTTCACCGCCGCCTTCTTTTTGTAGGCCAGTCCGTGTTTATAAAGCTGCAGGAACAGCCACTGGGTCCATTTATAGTAACCGGGATGGCAGGTGGCGATTTCCCGGTTCCAGTCGTAGCTGATACCCAGCTGTTTAAGCTGCTCGCGCATGGTATCAATATTATCTATGGTCCACTCCGCCGGGTGCATGTTACCGTGCTTGATGGCGGCGTTTTCCGCCGGCAGGCCGAAGGCGTCCCAGCCCATGGGGTGCAGCACGTTGTAACCCTTCATGGTTTTAAAACGGGCCACCACGTCGCCTATGGAATAGTTTCTCACGTGGCCCATATGCAGCTTGCCCGAAGGATAGGGGAACATCTCCAGGCAGTAGTATTTGGGACGCTGGCTGAAATCCGGAACAGTGTATAGGTTTTCCGCCTCCCAGTATTTCTGCCACTTTCCCTCAATTTCTTTGAAGTCATAACGTTCTTTCAACACGTTTATCCTCCTAACACAACTCCATTTTGGGATTTTATCACAAAATGGAGTTGTTAACAAGATTCAATAAAAATAGGGGTGGAGAACTGAATTGTTCAGCCACCCCGGGGGCAACAGACAGTTTTTATGCGGTCTCCACTACGGCCGCTTTTTGCAGGCCCAGGTCGTCTATGGCCTGTTCGCGGAGTTTGTATTTCTGCACCTTGCCGCTGGCCGTGGTGGGATAGCCGTTGACAAAGGTTATAAACCTGGGTATTTTATAGCGGGCTATTTTATTGGTGCAGAATTCCCTTATTTCCTCAACAGTGGCCTCCTCACCCTGGTTCAGACAAATAAAGGCCATAACCTCCTCGCCGTATTTCTCGCTGGGCACACCCACCACCTGGACATCCTTGATCTTGGGGTGCGTATATAAAAATTCTTCTACTTCCCTGGGGTAAATATTTTCACCGCCCCGGATAATCATATCCTTGATACGTCCTGTAATCCTGAAATACCCTTCTTTATCCATAATGCCCAGATCCCCGGTATGTAGCCAGCCCTCCCTGTCAATGGCGGCGTTGCTGGACTCTGGCATCTTGTAATACCCCTTCATGACATTATATCCCCGGGCGCAGATTTCACCCTGTACTCCCAGGGGAACTTCCTCACCTGTGACCGGATCCACCACCTTCACCTCAACGCCGGGCAACGCCTTGCCCACGGTGGACACCCTGCGCTCAATGGAATCGGAGGTGCGAGTCATGGTTATCCCCGGGGCCGCCTCCGTCTGGCCGTAAGTAATGACAATCTCCTTCATGCCCATGCGGTCCACCACCTGCTTCATAACCTCTATGGGGCAGGGTGAACCGGCCATAATGCCCGTTCTCAGGGTTGAAACATCATATTGGTGTTTATTCAGCACTTCCAGCTCGGTAATAAACATTGTGGGCACTCCGTGCACAGCCGTGCAGCGCTCGGCTTCTATGGTCTCCAGCACCCTGGTTGGATTGAAGGCCTCCAGCAGGGCCATGGCGGCGCCGGATACAGCGCAGGTCAAGGTGCCCAGCACACAGCCGAAGCAGTGGAACAGGGGAACAGGAATACATAGCCGGTCACCGGGCCTGAAGTTGAGGCACTCGGCTATGCTGGTGGCGTTACCCACCAGATTTGTGTGGGTGAGCATGACGCCCTTGGGAAATCCGGTGGTCCCCGAGGTATACTGCATGTTCACCACATCGTCAGGTTCTATGGAAGCTTCCCGTTCCGCCAGCTGCCGGTCGGTTACATCCCCGCCCGCTGCCAATACATCTCCCCAGGTATACATGCCCGGGTACCGCTCATCCCCCAGGAATATCACATTCTTCAGCCTGGGAAGCCGCTTTGAATTCAATCTGCCCGGCTGGCAATCCTTTAATTCGGGGCAAAGCTGATTGATCATGTCGATGTAATCGGCGTCCTTTGTGCCCCGGATCAGCAATAATGTGGTGCTGTCCGACTGTTTGAGAAGGTACTCCAGTTCAAACAGTTTATAATTGGTGTTCACCGTAACCAGAACAGCACCCATCCTGGCGCTTCCGAACTGTGTTATCACCCACTGGGGCACATTGGTGGCCCATATGGCTATATGCTCCTCCTTGTTGATTCCCAGGGCCATCAGTCCCTTTGCCAGTCTGGCGCATTCCTCCCGGAATTCCCGATAAGTATAGCGCAGGCCAAACTCAATACATACCAGGGCATCGTTATCGGGATTGTTCTCCACGGTTTTGTCCAGCATCTGGCCTATGGTAATCTTACTGAAAGGTTTCATGTTAATAGTGTCCTCCCCGCTGCCTCTTTTGGCTATTAAATAGTTAACATGCTAAAGGTAAGCCGGTACAGTGAATCCCCTTTTGCTATCCGTCCCCGTCGACGGCTTAAATAATAAAGAAAATCAAAAAACTCCCGCCCCGGTAAGGGACGGGAGTTAATACCCGCGGTACCACCCTCGTTGGTATAGTTATGTAATGGTGGAGCTGGCGGGAATCGAACCCGCGGCCTCTTCCATGCCAAGGAAGCGCGCTCCCTCTGCGCCACAGCCCCATAACTTTACCCACTCGTGTGTGTTTTTAACGGCCACCACCGGACCGGGGTACATATTCCCCCGGTCAACTCAGAGGCGAGTTCATCAACCGGCTTTACCGCCTTGCACCTTACGGCGGCTCTCTGCAAAAACACAGGTTGGTTACTACTCCTCGTCAAAGTTGTTCCGATATTTTGACAATACCAATTATAAAATATACCTATTTGGGTTGTCAACGGCAATTACAAAGCCGGCCTCAATGGCCGGCCGACATCTCCACCACCGGCGCATCGCCCCACAGACGTTCCAGGTTGTAAAAATGCCGTTCATCATCCTGAAAAACATGAACCACCACGTCACCGTAGTCCAAAAGCACCCATCGTCCCTCCTTCATCCCTTCCTTGCGGGGTTTGAGGGCGAAATCCTCCTCCAGGGTTTCCATGATGCCGTCCGCGATGGACTGAACATGAATTGAGGATCTCCCGCTACAAATAATGAAGTAGTCGGCGATGATAGAAATTTTGCTGATATCCAGCATGGTGATATCATATGCTTTTTTGTCCTCAGCAACTTGCACGGCAATACCCGCCAGTGTCTGTGGATCTAACGACAATAGCCACTCCTCCTTGTTTTATATGGTTTTTACATAATATATTCGCACCGGTTCTAAAAGTTCCTGCCGCCCACCATTAATGACAGTTTATTCCATGTACTTACCATGTCCGGGTGGATTATTTCCCCCCTCTTGATAAGATAATACATAAAATGACCCAGACAGGCAAGCATTCCTTCATCAGGACCCGTCACAGCCGCTTCCCTCAGTGCCTCAACCCCCGGGTGCCTCCTGCCCGGCTCAATCTTGTCGGCCACATATACGGTTTTCTCCAGCAGCCCCATGCCCGGGGAACCTGTTGTATGCAAAGCCACCGCCCGCAATACCTCTTCATCACAAACTCCGAAACGCCTGCGGCAAATAGCCGCCCCCACCGGTCCATGCAGCAAAAGGGGGAACCGCCTTTCCACCGGAGAGACGGTTACTCCCCATTCCCCGGCAAGTCTCAGCAATTCGCCCCCCTCCATGTCCCTGGCACAATCATGCAACAGACCCGCCCTGGCTGCGAGGTCCGGGTCCGCGCCGTAGGCAAGAGCCAAACGGACGGCCGTATCGCTTACCCCCAGCGAGTGGGCCAGCCTTTTCTCCGAAATCATTTCCTTTAGAATTATTACTATTCCTTCCCTGTCCAATACAACCTCCGGCCACTTTAAAATTTGTTATTTTGATTTACCATTTACAAATATTAATCTTTCCAGACCGGTATCCTTTTTTCCATAAAAGCGCTAATTCCCTCCCGGGCATCGGCAGTTGAAGTGTTTAAGGATATTACCTCGGTGGCATAGTTAAGGGCCATGAAATCCTCCATGTTCAGCTGGCGGTAAAAAGCCCTTTTTCCCACTGCTATGGCGGAGAAACTATTGGCGGCTATTTTTGCGGCAAGCTTCAGGGTGGCTTCCTCCAGTTCCTCCGGCTTTACCACCTTGTTCACCAGGCCGTGCGAGAGGGCTTCACCCGCGGTGATGGATTCCCCGGTAAACAGCATCTCCAGAGCTTTCTTCCGCCCCACGTTGCGGCTTAAAAACACAGAGGGAGTGGTACAAAACAGTCCTATTTTTGCTCCCGGCACACCGAAAGCGGCATCTTCGGAGGCCACGGCTAAATCACAGGCAGCCACCAGCTGGCACCCTGCCGCGGTGGCTATGCCGTGAACCTGGGCTATAACCGGCTGGGGAATCTCCCGGATAAATCGCATAGCCGTAAAACACGTCTGGAAAAGATCCAGCACATCCTGCGGCTCCGCCCCCGCCACTTCCTTAAGGTCATGGCCGCCGGAAAAAGCTTTTCCGGCTCCCTTTATAATCAGCACGCGCACCCGCTTCTCCTCCGCCGCTTTTTGCAGAACGTCGGTTAATTCCAGCAGCAATCCCTTTGAAAGGGCATTTCTTTTTTCCGGCCGGTTAAGAGTAATATATCCTATTTTTTCAAAGGTTTCATATATAATGTTCTGGTAACCCATGTCTATACCCCTCCTCTTTTTTTAAATTTGTATTCGATGCCTTCAGGGTAAAACCCTTGATATTTTGAAAATTCAAATATCCGGGCTTGGAGGGTTTAGGGTTAACTGATTGAAATAAATTTTTAATATCCCGGGACAAATGGCAGGCGCATTTATCCGGCGGCTATTTCACACAGAGGGCAAAAAGAAAACCTCCTTAAGGTGGAGGTTCCTTTTAAGTCTTATCCTATTTTTTCCTCCCGCTGTTTGGCCTCGTTAACCGTTATCGCCCTGCCGTTAAGCTCTGCCCCGTTCAGTGCGGCTATCATTTTTTCGGCATCATCGTCAGCCACTTCTACAAAACCAAAACCGCGGGAGCGCCCGGTCTCCCGATCGGTGATTACCCGGCTGCTTATTACCTCACCGTACTGTGAAAAAGCCTCCTGCAAGTCCTCCGCCTTGGTGGCCCAGGGAAGGTTACCCACATAAAGGGTGCGCACCACTAAATTCACCTCTTTCATTGCTGCTTTGATTCATTGCTATTATTTGCAGAACCAAAAAGGCTAATGCAAACCGGTAAATCAAAGATTTTACCAATTCTGGCTTAACATTAATTTAATCATGTGGGAATTGAGAAATCTCTCTTACCGTAATTCTGCGCATAATAATTTTAAATTATTAATTGAAGTACTTTCCGGAATAGCGACGTCTATATATACAGAGGCAGTCGAGGAGAGGTAAAAATGACGGCGGTAACGGACGAGCTTCTGGTGCACAAAACAATACAGGGGGACAGGGACGCATACGGGCAGTTGGTGGAACGTTATCAGCACCAGCTCTATGACCTGATTTTCAAGATGCTGAACAACCAGGAAGACGCCCGGGATGTGTCCCAGGAAATATTCATTAAAGTTTTCCGCTCCCTTGATAAATTCAGGTACGAGTCAAAATTCAGCACATGGCTGTACAGGGTGGCCACCAACCACTGCCTGGATTTTTTAAGAAAGAAAAAACGTGAAAAGGAAAGATATTTGATCCGGGAATCTCCGCCGGAAGACGGCGCGGGTAGGGAACCGCAATCAGGCGGCTGCTGGGAGCCGGAGCAAAGCCTGCTGCAAAAGGAAAACCTGCAGAGACTGCAGAAAGCCCTGGAACAGCTGCCGGAAACCTACCGGCTGCCGTTATTGATGCAGCACTACCGGAAAATGAGCTATCAGGAAATAGCTCAAATAATGAATATACCTGTTAAAACAGTGGCCACCAGAATTTATAGGGCAAAAAACATGCTAAAGGAATGCCTAGGGGGAGGTGACGGCCGTGAACTGCAACCAGATCAGGGAAAAACTTGTACAGTATCTGGACGGGGAATGCACCTGTTATGAACAAAAACAAATTGCGACGCACCTTTCATCATGCCCGGAGTGCCGGAAGGAATTAAATGAACTTAACGAATTAACAGCATTGATGTGGGAAATCCCCTCCCGGGCTGCGCCGCCCGGTTTTCTGGAAGGAGTCATGGCTGAGGTTAAAAGCCGGGAAATGTCTGATTACTCCGGCCCCGTGGAAAAAACGCTTTATAAGCCTTTGCCACGCAGCCCGGGCACAAAACCAACTTTCCGCAAGGGACGGTGGGAAACCCTGCGGGACCTGACCCTGGCCGCCGCGGTCTCCCTGGCGGTATTCTGGTACGGCGGGGCGTGGTTCAGCAATGAAAATATTGTTTCCGCCGGCAGCAAGCTGGACCTGGCCTTTAAAAGCTATGTGCAATATTCCGGCGGCACACTGAACAGGGTTTACAGCAACGTTGAAGACCTGAACGGCACTTTACTGAAAGAGAGGTAATCGGTTTATGAAATGTGCCAATCACAGCGACCTGGAAGCGGTGGATATCTGCTCAAGCTGCCGCCAGCCGGTTTGCGAACAGTGCATTGTATCACTGGCGGGAAAAAGCTACTGCAAGACCTGTCTGGAGAAAAGGATGGAGAAAATTCCGGAGGTACAGGAAAACAAAAGCGGTTTTATCGCCCTGCTGATGTCCATGATTCCGGGTGGAGGCTATCTTTACCTGGGGCTTATGAAAAGGGGACTGCAGACCATGCTGCTGTTCTTCGGAACCATATTCATCAGCGCGGCCATACAGATGGAAGAACTAACCGCCTTGATTCTGCCGATAATATATTTTTACACGGTTTTCGATACCCAACAGTATGTAAAAAATATTAACCGCGGCTATCCAATTGAAGACAGGGAGCTGTTTGACTGGGGTTCCTGGGAAAACAAGCGCAGCATAATAGGAATAGCTCTTATCATTATCGGAGCCATGGCGTTGTTTAACAATTTCGCGCATTACCTTATTCCCTACCGGCTGATTAAAAACGCGCTGCCCCCGATTCTTATAATAGGCGTCGGCATGTATATACTCTATTTGAGCACGGGCAAAAAGGAAAAGGAGGAAAACAGCGATGGAAGCCAAACCTCCGAAGATTAAAGTGGGTACCATAACCCTGGCCGTTAGTCTGGTGCTC
This sequence comes from Desulfocucumis palustris, assembly GCF_002933875.1. GTDB lineage: Bacteria > Bacillota > Desulfotomaculia > Desulfotomaculales > Desulfocucumaceae > Desulfocucumis > Desulfocucumis palustris. Next base: position 4,795 of record NZ_BFAV01000016.1, on the reverse strand, counting down.
CTGGGTATCGGCATGCTGCTCTACAACTTTGGCGGAATAAAGTCCCCCGAAACCGTCTGGAGGCTCTGGCCCCTGCTTCTTATCGGACTGGGTGTGGAATATTTTGTGCGCCGGGCCGGCAGGGGCGAGAGGGAAATTGAATTCAGCCTACCCAGCGTTATACTAATCGGCATCTTCATTCTGGCTGGAATCACCGTAATGGCAGTGTCCAACGCCCTCCAGGGTCTCGGCATAGGCGGGCTTATAGACCATATATCCTTTGGGGACAGCCACAGCCACGTTAAGGAATGGCAATCCGGGCCCATGGCTGTTGACAGGGGCATGGCCCTTGATATTGACAACATTATGGGGGAGATAAATCTGGAACCCAGCACCGACGGAAAACTGCATGTATCCGCCCGCATAACCGGACGGGCCGGTAGCGACGCGGAGGCCAGGGCGGTGGCCGATGCCGCCCGGGTGGTCATCGAAAAGGGGCAAACAACCAAAATATACACCGACAGCGGGGAAGAAGCTCTCAAAAACAACCGTATATCCTCAGACCTGAAGATTCAGGCGCCCCCTGATTTAAAGATTAACATTGAGAATAAAATGGGCAGAATCGCCTCACAAAACATCAGCGGCAATCTGGAACTGACTTCCAGCATGGGAGAAATAAATGTGGAAAACCTGCGGGGAGATTTAAAGGCCTACAGTAAAATGGGCGCCATAAACGCCGTCAACACAACAGGAAAAGCGGATCTGGGCACGGAAATGGGCAGGATAAACATACAGGAACCGGGCGGCGCTGTGGACGCGGTTACCCGTATGGGCGAAATCGAACTGGTATCCGGCAATCCCCTTGAGAATGACTACCGCCTGGATACCACCAACGGCAGAATTGTATTCCGCCTCCCCGAAAAATCCAACCTGACCGTGGAGGCAAAGACGAACCACGGCAGGATTTCCGGCATGGGAAACGGCGAAGACCCGGCGCATAACAATGCGGAAAAAATGGTTCTGGGCGGCGGAAAAGGCACCGCCCGGCTAATCACCGGCAACGGCAGCATAGAGGTTGTAACTTACTAGAATAAGCGGACCTCATTACGGCTTTACAGCTTGTAAGCCCCGGCCTTTAAGAGCAGGGGCTTACAACCCGTTTGCGAAAATAATACCCGGGAAAATACCTCCTGATAAAAACCATTAATACCTTGGCCTTTTCTTTTGCTCTTCATAATATACTTCAACGCCCACTTCCTTCATTCTGTCGTTTATACGGCGCCACCTTTCATGCAGAGGCGCATCGTACCGGTTGCGCCCGCAGGGATACTCGTCACACTGGAAACAAAAGTCCACACCCTTCTCCTTAAAGCAGCTCTTTGCGGCGCAGAGTGGAAATTGAGCCTTGCCGCTCCGGCACCCGGCACAGCCGGCCAGGGTAAAAAAGTCCAGCATTTCACGGAACTGCCGGTAGTTTTGCATCACCGGCATAAAAGATGAAAGTTTATCCGCCACACTCTGAAAGTCACCCAGTGCCTCTATCAACTGTTCACTGAGTTTCTTTATCTCGCCCCCCGCAAAGCCGTGGCACCTTGAGCAGTCCAGGCCGCATGGAGCCAGGGATGTTAAAATTTCCTCCCGGATAGCCATAACTGACACCTTCCATTTCTGTTTAATTGGATTACAATAGTTTTCTTCACGGCATTTAAAAAACAAAGCAAAGAATTGATATCCGGCCCGCGGATGAAATAACGGCGAAATCATTAATCCTCCAGACCCACGTCGGCGCCTAAAACTCCCACCACCTTACCCTGGGATTTTATAGGAACCGATACTGTTATACAGGGCTTGCGGGTAATGGCGGAAATATAAGGGGATGAAGTGTATATTTCTCCTGCCATGGCCCGGCGCCACCATTCCCTGGAAGAAGCGTCGGCCAGTCCTGCCGGGGGACTGGAAAATAAAAAACCGCCCTCACTGTTGTTTGACCAGATGGCCTCTATTTCCGGGGTCACCGATATTTTAGCGGAAAGCGCACTTTCATGCCGCTCCGGAACCATACCCGATATTTCAGGCAAAACCGCCAGATGCTCCATCAGGCCTTTTACCCTTTCCAATATTTCCATGGATTTTTCGTCTATGCCGTACTGCAATTCGGTGTTCTTCACCGCCTGCTCCAGGTTTTCCGCCACCCCGCTGAGAAGCTTCCCGGTGTCAATTATATCCTTTAAAGCCGCCCCTCTCTCATTCAGCATTGCCGCAAGTTCCTGCAGCCCGCTGCTTATTTCCCTGTAAGCATCAACCAGCCCGGCGTTAATGCCCCCCATTAAATCTATGGAATCCTTTAACATGTCGGCAGCCGATAAAATTTTTACGACACCGGTTTCGCCGGACGCCGCGCCCCTGTCGGCACTCTCCACCACTCCGGAAACCCGGCTGCTTATTTCATCCAGGGAGCCGGTTATTTTTTTCAAGGCCTCCTCCGTCTGTTCCGCCAGTTTGGTTATCTCCCTGGCCACCACGCTGAAGCCCGCGCCGTAATTGCCGGCCCTTGCGGCCTCAATGGTGGCGTTAAAGGCTAATAGCTTTGTCTGTGAAGATATATGCCCTATGGCGGCAATTACCTCCCTTACGGTAGCCACCGCATCGTTCAGGGTGTGAACCTGAAGGGATACCTCCCGCTGCTCGCTGTTTATGCCTTCCATGGTGGCGGAAACCTCATTCAAGGTATCCATGCTCTCTGAAATTACCCCTGTCCCCTTTTTCAGCTCGTCCTCAAAATGGTTGCCATCATCCTGAACCTTAAGGGCAAGATTATGCAAACTTGAGAAAATACTTCTTATATCCCCGGCGGACTTCATGGTGCTTTCCATCTTCTGCGAGGCGGATCTCACCTGATGCGTTGTCACATGAATTTCCCTGGCGAAGGACCTGGCCCGCCGGGACAGCCTTCCGATTTCCTCAAGAAGCTCATTTTGTTCGCCGGATATTTCAGACTCGGTTGTCGCCCCGTGATATACCTGCCAGTCCACAGCTCTTTGAACCGCCTCCCGGGATAACTTTTTTATTTTTAAACTGCTTGATTTTACCAATGCAGCAACCGCGCCAAACAATATTAAAGCATTCGCTGCCGCCAGAACAGCACGATTGTCAATAAGGTAAGCCAGGCATACCTGGGCGGCTACGGCAATGGCCGACAACCATAATAACGGCATATTTACCCCTCCGAAAAAAAATTAGGCCCGGTAAATAAACCGGGCTTCGTCGCCTTAAAACATCATCGTTGTAAGTATTGCATAATATTATATTTTAGTTTTAATCCAAAGACAAAACATATTATGGAAACATTTCTATCAAGTGTACCTGTATAGTCTCCTGGAAATGATATATTCCTCCACCGGTTCCGGAAGCAGGTATTTAATCGGCCTGCCTTCATTAACCCTCCGGCGGATGTCCGTGGATGATATGGCCAGTGCCGGAACTTCCATGGTGGCTATGCAGCCCCTGACGCTGTGAATAATGTCTTTTAAACGTCCGGCAAGGGCTTCCAGTCTATAACCAGGTCTGGTGGCCGCGATGAATACCGCCAGCTTCAATAATTCATCCACACGGTGCCAGGTAAGTATCTCCAGAACCGCATCAGCCCCGGTGATAAAATATATTTTTGCGCCCCCATACGTACCCGCAACGGTTCGCACCGTGTCAATGGTATACGATAGACCCTGGCGTTCCACCTCCAGGTCCGACACCTCAAAATGGGGATTGCTGGCCACGGCCAGGGATGTCATTTTAAGCCTGTGCCCGGGATCACTGATGGTCCTGTCCGTTTTATGCGGCGGACGGGCGGCAGGCACAAATATAACCTTATCCAGGGAAAAATGGTGGCGGGCGCCTTCGGCGGCCACCAGATGGCCGTAGTGTATGGGATCAAAGGTGCCGCCCATGATACCAATTTTACTGAATTTAGAAGCTCTCTCCGACATTGCCTGACACCTCAGGGACCATTTTATAGGGCGCCGGGTTAAAAATCAATAAAGTTTTTAAAAGGCAAATTCCCCGGCCCTATTATTTTAACATTGGCCCCGAGAAGTAAACGTAGAATAATCTATGACTTGGAGCAATAATTGGCAGTGACAATATTATTCAATCTTCTCTTGCTGCTGCCGCACATTGGGCAACCGGTGGAACTCAACAGCGGATACCACCTATTTTTCAATCCGTAACCGCACGAAGCGCATATGGCCGCCCCCGCAGCCAATTCACTTTCAGTCAGGGTATAAAATGTTTGGTTAATTAATTTAATTTTATATTCTTTAAGGGATACCACTTTTTCATCAGGTTGAAATTCAGTCGCCATTTTTAAATCCCCTTTCTCCTTTTATTAATAGTTTCATTTGTTACGCAAAAATAGCTTTATTATTCTGCGCTATAAAAACAAAAACGTTCCCATATCCTGCCCTTTGGACAAGATACGGGAACGTCATTGCTCCCCAGTACTGTTTAAAGTAAATTATATTATAAATTTCTTAAATAACAATACAATAAGAAAAAGAATATTGTATACTTGATTAACCGCCATTTTCACAGACAAATATATATTTTTTATTTAATCTTCCCACTGGTCAAACCTCTAATCCTTTAATTATTTTTACGTCTCCCCATAATCCAAAAAGACTCACGACACGGCCGTAAAGCGGAAAATGAAAGAGGACACACCAAGATGTGTCCTCAAAATTTATTCCGGCGACGACCTACTCTCCCAGGGGTTAACCCCAAGTACCATCGGCGCTGAAGGGCTTAACTACCGTGTTCGGGA
>NZ_BFAV01000015.1 GCF_002933875.1 Desulfocucumis palustris | reverse complement strand
GATAAACCGTAAAAAAACGGATAATTCAGTTGCGGAGCACATGCTGTAACGCCCCTTGAGAGCCTGTAAATTATCACCCTATTTTAACAAACCTGTAGGCAAAGGCCAGTACCAATAAAATAACCACCAGGCTGCGACTATATTCTTACCGAAGGAAGGAATATGGTACGGCAGCCCGCCAGAGGAATGCCGTACCGTTATAGAGGAAAAGTCAACACTCTACCTGGCTTTAGGGGTTCTGGCGGCGCTAAAATTTCCGAAGCAATTAATAACAAAAGTGCTGGAGGTGAGCAAAATGGAAAACTCTCCGTTATTTGACGGCATACAGGAAGAATGGGAGGCTAAAGGAGAGGCCAAAGGCCGAGAGCATGAAAAGATGGAAGTAGCAATTAAAATGTTGCAATTAAATTTAGAAATAGAAACCATTATCAAGACAACTGGCCTCGAACGGGTACAGATTGAAAAGTTGATAAAGCAGCAAGGAAACTAGATTTGGAAAAACGAACTAAAACCCCATCTTCGTAAATGCTGGTGTATTCCACCCGAACAAAATGCCGCCTTCGTCGACCTGCATGGAAGACATTCTGGATTTGTACCAGAAGCAATATTGTAGACTATATCCGGTCATCTGCATGGATGAAAAGCCATACCAGCTTCTTGGTGAAATCAGAACTCCGATCCCGATGAAAGCGGGAAGGCCTGAGTGCCAGGACGGTGAATATGTTCGCAACGGAACCTGCAGCATCTTTGTCTTCACAGAACCATTGGCAGGTTGGAGATATGTAACGGTCTGTGAAAGAAGAACTCTGTTGACTGGGCAAATCAGGTCCGGGAACTGCTTGATGTTTATTATCCAAAAGCGCATAAAATCAGATTAGTGATGGATAACCTTAACACTCATACCATGGCATCATCCAAGGCTTTTATAGTTGGTACTTTCCATAGCCTTGATGAAAGACATCTGCAGGCCTATTTAGATGAATTTTACTACCGTTTTAACCGCAGAAAGTGGCGAAAACAGCCTTTCAACAGGCTTTTGCATGCGTGTATGTTGGGTCGACCAGTGACCTATGCTGAGCTAAACTTTATAATCATGGTTAAAAAATTGAACACAAATCATATAATTCTTCTACTGGTGGTAATTTTGCTTCAGGAGATATGATTATCATTTTTTCATTTTTTCTTTTCCAACCAATAGGAGGCGTATTATAAACCGCTTGCAAATAAAATTTAGTGTCCCTTAACTTTGCACCTTGTTTTTCGACCATAGTTATTAATTTATTATAATAATTTTCAACCAAATTATCGGAGTATATCTCAAGAACATGCTTACCAGTTCTCCAATACCAAGACTCGTAGGACTTTTTTATGCCTTGATAAGTTTTTTCTCCTGCAGAATTAATTTTAAATAATTTATAATAAGGAAACTTACTATGGATCCACAAATCTAAATCTTCCTCTTCACTGTATAAGGAATCAAAGATACTTTCCCACAAATTCTTTGCTCTAATGTTCATTTCGTCATAATGCAATAAAACACTTTCCTGTAATGGTAACCATGGAAATTTAGGCATGTTACTAAACATATGATAGTTTTCACAGAGATTATGTATATAAATTAAGAAATTTAAATTAATAGAACTTGAATTTGCTAAATAAAAGTTATTCATACTTATAGCCATTCCTTTCGTTTCGCTCAAGGCACAAAACGGCATGGAACCGTTGCTTTTGAGCTTTTTTATTTTAAAACTATCTTGTTGAGATTACAGGTAACTCAGTAGCGTTGCGTAAAATAAGCGGCAAAATATCAACCCCTAAATTTGGCTAAATTTGCTTAAAATCAGCCATTTTCCATAAATATCATGGTATCTTATTAAAAAACTCCTTATAATAGAGATATAGGGTAGTCCTTGCCCAAATCTCTAAAATAAGGAGATTTCTAAATGCAGGATAAGGATACCACGAAATCCACATTTGATCAATTGTTTAAACCTGTTTGCAACGCATTTTATCAGCTTGAATCTACGGAGGTTGATAAATACGTTAAGAAATTAACAACTTTACAGCTAATCGAACTTCTTATCAAGGCACAGTTAGAACAACTCCCTGGCTTACGGGATATCAGCAATAGTCTTAATAATGGGTGTGGCGTTTCTTCACGCAGGGTCCATACGGGCATAAAATCTGCCCAGGTTGCGGTATATCCGAGGCCGACTTCTGGGTTAAAACGGTAAACAATCTTTGGGGTTTTGGGGTTAAGCCGAGAGGGGTGAAGCACGACGGTGACTGAGCAAGTATTTTCCGTTGACGCCATTCTGGAGGCGGTGCGCAATCGGGTGCGGCCCATTCTGATGACCAAGCTTACGGCCATACTGGGGATGCTGCCCCTGGCCCCTGGCCTTTGCCGAGGGCTTCCGGGAGCGCAGGATAAACCGTAAAAAAACGGATAATTCAGTTGCGGAGCACATGCTGTAACGCCCCTTGAGAGCCTGTAAATTATC
>NZ_BFAV01000014.1 GCF_002933875.1 Desulfocucumis palustris | reverse complement strand
CTCGCGTCTTTCGCGCCATGCTTGCTTATTACAGCCCGCTGGTTCTCGCTTTTGCCTAAGTCTTTTCTTGTGAGCACTTCCCTGCCGTTTGCATTGTTGCTTACCGCAGTTGGTGTCCCAAGACGCTTTTGCGATCTTGTTATTTCTCGCTGTGAAGTTTTCAAGGTGCATCTGGCTATTGATTGCCGGATATTGGCTATTAGAAATTTTAACGCGGGATGCATGTTTTATTATTCATGACATCCTGCGTTTTAACTAAATTGCCGCTATCCAATTGCCAGTAATTGGTTGCGGAGACAGGACTTGAACCTGTGACCTTCGGGTTATGAGCCCGACGAGCTGCCAGCTGCTCCACTCCGCGATATATATGGTCCTTCAAAACTAAAGAGGTTACCCAAGAGGTCCCTCAAAACTAAACAGGTTTGCAAGATGGAGGTTAGAGTCCCCGGCGGTTAGTTTCAACTCCTGCCGGTTACTATCGACCTCGGATATTTGAGCAGCTGTCGCTCCTCAAATGCTCCTTAGAAAGGAGGTGATCCAGCCGCACCTTCCGATA
>NZ_BFAV01000013.1 GCF_002933875.1 Desulfocucumis palustris | reverse complement strand
CAATTTTGCAAAATATGTTCATCCCTCAGAAAAGAATGCTTAATATTCTTTCGTTATAATGTAATTGTTAAATCCTAAGCACTTAAGCAAAATGCTTTAACCAGTCAGTTAGATTCATTCTTGTCCTTTGACAATTGAATACCACCCGGGGCACAACAATTCATGTTGGCTATCTGCTGAGCCGATTCCATGGCTGAAAGGGAAAGAACGAGCATAAGGGAGATCAGAAAAAGAAAACAGCCGGGTAATCCGCGTGGGGTCTACCGGCCTTCCATGCAAACATATGGGACTTTTATTTATGACACATAAGAACCGTCCCCTTGTGTCTCAACCGGCTTTTTAAAATCGAAGAAGAGTTGTCTGGACTTACACCGGAAGAAAAATATGCCAAGCGTCTGGAACTGGAAAGGCCCGTTCTGGGTGC
>NZ_BFAV01000012.1 GCF_002933875.1 Desulfocucumis palustris | reverse complement strand
GATGTTCACGCACCCTGCAGATAACGGACGGAAAGGCAAACCAGCTGTCGAAAAGAAGATGCCTTGCCTGGATACCATACTCCTGGGCTTGGCGTAAAAGGTCAAACATCACCTCAGTCGATTTTTTAATGCTTTCAGCCCTTCTTTTGTAGCTGGTGGTGCGTTTATCGATCCGTTGGCTGAAAAGGAGTTTTTTAAGTGCAGTCATGTTTCGGGTTGCTTTGCTGCTGACACTAAATAATATTGATGTGGTCTCCGATAATCTGATCGAGGCCGCAGTTCTTTTTAAAGAACAAAATCCTTCATGGCGGTAAGGGTATAGAGGCGGAAGCGAACCCGCCATCCGAATCAGCGGCGATTTACCCGGCCTCTCCCCCATTCCGGACAGCGCCAGGGCTACAGTATGAACGTGCGCTGGGACAGCCAATTTGTCCGAGAATTGTTTGAAGGGACATTGGCTTTCCGTTTCAGTTCATATTTTAATGATAATAACTTGGCGCATTGCGGATCCAGCCTTTCACCTTTCCATACTTCACCAGATTGTCATATGTCTTTAGCTCATCATTAAGAAATTCCACGAATAAATTTCTGATGGAATCATTCACGCACATATTTATTGCTTTAATATGCAAGTTCAGGGCAGTTTGGGAAAGATCGGAGATAATGCTGTACATGGATTCATCCCTGGCCGCCTCCACGTTATTTTGTAGATTCACCTTACTGGGCGGCCTGGAAGGAAGCGGCAAATTGTAAAAATTCATTGTGGCTTCAAGCTTGTCGATTTGCGGTTTTATTACCCGGGATAATCCATTTTTTACCAATAACTTGAAATCTTTATCCTTGGCCACACTCATAAAAAATTCGATTAGCTCCAAAGTATCATAATGGGCCACCAGTTGAGCCCATAATATGTAAGCCTCCCCGGAATGGATGTCTTCAGCCTTTTTGCTATTTAAAATCATTTTAATCATCCTCTGCAATTTCTTTTATTTTAGCCGAAATACCCATAAAATATCCAATTTCATCAACAAATTACAACAAGAAAAGGAAGCCCATGAATTGAGCCAGGCCATGATCCTGGAGTTGCGGTTCGTGATGAATTATCGAATGGATTCGGCATCTCTTCTCCCATTGATTTTGGTCGGACAGACTGAATTCAGGCGGATCTTGCGTTTAAAAAAGTATGAAGCCGTAGTCCAGCGGGTTCAACTGCAGTACCATTTGGGCGGCTTAAACAAAAGAAGAAACGATAGCCTACATTCGGCACCAGATAAATGCAGCCAAGATGGATAAGCCATTATTTTCTGAAGGCGCCATGCAAATGATTTATGCGGCATCGCAAGGAGTTCCCCGTCCGCTTAACCATATTTGCAATCAGGCATTACATGATGCCGCGCCAAAGGGACATGATGTAATTGAGGAAAGTCATATTGGCCGGGTTTTGGCTGACATGGAACGTCAGCGCGGGACAGCCGGCTAAACCCGGTTATCATCTTTTACACTTCATTAACACCTTCCACATTGGTTGGCATGTGCTTTACAAATCACAATGATTGGTATATGCCGGCCATGAAGGTGGTTAACGTTAGATTTTTTAACTTTGTGGCAAATCGACTTTTAAATTCTCACGTCACTGACAGTGAAAAGTGCCCCGCCAAATTACGTGAGAGTCAACACGATTGCCGGCAACTCCAGCAAGTTCCGGTAAGAGGCCGGAAGTCTTCCGCCGTGGCGCTCCATTATGATGCAGGCAGCCTTTTGCAGTAGGGTGACTTTAATAGTCACCCTCTATCGTTTTAATCCTCAAGAGGATATTTTTGTGTCGTGAAGTCATGCTTGTTCGTTTGGTAAAGCCCTAAAGAGTTTATATACAGGTACCAAAGTTACCTTATGGTAAACAAAAAGTATTATTGTAGTGGAAAAACTAGTACCATTCGCTACAGGGTTGGGTACCTCAAAATGTTCTTTAGTATCATCACGCTGCCTTTATGACTTGCATTGGTATTCTGTAGCCGTTGCTTGAATGTATGCGACGCCGGTTGTAAAATACTTCGATATATTCAAATATGGCTGCCTTGGCCTCGGCCCGCGTCTTAAATCGCCTGCCATACAACCACTCCTGTTTGAGCTTGCCCCAAAACGATTCTTGTCATAGCAGTTACCTCTGCGGCTCATGCTACATATGAATTTATTCTTATTCAGTATGGCCGGGTATTCTTTGCTGGCATATTGAACACCGCGATCGGAATGCACCAACAGCTCTCCTTTCGCGCCAGTTCTGCCGATAGCCTGGTTTAATACTTCTATTACAAGGGATTTTTTTATGTGCTCAGCCATGGAAAAACCAAGGATTGTCCTGCCGTATAGATCCATAACACCGGCCAGGTACAGCCATCCTTCATCGTGGCAAATGGCGTTTTAATAAGGGTGCAATAATCTCAAATCGTTGCAAAGCAACCCGCTCACGCTCATCATCAGACAACGAATTCAATTTTTTTCCTCCTGACTTGCTAATCTTAAGCTGTTTTTCCTCTAATGACCATCATGATGCAAGTCAGGAGATTTGGCGATTTACGGATGCGGCAATACAGCTTATCTACCAGTTTTCCAAAGGCATTCCTCGCTGAATTAATAACACATGCCGGTATGCTATTGTAGCGGTAGTCGTAGCAGATAGTCCGACAATTGATACAGATACGGTACAAAAAGGCCTCGAAGATGATTGATTAATTTAACTAAAATACCAATGCCAGTGGCGATAACTTCTAAAAAAAACAAGAACATCGCCACTGGCACTGATTCTTAAATATGAACGTTTAGCGCCAGTGACGGTGAGCTTACCGTTGTTGTTCAATGACTTTGTCGGTGCTTAGCTTATCGCCAAGGAGCGTGAATCGCTACATTAATAGATTAAATTTATATCTAAACTTGGTAATAGTTATTTTAGATAATACAGTAAACTGAAAATTATAAGATTATCACAAAAATGTATAATTGATTTAATTCGAAAATTGCATAAGAGTTATTACAACTCTCGATTAGCGTAACTGCATCAAAGGGTAGTAATATAATTTATATAATAGTGAAATTATTCACTTAAAACTTTATAAAAAAGGAGGTTGAAAAGATGTTACGCAAGATTGACCAACAAGTATGCATTGGGTGCGGGGTATGTGCAACCGTTTGTCCCGGTGATGTCATTGAGGTCGATGATACCAGCAAAAAGGCACAAATAAAGTATCCTCAAGATTGTTGGACTTGTTTCAACTGTGAAATGGCATGTCCAGTCCATGCGGTAGATGTTCACCCGTTTAGAAAGGTAAAACCAATGGCTTGGTAAATAATTTACAGGGGGAATGAATGTGATAGAGAGTTTAAGTACATGGGAAAAAATAAAGACAGACGTTCTTATTGTCGGTGGAGGCTTTGGGGGGTTATGGGCGTCCATTAAAGCAGTGGACAGCGGCTGCAAGGTTACCTTGGTTGAGAAGTCGTTTGCCGGGAAATGTGGACATTCTTATTTTGCAGGAGGAGCCTCTCAAGTTCTTCTTCCAGAAGATGAGATTGATGATTATGTTTATGATATTACTCTTGGGAATGAATGGATTGTTGATCAAAATATGATAAGAGCAGTCTTTGAAGGATCTTATCAACGGTTAAAAGATTATGAGGCATTTGGTATAAACTTTCAGAAAGATAAAAATGGTTATGTCTGGACAAAGGCTCGCGGCACTCAAAACGTCAAGAATATCTGGCCACAACATGCTACAGGAGCGACCATGCTAA
>NZ_BFAV01000011.1 GCF_002933875.1 Desulfocucumis palustris | reverse complement strand
GAAAAGTATAAGGCATAATGATATCTGCGAAACGGGTTGAATCTGGGTGCATAGCTCAGGGGGAGAGCACTACCTTGACACGGTAGGGGTCGTAGGTTCAAATCCTACTGCACCCACCAGGGAAATAAAGAGGCTGCGGGAAGGCAGCCTCTTTATTATTTTTGATAATTAAGCACAGGAGTTAAGGAATTTTGGTTGCCAAGACCTGCCGGGCATGTTGTTCGGCAGGTCTTTCCTTTATT
>NZ_BFAV01000010.1 GCF_002933875.1 Desulfocucumis palustris | reverse complement strand
CGGGTCTTTGACACTTGCATAAAAAGCGAAATCATTGAAAGCCTTGAAATCAGGGCTTTTTTTATTGGAAATTTGTCAAATTTTTCGCCTTAAATAGTGCGTAATGTGGCGTAACGTGTTATAATAAGAGGGATTGGAGGTGTTTTATCAGTGAGATTGTGTCTATCGAAATCCAAGAACGCTACCTCCCTCTATGTCACCAAATCCATCTATGAACACGGGAAGCGTTCAACCATCGTCGTGGAAAAACTCGGAACAATGGCTGAATTGGAAAGGAAACTCAACGGGCAGGATCCCATCGAGTGGGCAAAAAGATACATCGAAGACCTTAACCGAAAGGAAAAGGAGGAGAAGCTTGAGGTCATCGTCAAGTACTCCCCCGCCAAGGTCATTGCTAAGGATGAACAGCGCTCTTTCAATGGTGGCTATCTTTTCCTCCAGCAGATATACCATGAGCTTGGGCTGAATGGGCTCTGCAATGAAATCGCCAAGAAATACAAATTCACGTTCGACCTCAACTCGGTTCTTTCAAGACTACTTTATGCAAGAATCATCTATCCCTCCTCAAAACTTGCAACCTACCAGCTTTCCGCAAAGTTCATCGAACAGCCGGCATTCGAGCTTCAGCACATATACAGGGCTCTCGAAGTCATTGCCGCGGAGACGGATTACATACAGTCCTCCCTTTACACCAACAGCCTGAAGCGTTCCAAAAGAAATGTGGGGGTGCTATATTACGACTGCACCAATTACTTTTTCGAGATCAAGCAGGAGGATGGGCTTAAGCAGTATGGCGTTTCAAAAGAGCATCGGCCCAATCCCATCGTACAGATGGGGCTGTTCATGGACGGCGACGGCATTCCCCTCGCCTTCAACATCAACAAAGGGAACACCAACGAACAGGTAACCTTGAGACCACTGGAAGAGAGAATCCTGTCTGATTTCAACCTATCCAGGTTTATCGTATGCACGGATGCCGGTTTGGCATCCGTGGACAACAGAAGGTTCAACGACCGGGGGAACCGGGCGTTCATTACAACCCAATCCATCAAAAAGCTAAAATCACACCTGAAAGCATGGGCCCTTGATCCAAAAGAATGGATCTCTTCCATTGACGGGAAAATCCATGACATTTCCAAACTTGACGAAGGCAAGGACAAGGATACGGTGTTCTACAAGCAACGCTGGATAAAGGAAAACGGTTTGGAACAGAAACTCATTGTGACTTACTCGATCAAATACCACGATTACCAGCAAACCGTACGAAATTCCCAAATAGAACGGGCGCAGAAACTGATCAAGGGCAATACCGTGAAGCTGAAGAAGTGCAACCCCAACGACTACAAAAGATTTATTGCGAAAACCTACTGCACTGCCGATGGAGAGGTTGCCAGGCACGAAATCTATAACATTGACACCGGTTTGATTGCAAAGGAGGAGGCGTTTGACGGCTTCTATGGCGTATGCACAAATCTTGAGGATGACGCCTCTGCCATCATCAGGATAAATCACAGACGCTGGGAAATTGAGGAATGCTTTCGAATCATGAAGAGCGAGTTCAAGGCCAGGCCAGTATATCTGAGCCGTGATGACAGGATCAAGGCACATTTCACCACCTGCTTCCTTTCCCTGGTCATTTTCAGGTTCCTTGAAAAGAAGCTGCATGAAAGGTATACATGTCAAGAGATCATCCATGGATTAAGAGACATGAATTTCCTGGAGGTAAAAGGGAATGGCTACCTGCCTGCCTATACCAGAACCGACTTCACGGATGATTTGCATGAAGTGGCCGGGTTCCGCACGGATTACCAGATTGTCAGTTCGAGCCAGATGAAAAAAATTTTTAGATTGACAAAGTCGTAGATAAATTACTCACTTTCGTGAATAAACAAAAAAGCTTTGAACGCTCTATTTTAAAGAGTTTCAAAGCTTTTGACTTTTATCAACTGTCAAAGATGAGA
>NZ_BFAV01000009.1 GCF_002933875.1 Desulfocucumis palustris | reverse complement strand
CCGAAATCGAACTGAGCGTAATGACCAAACAGTGCCTGGATCGCCGGATTTCTTCAATAGATTCCCTCCGTCTTGAATTGGCGGAATGGGAAACCGTAAGAAACAGAAACCAAAAAGGTGTTGACTGGCAGTTCACGACCAATGATGCAAGAATCAAACTAAAGCGACTTTATCCACAGTTTAAGAGTTGACACTGTACTAGTATAGCGTTTCCGTAATAACATATCAATGGATTGATTGTCATAAACATTATACAATAGAAAAATCATCTATTTTGTATTTCCAGCGATAT
>NZ_BFAV01000008.1 GCF_002933875.1 Desulfocucumis palustris | reverse complement strand
CCATAAGTCTGAATAATCTCTTTGTCGGTCAGCTCTAAATCAGTTGTGAGCAAGGCCAACCATTTTTTTGATCGATTCCTGTCCCGGACGAAAAGAATACGAGCCGATACAGGGTTACCCTCTGGGTCCTTGCCGAGTTGAACGATGGCATTTGCTAAAACCTTAGCTTTACCGGGTTTCTTAAGGAGTTCCCTGTAAAGGGCTTCAAGAGTGAGCTTGCCATCTTTATAGATGTAATGAACCTTTTTCGTTGATTTAAGCATGCACACCACATGGAGTCCATGCTTACGAACCCTACAGATAATGGATGGAAAGGCAAACCAGCTATCGAAAAGAAGATACCTTGCCTGGATACCGTATTCCTGGGCCTGGCGTATGAGGTCGAACATCACTTCGGTAGATTTTCGAATGCTTTCAACTCTTCTTTTGTAGCCGGTAGTACGCTTGTCAATCCGTGGGTCAATCTCGCAAAGCCGGTTGCATTCCTTCTGGGAGCTGAGTAGTGAAAAAGCAACCGGCAGAAAAGTGTTGCCGTCTGACCATCCCAGAGTTAGCATCCGAAATCCACGGACATACCTGTTTTCAACGTGATCCTTCACCCTCGCCAGCAGTTCAACGGCCTTGCTCCTATTGCGGCTGTACAAGGAATCATCAAGGATAAGGACATTCTTCCTGCTACTGGAGGTCAGTGGTTCAATGGTTTCCTTAATGACAGATGAGCTAAGCGTGAGCAAAAATTTTCGCCAATTATGACGGAACGAATTTAGAAAGCGGTAAACAGCGTCCTTTTCCGGATTTCCGGTATCTGGCCCGGATTGCAAAGTCCGGTATAAATTCTTTCCGGTAAAGACAAGCATAAAAACGAACCGGAAGAGGACAAAGCAGCTAATGCCCTTTTGTTTACTGAAGTTTGAGTTATTTAATATTTTACCAATTTGGCGTTTGGATAAAAAATTGTCCACCCGAGAATTAAACTGTTTTTCAACTTCATACCGTTCTGGTAAAATAGATTTCATAAAACATCCCTTTCCTTTTGGTGGAGTGGTTTGTGGTGATTCTATTTTACCAAAAGTTAGGGGTGTTTTTGTTGTTTTCATTCAAAAATAGTCGAATCAAACTCAGTTATATCAAGGGTTGAAGTCAATTATTCATGTGAGAAAGTTGAGT
>NZ_BFAV01000007.1 GCF_002933875.1 Desulfocucumis palustris | reverse complement strand
GTATGATTATTTCGGTGATGACGGTATAGATGTAACAGTGAGCCTGGATGGGGACGAGGATGAGCTGGCATACAATGTCACCCTGGACTTCGATGCTGCAGATAGCTATGATAATTTGAAAGATATCAGCGAAACTAAAATAAAGACCTTTTTAAATGCTGTAAAATCAAAGATTAACACTGAGATCGATGGCACGGATTATGAAGACGCGGATATTACAGGGAAAGCGGTGGATAATGATAATTCCGGTTATTATGTAAAATACAATGGCAGCACATATGCTTATAGCTGGGATGAGGATGATGATGCCAGTGTAAGCAACATTGAAGACACTCTGAATGATTATTTTGCTGACGCGGGGTATGATTATTTCGGTGATGACGGTATAGATGTAACAGTGAGCCTGGATGGGGACGAGGATGAGCTGGCATACAATGTCACCCTGGACTTCGATGC
>NZ_BFAV01000006.1 GCF_002933875.1 Desulfocucumis palustris | reverse complement strand
TGGACAGCCTGTTCAGGCTGTCGTAAACCAGGTTGTATTTATGAGTTTGCAGCGCGCTGCTGGGATATTTTTTTCTATGGGTGACCGAGGAGACCAGTCCGTTCCCGTTGTACTGGTAGGAAAGGTTGTTGTACGCTCCCGTATGGCTTGTGTTTGTCAGTTCCGTTATCTGGTCCAGCTGGTTGTAGGTATAGCCTATCTGCCCGCCTTCCGGGTAGTTGATGGCGGTTGTTCTGCCGTCCCCGTCGTAGGTTAGGGTTATGCGGTTGCCGTTAAAGTCGGTTAACGCGGTAAGCTGGCTTGCTGTGTCGTATTCATAGGTCTGGGTGCCGAAGGAGGTGGTTAGTGTTTTTCTGTTGTTTGCCCTGTCGTAGGTGTAGGTGTTTTTTCTCCCCAGGCTGTCCGTTACTTCCAGCAGGTTGTCGTTGGTGTCGTATCTGTACAGGGTTGTCCCCAGCTGGTCGTCCATGGTCAGCCTGTTGCCGTTGCCGTCATAGGTGTATTTGACCATGCTGTTGTCATCGTATATTTTGCCGGTTAAGCGGCCCGCCTGGTCGTATTTGTAGGTGGTGGTGTCCCCCAGGGGGTCTGTTTGGGTGGCCGTTCTTCCCAGGGGGTCGTGGGTCCAGCGGGTGGTTTTGCCCCCGGGGACTTTTTCGGTTAATACATTATTTAGTTTGTCATAGGTGTAGGTGGTTGTGTGCCCGTTGGCATTGGTTACGGTGGTGCGGTTTCCGCAGGGGTCGTAGGTGTAGCCGGTTACGTTGTTTAAGGCGTCTGTTACGCTGGTCACCCGGTTATTTAAATTAT
>NZ_BFAV01000005.1 GCF_002933875.1 Desulfocucumis palustris | reverse complement strand
CTCCAACGGCAATCAAAAAAGTGAAAAAAGAGAAAACGATTACTCCTGGGGATACTCCTACGATTACGAAAACAGATTAATCAGAGTAACCAAAGGGGGCAATGAACAGGTAAGAAACCTCTATAACGGCGACGGGCAGCTAATGGGAGTAATAGATGCGGCCAACGACAGCGCCACCTACTACCAGTATGACGAAAGGCAGAAGAGGAGCTCCTCCCCAATATGTTATGGATCTTCCATAAAATAAGGAGAGTGAAGACAGGATAATGGAAAAAGATATCAAGCCTATTGAAGAAGGAAATGCAGAAATCATAAATGAAAAGTGCCATCCAATTATGTTTCCTATGTTGCAATACGAGCAAATAGCCAGCTATTATACTGAAGAACCATTATATATTAGACTTAAACGAAATAGAGGTGATAAATTAATTACTTATGAACAGATTTTAAGGATGCGCTATACTATTCCAAACGATAAAATAAACTCCTGGTGTATATACTCTGAGGATCGAGAATATCCATTTGAGAAGAGTAGGCAAGGTGGTCTGGTGGTGAGAAACGCTATTTGGAACAGAAAACGCGACACTAATATGGTTAAGGGAAATTCTGCTATTAAAGAGCAAAAAAGATGGCCAACGATATATATAAAAAATATATATCTAAGCTCTGATAATATTAATGAATTAATTGAAAACATAAAAAAGCTCGATCAATTTACAAATAGAGAAATAATACTGAAAAAAAGAAAGCTAAATGACCACCTTTTATGGTTAGATCTAGAGGTAGTTCGTTGGTACGATTGGGGACAGATCAAAATAACGTGGTCTCCATATGAAATGATGAACCATGAAATAGAAATGCAAGTAATTAAGCTTAATGATCTATTGGAAGAATATAAAAACAATGAACATGAAAAGATATATCAAATGGATTTAGATTACCTCATTCCCCCTGAAGTACTTAAAAAATATACACAGGGTATTTAGGAACGCTAATGAGGTCAGGCTCTTAACTTATTAAGAGCCTGACCTTCTAAACCTTGAACTTGGCTGCCAAGGTGTTTAATTTCTCAGAAAGGCCGGACAATGCTTCTGCTGCGGCAGAAACTTCCTCCATGGCTGCGGATTGTTCCTCCGTGGATGCGGCTGCGTTTTTAACCCCCGACGACATTTGTTCCGTTGCCGACGCCACTTCCCGTATCCGTGATGTTAACCCTTGTACCGCAACTATAATCTTTTCGAAGGATTCCCCCACTTCCCGTACAACCCTTACCCCCTCATTGCTGAAAATATGATAGCCGTGCTGTCCACTTGAAGCCCATGTTCAATGGTTTTTTTGTTATTGCCATAATATTCCCTGTTGCTGAAACAACCCTTAACAGCAACTGAATATATACTGAAAAAGGCAGGCGGTCCGGCTGGATGAACAGGGAAGCCCTGGACTATAGCCCGTGGAGTCGTCACCTTGGTGGAGCTGAGGGTGGCCGGAATATTCCTGGAATATTTTTACATGCAATAACATACAATATGTACATATAGTACAAAATTGTGGGTTGTTGAATGTTGTGATATATTAATAGTAGTACATATGAAAGTGGTGCTATTAATATGACTATGTTTAATGTCACGGAAATAAGGCAAAACGCCAGCAAAATTATCACCCAGGCCATAGAATCAAAGGAACCCATAGTTTTATTGCAGAGATCAAAACCCGTTGCCTATATAATTGAGGCCAGGGCATTTGAGGAGATGCGGGAAAAGGCAAAAAAAGCGGAGCGATATGAAAAAGAAGAAATGGCTAAAGAAACTCTCCAGAGGCTTGCCAGCCTGAGAAAGCAAATGAAGCCCCAGCCCGATTCCACTCCTTTAATCAGGCAGCTGCGGGAAGGGGACTCCCGGCATGAGTAGTTATATCTGTATTGACAGCAGCGTGCTCATAAAGCTCCTGGTAAATGAAGAGGGCAGTGAGGAAGCTTCGGCGTTAATGGAGAAAGTAATAGGCCAGAGAATGGCGGTTGTTCTGCCTGACTTTGCCTGGGCTGAAGTCGGGACAGTGTTAAGGAAAAAGGCGGCAAGAAAGCTAATAACCAGGGAGCAGGCCGAAATAGCCTGGGAAGCCTTCTATAGCTTCGGGGTATTAACCTTTATAAATGACGTGGCCGTCATGCGGGCCGCCTGGCGTATTGCGGAAAAGGAAAAGCTCTCGACCCTTTATGACGCGGCGTATCTGGCAGTGGCGGAAATAATCTCAAGACAAGACGAAGAGGAATGCCAGTTCTGGACCGCAGACGAAAGGCTGGCTAATTCAGTGAATAAGAAGTACATCAGATTGCTGAAGGATTTTAAATGAAGGTTTCGGATTTCAACAAAACGGCAGAAGGTTGCTTTAAGCCCTCCGGAGTTCCGGAGGGCCTCTTTATTATAGTGGGGGAGCATGGTGATAGCCTTTACGGATATTAAATGGCATTGGATTCCCAATCTGCTGTTACTGCCCATGTTCTTTGCTATGCTTGCTCAAATACAGGCATACCAAGGGATATCAGTGATACAAAGTATTATCTTTGTGATGCCTGCTATTTGATTTACGTGGAAATGAACAGGAATGCGGTGGTTTTATTGAAAAATCAGCTGGCAGCCGGTGGAAATGTAAAAGCAGGCTTAGTCTGTCCGGTAGTTCTAACGGCCTGGCGGGAGGTGAATGTAAATCCGGTCAGGGGGCTTGATTTTTGTGAAATAGTGAAAAACACCAAAAGGGCTTTGGCGAAGTCTTTTACATGGTATGATATAATTATACAATTTACTGTTGAGCAAGACGGACCAAAAGCTAGGGGGTTAAACTATACCCGCCATGCCATGTGAAAAACGAATCAGGCAGGTATATTATAGTTCTGAGCATAAATTTACAAATGGATTGGAGAGCTCACCCTGTGGAAAAACGCTGTCTTTGTCTGAAGGATTTACCTATATTTGATTGCGTGGACCAGGAAGTTTTCAGCCAGGTTTGCCGTAAGGCTGCCGACAAGAAACATTACCGGCGGGGTGATGTCTTGTTTCTTCAGGGAGACCCTGCCGATAGTCTTTTTTTGATTAAAGAAGGAAGTTTTAAATTAGTGCGGATGAATGAAGATGGCAAAGAAGCTATTTTGCATATAGCCGGCAAGGGTGAAGTGCTGGGTGAAACGGCTCTTTTCAGGGAGGGCACGCAGCCGGCTGCCGCTATAGCCCTGGAAGATGCCCGGGTTTGCGCGCTCAGCCGCTCCCGTCTGGAGCAAATTATCCGCGAATCGCCCGATCTGGCCATGCAGGTTATTTTCAGCCTGGGCAACAGGTTGTACACCGCCTGGGAGCAAATGACCGAACTGCGTACCGGGACAACCCTGGAAAAGGTTTTGAACTTATTAATCCGGTTGGCCGGAGAACACGGCGAGCCATGTCCTGAAGGTACCAGAATCAGGCTGCACCTGACCCAACAGGATATTGCGGATTTTGTCGGAGCATCCAGGGTTATGGTGGCGCAATCCCTTAAAGAACTGGCGGCAAGAAAATATATATCCAGAAAGGATAAATCTTTTATCCTAAAAGATCGTTGTTTTTAATTATGTTGTAAAATATTTAACAGAACTTTTCTCCTTATGGATGATACCATTTGGTTAATTCAATAATAAGGAGGTTTGCTTTATGGGAAGTTGTTGTGGTTGTAATGCGGTATTGACTCCGGAAATTAAGGAGGTAATCAGCCAATCCGCTTTCATACCTGTGGCCACACTTTCCGGGGATGGGCAGCCCCATCTAATCGTGGTGGGCAAAGTAAAAGAGATCCGTGGTAACAATACACTGGTTCTAGGAGTATACAAAATGGAAAAAACCCGCCGGAACCTGGCGGAAACAGGGATCATGCAGGTTGCCGCGGTGTCGGGGAAACAGGGCTACCGTTTCATCGGCCAAGCCCGCGCCGAAGGTGATGAAATAATTTTTACCGTGGAAAAGGTTGCAGCGCTGTTATAGTAAATTTGCAAGCCAATAAACCCATAACTCCAGAGAAATAGCTCGTGATTATACACGAGCTATTTCTCTGGTTTTCAGTAATTCGTGACAATGGCAATAGGCCGGGGAAACATTGGGGTCTCCAGGTGCTCTCCAGCCCGATACTTCCATGTTTTCCGGCACCAGCTTTATATCTAATAAGGCAGTCTGAATACCGTAATATGCCATCAAGAAATTCTCAGTCCATATTTTCTAATTACCAGCCAGGCAAATAGGGGAAGTATCGCCTGCCGCCGTAAGCGGGAAGGTTCCTTTAAGAGCCGGTATAGCCATTCCAGGTTTATGCGCCTAACCCACCGGGGAGCACGCTCCACCCTGCCGGAAACCACATCAAAACTGCCGCCTACCCCGATGGCTGTGGCAGTGCCTATTTCCTGGATATGCTGATCAATCCATAGCTCTTGCTTTGGGGCGCCCAGGGCCACAAAAAGCAGATGTGGTTTTAATTCTTTAATTTTTTTAACCAACAGCTCTTCTTCGTTGTCTTTAAAGTAGCCATGATGAGTACCTGCTAAGTTTAAGCCGGGATATTGCAATTGTAGCTTTTTAGCCGCTTCTTCAGCCACCCCGGGTGCTCCCCCTAACAAATATACCCGCCAGCCTTCCGGGCTTGCCCTCTCAACCAGCCGCAGCATCAGATCCGTGCCGGTTATCCGCTCCTTAACCGGAAATCCCGCCAGGCGGCAGGCCCAAACGATTCCTATCCCATCCGGCGTGATCAGGTCCGCCTTTTGGGCAAGTTTCATTATACGCTCCTCAAACTGTGCCTGGTACAAAAACTCCGGGTTGATCGTTAAAATACGGTGAGGGCGGCCACTATTAATTAATCCGGCCACCCTTTCAACGGTTTCTTCCATGCCAAGGGCATCGATTTCCACTCCCAGCAGGCTAACCTTCATAATATCCCCACGTTCTAAATGCTAAGATATCATTGTCCTTAATACCTCATAAGCTTTATTTTGATATTCGGAGGGAAGCTCCTGTAATATTAAATCCATGATAAAAGTAAGCTTATCCCTGGTTTTTCCCTCAAAACGCAATGTTAATATCGGCTCCGTTATGGAGGGCCTGATCATCCCCCAGCAATCCGGAAATTCCACACGAACGCCGTCTAGGCGGGAAATTGGATATTGAGAAAGCCTTTGGGCGGCCTGGTTAACCAATTCTCCCGGGTCGCCCTGAAAGGGGATCCTGATATCCGGCGTAATCAGATATTTTGGTATAGTTCCGTCCATTTGGGATAGGGGGGTATTGCTTTTCTGCAGCAGCTCCAGCAGCACCAAAGAGGAGTAGACGCCATCATCAAATTGTAAATCCCGCCAGAAAAAGTGACCGCTTAATTCCCCGGCAACCAGAGCGTTGCTTTCCAAAAATGCGGCTCCCACAAACCCGTGCCCGGAACGGGCCATGAGCGGCACACCATGCATCCGCGCAACTTCTTCCGGCACTACCAGGGAACATTTGGAATCATAGACAACCGCGCCTTTCTCCATTTCCAGCAGATACCTGGCAAGCAAAGTCAGTATCCGGTCATTGGCAATGGGCTGTCCTGTTTCATCCACGAAAGCAACCCGGTCGCCGTCCCCGTCGTAGGCAATTCCCACCGAGGCCCCTTCCGCTGGTACCCGCCGGCACAAGGCCGCTATGTTTTCCGGCGCCGCAGGATTGGGTGAGCGGTTCGGGAAGCTGCCGTCCGGGGTGCAAAAAAGCTCCACCACCCGGTAGCCGAGGGAGTTTAATAAACCCGGGGCAATGAGGGAACAGCTGCCATTGCCGCAGTCCAGAACAACTTTTAATTTCCCCGGCTGGAACCGGTTAAGCAGATGCTCCGCATAACGGCTTGTCCAAGAGCCGTCCCGGCGGTAACCGCCAGCGGCGGCACCAGTAATATAATCGCCATTTGCCATGGTTTTCTCCAGGAACACCAGTTCTTGATTGTTAATGGGCCTATTTTTTATTAATAGCTTAAAACCGTTGTATTCCGGCGGGTTATGGGAAGCCGTAACCATGATTCCCACATCATTGTCAATATGATGGCCGGCATAATAGAAAATAGGGGTGGTAACAATTCCCAGGTCGGTGACCCTGTACCCGGCAGCGGCCAGACCTGCGCAAAGGGCCGTTTTTAAACCTTGGGTGCTCAAACGGACGTCTCCCGCCACCAGCGCGGTTTGTCCCGCGGCCAGTTTTCCTGCCGCCCGGCCCAGGTCGTAGGCGTCCCTGTCGGTTAGTTCCTGGCTGTAAATACCCCTGATATCGCAAGCTTTAAAGATACCCATGATTAGAGCCCCATGTTAATATTTCCGCGGCCGCATCCGCTTTAAGCTTTAATAAACTTTCATAGTCGCTTATTCTGCCAACGTCCCACCAGGCATAATCCCGCACAAAACCGTAAATAGGTACCCTTTCCGCCATAAGTTCAGGGAAAACATCACCGGGGAGGTCCACTTCTTTCCCTCCGGGGGAAAATGCCTCAATGTAGGGGAAAATACGGTTGTCCAGCACATAGGCGCCCGTGCTCACAGGCACATTCAGGTTTGATTTTTCATGAAACTTTACAACCCGGCTGTTTTCATCTATTTCCGCCGTGCCGACCTCCAGGCGGTAGCGGGTTGAAAAGGCTACTGAAACAGGCCCCCGGTGTTGCCGGTGAAAATGGAATAGCTCCCTGTAATTTAATTGGCAAAGTGTATCCCCCGGAACCACCAGAAAATTCTCTTCCTTTTCTCCTGAACCCAAAAATTCCCTGGCCCGCCAGATCTCTCCGGCCTTTCCCGCGGGTTCAGGTCCGTAACAGTAATTAATGCGCACTCCCCAGCGTTCACCCCGGCCAAAATAATTTTTAACCTGCTCCGCCAGGTAGCTTACCGCCACCACAAAGTCTTTTATCCCGCAGGCAATTAGCGGCAGCATGACCCATTCCATCAGTGGCCTGCCGTGTAAAGGAAGCATTGGCTTGGGAATATAATTTGTGATGGGCCGCAGTCTGGTGCCCCTGCCGGCCGATAAAATCAGGGCCTTCAAGAAGCACCCCTCCCAACCAGTTCCTCCACCATTACGGCCGCCGCCGCCGGCCCCCCGTATTTATCCCCTATTGCTTTCAGCCGCCGGGCATTTATTTGAAAATCCTTATGGGATAAAACTTTCTCAACCGCCTCGGCCAGGATGGCGGAAGATAACCCTTGCTTATCCAGAACAATGCCCGCACCATTTTGGGCTAAAACGGCGCCGTTATCTTGCTGCTCAGCCATGGAAGGTACCACCACAGCCGGGGTGCCACAGGCGATACAGGTCATCAAGGTGGAAGAGCCGCCGTGAAAGACCGTGACATCACTGGCTTTAATTAATTCCGTCCCGGGGACAAAGCCCTGGACAACCACATTGCCCGGGGGATTGTATGCAGCTAAAACATTGGGTTCCATGGCCAGTCCGGTGGAGATAACCCCCTTTACCCGGGGCAGCCGGCGGAATGCCTCCAGGGCCAGACTCAAAAACTCCTCTCCAATGAGAGGAGTTCCGCCCCCAATGGTAACGTAAACCAGGGGCATATCCCTTGCGCCGGCATGGCGGAGTTTCAATTCCGACTTCTCAGGCAGCTGTTCCGGCTGCTCTGCCAGCAGGGGTCCGGTAAAGCGCAACTTGTCCCGTATATGAATCAATTCCGCCATGCCCCGGGTTAACACTTTACCGCCCAACTCGGGCATGCCTTCCATTAGGAGCAGGCTTGCCGCTTGCATCACGTCATTTATGTGTTTTTTTATGGCGTCACTCTTAAACAAACGCCGCGTGAATAATTCCATGGTTTTTTCCCCGTGTGGCTGTAAGAAAATTAATACACCGGGCACGCCAAACATTTTAGCCGAAAGGGGTCCGGTTAAATTGCCGCACAGCAAAACATCGGGTTTTTCAGCCTCTATGGCTTGCTTTTCCTCCGCCGATATTTGCCCGATTACTTTTTTTATGTAAATTGCCATTTCGTCCCGGCGGCTTTCATCTAACATGAAACTGCCGAATTGAAAATCAATTTTAGGCAGGGGAGACATTTCAATGATATCGATTTGGTGGCTTTTAACCACGTTAATTATATTGTCCCCGGCCATGAATTTAACTTCATGTCCCTTGCGCCGGAGCGTCCTGGCCACCGCTATTACCCGCATGGTCTGGCCCAGGGCTGATGTTGCGGTCATCTGAACTGTGCACAACACCTTCATCATGCCTGCCTCCTTTTATTTCATGAACTATTACTTGTTTTTTGATTAAAAAATCATCCAGCAGGGTATGCAGGTAATCACGGTAGCGGTTTCCAATGACGCCGCGTATTTCGGGAGGTGAGGGGAAGGCATTTGTTTCAGTGAAGGTGGCTTTTAAAGAACCCATGGTATTCCCCATAACAGCCGCTAGCAGAGAGCTGTGAAGTATTTTGGCGTAGGAGTAGATAAACCCCGCGGAAGAAGCATCCCCGCAGCCGGTTGTATCCACCACCGGCCCCATACCAGTAATAACCGGGACCTTGGCCCAAAAAACACGGTCCAGCCTGCTCCAGGAAATTAAAGAAGATTGATCCCCAAAGGTAATCCAGCATGATTTTAATCCTGATTCCACAATATCCGTGGCGAACCGCACATAACTCTCCTGGTCTGACAGGGGATATCCCGCCACCCAGGAAGTTTCATGCTCGTTCATCTTCAGGATATCAATGTGGCTGAACCATTCCTTGGCGGTGGTCCACTCTTTTCTGTACCGTTCCCTTTTTTCGTTTACTCCGGTCACTAATCCGTGGGCATCGAGAAATATTGCGGCATCCGAGGTCCTTCTCAACTCCTGAACACATTCCAGGGGTATGTCCGTTTCATTTAATGGCATTAACAATACGGCGCTGCAGCCGGACAAAATATTCATTTCAGTTTTAGACAGCGGTTCCATGGAACTAATTTGAAGGCTTTGACGCTCACATTCGTTTTTATAGGTGAGCTGTATTTCCGCCATCCCATTGTCAATGGGCAATAAACCGGACAAGTCGACATTAGGGTGGCTTAGCAGCTTTACGACTTCTTCCATGTCGGCGTCTGATATATGGGACAGGCAAATAATCCGGTCCCGGGAACCCTCCAGGAGTTTGGCCAGGGCAGAAACACTATATGCCACCGCCCCGTATTTTTCCAATTTTTCTCCTGTGGCCAGAGTGACGTGGTCCTTTGATATTGGTCCCGCTATGCCGAACAGCAAATTTTTCACACCCTTAAACTCGCGAGCCTTCGGAAAATCAAGTTTATAATACTCCAAAAGAATTTTTACTATACTTTATTATCCGTGTTGGCGCTTTTACTTCAGGCATTTATTCAGTTGAGGGATTGGGCCGGAGTCATTTACTATTGACCCGGCTAAAAAAAACAGGGCATCAATGATACCCTGTTGCAAACCTGCTCCGGACGTGAAAGCCGGCAGTGCCTGGAGATATATTTTCCAGGCATCGTGCCGGAGTTTAGGAGTTTATCTGTCAACAAATCTGTTGGTAAAGCGCTTGCATGGGAACAATATCTAACCTTTTTTAACTGTGACTTTGCAATTAGCGGATTTTTTGCCGTCCAAGGTAGTTGCCTTGATGGTTGTAGTACCTTCAGTAACAGGAGTTACCACACCTTTATTGTCCACTGTTGCAACCTCTGGTTTGGTGCTGGTCCAGATAATTTTTTTATTGGCAGCATCATCCGGGATTACTTCGGCCTCGAGAGCCGCAGGCGGGCCTCCGCATTTAGGGGTTACCCTGCCGGGCCGGAGCGGATTTCTTTTGCCGGTAATAGAATTGACTTTCTTTGATTGCCTGTTCTTTGCACCAGGCCCCAGTGCTTTATAAATGTTAAAATATTCTGTAATTATAAATTTTTTATTGTGAACTCCGTTATCTTGATATATAATAAATTGTAATCATTACAATTTTTAAATATTCTTAATATTAACGGACAGTGATTCAGGATGAAACAAAAATATAATTTAATAGCCAATGAACTTAGGAGGCAAAATATACGGCTTTCCCATCTTAGAAAGAAGGTATTGGAATACCTGTGTCAAAATCCGAATCACCCGACAGTCGACGAGATTTATGTCAAGATACATAAAGAAGTACCCAATTTGTCTAGAACCACAATCTATAATACTCTGCATATTTTAATAAAAGCAGGCCTGCTCAGGTTAATAAACATAGAAGACAATGAAACTCGCTATGACATTGCAACCCAAAATCATGGACACTTTAAGTGTGAGGAATGCGGCGCAATTTTCGACTTTAATATAGATATCGATTCATTTCCGATTAAAGAACTAACCGGTTTTAAAATTACTGACAAGAACGTATACTTCAAAGGTGTCTGTCCAGGATGCCTTTTGAACATAAAAAACGATAACTGAAGGAGGTTTTTTATTGCAGAGAAAGTGAATATTGAGGTTGCCTTCCCGCTTATCGAGGACAGCAATATGGAGGCAGCCAACACATATGGTATGATTCAGCCCCGCCTGGACTGGTTCATGTGCTTCAAAAAGGAGAGGAAGTAGCGGAATGCTCAGTCAGCTGTTTTAGAACTAAGCCTGTTAGTATCTTGAAATGGAGGGAAATTAATGGATGAAAAGGGTAAATGTCCGGTAACAGGCAGAGCGAAAAATGCCGTTGCTGGGGGAGGCACTGCCAACAAGGACTGGTGGCCGAACCAGTTGGACCTCAAGATTCTTCATCAGAACTCAAGCCTGGGTAATCCGATGGGCGCAGAGTTCAACTATGCTGAGGAGTTTAAAAAGCTCGATCTGGAAGCCCTGAAGAAGGACCTGCATGCGTTGATGACCGACTCCCAGGATTGGTGGCCTGCCGATTATGGTCACTACGGGCCTTTCTTCATCCGGATGGCGTGGCACAGTGCGGGCACGTACCGCTCAGGCGACGGCCGCGGCGGCGCGGGCAGCGGAACTCAGCGCTTCGCGCCTCTCAACAGCTGGCCGGACAACATAAACCTCGACAAGGCACGCCGTTTACTTTGGCCAATCAAGCAGAAATACGGCAGGAAAATTTCCTGGGCCGACCTGATGATTCTCACCGGCAACTGCGCTATCGAGTCGATGGGGTTAAAGCCCTTTGGCTTCGGCGGTGGGCGCGAGGACGTTTGGGAGCCGGAAGAGGACATTTATTGGGGATCAGAGGCTGAGTGGCTAGGGGACAAGCGCTACTCCGGCGACCGGGATCTCGAGAATCCGCTGGCCGCCGTACAGATGGGCCTGATTTACGTGAACCCGGAAGGGCCGAACGGCAACCCGGATCCGGTTGCCTCCGGCCGTGACGTTCGGGAAACCTTCGCACGTATGGCCATGAACGATGAAGAGACAGTTGCGCTGGTCGCCGGCGGGCACACCTTTGGCAAGTGTCATGGCGCGGGCGATCCGGCGCTTGTAGGTCCGGAACCTGAGGCCGCCGGCATTGAGGAACAGGGCCTCGGCTGGAAGAGCAGCTTCGGCAGCGGCAAAGGCGGTGATACAATCGGCAGCGGCATCGAGGGCGCCTGGAAGCCGAACCCGACCACATGGGACATGGGCTATCTGAAAGTGCTGTTCAAATACCAGTGGGAGCTGGTCAAGAGCCCGGCAGGCGCGCATCAGTGGCTGGCCAAGAACGTGGACGAAGAGAACATGGTGGTTGACGCGCACGACCCGTCGAAGAAGCACCGGCCGATGATGACCACGGCGGACCTTTCCCTTCGATTCGACCCGATCTACGAACCCATCGCCCGGCGCTACCTGCAAAACCCCGAGGAATTCGCGGATGCCTTCGCCCGTGCATGGTTCAAGCTGACCCACCGGGATATGGGGCCGCGTTCACGCTATCTGGGTCCTGAGGTGCCCGCGGAGGAACTGATCTGGCAGGACCCGGTGCCCGCAGTCGATTTTGAATTGATTGACGAACAGGATATCGCTGCTCTCAAGGGTGAAATAATGGCTTCCGGCCTGTCCGTCTCCCAGCTTGTCTCAACAGCCTGGGCGTCGGCGTCCACGTTCCGGGGTTCCGATAAGCGTGGCGGGGCAAACGGGGCGCGCATCCGTCTTGCACCGCAGAAGGATTGGGAAGTCAACCAGCCGGCCCAACTGAATACTGTGCTGCAGGTTCTTGAAAAAATCCAGGCGGAATTCAACGGTGCACAGTCAGGCCCCAAAAGGGTTTCTCTCGCCGACCTGATTGTCCTTGGCGGATGCGCGGGTATAGAGCAAGCCGCGAAGAACGCCGGTCACAATGTGAGCGTTCCTTTTCTGCCGGGACGCACGGATGCAAAGCAGGAGCAGACCGACGTTAACTCATTCTCGGTGCTCGAACCGGTTGCGGATGGATTCCGCAACTACCTTAAAACCAAGTTTACCGTACCGGCAGAGAAACTTTTGGTGGATCGGGCACAGCTGCTGACATTGACCGCTCCTGAAATGACAGTTCTGGTGGGCGGCCTGCGCGTACTGAATGCCAATTATGGGCAGTCACGGAACGGCGTCTTTACCAGGAGGCCGGAGACGCTTACCAATGACTTTTTTGTGAATCTTCTCGACATGGGCACGATGTGGAAGGCGACCTCTAAAGACGAAGACGTGTTCGAGGGGCGTGACCGCGCGACGGGCGAACTCAAGTGGACCGGCACCCGGGTTGATCTCATCTTCGGTTCGAACTCCCAGCTCCGGGCCATCGCGGAAGTCTATGCAAGTGACGACTCCCAGGATAAGTTCTTACATGACTTCGTAGCGGCCTGGAATAAGGTAATGAATGCGGATCGTTTTGACCTTGCCTGAAAAGGCGGATTTTTATACGGCAGGGGTGTTCAGATTAACCTGGCATTAACATACTGGATCAAGTCAAATAACGAATATATAAGGAAAAAACAGGGCATCAACGATGCCCTGTTGCGATCCTGCTCCGGACGTGAAAGCCGGCAGTGCCTGGAGATATATTTTCCAGGCCGGACGTCACTGGCCAATTAGGTGTATAGGGGGGTATTATTTACTTCCTGGTATAATGTAACTGCTTTTGGTCCGGTCTAATGGGCGCCGGTGCGCCATCCTTTGTCATATGGAAAATCTGTTAACACAGATAAACCGCAAGGGTAAATTCATTGCCTTCCTTGTCTGTGCCCAGGGGTTCGTAAATTGAACACTCTGCCCTGGTCTTCTTTCTGGAGCGAAAATGCATCAATATTTCGTTTTCAATGCAGCGCGAGGCGTAAGTGGCCAGGCGGGTGGACTTTTCAGGATTGTAAGTGTTGATGGCCTTAATCAGGCCGATGGTGCCTATGGAGACCAGATCGTCAAAATCTTCTCCGGTGCCGTCGAATTTTTTGATGATATGGGCAACCAGCCTGAGGTTTCTTTCGATGAGCGTTTGCCTTGCCGATTCATCACCGGCCATCATTTTTTCCAGGTGAATGTTTTCTTCTTCCTCGGAAAGGGGTTTCGGGAAACTGTTGTTGGCCACGTAGGATACCAGCAACACCAGCCCGTTTACCAGGGAAACCACGGCCAAAGTCCACAATCCGGGCAAATTCGTATCCCTCCTTAAAAAACATGGTCATATATTTTATGGCGCGGAGGGGTTAAAAGTGCCAGTCCGTAATATTAAACATTTGCCAGCTATGGATTTTAACGGCTGCGGTTTCCCGCCGTCAGGGTTCGTTCTGTCAGCATCCGGATGGGATGGCGGATTTTTTTAATTATACCACAAATTAAAAAGAAGTCGCTTTCATCCGTGAACGGGGCTTACCTGGCAAGGGTCCATATTTAAATTTAGCCGTGAAGGAATTATAGCATTTTCGTGCCGCTGGAATCAGTTGACGACATACGGGATGGGTCCGATTATATACGGTTACCGCTTAAAAATATTTGACCGTAATTGACATATGTCAAAAACGGGATTATATTATTACTGAATTATAAGTACGAACACAGGAGGTGCTAAAATGCCGCGGGGTTCCATAGGTCCTCCATGTGGTGTTTGACATTCCATAAAAGAAGAAATTTCCTCTTATGATTTAAAAAAAGCAGGATAATACCGGAATTATGCCCAAAATGCAGTAATTGTCGTGCAATTTGCTTATTTGAGGCTATGGACAACTTTTCCGGGGATATATTATCCTGTGAAGGGTGCGGTATTTCAATAATTGTCTGCTCCTGCCGCCAAGGTCATGGAAGAGCACCGGGCAGGGCATATTAAATTTCAACTGGCGGGTATCGCCCGGAGGCGAAAACAGGCTTAAGGCTTGTGGCCATTTGAAAGGCAACCACAGCTCCGCTGCGCATCCCGTCCTTGGAAGCCCGGGATGAACTGTCGAGACTGCTGCAAAAATAATTACGGTAGGGAGAGGGAAAAGTGGACGACCAGAAAAACCAGTGTGAGACATGCAGTGAAAAAAGCGATAAATGCGATGCTGGAAGCTGCGAAAAAATTCAAAAACTACCCCAAAATCAATACAACGAAATTAAACACGTGGTAGGGGTTATGAGCGGCAAAGGGGGAGTGGGAAAATCGTCGGTAACCGCTTTGCTGGCCATGGGCCTGAAAAAACAGGGATTTAACGTGGGTATTCTCGACGCGGATATCACCGGCCCCAGCATACCGAAAATATTCGGCGCCACGGAGCGTCCGGGCAATCATTTTGATTACCTGCTGCCTGTGAGTTCCGCAACGGGTATTAAACTCATGTCGATAAACCTGCTGCTGCCCAATGAAGACGACCCGGTTATATGGAGGGGACCCATACTTGCCGGGGCGGTGAAACAGTTCTGGACAGATGTTGCCTGGGGGAGGCTTGATTACCTTATAGTCGATTTACCTCCCGGAACCGGCGACGTTCCTCTTACCACAATGCAGTCACTGCCCCTGGATGGAATGGTGGTGGTAACCTCACCCCAAAAGCTTGCTCAAATGGTTGTGAGAAAGGCTATAAAGATGGCTGCCCAACTGGATGTGCCGGTGCTGGGAATGGTTGAGAACATGAGTTACCTGACATGTCCGGACTGCGGCAAGAAAATCGACGTGTTCGGGCCCAGCCAGGCTGAAGAGGTTTCTTTTAGGGAAGGAATTAAATTGCTTGAAATTCTCCCCATTGATCCGAAACTTGCGGAACTGTGCGACCAGGGCCGGGTGGAGCAATATGAAACCGAGGCCTTTACCAGGGTAACATTATAGTAAAAAAGAGTTATTGTATCCCTGGGGAACAAATTCCACTTTGGGGAAAACAAATAAAGCCTGTTGACCAAAGGTCAACAGGCTTTAAAAGCACCGGGAGGCGGCAGGCGGTCTGCCGGGAAAACGCCGTAAAGGGCTTGTGAAAATTTTAAAAGGTTAAAACTCCTGGTTTTAACCTTGCGCTGGCTGGGGCGGCTGGATTCGAACCAACGCATGCCGATTCCAAAGACCGGTGCCTTACCGCTTGGCGACGCCCCAATATAATAAATGGTGGAGGGGGCAGGATTCGAACCTGCGAAGGTGTCTACCGGCAGATTTACAGTCTGCTCCCTTTGGCCGCTCGGGAACCCCTCCATATTTAATGTTCAGGATTAAAGGTTCGACTTGAATGCAATTTGCCCAATGGCAAGTTGCTTCTTATATATAACTACGAACTTCAAATTTCTAATTTCGAAAATGGTGACCCCTACGGGATTCGAACCCGTGTTACCGCCGTGAAAGGGCGGTGTCTTAGACCGCTTGACCAAGGGGCCGTATTCGGATGTCGGTGGTCAGATTGCCTGTGGGAATTCGCCTGGTCGAATTCCTTCTATTCCGGGTGCTGACTACTGACGTCTGACTGCTGAATTGGTCGGGATGGAGGGATTTGAACCCCCGGCCTCCTGCTCCCAAGGCAGGCGCGCTAGCCAAACTGCGCCACATCCCGCTCAACATGCAGATGTAATTATAGCTAATATCCACGTTGCAGTCAAGAAAAATATAATTACATGATTATAATTATATTACCAGGAGCAAAAAAATGTCCAGCTAATAGCTGGACGGGGAGAGATAGAACTCACCAAAGCGGAGTGTTAATATTATCCCCGGCGGGTATTTTTTTATGCATTTTTGTTATTTTTATGTCCGTTTTTCGGGAGTGTTAACGGTGCATAACGATAATGCCGTGTTGTTGCAAAATTTATGAAGGCGGTCATAAAATCAGCCTCTCCTTATTATAGTATTATTGAGAAATTATGGAGGGAGGCTGCCGCCTTGATTGCTAAATGGAAAATATTATATATTGCTATTTTAATTGCATTATTGTTTATTCATCCTCAAAAATTGTTTGCGTTGCCTGATTCGCTGCCGGAGGAGGAACAGACGGCCCCGGCCCGTACCAGTCAGATAATGCTGCTGGTTGTGGACGGCCTGCAGTCCGATGCCTTGCAAAAAACCAGGGCCCCCAATATAAACGGGCTGGGTTCGGCCGGCGTGAAGGTGGACAGGATGTGTTTGATGCCCCCGGACAGCAGGGCGGCCCAGATTTATTCGATTTTCAGCGGCTCGGAGCCGGCACGGCATGGTTATCTTAACACCGGCGACAAGCCCGGGGTTGAAAGTATTCTTAATCTCATGCAGAAAAGGGGTAACGATACTCTGCTCATTGACGGCACCGGGGAATTAAAAGGGCTGACCTCCGGATTAAAATATTTTTATTCCGAGAACGTGGAGGATGACAGCAAGATAACCGAACTGGCTATTAAAGAAATTTCAGAGAAGAAGCCTTTCTTTTCCGTAATGGTATTGTCCGGACCCTACCGGGCCATGGTGCGGTCCGGCGAAGACAGCCGGGAGTATCTTGAAGCCGTGGCCCAGGCGGACATCCAGGTGGGAAGGCTGTTGGGTCACCTGCATCAGCAGGGTTTGTACCAGGATACTCTGATTGTTGTATGCGGAACTGTGGGCGCTCCACCACTGATAATCAGGGGCAATGAATTTTCCACCGGCAAATCGGTTCCCGTTGTAAGCAATAACGATATAGCACCCACCCTGGCCTATCTTCAGGGAATAAATATGTCGGGTATTAACGGCCTGGTGTTATGGGATTCATTAAGACCGGGTCCCGGACGTCCGGAAATATATATGCTGCAGCAACGGGTCAAGGATTTGAGCGACGCATACTCCAGGGCTATGGATGAAGCGGGCAGGCTGGAACGGAAAAGGATTGCCGTACAGGATGAAAAAGCGGATCTTACCCGGGAAAAATACACCATGGAAAGAAAGATGAAAGAGCGGGACCAGCGGATTGACAGGCTGAATTTAACCGTAAGGCTGATGAAGGTGGGGTTCGTTATAACCCTTGCGCTGTTTATAATCGCCCTGCTGGTTCAATTTAAGGTGTTGAAAAAAAGATATTTGTTTTTTACATAAAGGCCGAAGCCTTTTATTGGGACCTTTTTTCGTGGAATTTCGCTTTACTTAAACTGTTTGTATTTTAGAACGGTCAGCAGGTATAATACAAGTGAGCCTTGGGTCCGGAGGGGATTATACTCCTGCCGGACTTTGCCGGGGACATTTCTCCGACCCCCAAAACATGCTCCAAGGAGAAGTGTGTCCCTTTTCCCCAAAGGCGAGCTTGGTTCGAGCTTTTGCGGCCTGTTTGCCTCCGGCCTTCCAGGACGGGGTTTTGCAGGCTGCCGGCGAGATAATATTTGCCTGCTGATTTAGTGTGTGGAGGATTAACATACAGTTAACATACTGTTTTCAAAATATTCATAGGTTCAGAATTTTTCATTTTTTTTTGCAGGAGATTAGCGAATATGCGTCGAAAATATATATTCAAAATTTTATAAATCCGATGATAGGTTTGGCGGAAGGAATTTGACTGACATTTGTAGAAAAGTTTTTTTGGAATTATCGTTAATTTTCTGGCGCAGTTATGACAAAACAAATATAGTTTAGATGGAGTGATACTTTTGAAACTGGCCATTTCCGGCAAGGGTGGCGTTGGTAAAACCACCATTGCCGCAGCCCTGGTCAAATCTTTCGCAGAGACCCATCAGACCGTTTACGCCATTGACGCGGACCCTGACGCCTGCCTGGCGGCAGCTGTGGGGATTCCCGGTGATGAGGCCGCTAACATAAAGCCCGTTGTGGAAATGCGGGACAAAATACGGGCGGTAAGCGGTGGTGGGGCTTTTTATGTTCTGAACCCCAAACTTGACGACAGCATAGATGATTACTGCCATGCCCGGGGCAATATCAGGTTCATGCGCATGGGAGACGTTAAAAAGGGCGGTTCGGAGTGCTACTGCCGGGAAAACACCTTTCTGTCCGCGCTGCTGTCCAGCCTGTTGCTGGACAAGGATGAAGTTGTGGTTATGGACATGGGGGCGGGTATTGAGCATCTCTCCCGGGGTACCGCCAGGGGGGTGGATTTAATGCTGGTGGTGGTGGAGCCCAGCCGCAACAGTATTAATACCGCCCGTAACGTCATGAGCATGGCGCAGGATCTGGGTATTAACAACATTAAAATAATTGCCAACAAAATTCGCTCGGATAAAGAGAAAGAGTTTATAGAGAAAAGTTTCCAGCCCGGTGAGGTGCTGGGGTTTTTGGCATTTAATAATACTATCTGGGAAAGTGGTATGGAACCTGACTCAAACGCAGCCGGGGGGGAATTATTGGTTGGCATGAGGGAGGTTCGAGAAAAGATTTTGAGAGAGGTAGGTGGTCAGTAACCGGGAGGGAGAGATATGTCTGCCCTGCCAGAGAGATAGCAGGAAGCAGACCTGATGTTTAGTAGTTGTTTAATCAACTCTATTTATTAAGGAGGTACAAAAATGCCAAGGTTTAGCGATCCAAGCCATACTTGCCGGCCTTCGGCGGCCCCCAGGGTTGTCGATCCGAAGTCCGTTAAACGCACTGTTGACCCCGGCGTCCTTGAAATGATAGATATAGCCAAGGAGCGGGGTATGATCACAGCCTTTGACCGGGCTGTAGCCCAACAGCCCCAGTGTCAGTTCGGCTATAAAGGAATTTGCTGCCGTTTCTGTATGATGGGCCCCTGCCGCATTAAAGCCGATGAAGGTCCGGCCAGCAAAGGTATCTGCGGTGCATCCCACTGGACCATCGCGGCCCGGAGCACCGGTCTCATGCTCCTCACCGGAGCTGCTTCCCACAGCGAGCACGCCAGCCACATGGCTCACACCCTGCTGGAAGCCTCCGAGGGACACGCGCCTGATTATGGTGTCAAGGATCCTGAAAAACTCCATAAGGTAGCCAAACGCCTCGGTATTGCCACCGAAGGCCGGGCCGAAATGGACATTGCCCATGACGTGGCCAAGGCCGCTCTGGAAGAATATAGCCGCCTGAAAGGATTCGGGGAATCCACCTGGGTTAATACAACCGCCACCAAGGGTCGTATTGATAAATTCCGCACCCACGACATTATGCCCAGCGGTATTTACAATGTTATTTCCGAACTGGTTACCCAGGCCCACGTGGGTATGGACAACGACCCCGTCAATATAATCTTTGCCGCCCTTAGGGTTGCCCTGGGGGACTATGTGGGCATGCATATTGGTACCGACCTGTCCGACATTATTTTCGGAACTCCCAAGCCTGTGGTCAGCGAGGCCAACCTGGGCGTCATCGACCCCGAATGCGTGAACTTCGTGCTGCACGGCCACAACCCCATTCTGTCCGAAATAATCGTGCAGGCCGCCAAGGAACTGGAAGATGAAGCCAAGGCCGCCGGCGCCAAGGGTATCAAGCTTATGGGTATCTGCTGCACCGGTAACGAGGTGCTGATGCGCCATGGCGTTCCCCTGGTCACATCCTTCGCTTCCCAGGAATACGCCATTGCCACCGGCGCCATTGACGCCATGGTGGTGGACGTGCAGTGCATTATGCCTGCCATTAGGAATGCGGCCGAGTGCTTCCATACCAGAATTATTACAACTTCACCCATAGTGAAGATACCCGGTTCCTATCACATTGACTTCCAGACCTCCAAGGCCCTGGAAAACGCCAAGACGGCGGTCCGTCTTGCCATCGAAGCCTTTAAACTGAGAGATCCTCTGAAGGTCCATATACCCAATGTGGTGAACAAGGTTATAGCAGGCTGGAGCCTGGAGGCCCTGTACCAGTTGTTCGGCACAGTCAATCCGGACAATCCGGTGAAAACCCTGACAGACGCCATACTGGCAGGCGAAATCAAGGGTGTGGCCATGCTGGCCGGTTGCAACAACCTTAAGCGCCCGCAGGATGAAACCCACCTGGGCATTATTGAAGAAATGCTCAAGAACGACGTATTTGTAATCGGTACCGGCTGCGCCATGCAGGGTGCCGCCAAGATGGGTTATATGGCTCCCGACTCCGTGGAGAAATACGCTGGCCCGGGACTTAAGAAATTCCTGGCAAAAATCAGCGAAAAAGCAAACCTCAACACCGGTTTGCCCGCCGTGTTCCACATGGGTTCCTGCGTGGACAACACCCGCTGCTCGGACCTGTTAATGGATATGGCCAACGAACTGGGTGTAGACACTCCCAAGGTGCCCTGGGTAGCCTCCGCTCCGGAAGCCATGAGCGGCAAGGCAGTCTCCATCGGCTGCTGGTGCGTGGCCATGGGTATGCCCGTGCATGTAGGCGCCATGCCTCCCCT
The DNA here is from genome assembly GCF_002933875.1 of Desulfocucumis palustris. GTDB lineage: Bacteria > Bacillota > Desulfotomaculia > Desulfotomaculales > Desulfocucumaceae > Desulfocucumis > Desulfocucumis palustris. The sequence goes on along the minus strand of NZ_BFAV01000005.1, from coordinate 2,145 downwards.
GGAAGGCAGCGACCTGATTTATTCCATCGTTACCCAGGTTGCCCATGACGTTTACGGCGGCTATTTCATCTTCGAAATGGATCCCGCAGTGTCTGCCAAGAAGATGCTCAGCGCGCTGGAATACCGCACCTGGAAACTGGGAGTGCACAAGAAGGTTTCCGAAGATCTTGAAACTCCGCTGTGCCAGAACTATTAATCCGCGAGTTCGAAAGGAGGAGAACAAATGTCTGAGCAGATTAACTTCGATGCTATCTTTGAAGGCGTTATAGAAGCGGGCAAAGAGCCCAAGGCGCTATTCAAATCAGCATATAACGGTACCATTACAGCACTGAGCTATGCCGAAATACTGTTGAGCCAGGCCATTCGCGACTTTGGCGCGGATCATCCGGTAGCCTATCCCGATACGGCCTATTACCTGCCTGTTATCCGTTGCCTGAGCGGTGAGGAAGTAAAAACCCTGGGCGACCTGGTACCCATTTTGAACCGCATGAGGGCGTCTGTCAGGGAGGACTACAGGGACTTTAAAAATGCCCGGCAGGGCGGCGAGGCAACCTGGTATGCCGCTGAAATTATTGAAGCGGTTCGCTACCTGAGGAATACTCCGGAAAATCCGCTGTACCAGACCCCCTGGACCGGCTTCCTGGGCGACCCGGTGGTGCGCATGTACGGCACCAAGCTGGTTGACTGGACAATCCCCGGCGAGGCGGTTATAGTGGGCCGGGCCAAGGACAGCAAAGCCGCCAAGAAAATGGTGGACAGCTTCATGGCCAAGGGCCTGATGCTTTTCCTCTGCGACGAGATTATCGAGCAGCTCATGGAAGAGAATGTAAAACTGGGCATTGACTACATCGCCTTCCCCCTGGGCAACTTCACCCAGGTGGTTCACGCGGCGAACTTCGCCCTGCGGGCCGGCATGATGTTCGGCGGCGTTCCGGCAGGCGCGACGGATGCCCAGAAGGACTATCAGCACCGCCGGGTACTGGCTTTCATTCTTTACCTGGGCGAGCACGACATGGTTAAGGATGCCGCCTGCATGGGCGCCATCAATGTAGGCTTCCCGGTCATCACCGACCAGGAACTGCCGGAAGACAAACAAATCAAGGACTGGTTCGTATCCCAGCCCGATTACGACAAGATTGTGCAGACCTGCCTGGAAGTGCGGGGCATCAAAATCACCGCCATTGAAATCGACGTGCCCATCACCGTGGGCCCCGCCTTCGAGGGTGAATCCATCCGCAAGAAGGATATGTACGTTGAGTTCGGCGGCACCAAAACCCCGGGCTTCGAGCTTGTCCGCATGGTGGGCGAGGACGAGATTGAAGACGGCAAAGTGGAACTGGTGGGCCCGGACATTGACACCATTGAAGCCGGCGGCCGCCTGCCCATAGGCATCGTGGTGGACGTGTACGGACGCAAAATGCAGGAAGACTTTGAGCCTGTTCTGGAGCGCCGCATCCACTACTTTACCAACTACGGCGAGGGCCTGTGGCACGTTGCCCAGAGGGACATCATGTGGGTGCGCATATCCAAGGACGCCTACGCAAAGGGCTTCCGCATGAAGGATATCGGCAAAATTCTGTACGCCAAATTCAAAACCGAGTTTTCCGCCATTGTCGACCGGGTGCAGATTACCATCTACACCGACCAGGAAAAGGTGCTGCAAATGCGGGATGTGGCCCGGGAAAACTACAAAAAGCGGGATGACAGGCTTAAAGAACTGCAGGATGAGAAAGTTGACACCTTCTATTCCTGCACCCTGTGCCAGTCCTTCGCCCCCACCCACGTCTGCGTGGTGGCGCCGGAACGGGTGGGCCTGTGCGGCGCGGTGAGCTGGCTGGACGCCAAGGCGGCCTATGAAATCAACCCCCACGGCGCCAACCAGCCTGTTCCCAAACAGGGTATAATCGACGATGTTAAAGGCCAGTGGGAGTCCTTCAACGAGTTCTGCTTCAACAACTCCCAGAGGAACATCACCAACGTCAACTTCTACACCATTATGGAATATCCCATGACCTCCTGCGGATGCTTCGAGTGCATCCTGGCCATGGTTCCCGAGTGCAACGGCTTCATGGTGGTTAACCGGGAGCACGGGGGAATGACCCCGTCCGGCATGACCTTCTCCACCCTGGCCGGAACCATCGGCGC
>NZ_BFAV01000004.1 GCF_002933875.1 Desulfocucumis palustris | reverse complement strand
GTTTGCATAATGGTTATTATGCAAACTTTTATAAAATTTTTTTTAAAAAAAGACACGCACGCGACAATAATTTTGAAGGATTTTGTCGATACGCGTCTAATTGACTAGATAAAATTAAAAAATCTGATATAAAATAGCAGAATTAAACTATTATGCAGCGCTATTTCATAGTTGCAAATATCGCTCCTGAGATAACAGCCAGCACCTAAAAGTAATTTTCACACATAGATTCACAACACATTATTATCATCTGACATGTTCCCTTTCAGTATTGCCTGACAAAATAGCAAATGCATTATTAATTATCCGTCCCAATTTATTAGTTTAATTCATTATTAAATAACCCTAAATTAAGTTTGCATAATAACCATTATGCAAACTTTTATATTGAATAAACAACATGCTATTTGTATAATGTTATAGCAAAAACCATTTAAGTTTGTATTAACCGGGAGGCTAGACAAAGTTGTTACCCAATCTTACAAAATATAATTGCAAAGAAACAACTGCGGATGCTAAACTTTTACCGGGACTTAATGAGGACTTTTTTTATTATTTCAAAAATGATTTACAAATACGCGACAAATCCGATAGCACTATTAAAAGTTATATTGCCGACTTGCAGGGTTTTTCCAGGTGGCTCAAGGAAACCAAGAATGGCCGGTTTAATCCGGACAGAATGACAAGCCCTAATTTACTGGAATATAAGCAATATTTATTAAAGATAAAAAGGTTGGCTCCCAGGTCGGTTAATCGAAAACTGGCGGCTTTTCGGCAATTTCTTGTCTGGGCGAATAAAAATGAATTATTATCCAATGGATTACCTGATCTGCCCAGAGAAGTAAGAACCACCCAGGTCAATATTGCACCCAAATCTTTAATTCAAGAACAGCAGGATGATTTATGCCGGGCTGTGGAAAAGGAAAAAAATTTAAGAGATATAGCAATTATTAAATTACTTCTTAATACGGGATTGCGTGTAAGTGAGGTCTGCAAGTTATGCCGGTGTGATATTGATTTTAAGCCCCGGGGAGGTACCATAGTAGTCCAGGGCAAAGGCCAGAAATTCCGCATAATACCGTTAAATGCGGAGGTCAGGGAGACCTTGTCACGGTACTTTAAGGAATACCCCAGGGGTTTGTATGATAGGGTCTTCTTTAGTACCAGGGGTATTCTAAAGGGAAGCATGACAACTGTCAGCGTGCAGAAAATGTTCCGCAAATATCGAAATCTGGCCGGTATTTGCGACACAGGGATCACTGTCCACTCACTGCGGCACACATTTGCCACCAGGATGCTTGAAAAAGGCAGGAGCCTGGTCGAAGTACAGGCATTACTGGGGCATGAAAACATCAATACCACCGCAATTTACACCAGGCCGAATCACCAATCGCTGAAAGCCGCGGTGGATTCTCTCTGTAAGGATCAATACCCGGAGATTTCAGGTATCTAAAAGTCAAATCACCCGACAGGACAAAAACTTATAATTATTGTCTCCGGGTCCCTTCAAATTGCTATTAAAAATTTAATAGCGATTTGAACAGGCGGGCTCCAACATTTACGAGCAAATGACAAAACGCCCGGTAAGCCGGGCGTTTTGCTTAAAATTAGTGTATAGTCCAGTTAAAGCCGCTGTTGTTATCCCAATTATTGGCCGAATCCTTGAAGCAAATCATGGCCTGGTTTTCCGCCATCCTTACGGTTTTCTCCCAGCCCTTGGCAGTGCGGTCCATTTTCTGCGTGCTTATATTGCTCCAGCGCTTTGGCTCACCAAAACCGCAATGCAGATAAACCTGATCCGCGCCTGATTTGGCCAGCAGGCCGTTATAACAAACCGTTACTTCATTTGCGTAAGCCGCCGGTTTTACTTCGACACCCTTTTGGGTGTCATTCCAAGCTTTAATCATTCACATACCTCCCAATTATAATATCAGGAACCTATGTGTATGATCCCTCTATTAATTATCTATTATGTCAGAGCTTTATTGTAAAAAAATAAAAAACAAATCATTTTAGCCATTAACTGGTTTATGCCAATTTATTCATCTTTCTTTAATTCAAAAATAACCGGAGCGCAATAATCAGGGCACTGTAAAGTAACTTTATCACCGAACCCCATCTGTTCGGCGGTTACCCCTTTTCGAAAGGCATAAACAAAAGGAAAAAAGGACTGTAAGGCCATCATACACAGATTAGCCGATTTCTCCTTGTCAACCAGGGCACCGTCAATGTATATCCTGTCTCCCGGCTTATAAAATTTGCACCCGGAACTAACCACTTCAATTATAACCTTTTCCAAGCTGTCTCCTCCCCACCGTCATGCTTATTGACATGAATTTATTAAATTTAATTTATTTGGCCGGCAAAGTATTTTACTATACCGGCATAAATACTAAAAGCAACCTTGGTCTGATAACCGGGATCCACCAGCAATTTTTCCTCCTTTGGATTGCTGACGAAACCAATTTCAACTATCACGGAGGGCATTTCAGTTTTCTTGTTGGTAAAATAACCGGCAACTTCCTTGGGTTTGCGTTTGGTATTCTTCAGCATATGTGTCATTTCAGCCTGAATACACTGGCTTAATTTTTTGCTTTCCTCAAAACCCGGCTGGGAAAAGGTTTGTGCCCCGTGTTGACTGCTGTCACTCTTAAAACTGTTGACATGTATGCTTATAAACGCATCTGCTTTACTTTCATTGGCTATATTGACCCGCCGGGAAAGATCCTGTCTTTTCTTGGCCAACAGGCCGCTGGTACCGGGATCATAAAGCATGTTATCCGTATCTCTGGTCAGAATCACCGTGGCCCCGGATTGAATAAGAATGTCCGCAAGCTTTTTGGAAACATCCAGGGTAATATCCTTTTCCAGGGCTCCCCCCTGACCAATGGCGCCGGGATCAATACCTCCGTGGCCGGGGTCCACCACCACTGTTTTATATACCATGACCCGGGAAAGGGTTTCTATACTTCTTTTTTCTATTACTCCGGGCACTGCTTCAAATATAATGTAAATAAAAAGGCCAAAAAGGCCTGCTGCCAGTAGTATAGCGGCTTTTCTGGAAATACGGCGGCTTTTCGGCAACAATATACTCCTCCTTCATTTTCATAATAGGGCAGGCCCGCTTAATCGGCCGGCTAATAATATTATTATGAAAATTCGGAGGAGCATATGAAAAAAGGAAGGGGTTTCCTTCCTTTAACGTTTTGAGAACTGTGGAGCCCTGCGGGCTTTCTTGAGACCGTATTTTCTTCTTTCTTTCATACGCGGATCCCTGGTCAGAAAACCGGCCTTTTTCAAAACCGGCCTCAAATTGGGGTCGGCCTGTATAAGCGCCCTGGCGAGACCCATGCGCACCGCGCCGGCCTGGCCGCTGACACCGCCTCCAAGGGCTTTTACATCAATATCAAACCGTCCGGTGGTGCCTGTAAGCTCCAGGGGCTGACGAACCACCATTTCCAGCACCTTCCGGCCAAAATAAGCCAATACCTGCTTATTATTCACTGTAATATTACCTTCACCGGGATAAATATATACCCTGGCAATTGCGTTTTTACGACGGCCTGTGCCGTAAAACTTGACTTGAGCCAACCTAAAGTCCTCCTTTCATAACATTAAAGGGATTCATATCTTTAAAATTTTGCTTACTGGTTCCAGCTTTCCGGCTTCTGGGCCTGGTGGGGATGCTCCGCGCCGCGATATACCTTTAATTTTTTTGCCATTGCCGCACCCAGTCTATTGTGGGGAAGCATTCCAACAATGGCTTTTCTAACAGCAAGCTCCGGTTTATCCCTCATTATTATGGCATAGCTGGTTCTCTTCAAACCGCCGGGATACCCGCTGTGACGGATATATTCCTTTTGCTGCAGTTTATTACCGGTAAGTACCGCTTTGTCGGCATTAATAATTATGACATGATCTCCTGCATCCACGTTGGGCGTAAATGTGGGGCGGTGTTTACCCCTCAGTATGCTGGCTGCTTCTGAAGCCAGCCGGCCCAATACCTTGCCTTCGGCGTCCAAAATATACCACTTTCGTACCAGTTCGCCCGGCTTGGCCATGTATGTTTTCATTTATTACTCCCTCCTGAAAGAGCAATACAAAAGTTTGTTTAATTACCGTTTTGTATTGAATACCCTTGCATTGGCTTTGCCAGCTTAGCCGGGGCTCGTGGCCTCGCATGGCACATACAGATATTTTAATACTTTAAATTTCCAGTGTCAAGAAATTTTATTAAATCAATACTCCACTTCCAGCAGACAAAGACCCTGGGGCGGAACGGTGGCCCCCGCCAGTTCCCGCCTTTTGCTTTTTAGAACGGCCAAAAGGTATTCCGGAGATTGTTTGCCCAGGCCAACCTCCAGCAGGGTGCCGGCGATAATCCGGACCATATTGTATAAAAACCCGTCTCCCCTGACGGTAATTTTAATTATGTTCCCATGACGCCCCACATTAAGGCCGTAAATAGTGCGCACCGTGCTTTTTACCGGCGTACCCTCCGCTTTAAAGGCGCTGAAATCATGCCTGCCCACCAGCATTGCCCCGGCCCCGTCCATGGCCCCGTGATCAAGCATTCTGGGAACAAAATAGGTAAACCGCCGGAGCAGCGGGTCGGGAACCCGGGAATTGTAAATGGAATATATATATGTTTTGGCCACCGCGGAAAATCGGGCGTGAAAATCCTCCGGCACATCCCGGGCCGATAGCACCGCTATATCCACGGGAAGGCGGCTGTTCATCGCCAGGGGTATTCTATCCGTGGGAATTCTCCAGTCTCCGGCGTCAAAATTCACCACCTGGCCCCGGGCGTGAACTCCTGAGTCCGTCCTGCCCGCCCCGATCAGCCTGATAACTTGGCCGCTCAGTAGCTGCAAAGCTTTTTCCAATTCCTCCTGGATGGTGGGCAAACCGGTTCCCCGCTGTTCCTGGAAACCGTGATAACGGGTGCCGTCATAGGCCACAGTGAGTTTAATGTTTCTCATGGCTATCCACCATTGGAGCCTGACAGTCTTAAAGCCAGAACCGCCAGGGGGACGGCCAGGGATACGGCCAAGGCCATATAATCCCCGGGGTGATAGGTCAGCAGCTTCATTTTGGTTCTTCCGGCCCCTCCATGGTAGCACCGGGTCTCCATGGCGGTGGATAGTTCCTCGGCCCGCCGGAAAGCGCCTGCAAATACCGGAACCATAAGCGACACCAGGGCGGTGAATTTCCTTTCCAGGGTCACCCCGCTAAGCCCCGCCCCCCTGGACTGCTGTGCCCTGCTGACGGTAAAAGCTTCCTGCAGCAAAGTGGGCACGAAACGCAGGGCGATGGTCATCATCATGGCCATTTCGTGCACCGGCACACCAAAACGCTGCAATGGGCGCCCAAGGTGTTCAATGCCGGCGGTAAGGCCTACCGGCGTGGTGGTCATGGTCAGCAGGCTGCTGATCAGAATAAGCAGCACAAGCCTTAAAAGCATTTGTCCGCCCAGCAGCAGCCCTTCCTTTGTTATTGTCAGAGGGCCCGCTGTATATATTGTCTCGCCGGGGGTAAAAAATATTTGCAATATAAAAGTAATAAATAATATTACCCAGAGCGCCTTAAAACCGCGCCACAGAAACAAAAAAGGAACCCTGGACAGCAGCAGCGCGAATACGGACACGGCCGCCACAGGTAAAAAACCGGTTCCCTTTGCCAGTGCCGCCGCTGTAATAAGTAAAAGCATGGATAATATCTTTGTGCGGGGATCCAGCCGGTGCACCGGTGAATTAGCCGGTATGTACTGCCCCACCATCAGTCCGTCAAACACAACAAACCCCTTTTTTAAAGCAATGTGAATTGATTATTGTTTTTTTAACCGCAGGTATTTAATAATCTCTTTTTCCACCTCGGCGATATTCAGAGATTCTGTTTGAACCGGTATGCCGGCGGAATTAAGTCTTGATTTAGCTTCAGCCGCATAAGGTATATCCAGACCGATGGCTCTCAGTCCCCGGTGATCCTCGAAAATTTTTCCCGGTGTCCCCAGGGCGAAGACTGTTCCCCGGTCCAAAACCATCAATCTGTCCGCAGTCCTGGCTATATCATCCATGTTGTGCGTTATCAGAACAACGGTCAGATCCCTTTTTTTCTGGAGGTTTTTAATCAAATCCAGTATTTGCCTTTTCCCCGCCGGGTCAATACCCGCGGTGGGCTCATCCAAAACCAGCACGTTGGGTCCGATGGCAAGCACGGAAGCCAGGGCTACCCTTCTTTTCTGGCCGCCGCTTAAAGTCCATGGGGAGCGCTGCCTTATGGTTTCAGGATCCAGCCCCACCCATTCCAGCGACCGGTTAACCCTCTCCTCTATTTCAGCGGAAGGCAATCCCATGTTTGAAGGTCCGAAGGCTACCTCTTTAAATACATTCTCTTCGAAAAATTGATATTCCGGATATTGAAAAACCAGGCCCACCTGGCGCCACAAATCCCGCCGGTTTTTTTTAAGTCTGGTGTCCTGCCCGTTAACCAGAACACAGCCTTTGGTTGGAACCAACAGGCCGTTCAGCATCATGGCCAGAGTGGATTTGCCTGAACCTGTGGAGCCTGCCAGTGCCAGTATTTCTCCCCTTTGCACTTCCAGGGTTATGTCTTTTAGGGCGGCAACTTCCAGGGGAGTTCCGGGGGAATAAGTGTGGCACACCTTTTCAACCCTTATAATCGGCATAAAAAATCCACCAATTCATCCAGATCAAGGATATCATCGGGTAAATCCCAGCCCGCCTTTTTTAGCCTGGCGGCTGTCAGCGCCGCGGGAGTGGGCTCCAGGCCGGCATTATCCAACAACCTGGTATCCCTGAATACTTGACGGGGAGAGCCGTCGGCAATAATCCGCCCCCGGGCCATCACCCATACCCGGTCGGACAGAAGAGCCTCCTCCATAAGATGGGTTATAAAAACCATTGCCATCCCGCGCTCTTTTTTAAAATTCAAAAGCAGGGACAGTATTTCCTTCCTGCCCCCGGGATCCAGCATGGCTGTGGGTTCGTCCAGAACCAGGCAGTCAGGCCTCATGGCCAGCGCCCCGGCAATTGCCAGACGCTGTTTCTGCCCGCCGGAAAGCAGATGCGGCGGTCTGTTTCGCAAATTCTCAAGACCCGCGACCCTTAAGGCGGCATCAACCCTTGCGATGATTTCCCCGGGTTCCAGCCCGATATTTTCCGGACCAAAGGCAACATCCTCTTCCACCAGGGCAGCCACCAGCTGATTGTCAGGATTCTGAAAAACCATTCCAACCAGTCTGCGAATTTCCATGGTTTTATCAGCGTTCCTGGTATCCATGCCGTTTACCAGCACCCGGCCGCGGGATGGCAACAACAGGGCGTTCATATGCCTTGCCAGGGTGGATTTACCCGAACCGTTGGCGCCCAATACGGCTATGAATTCGCCCCGTCGTATTTCGGCGTTGATATTATTTATGGCCGGACTTTCGCCACCTTCATAAAAATATGAAACGCCGTCAAAGGATATAAAGTTTTGTTCGGTCTTCACCTTATACCAGTTCCAGTATCACCATGGGCGCGGCATCTCCCCGCCTGTGGCCGACCTTGATAATCCTGGTATAGCCGCCCGGCCTGTCGGCATATTTGGGACCGACTTTATCAAAGAGATCACGCACCACTTCTTCGTCATACATATAAGCAAGCGCTTGCCGGCGTGCGGCCAAATCTCCCTGCTTGGCCAGGGTGACCATTTTCTCGGCAATACTTTTTACTTCTTTGGCCCGGGTTTCGGTGGTCTGAATACGCTTTTCCTTGATCAGCGAAGTGACCATGTTGCGCAGCATTGCCTTGCGATGACCGGTATTCAACCCCAACTTCTGATAGCCCACCGTTTTTCCCCCCTTAATCGTCGTCTTTTCTTAAAGAAAGTCCCATTTCATTTAACTTTTGAATTACCTCTTCCAGGGATTTTTTACCCAGGTTGCGGACTTTCATCATATCTTCCTCGTTGCGCTGAATCAGTTCTTCCACGGTGTTTATACCGGCCCGTTTCAGACAGTTGTAGGAGCGTACGGAAAGATCAAGTTCCTCTATGCTCATTTCCATTATCTTGTCTTTCTGCTCCTCTTCCTTTTCCACCATTATTTCAACATCGTTAACAGTTTCAGTAAGACCGATAAACAGGCGCAGATGTTCGCCCATGATTTTGGCGGAAAGACTAACGGCTTCGTCCGGTTTAATACTGCCGTCAGTCCAAACCTCCAGTGTAAGTTTGTCATAGTCGGTACGCTGGCCAACCCTGGTGTTTTCCACCATATAGTTTACCCTGCGCACGGGGGTGTACACGGAATCCACCGGGATCACACCTATAATGTGCTCACCCTTTTTATTGCGCTCCGATGAAACATAGCCTCTGCCTTTGGAAATGCTCATTTCTATAAAAAGGCGTCCGTTTGAGGCCAGTGTGGCGATATGCATATCGGGATTAAGTATTTCCACATCAGCGTCGCCGATAATATCTCCCGCCTTTACCGCTCCCTCACCCTTAGCCTCTATGCGCAAAATTTTATCCTCATCGGAATACATTTTCAGGCACAGGCCCTTGAGATTTAATATAATATCCGTAACATCTTCCTGTACCCCGGGAACAGTGGAAAATTCGTGCAGTACCCCTTCAATCTTCACTGAAGTTACAGCAGCGCCGGGAAGGGACGACAGCAATATTCTCCTGAGGGAGTTCCCCAGGGTAATGCCGTATCCCCTTTCCAACGGTTCCACCACAAACTTGGCGTAGGTGTTGTCCTGATTGGTTTCAACACATTCTATCTTGGGTTTCTCAATCTCCAACATTCTAATGGTACCCTCCCAGAATAGTCGTCGGTCCTAAGACGTCAGACATGAGAATCTCGGGGCATTAAGGCCCAAAACCGCCCCCTATGCACCCCATTTCCATCCCTGGCGCGCCACGTCAAGTTGATTGGGAACGAAACTGCATAAATGTAGCCGTAGATCAATACATGCAAATAAGCGCCTTCGCAGATCCGCCACCATTCCCTGTAAATGAGGGCCTACCTTGAATAAAATTCCACGATCAGGTGTTCTTGCACAGGAACATCTATCTGATCCCTGGCCGGGAGGGCTACCACACGGCCTCTGGCCTGCGCGGACTCGTATTCAATCCAGGCCGGGGGTGTCCTGTCCGCAGCCCGCTCGATAAGTTCCTTTACCCGGGGAGATTCTTTACTCTTCTCCCGCACTTCCACAACATCTCCAACCCTCACCAGAAATGAAGGTATATTGACTTTCCGGCCATTAACGCTGAAATGGCCGTGTCTGACCAACTGCCGGGCCTCTACCCTGGAGGCCCCCAGTCCCAGGCGGTACACCACGTTGTCCAGCCTTCTTTCCAACAGGCGAAGCAGATTTTCACCGGCAACTCCCTGCTGGCGCTCGGCCTTTTCAAAATATCCCCGGAACTGATTTTCAAGAATACCGTAAATACGGCGGGTTTTTTGTTTCTCTCTCAATTGAATGCCATACTCGCTGACTTTTTTGCCCCGGGCCTGCCCGTGAGCACCCGGCGCGTAGCTTTTACGATCCACGGCGCATTTGCCGGAGTAGCACCTGTCCCCCTTGAGGTACAGCTTCATGCCCTCCCGGCGGCAGAGCCTGCACTGTGGTCCGGTATATCTGGCCATTAAGCTTTCATTCCTCCTCTTATTATGGGCATCCTGCCGATTAAACTTTGCCGGAAGTTATCATATGAGTCAATGTAAATCTTTATGATAAACTTTCCGCAAAGCTTTGCAGGTGTGTCCCCATTCCTTTAAACTCTCCGGCGCTTGGGCGGCCGGCAACCGTTGTGCGGAATAGGTGTTACATCCTTAATCAGGTTTACTTCCAGGCCCGCGGCCTGAAGCGAGCGTATGGCAGCTTCCCGGCCCGCGCCCGGGCCTTTTACCATTACTTCCACTTCTTTCATACCATGCTCCATGGCCTCTTTGGCAGCCTGCTCGGCAGCCATCTGGGCTGCAAAGGGAGTGCTTTTCCTGGAGCCTTTAAAACCCACCTGGCCGGCGCTGGCCCAGGAAATGGCGTTGCCCTTTGTATCGGTTATGGTAACGACGGTATTGTTAAAGGTGGATTTGATATGAGCTACCCCGCGGTCAATATTTTTCTTTTCACGCCTTTTGGTACGGACGGCGCGACGTGCCATTCTTTAACCTCCTTAATATCCGGAAACAATTTTATAAAGTAAAAAATCAAACTTCCCCGGGTATCGCAAGCTTTTTGTCAATAACATGGTCGGACAACCGCCGCCTCTACTTCTTGCGGCGCACGCCAACAGTCTTCTTGGGACCTTTGCGGGTGCGGGCATTGGTTTTGGTGCGCTGACCCCGTACGGGCAGACCCCGGCGATGTCTTAATCCCCTGTAGCAACCGATTTCTATCAGCCGCTTGATATTAAGGGCTACCTCCCGGCGCAAATCACCCTCCACTTTATAATTCTTCTCGATTACATCCCTCAGCCTGTTGATTTCCTCTTCGGTGAGGTTGCGCATCCTGGTGTCGGGGTTGATACCGGTTTGTTCCAGTATCTTTTTCGACGTGGACCTGCCAATGCCGAAAATATATGTCAGGGCTATTTCCACCCGCTTATCCCGGGGCAAATCAGCCCCTGCAATACGTGCCATGTATCAGATTACACCTCCCGTGTCGGTCTTTTTCAAACTATCCCTGCCTCTGCTTATGTTTGGGATTTTCGCAGATAATCATTACCTTGCCTTCCCGCTTAATGATTTTACACTTTTCACAAATTGGCTTTACCGAAGAACGCACTTTCATTTTTAAGCCCCCCTTGAGTATAGACACCTGGCTACACCGGTAAACTTAACATTTTTTTATTAAAGCGGTTTATTTATAACGATAAACAATCCTGCCACGGGTCAAATCGTAGGGCGACAATTCCACCATTACCCTGTCCCCGGATAAAATACGTATGAAATTCATGCGTATTTTCCCGGAAACATGGGCCAGCACCTTGTGTCCGTTTTGGAGTTCAACCCGAAACATGGCATTTGGCAATGGCTCGATTACGGTACCCTCAACCTCAATAACATCCTGCTTTGACATTAGTAATAAGCCAACCTCCTTACTCGGGTTCTGCACTGTCAGCACTGAGCATCTCTTTAAGCGCCTTCCGGACATCCAGGTCGGTAATTTTACGACCGGATTTTAGCTTTTCCGCAAACTCGGCGTGAGTTTGCGGCATGGGAGCCAGATGTTTGACATTTTTCTTTTTAGGACCTGATACTTTGCGGTACTCTCCGTCCACTACCCGCACCATATTGTTAACCGTTTTTTCCAGAACCAGATAATATTTCCCCCGGTCTCTCCCGGCCATTGATACAACCAATTGCCCGGGTGATAATTGTTCATCCAAACCGGACACCTCCCCGGTGGGGAATTTATCACAATTCGTAATGACGACCTTTTTTGGTTATAACCTTAAGCCGTTACAGTCAATCTTCCCGGCTACAGTTTGGTCAGTATTTCCGGCTCTTTATCGGTGATGGCAATGGTGTGTTCAAAGTGAGCCGATAGTTTCCTGTCCCTGGTGACAACAGTCCAGTTGTCCGGAAGTGTTGTGACTTCATGAGTGCCCATATTTACCATTGGCTCGATGGCTAATGTCATACCGGCCCTGAGCCTCGGCCCCCGTCCGGGCCGGCCGAAATTGGGTACCTGCGGCTCTTCATGCATGCTGCTGCCGATGCCATGGCCCACATAGTCACGCACCACTGAAAAGCCATGGGATTCCACGTGTTTTTGAACGGCATGGGAGATATCGGAAAGCCTGTTGCCGTCCCGGGCTTCTGCAATGCCCTTAAAAAGCGAGCTTTCTGTCACAGCCAGCAGCCTGGCCGCCTCGGAGCTGATATCTCCCACCGGCAGCGTTGCGGCACTATCGCCAAAATATCCATTTATTTCCGACCCTATATCAATACTAATAATATCACCATTTTCCAGTACCCTTAAACCGGGAATCCCATGAACCACCTGCTCATTGGGTGATACACAAATAGTGGCCGGAAAACCATACAAACCTTTAAAAGCCGGCCTGGCCCCCCGGGCAAGAATAAAGTCTTCCGCCAGGCGGTCCAGTTCGGCGGTGGTAACACCGGTTTTAACCGCCTTGGCCAATTCCCTGTGAGCCCCGGCCACCACCCTGCCGGCGTCCCGCATATAGGTAAGTTCCTTTTCGGATTTCAAGGTAATCATGAGCACTACCTGCCTATTTAATGAAGCCCTGGTAACTCCGCATGAGCATGTGAGATTCAATTTGTTTCATGGTATCCAGCGCCACGCCCACCGCGATAAGCAATGCCGTGCCGCCGAAGGATATGTTGGGTATTCTGGTGGCGACCATTACGAAATTCGGCAGTATGGCTATAAGCGCCAAAAACACCGCTCCTGCCAGGGTAATCCTGCTCATAACCCTGCTGATATATTCCGTGGTCGGCCTTCCCGGCCTTATGCCGGGTATAAATCCGCCGTATTTTTTGATATTATCGGAAATATCCGCCGGGTTCATGATAACCGCGGTATAAAAATAAGTAAAGCCTATAATCAGCAATCCGTAAAATAATGTATTTAACGGATGGCCCCAGGCGAAGACCGCCAAATACCATTCGGCCACTGTACTGCCGGTAAACCATCTGGCAATCTGCTCCGGAAACATTAATATGGATGAGGCGAAAATAATAGGAATAACACCTGCCTGATTAACCCTTAAGGGTAAATGCGTGGACTGACCGCCGTAAACCCTGCGTCCCACCACGCGTTTGGCATATTGTACCGGAATCCTGCGCTGACCCTGCTGAACAATGACGATGCAGGCAATCACCACCGTGCCGATAACAACCAGCAGTAAAACACTGAAAATATTGATGGTGCCCGCCCTCAGATATTCCACGATATTCGCAAAGGCACCGGGAAGCCTTGATACAATTCCCGCAAATATTATCAGTGATATTCCGTTTCCTATGCCCTTCTCGGTAATCTGCTCACCAATCCACATAAGCAGTGTGGTGCCGGCGGTAATGGTGATTGCCACCAGCAGGTAATGCCATACTGTGGGATGAATCAGAGCGTTTCTCAGCGCCACACTGGTGCCTATGGCCTGGATAAAGGCCAGCACCACCGTCAGGTAGCGGGTGTACTGGGTAATTTTCTTCCGGCCCTCTTCCCCTTCTTTGGCCAGTCTTTCCAGCTTTGGTATAACCACCGTTAAAAGCTGCATTATGATGGACGCGTTAATATACGGTGTAATACTCATGGCAAATATGGAGAATCTCTTAAAAGAACCGCCGGAAATAACGTCAAAAAAACCAAACAGGGCATTGCTGTTCACCAGATCTGCAAAAACCTGGGCGTTGACGCCGGGCACAGGGAGGTGCGCCCCCAGCCTGAAGACGAATATCATCCCCAGGGTAAACATTATTTTACGTCTCAGCTCATCTATTTTTAAAGCATTTTTTAGTGAGTCAAGCATTTAAACCACCTCGGCTTTGCCACCAGCAGCAGCGATCTTATCCGCCGCCGATTTGCTGAAGGCATTGGCCTGAACTGTCAATGCTTTGGTGATTTCGCCGTTGCCCAGAATTTTTACTCCGTCCCCTATTTTTTTGATTAATCCTGCTTCCAGCAAGGTATCGATGGTTATAACCGAACCTGTCTCAAAGCGGTTTAAAGCATCCAGATTAACGGCAATAATCTCTTTTTTGAAAGGGGCATTGGTAAATCCGCGCTTGGGCATACGCCTTTGCAGCGGCATTTGCCCGCCTTCAAACCCGGGGCGCACACCACCACCCGACCGGGCTTTCTGGCCCTTATGCCCCCGGCCCGCGGTTTTTCCAAGTCCCGAACCAATCCCCTGCCCTTTCCGGGTAGGTTTTTTACGAGCGCCCTTGTTGGGCCCCAATTCGTTTAACTGGACCACTGGTTGCACCTCCTTAAGCTTCCTCCACCTTAATAAGGTGGGATACTTTATTGATCATTCCTCTAATCTGCGGATTGTCTTCCTGAATAACCGAGCTGTTCAACTTCCCCAGTCCCAGCGTGCGGACAGTTACCCGCTGCTTTTCTGTTTTTCCGATTAGACTCCTGATCAGGGTAATTTTAAGCTTTGCCACGTTATCACCCCTAACCCAGTAGTTCTTCCACTGTTTTACCCCTTAGACGGGCCACTTCCTGCGGGGTTTTCAGGTTTTTCAAGGCCGTCATGGTGGCGTGAACCATATTATTTGCATTGTTGGAGCCCAGGGATTTGGTAAGTATGTCCCGCACCCCTGACAGTTCCAGTATGGCCCGCACCGGCCCCCCGGCTATAACGCCGGTCCCGGGGGCGGCCGGTTTCATCAGAACCTTGCCTGCTCCAAAAACACCGGTCACCTCGTGGGGAATTGTGGTGCCGGAAAGAGGAACGCTGATCATGTTCTTCTTAGCGTCCTCAATACCTTTGCGAATGGCTTCGGGTACCTCGCCCGCCTTGCCAAGACCCGAGCCTACGTGCCCGTTGCCGTCGCCCACCACCACCAGTGCGGAAAAGCTAAACCTCCGGCCGCCTTTTACTACCTTGGCCACGCGGTTAATATATACTACCTTTTCGGTTAACTCCAGTTTTCCAGCGTCAATCCTGGACACCAGCTTCCCTCCTTAAATACCCGTATTCAATTAGAACACCAGTCCGCCTTCCCTGGCGGCATCTGCCAGTTCTTTAATTCTGCCGTGATAGATGTAACCGGCCCGGTCAAAAACCACCCGATTAACCCCTTTTTCCACGGCCTTTTGGGCTATAAGTCCACCCACAGCCTTTGCGGCCTCCCTGTTGCCGCCGGAAACCTTGCCCTTCAGCTCAGGGGATAAAGTTGATGCCGATACCAGGGTAATACCCTTTTCATCATCAATTATTTGAGCATAAATATTGTTTATACTGCGGAAGACGTTCAACCTCGGGCGTTGGGTGGTGCCGAATATTTTATTGCGCACCCGGCCTTGCCGTTTGGCCCGCAGTTTATTACGGTCGGGTTTATTAATCACCGTATTTCAACTCCTTCGCCCTACTTCTTGCCCTTGCCGCCAGCCTTGCCCACCTTGCGGCGAATGCGTTCGCCTTCATACTTAATACCTTTGCCCTTGTAGGGCTCCGGCTCTCTGATGGCCCTGATGTTAGCCGCCAGGGCGCCGACTTTTTCCTTGTCGGTGCCTTTCACCACAACCTTGGTGGCGGCGGGAACTTCTATTTCAAGTCCTTCCGGCGGAGTTATTTCCACCGGGTGGGAATATCCAACTGCCAGCACCAGTTTATTACCCTGCTTGGATGCCTTGTAGCCAACTCCGTTTAATTCAAGGTTCTTTTCAAATCCCTTGGTTACACCGGTAACCATATTATCCAGCAATGTGCGGCTCAAGCCATGCAGCGATTTATGCAGTGCGATGTCGGAGGGTCTCTCCACCACCAGCTTGCCGTCTTCAACACGAATAATTATATCCCGGTGAAAGTCCCTTTCCAGCTTGCCCTTTGGTCCTTTAACCCTGACCGTGTTGCCGTCTATCTGAACTTCTACACCCTGGGGCAGGGGAATGGGCTGTTTACCGATTCTGGACATGCCTGCACCTCCCTGTTCCGGAACAGCGGACGATTGAACGTCAGGTTCCGGTAGTTGTATTTCTATTTTGCATCAGTCTGGCATCGGTAACTGTTGCCTTATTACCAAACGTAGCAAACTACTTCTCCACCCAGACCATGTTTCCTGGCCTGCTTGTCGGACATTAATCCCTTGGAGGTGGATATAACGGCCACTCCGAGGCCCCCCAGAACCTTGGGAACGGCGTCCTTGCGGGCGTAAACCCTCAGTCCCGGCTTGCTGATTCTTTTAATTCCAGTAATAATTCTTTCCTTGTTGGGGCCGTATTTTAAATACACCCTGATAACACCCTGCTTGCCGTCCGCCACATATTCGCAATCCTTGATAAAGCCCTCTTCCTTGAGAATGTCGGCAATAGCCTTTTTCATCTTGGAGGCCGGGGCTTCGATTCTATCATGATAAACCGTATTGGCATTACGAATGCGTGTCAAGAAGTCGGCCACGGGATCTGTCATGACCATGCGATACAACCTCCTTCCAGATTACCAGCTGGCCTTGCGCACGCCTGGAATTTCTCCGCGGTAGGATAGTTCCCTGAAACAAATTCTGCATATCCCGAATTTACGCATATAAGCGTGGGGCCGCCCACAAAGCTTGCATCTATTGTATTTACGCACTAGAAACTTGGGGTCGCGCGCGCATCTGTTGATCATTGATTTTTTTGCCACCGTCTCCCCTCCTTTGAAGGAAATACAATCCCTTTACCGGGAATCGCAGTTGCGGTTTAATGTTCCCGTCGTCCCAAACCAAACCAGATAACCTTGTCATCTTTTTAATTTAATGCCGTAGCTGCTATAGTCTTTTGATTAAGCCGCCCTGAAGGGCATGCCCATTAGCCTCAATAACTCCCTGGCTTCTTCGTCGGTACGGGCCGTGGTAACAAAAATTATATCCATACCCCGAACCTTGTCTATTTTATCGTATTCAATCTCCGGAAAGATTAACTGCTCTTTTACACCCATGCTATAGTTGCCCCTGCCGTCAAAGGATTTGGGGGATACGCCCCTGAAGTCACGCACCCTCGGCAGGGCGATACTGAACAGTTTATCCACGAAGTGGTACATACGCTCCCCTCTAAGGGTTACCTTGCAGCCTATTTTCATTCCCTGGCGCAGTTTAAAGGCGGCTATGGATTTCTTCGCCTTGGTAACCACAGGGCGCTGACCGGTAATGATAATAAGGTCGCCCACGGCGGAATCCATTGCCTTGCTGTTTTGTATGGCTTCTCCCACACCCATGTTAACCACTACTTTTTCCAGTTTGGGTACCTCCATGATGTTTTTATAGCTGAATTTCTTCATCATGGCTTCCACAACCTGCTGTTGATATTTTTCCTTCAGCCTTGACACCAAAATTCCCTCCTTCCGAAACGGAACATCCCGGTTTTAGGAAGTCCCCTTTTACTCACAGATGGTATCAAAGAAGGTCCGTGTCCCATTACCTGTTTACCAATTACCCCAGCACTTCGCCGCAATTTCTGCATTCCCTGACTTTCTTTCCATCCTCCAGAAGCTTTTTCTTGATTCTGGTCGGTTTATTGCATTTATTGCAGTAAAGCATTACGTTTGAACTGTGAATAGGCGCTTCCTTTTCCACAATACCGCCCTGGGGCATTTTCTGCGTGGGCTTGGTATGGCGCTTTACCACATTTATATCTTCAACTATTACACGGCTTTTATCCGGCTCCACGGAAACCACTTTACCCTTCTTACCTTTGTTCTTGCCGGAAACAACCATAACTGTGTCTCCTGTTCTGACGTGAACCTTGGGCATATTTTGCACCTCCCTTGAGCGAACGCCGGGTGTCAGATACCGGTCGCCTGTTAGGAAATTTATAATCCTTACCCGATGCTTAAAGCTTTCCGGTCACCGGAAATATATCGCCCTGCTCTTTAAAGCTTACAGCACTTCGGGCGCCAGCGATACTATTTTCATGAAATCACGGTCACGCAGTTCCCTGGCCACAGGCCCGAATATACGGGTACCCCTGGGACTTTTATCATCCTTGATGACCACCGCTGCATTCTCGTCAAATTTAATATAGGATCCGTCCGGGCGGGGCACTTCCTTTACAGTCCGCACCACAACACATTTCACCACATCGCCCTTCTTAACAACGCCGCCAGGCGTGGCTTCCTTAACGGCACATACAATTATGTCCCCCACACTGGCGTAGCGGCGCAGGGATCCGCCCAGCACCTTAATGCACATTAGTTTGCGGGCACCTGTATTATCGGCCACCTTTAGAACGGTTTGCACCTGAATCATGTCTCATTAACCTCCCTTCGGCGACGGCAATAGCCTATGCCTTTTTAAGGCCAGCCAAACGCTGAAATTGAAAAAGGGAATTAAATCTGCTCGGCCCGTTCCAGTATCTCCACAATCCTCCAGCGTTTATCCTTGGAGAGGGGTCTGGTTTCCATTATCCTTACCTTATCACCGATGCG
Organism: Desulfocucumis palustris; assembly: GCF_002933875.1. Classification (GTDB taxonomy): domain Bacteria; phylum Bacillota; class Desulfotomaculia; order Desulfotomaculales; family Desulfocucumaceae; genus Desulfocucumis; species Desulfocucumis palustris. Next base: position 5,484 of record NZ_BFAV01000004.1, on the reverse strand, counting down.
GCAGGAATTCTCTTCGTCATGGGCCTTGAATTTTTTTGTTTGCCTTACGGTGCGCTGGTACAGTGGATGCCTGACCAGGGTTTCCACTGCCACTACCACTGTTTTATCCATTTTATCGCTGACCACGTGACCAGTACGGGTCTTTCGCAAGTTGCGGCCTTCCACTGAAACTACCTCCTTAGTTGGCTTAAGCCTGCCGGATTCCCAGTTCCCTCTGGCGTTGAACGGTCTTCGCCCGGGCAATACTACGGCGCACTTCCCTGAGCCGCATGGGATTATCCAACTGTCCGGTAGCCAGCCGGAACCTTAATTTAAAAAGCTCATCCTTGGAATCGGCTATTTTCTTGTTCAGTTCCTCGTCTGTCATATCCCTGAGCTCTTTAGCCTTCATTTGCCTCACCTACTTCCCCGCGTTTAACAAACTTCGTCTTGATGGGCAATTTGTGAGACGCTAAACGCATTGCCTCCTTGGCAATTTCTTCACTAACACCCGCCAGCTCGAACATAATTCTGCCAGGTTTAACCACCGCCACCCAGTACTCGGGAGCGCCCTTGCCGCTTCCCATCCTGGTCTCAGCCGGTTTCTGGGTAATGGGCTTGTCAGGAAATATTCTTATCCAAACTTTTCCGCCCCGCTTAATATAACGGGTCATGGCGATACGGGCCGCCTCAATCTGCCTGCTGGTTATCCAGGCAGCCTCAAGGGCTTGCAGGCCGAACTCGCCGAAACTTATATCGGTGCCGCCCTTGGCTTTTCCAGTGAGCTCCGGGCGGTGCTGTTTACGGTATTTAACCCTCTTAGGTATAAGCATTTGAGCCTATTCGCCTCCTTGACCGGCAGCGGGCCTGGCCTTTGCTTCCGGCAGTACTTCTCCTTTGTAAACCCAGACTTTAATGCCAATCTTGCCATAGGTGGTGTTGGCTTCCGCGGTGCCGTAATCAATATCCGCCCGCAGTGTGTGCAGGGGAACCTTGCCTTCGCTGTACCACTCGGAGCGGGCGATTTCAGCTCCGGCCAGCCTGCCGCCGCAGGCTATTTTGATTCCCTTGGCCCCGGACTTCATGGAGCGGGACACAGCCTGCTTCATGGCCCTGCGGAACGCCGTCCTCTTTTCGATTTGTGCCGCCACGTTTTCCGCCACCAGCTGCGCGTCCAGTTCCGGAACCTTTATCTCGGCAATATTAACGTGAACCTGCTTGCTGGTAATCTGCTCCAGAGTTTTCCGCAGGCTTTCCACCTCTGTGCCGCCCCTGCCAATAACAATGCCGGGCTTGGCGGTATGAATGGTTATTTTAACCCTGTTGGCGGCTCTTTCAATTTGAATCCTGGAAATACCCGCCTGGTAAAGTCTTTTCTTGATATATTTACGGATTTTAACATCCTCAACCAGGAGGGTGGAAAAATCCTTCTTTCCTGCAAACCATTTGCCTTCCCAATCCTTAATTATGCCGATCCGCAGCCCTTTAGGATGTACTTTTTGCCCCACGCTAACCCTCCTTTATTTAGCCGTTTTTTCTTTGACCACCACGGTAATGTGGCTGGTTCGTTTCCGCAACACATCCGCCCGTCCCATGGCCCTGGCCTGGAAGCGCTTGATAGTCGGACCCTGGTCCACGAAACATTCGGCCACATACAGGTTATCCTTATCCATTTCGTAGTTGTGTTCCGCGTTGGCGGCGGCTGATTTGACCACCTTCGCCACCGGACTGGACGCCCTTTTAGGCGTGTATTTGAGAATGGCCAGAGCTTCACGTACGTCCTTACCCCGGATCAGGTCCACCACCTGGCGCACCTTGCGCGGGGAAATACGGATATATCTGGCTATTGCCTTTGCCTCAGCATTCTCTGCCATTGCTATACCCCCTTGTCACGCGCTTACTTTAATGCAGTGGACCTCTCGGTGTGGCCCCCGTGGCCCCTGAACATCCTGGTAGGGGCAAACTCTCCCAGTTTATGACCCACCATGTCCTCGGTAACATATACCGGGATGTGTTTCCGTCCATCGTGCACGGCCAGGGTATGGCCGATCATTTCGGGAAATATGGTAGACCTGCGGGACCATGTTTTGATTACCCGCTTATCTCCTTTGTCGTTCATATCCTGTATCTTTTTTAAAAGTTTATCGTCGCAGTACGGCCCTTTTTTAAGGGAACGGCCCATGTATTAGCCTCCTTTCGCTCCATAATAGGAAACGCAGGTGTTATATTACGGACTAGCCCAATACCGGCGACCCGCTATCTGGTCCGCCGTTTTACGATTAGCTTGTCACTGGGCTTTTTCTTCCTTGTACGCGCGCCCAGCGCAGGTTTACCCCATGGTGTTACCGGGTTCCGGCCAATGGGGGAGCGGCCTTCGCCACCACCGTGCGGGTGGTCCACAGGGTTCATGACAACGCCTCTAACCGTCGGCCGGATGCCCATCCAGCGCTTGCGGCCGGCTTTACCGATGGTAATGTTCTCATGATCCACATTGCCCACCTGGCCAATGGTGGCCCGGCAGTCTTGCAGCAGCAGCCTCATTTCACCTGAAGGCATGCGGATGTTGGCGTACTTTCCTTCCTTGGCCATCAATTGGGCCGAGGTACCCGCGGAACGTACCAGTTGGCCTCCGCCGTTGGGATACATTTCTATATTATGGATCATGGTGCCCACCGGTATATTCCTCAGGGGCAGTGCATTCCCCACCTTAATATCGGCATCCGGGCCCGAAACAATGGTCATTCCCACCTCAAGGCCAAGAGGCGCCAGGATATAGCGCTTTTCACCATCCGCATAGTTCAGCAGGGCGATTCTGGCGGAACGGTTGGGATCATACTCAATGGTGGCCACTTTCCCTAAAATCCCGTCTTTATCCCTTTTGAAATCGATAATTCTATACTTTCTTTTATGTCCGCCACCGCGGTGCCTTACCGTCAACCTGCCCCCGGAGTTACGCCCTCCTGATTTATTCAGGGACTCCACCAGAGATTTTTCAGGCTTGTCGGTGGTAATTTCATCAAATGCCGAAACGGTGACGAACCGGCGGCCCGGCGAGGTGGGCTTGAATTTCTTGATAGCCACCTTCTATTACCTCCTTATATTCCTGCCCCATGCCGCCGCCGCTAACACCAGATACATCAGGTATTAATTGATTCCGACGTCCTGGGGCCCGGCGACTGAATTGGCAGGCCGGTTCTATACTCCTTCAAACAGCTCTATCTTGTCGCCCTCTTTTAGGGTAACAATTGCTTTCTTATAGTCCGGGGTTCTGCCCAGCACGTTTCTGACCCGGCGGAGTTTTCCTTTATAACGCATGGTGCGGACCTTTTCCACCTTAACCTTGAACAGTTCTTCCACTGCTTTTTTTATTTCAACCTTGTTGGAATTAAGGGCCACAATAAAGGTATATTTATTCTCCCCCTGCAGGGCCATGCTCTTCTCGGTAACCACCGGTCTCTTCAGTATATCCCGCGGATTGTTCACTGTGCCAGCACCTCCTCGACCCTGGACACCGCGTCCCTGGTTATTACCAGGGTATTGTGCGCCAGTATGTCGTAAACATTGAGCCAGCTGGCAGCAACAGGCTTAATCCCGGGAATGTTCCGGGCGGATTTTACCACGTTCTCGTCATTGCCGGCAATTACCACCAGGGCTTTTTTATCGATTTTGAGGTTATTCAGTATACGGGCCATTTCCCTGGTTTTGGGCTGTTCCATTTTTAAATCGTCCAGAACCAGAATGTTCCCTTCCTCAACCTTGGAGGAGAGTGCCGATTTAATGGCCAGCCTTCTTACCTTTTTGGGCAACCTGATGCTGTAGTCCCTGGGATGGGGACCGAACACAATGCCGCCCCCCCGCCAGATGGGTGAGCGTATGCTGCCGTGCCTGGCCCTGCCGGTGCCTTTTTGGCGCCAGGGCTTTTTGCCTCCGCCGGAAACCTCCGCCCGGGTTTTCGTGTCATGGGTGCCACGCCTCAACCCGGCCAGATAGGCCACAACGGCATCGTGCATCACGGAGCGGTGAACGGGGACTCCGAAAACGCTGTCGTTTAATTCAATTTCTCCCACCTGGTCCCCACTGATGTTATATAAAGCAACTTTAGGCATATTAGTTCCCTCCTTTACGCACCGCCGCTATTGCATGGCCTTGACGCTATTTTTGATAACCACCAGGCTGCCCTTGGGGCCGGGTACGGCACCTTTTAGCGCCAGTAAGTTGCGTTCCGGGTCAACCCTTACCACTTCCAGGTTTTGCACGGTAACCCTCTCGGCACCGTAATGCCCCGGAAGTTTCCGGCCTTTAAAGACCCTGGCCGGTCCCTTGGCTCCCAGGGAACCCGGGCGCCGGTGATATTTCGAGCCGTGGGCCATGGGTCCGCGGTGGAAGCCGTGGCGTTTGATACCGCCGGAAAAACCGCGCCCTTTTGAGGTTCCGGTAACGTCAACCTTCTCACCGGTTGCAAAAAGGTCCGCTTTAATTTCCTGGCCCACCTGATAGCTGTCGAAATCATCCAGCCTAAATTCTTTTAAAAATCTTAAAGGGCGAACACCAGCTTTGGAAAAGTGCCCTTTTATAGGTTTGTTGAAAAGTCTTTCCCTTTTCTCCCCGAAACCCACCTGAACAGCGCCGTATCCGTCCCGCTCCGGAGTTTTCTTTTGTACCACGAAGCAGGGACCGGCTTCTATAACGGTAACCGGCACAGCCAGACCCGCATCGGTGAACAGCTGGGTCATGCCGACTTTTCTGCCGAGAATTCCTTTTTTCATTTCCTGCACCTCCAGTGCCGGCCGAAAGCTAGCGGTTCACGCTTATCCTCCCGCAGTGAACTTTGCTTTTCGGAACACGATCTACTACCTATCCGTCGGATTATTATTTTAGAAGACTCTTTACTGCTAATGCCCATAACCTGCGCTTTTTAATCACAGCTTGATTTCAATATCCACACCCGCCGGCAGATCCAGCCGCATCAAAGCGTCCACCGTTTTGGGAGTGGGCTCCAGTATGTCTATGAGGCGTTTGTGGGTCCTCATTTCGAACTGCTCCCGGGAGTCCTTGTTAACATGGGGTGAGCGCAGTATGGTATAGATGTTCTTTTCGGTGGGCAGCGGTATCGGGCCTGCCACCGAAGCGCCTGTTCTCTTAGCCGTCTCCACTATTTTTTGGGCCGACTGATCCAGCATGTTATGATCATAGGCTTTAAGCCTGATTCGTATTTTTTGACTCTTCAATACTTTTAACCTCCCTTCGCCATCATAGCAAATTTCAGAGGCAAGCAATCATACTGAGGCGGGAGGTGGAAAAAATCCTCTCCCGCTTTTGACTTTAGCCGGGAAATCCGGGGGTCTCAAAGATTCCCTCTTTCTTACCTGCTGACAATTGGCAAAAGACCATTTATTAGGGGCGAAAATTTACTCAATAATGGAGGTAACCACACCCGCGCCCACGGTACGGCCGCCCTCACGAATGGCGAAACGCAAACCTTCCTCTATGGCGATGGGAGTGATT
>NZ_BFAV01000003.1 GCF_002933875.1 Desulfocucumis palustris | reverse complement strand
GGATTGTTGAAAACTATAAACGTGTTGGGGCAAATGGTTAAAATCCTTTGCCTTTATTTATTTACTTTACTTTTCTAAACAATATGGTATTGTACTGTTTAAAGGATTCGTTTATTAGTATGTCGAATATTCTGAAGAATGTCAGAATATTTAGGATATTTCTATCTGCGGAGGATGACTTTTCTTGAACAGGGATTTATTCCTTGGCGTCGCCGTAAGGTGGCTGCCCGTTAACGCCGCCGCCCTGGGAGCGGTCGTGTGGCTGAAGCTGCCCGGTAATGTCGCCGGTTTGGTTATGCTTGGCGCCAGTTTTGTTTCTGCCTTGTTATTAATATTTTATCTTAAAGAGAGCTGCAGGATGGGGCAATTGGAGGAACATCCCCTGGAGCCTACCCTGCGCATCGCCAATGAGACCCTTCCTTATCTCAGGCAGGGTCTGAATATGGAGACCGCCAATAAAACAGCCGAAATTATTCGAAAACTTACAGACGTGGCGGCGGTGGCCATAACCGACAATGAAAGGGTTCTGGCATATATCGGGGCGGGGTCTGATCACCACAAGGCGGGTGGGCCCATAATGACTGATGCCACCAAGTCGGTTCTGGCCACGGGAGAATTGAAAATAATTCAGAGCAGGTACGGATTAAGCTGTCCCCAAAAAAATTGTCCCCTCGAATCCGCCGTGATTGCGCCGCTTAAACTAAAGGGTGAAGTGGCGGGTACGGTAAAGCTTTATCAAACCAAACAGGAGGATGTATCCCCCAGTGTGGTGAAACTGGTTGAGGGAGTCGCTCAGCTGCTGAGCCTGCAGATGGAATTGGCGCAGCTGGACAGACAGGCTCAACTTGTAACCAAGGCGGAACTTGACGCCCTGCAGTCGCAAATCAATCCGCACTTTTTATTCAACACCTTAAATACTATTATTATGTTTAGCCGTACCAAGCCGGAAACAGCCCGGAGACTATTGATACGGCTGGCGGCATTTTTCCGCCACGCCTTGAAAAGGCACGGCTATTTTAACTCGTTGAGAGAAGAGATTGAATACCTGAACACCTATATTATTTTAGAAAAGGCCCGTTTCCGGGATAAAATTAAAATTATCAGGGAGTTGGATGAAGACCTTTATGATTATCAGGTGCCGGTTCTGACTATACAGCCCCTGGTAGAAAACGCGATTAAGCATGGTATTCAGCCCAAGGAGGGGCAGGGTACGGTGTGGATAAGGGCTTTTTTGGAGGAAGAGGAAGAGATATTCTTTGAAATAAGGGACAATGGCGTGGGTATTCCGCCTGAGAAGGTGCCTCTGGTGCTCAAGCCCGGTTTTGGATCCGGAAATGGCGTGGGTATGTCCAATGTTCATGAAAGGCTTAAGGGGTTATTTGGGGATGAATACGGCCTGAAGATAGAGAGCACTCCCGGACAGGGAACGTCAATTCAATTCAGAATACCGCTGGTCTGTAAATCATCTGATAAGGAGGTTAATTGAAAAAGATGAAGCTGAAAGCGCTAATAGTGGACGATGAATATCCGGCCAGACAGGAACTGCGTTTTGCCCTGAGCAGTTTTGACAATATTGAAATAGTGGGTGAGGCTGCCAACGCCCAGGAGGCCCTGGCTTTAATCAAAGCCCTGGACTACCAGGTGCTTTTCCTGGATATTTCCATGCCGGGGATGACCGGTCTGGAGTTGGGTGCCGCCATACAGGAACTTCCCAGGCAACCGCACATTATATTCGTTACCGCCTACGATGACTACGCGGTTCAGGCCTTTGAGGTCAATGCCGTGGACTATTTGCTGAAGCCGGTGGAGCACGGGCGATTGAAAAAGGCCATTGACAAGGTGGTAAAGATAACCCAGGAGAGCGCGGCAGGGGGCGAAGCCGCCGCCGCTGCCCAGGATAATGCCATTCCCGAGGCGGACCAGCGGCCACCGGGGACACCCGCCGGCCAGGGGCAGATTAAAATTGACCGTATTCCTGCTGAAAAACAGGGTAAAACAGTGCTGGTGGCGGAATCGGATATTTTCTTCGCCTTTACTGAACAGGATTATATATATATCAAAACATTTTCAGACAAGCTTTTCACCAGATTCACCCTCAAGGAACTGGAAGCCAGGCTGAATTCCTCCATTTTTTTCAGAACCCACCGCTGCTATCTGGTAAATTTGCACAAGGTTAAGGAGATAGTCCCGTTTTTCAACGGAACCTACAATTTGGTGGTGGAGGATAAGGAAAACAGTGAGGTCCCGGTAAGCAGGGCGCAGGCCAAAAAGCTCAGAAAAATACTGGGGTTCTAGGAGAGTGTTGAAAAACACATTGAAAAAACAATAAACGTACTCCAAAATTTAGTATAATTAACCCTCCAACATGTTACACTATTGGCATGATATGTATTAGGAGTGGTTAATTTGCAGGTTGTCTGGGATATGCTCAGCGATAAAAAAATATGGTCGCTGCTGGGAGATGTCAACCGCAAGCTGGATGAGGACGTAACCCGGCTGATGCTCATAGAAATGTTTAGCCGGCTGAAAATAGTGGAAGAGGAGAACCTTGCCCTGAGGGTTTTACTGATGGAGGAGGAACTGGTGGACGAAAAGCTCTATCAGCTGACCCGTAAGGCTGTTAAGGATTTCCTCAAAAAAAAGGATAGCCAGCGTGCCCAGGAAAGCGAGTTTTTTGCCAGTTCCGGTGTTTCCTTTCCCCAGTGGGTTAATTTTAAATTAACCGGTAAATTTGAAAGCAATAACGATTTACAGTTGTAATGGAAAATATTTAAGCTTTAACTGAAGGAACGGTATAGAATCAATAAAGAGAAACTGCCTGGTAGGGGCAGTTCTTTTTTTAAGGCCGGGGGATGCGCCTTTTGTATAAGAGTAAAATTTATGGCAGGTTTTTCATTCTTCGTGGAGAAACCCTGTTAGCCGGTGTCTAACAAAAATCGCGGCAGTTGGGAGGGTGTATTGTTTTGGTGCTGGGAATAGGCACGGATATAATAGAAATTGAGAGAATTGAAAAAGCGGTGAATAGATATGGATTCAGGTTTTTGAACAGGGTATACACCGCTGCCGAAACCGGTCTTTGCTCCTCCCGCAAGGACCCCTACCCCTGTTACGCAGCGCGGTTTGCCGCCAAGGAAGCTGTACTGAAGGCCCTGGGTACAGGCCTGGCAGGGTGCAGGTGGACTGACGTGGAGGTTTGCGGCACACCCTCCGGGGCTCCGGAGGTAAAACTTGCCGGGCGGGCTGTGGAACTGGCCGGGGCGGCTGGCGTAACTGCCGTGCTGCTTAGTTTGAGCCACGACCGGGGCAGGGCTGTGGCATTCGCGGTTGCTTTAAAGGGGGGAATGGATTTTGCGTATCGCAACAGCACGGGAAATGAGGGAGATTGACCTGGCAGCCATAAACCGGTACGGCATTCCAGGGGTTGTATTGATGGAAAACGCCGGGCTGCATGTGGCAAATGCCGTGAGGGCTATGCTGGGAAATGTCCGGGACAGGGTTGTAACCATATTTGCCGGAAAGGGTAATAACGGCGGCGACGGCTTGGTGGCTGCGCGGCACCTGCATAACAGCGGGGCGCGGGTAAAGGTGCTGCTGCTGGCCAGACCGGAGGAAATAACCGGGGATGCCGCGGTCAATTTTAACATTTGGATTAATATGGGGCAGGATGTTTATTCTATAACCCAGGACAGTGAATTTGACCCCGTCCGGCTATTTTTGGCTGAAACTGATTTAGTGGTGGATGCTATTTACGGAACGGGATTTAGAGGCAAAGTAAACGATTTGGCGGGCAGGGTAATGGAAGCCGTTAACGCCGGGGGCAAACCGGTGGTATCGGTGGATATTCCTTCGGGTGTTGAGGCGGATACCGGAAAGGTCAACGGAGCCTGCATCAGGGCCGGCGCCACAGTCACCTTCGGCTTGCCCAAGCTCGGGCTGCTTTTTCACCCCGGGGCCGGCTGCGCCGGAAAAATAAAAATTGCCGATATTTCCATACCTCCGGCGCTGCTCGGGAATGACGGGCTGAAAAGGCACCTGCTGGGAAGGAAAATGGTGCGGGGCTGGCTTCCCGGCAGAGCTGCCGATTCACATAAAGGTAATTACGGAAGTGTTCTGGTGGTGGCAGGTTCAGCCGGCATGACCGGGGCGGCCTGCCTCGCGGCGGAGGCTGCCGCCAGAACCGGCGCGGGACTGGTAACCCTGGCCGTGCCGGAAGGCCTGCATCAAATAGTGGAAACCAAACTGACAGAGGTGATGACATATCCTCTGCCCCAGGAAAAAAGCCAGTCCCTGTCCCCGGAGGCCCTGCCGGTAATCATGTCACTGCTGGATAAGGCGGATGTTTTGGCCCTGGGCCCGGGCCTTTCCACCAATCCGGGAACTGCGCGCCTGGTAAGGGAACTGCTGGGGAAAATATCCGCTCCCTGTGTGCTTGACGCGGATGGGCTAAATGCCCTGGCCGGGCATACGGATATATTTAAAAAGGCCGGGGCGCCCCTGGTGCTTACGCCTCACCCGGGGGAAATGGCCCGTCTGACCGGGTTGAGTACCGCCGACATTGCCCGTGACAGGCTGGCCGGCGCGGAGAAATATTCTTCCCTGTGGCAGTCGGTGCTGGTTTTGAAAGGCGCACCGTCACTGGTGGCGGCCCCCGGCGGTAACGTATACGTGAATTCCACCGGTAATCCGGGTATGGCTGCCGGAGGCAGCGGGGACGTTCTTACCGGTATAATCGCAGGTTTACTGGCCCAGGGGCTGAGTCCGGAAAGGGCGGCTGCCGCCGGCGTATACCTGCACGGATTTGCCGGCGACAGGGCCGCGGCCCGGAAAGGCATGATGGGACTGCTGGCCGGGGATATACTGCTGGCGTTGCCGGAGGTTCTTCGTGAAATGGAGGCAGAGGTGTTTAGAGCATGAATGGTCATTCCATCTGGGCGGAAGTGGATTTAGGGGCAATTGCCCATAATGTAAAGGAAATAAGAAGAATTACCTCCCCCGGGGCAAAAATTATGGCGGTGGTCAAGGCCAATGGTTACGGGCACGGAATGGTTGAAGTGGCCGGAACGGCTCTGGCCAATGGCGCCGCCCGGCTGGCGGTGGCCAGGGCTTCGGAGGGAACCATGCTGCGCAGGGCGGGTATAAATGTTCCGGTGCTGGTTTTGGGTTATACCCCGCCGGATAGTTTTGCTGAAATAATAGATGGCGGCCTCACCCAGACTGTATTTTCACTGCAGTATGCGCGAATACTTGACCGGGAGTGCCGGAGCAGGGGTGTCAGGCTGCCGGTGCATATAAAGGTGGACACGGGAATGGGACGTATAGGCTTTGTCTGCGGGAATAATCAGGCTGTGGCGGATATTCTCCAGGTCGCCCGCATGCCCGGCCTGGACGTGGAGGGCATTTACACGCATTTTGCATCGTCGGACAGTTCAGAGAGAGGTTATACCCTGCGGCAGTTTGAGCAATTCATGGAAATACTCGGCTGCCTGTCCAGGGAAGGTCTTGTTATACCTGTAAGGCACTGTGCCAATAGCGCGGCTGTAATTGAATACCCGGAAACCCACCTTGATATGGTCCGGCCGGGTATAGTTCTTTATGGATTGTATCCTTCCGCCGATGTGGATCAAGGAAAAATAGACCTGCGGCCGGCCATGAGTTTTAAAACCTCGGTGGCATTGGTAAAAAGAGTGCCGCCGGGATTCAATGTAAGTTACGGCTGTACTTATACAACCGGCGGGCCCACGCTGATTGCCACCCTGTCCGCCGGCTATGCCGACGGCTATCCCCGTTCCCTGTCCTCCCGGGGAGAGGTGATGATAAAGGGCCGGAGGGCCCCGGTAATCGGCAGGGTATGCATGGACCAGTTAATGGTCGACGTGGGGCATATTGAGGACGTTCTGCCCGGAGAGGAAGCAGTGCTTTTCGGCATCCAGGAAGGGAGTGTCCTGCCGGTGGAAGAGGTTGCCGATAAGATCGGAACCATAAATTACGAAATAGTGTGCATGGTAGGCGCCAGGGTGCCCAGAATCTTTGTAAACCGCGACTAAGGTAAGGGGACACACCTTCTTAGGCTGCCTGAATTCCTGCGTTTTAACATTTTGTTATATTGTCTAAATTCATTATTGTTTGTTGCTATTCAGGCATTCAGAATATTTCAGTGAGATAAACCGTTCTCTCGTGCTGACTCCTGAGCACCAGGGTTTAACAATTTTCGAAGGAGTGTCCCCCAACGCATGTTAGGGGACACTCCTTTTCGTTAAGCTTAAATTCCTTGCTTGCTTGAATAATTTAATTTTTGCGACACCCGAGAACCGTCCCCTGTCGCATTTCTCAGGGGCGAGATTAGGCGTGTCAATAATGAGAATAAATGTCTGGATTTGCTATTTGCCGATGTGAAAAAGAAATGGGGTTTGTTTTTTCTCATTATTGATATTAATCCGGCCGGGACTGCTTTTCCTTTGGCGGAATGGCAATTACCATTGGATTTGAAAGGAGATATTTGAAATTTATGGTCATTCCCATGTCCGGTTAAAAGGGAATAAATTACTGATATTGGTAAAATAATTTGATTTACAAAAGTATTCTGTATACATGGCGGGTTTTTTCTTTGTTTACGGCTAACAGGTATATTAGTTGCATCTCTTTAGGGGTCAAAGGCACGAAGCTTTTTACCCCTGCAATGTTTTTACGGTTATATATCCGAGACAATATTTAATCCAACGGAGGATGAACCGGCAACGGCGCCTAAAACGGGTTCCAGGTGAACCTGTTGAGGTGCTTTTTTTTCAAAATCATCCCTCCCTGGACTTGCTTGCCGGTGGAAGCCGGCTTGGGGGGAAAAGGAAAGGGGACGTAATTTAAGGTGGGGAATGTTCCCGGTGTTACGTGCGTCGGGTCTTGCGGGCAGGTCAATTAATAAAGCCTCACGCGCAAAAACAATAATTTAGGGGGTAGTTTGTTTGGAGAAGTATTCGGAAGTTATCAAAGAATCACAAATGTACCTTGAGCTTATAGCCAAGAAGGAGCTTACCCGGGAAGAAAAGGATTGGGTTGTCAAAGCCGCCGTGGAAGCTTTCAGTGAGCATGTAAACCCCGGTTTTCTTGAATACAGAAAATCGGTATCCACGGATTACACCTCGGTGGAGTGGAGCGATCAGGGTTCAACCTTCACCGATGTATACGGCAAGGAATATATTGATTGTCTTGGGGGTTACGGCATTTACAATGTGGGCCACCGTCACCCCAAGGTGATGCAGGCCGTTTACAACCAGCTGGATCGCCAGGCTCTCCACAGCCAGGAACTGCTTGATCCCCTGCGGGGCTTTCTGGCAAAACTGGTTGCTGAAATTACTCCCGGGGATTTAAAATACGCCTTCTTTGTAAACAGCGGAACCGAGTCCGTTGAGGGAGGTTTGAAATTTGCCCGGATGTACACAGGCCGCAAGAGTTATATAGTTACCACCAGGGCATTTCACGGCAAATCCCTGGGAAGCCTCAGCGCCACCGCCAAGGGTGTTTTCCGCACGCCGTTTTTGCCCCTGGTTCCCGGCTTCCACCACGTGCCCTACGGTAACGCCGAAGCCATTGAGATGATGCTGGAAAGCTGCGCCTTTATCGGGGAAGATGTGGCCGCGGTGCTGATTGAGCCCATCCAGGGTGAAGGCGGAGTGATTATTCCCCCGGATGATTACCTGCCCAGGGTAAGGGAAATGTGCGACCGCTACGGCGCACTGTTGATATTGGACGAGGTGCAAACCGGCATGGGGCGCACCGGAAAAATGTTCTGCTGCCAGCACAGCAATGTGGTGCCCGATATTTTATGCCTGGCCAAGGCATTCGGCGGCGGCGTGATGCCCATAGGGGCTGTGGTGGCCAGGGAGAAAATATGGGAGAAGCTTGTGGAGAATCCTTTCCTGCACACCACCACCTTCGGCGGAAACCCCGTATGCTGTGCCGCGGCCATCGCCAACATCAATGTATTGCTGGAGGAAAACCTGCCCCGGCGGGCTGCGGAGTCCGGGGAGTACATGCTGGGCAAGTTAAAGGGGCTGGCGGAGAAATACCCCGCGGTGGTCCAGGAAGTCCGCGGCAAAGGTTTGATGATAGGAATTGAATTCCAGAATAATGAACTGGGATACGAAGTGGCCACCGGGCTGTTTGGCGCAGGGGTGCTGGTGGCGGGCACCCTTATCAATGCCAAATCAATCCGCATTGAGCCGCCGCTTACCATCACCCGGGAGCAGCAGGATGCCGTCATCAACCGTCTTGACAAGGTGCTGGAAAATGTAAACAGCTCCGCGGGGAAATAATTATTGGGACATTCCTTCACTAGATTGTTGAGAGGTAGGAAATTGAACACCCCATGGAGGTGTGTCTCCAAACATAAATTGGGGGGAAGCAAAAGTTGAAACTGGCTTTTGAAGCAGAAAAATGCATTGGTTGCCGGTTGTGCCATTTGGCCTGCAGCGGGGTAAAGGAAAATATTTTCAACCCTTCCCTCTCCAGGCTGAAGGTGGCATCGGAGTATTTGAACGGCGGCCTTGTGATCACCGCTTCTTTATGCAGCGGCTGTCTCAGCTGCGCAGAGGCCTGTCCCACCGGAGCCATCAGCGGGGAAAACGGGGTGCCGGTGGTTGACGCGGATATCTGTACCGGTTGCGGTGAATGTGCGAACGCCTGCCCGGAAGGGGTAATAGTGATGCCACCCGATGGGAGGCCCCGGCTGTGTGATTTTTGCGGGGGCGAACCGGTATGCGTCCAGTGGTGCCCCCAGGGAGCCTTAACGGCGGAGGTGTAAAGAGTGGGTTATATTAATTCGGTGCTTCGGGTTAATCTGACAACCGGGGAAATAAGCAGAGAAGGACTGAACAGAAAATGGGCCGATCTTTATTACGGCGGCAAGGGCCTGGGGATTAAATACCTGTACCAGGAGCTTGAGCCGGGCACAGACCCACTTTCGGACGGCAACAAAATAATACTGCTTACCGGACCATTTACCGGAACCATAGTGCCCTGCTCCGGCAAGCTTTCGGTGGTTACCAAGTCACCGCTTAACGGCGCGGCGCTGGACTGTTCCGTGGGTGGAAATATAGCGGGTGAATTAAAATACGCGGGCTATGATATGGTCATCCTGGAAGGGAAGTCGCCAGAACCAGTATACCTCGTCATTGAAGACGGCGAGGCAAGCCTGATGGAGGCGGGATTTCTGTGGGGCAGGGGAACCCTTGACACCGAAAAGGAACTGCTAAAGCTTCACGGCGAGGGTGCCAGGGTGCTTTCCATCGGTCCGGCCGGTGAGAATATTATTCCCTACGCCTGCCTGACTTCGGAGTTGTACCGCCAGGCCGGCCGGGGAGGCGCGGGCGCCGTGTTCGGCTCAAAGAATATTAAGGCCGTGGTGGTCCGGGGCACCGGAGGGGTAGGCGTGGCCGATATGCCGGGCCTGTTAAAAGCAGCGCAAAAGGCCATGCGGGAAGACCTGCTGACTGACACCAACCTCTGGGCCTACACTGACGGCACTCCCATGCTGGTGGAGATGTCCCAGAACTCGGGCATACTTCCCACAAGAAATTTCCAGCAGGCCACCTTTGAAGGATTTGAATCCCTTGCCTCCCCGTCCATGCAGAAAGCCAGGGCCGGTAAAAAGGCCTGCCTGTCCTGCGGCCTGGGCTGCGGAAACTATACGGTTAAGGGCGCGGCCCGGGTGGAAGGGCCGGAATACGAAACACTATCCATTGGCGGCTCCAACTGCGGTATAGCCGACCTGGAAGCCGTGGTTAAATTCAACGCGCTGTGCGACGATCTGGGGCTTGATACCATTTCCATGGGCAGTACCATAGCTTTTGCCATGGAGATGACCGAAAAGGGAATAAAGGATTTGGGACTGCGTTTCGGCGATGTTTCTTCTTACCTGGAAGCCCCGGAGCTTGTGGCTTTCCGGAAAGGCAAGGGCATGGAGCTTGCCCTTGGGGTCAGGGGGCTTTCGGAGCGCTACGGCGGCAGGGAGTTTGCGATGCAGGTGAAAGGCCTGGAGTTTCCCGGCTATGAACCCAGGGGTTCCTGGGGCATGGGACTTGCCTATGCCACTGCGCCCCGGGGAGCCTGTCACATGAGCGCCTGGCCGGTGGCGGAAGAGGCTTACGGGGAGCGGGACCCCTATACCGTTGAGGGAAAGGCCGGGCTGGTGGCGGACCTGCAGCATTACAACGCCCTCAAGTTCTCTCTTATCCTTTGCGATTTCTGGGCGCTCTCCTTTGATTTGATGGCGGAGCTGCTTACTCCCATCCTGGGCAGGGAAGTCGCGGCGGGGGAGCTGGAACTGGCCGGGGAAAGAATATTCAACCTGTTAAGGCTGTTTAACACCAGGGAAGGATTTACCGGGAAAGACGATACCCTTCCGGACAGGATATTTAACCAGGGTCTGGTGGGAGGCCCCGGTGCGGGTAAAATTCTGCCCAGGGAAGAATTTACAAAAATGCTTGGCGAATATTACAGACTGCGGGGATGGGACGCCAACGGCATTCCGGAAAAGGATACTCTCATCCGTCTGGAATTGACGTAATTTTATCCCCTGTCATGCCGCCGGTTGACTTTTGGAATCAGCCGCCGGCGGCTTGATAATCATTTTTATATTATGGTTACTGCTGACGGAAGGGGGGGCTGCCTGGTTTACGTGGAATATAGTACGAATTGGTTCAATTTTCTGTAATTGTTGCCTGAAAAACACGGTGCGTGGCAATAAAGTTTTAGAGGAAAACAATGAGTATTGTAAAGGTGGATTTTCGAGGGCCTCTGACACGCTACGGGAACAATGACGGTTCATTGTCGGAGTATGAGCTGCCTGCTGACAGCGTGGTTACAGTGCAGGATATGCTGGACAAACTGGGTGTTCCTTCCCATCACGTGGGGCTGGTGGCGGTTAACGGTCAGAAAGCCGCCAGGTCGACTGTTTTGAAGGAAGGGTATAAAATAATACTCTTCCCCGTTGTGGCCGGCGGTTAATCTGTTGACGGGCTGCAAAGAGTTTAATTATACGGGAGGAATGATAATGTCAGAACAGGTATGCAATTCCGCCTCTCCCCAAAAGGAAGAGGCCTACTCCAGCGAGCTTAAAAGAGGATTAAAACCCAGGCACCTGCAGTTAATCGCCCTGGGAGGAATTATAGGCAGCTGTTACTTTCTGGGTACCGGTTACGTGGTGGAGTCCACCGGTCCCGCCGCGGTGCTGGCCTATCTTCTTGGAGGTCTTCTGGTCTACATGGTGATGGTTTGCCTGGGCGAACTTGCCGTTCATATTCCAATATCCGGATCTTTTGTGAATTACGCCAACGATTTCATCAATCCCACCTGGGGCTGCGGTGTGGGATGGTCATACTGGACCACCTGGGTAACCTATGTCCCGTCGGAAATGATTGCAGCCGGTATTATCATGAACAACTTTGTGCCAGCCGTCCCGACGGTTTACTGGGCGCTATTCTTCGGAGCGCTTATAACGGTAATCAATCTTGCCTACGTGGGCACCTTCGGTGAACTGGAATTCTGGCTTGCACTAATAAAAATTGTAGCCATCATAATGTTTATCGTCATGGCCGTGCTCATTTTCTTCGGAGTTATCGGAGAACAGGGGTTTGCGGGGAGCACCCACCTGTTTAGCGACGGAGGACTGTTTCCCATGGGCATTTGGGCTGTTTTCCTCACAATGGTTATTATCCTGGTGAACTTCCAGGGTTCCGAAATAATAGGCCTGGCCGCCGGTGAGAGCCAGGAGCCCGAAAAAACCATACCCAAAGCGATCAAAAACGTATCCATCAGAATCATCGTGCTGTATGTTGTTCCGGTGGCCCTGCTGGTGTCAATCATTCCCTGGAACAAGGCCGGACTGGAGGAGAGCGTGTTTGCCATGGCTTTAAACAGCCACGGGTTTAAATGGGCGGGGGCGCTGTTTTCCTTTGTGGTGCTTACGGCAGCCATATCCTGCTCCAACAGCGGCCTTTACGCCACCTCCCGGGCCATGTATTCCCTGGCCAAAGAGGGCATGGCCCCCAGGTTGCTGGCCAAGGTCAACAAAAGGGGGGTACCCTATAATGCCATAATATTCTCCGTGGCCGGCTGCTGGATAGGGGTTATCGCCTTTACCATAGACAAGAGCGAAATGCTGTTTACCTACCTGCTGGCCCTCTCGGGCTTTACCGGGGCCATGGCCTGGATATCCATCTGCTGGTCTCAACTAAAATTTCGCCGGAGACTGGAAAGCCAGAATTACGATATCAACAAGTTGAAATTTAAGGTTCCTTTCTTTCCTTACTTCACCCATTTTGCCATTTGGGTTCAGCTGGCCTGCCTGGTGATAGTGGCGTTGAATCCCGATTTAAGAGCGTCTCTGTACGTGGGGTTGCCCATGTTGATCCTGCCCATGATCTGGTACCATGTTTGGGGTAAAAAGCAAAGGGCGGTAAAAGCGGATAATGACAGGGTAAAATTCGATGACGTATTTATGGGCCATTAAAGTAAATAAGGCAGGGAACAATGCTGTTCCCTGCCTTGTTGAATATTTACGCGGTTTCCGGTGAATAACGGTAGCCTTTGGGCATTGCCAGACCGTATGTCTTTAGCTTGCGGTAGAAGGTGGCCCGGCTTATGCCCAGCAAATCCGGCAGTGACTGGGGATCCACCATTCCGGTTGAAACCTTTTCCAGTAATTCACTGATTATTTTCTTTTCCGTTTCTCCGGTAATGGCGGCGAGGTTGTAATTAGGCCGGTGAGCAGCAGGGCAATTGTTGCCCACAATTCTGGCGGGCAGGCTCTCCATGCCCACCAGCGGTTGGTTTTCCATATTTACCGCGTACTCAATGCTGTTTTCCAGCTCTCTTACGTTTCCCGGCCAGTGGTAGGCCATAAAGACTTTAAGGGTTTCTTCCCGGTAGCCCGCAATCTGTTTTTGCAGCAAGGTATTGTATTTTTGGAGAAAGTGGTCCATAAGTTCCGGTATATCCTCCCGCCGGTCCCTTAATGGGGGGATAACCAGGGGAATAACGTTTAAACGGTAATACAAATCCTCTCTGAATTCTCCCGAAACGCACATTTCTTCCAGGTTGCGGTTTGTGGCGGCTATTATTCTCACATCCACGTCGATGTTTTTGGTGCCTCCCACCCGTTCAACCTGTCGGCGCTGAAGCACGTGCAGCAATTTAACCTGAAGGTGTAGAGGCAGGTCGCCTATTTCATCC
This sequence comes from Desulfocucumis palustris, assembly GCF_002933875.1. GTDB lineage: Bacteria > Bacillota > Desulfotomaculia > Desulfotomaculales > Desulfocucumaceae > Desulfocucumis > Desulfocucumis palustris. The sequence goes on along the minus strand of NZ_BFAV01000003.1, from coordinate 27,321 downwards.
AGGAAGATTGTACCTCCGTCCGCCAGTTCGAATTTTCCGGGCCGCCCGCCCTTTCTGGCCCCGGTAAAGGCGCCTTCTTCATAACCGAAGAGTTCGCTTTCCAGAAGGGTTTCCGGAATGGCCCCGCAATTAACTATCACCAGGGGTTTGTCCCGCCGGGGGCTGGCACAGTGTATGGCCCGGGCGAAAAGTTCTTTGCCGGTGCCGCTTTCACCCGTGACAAGTATGCTGGAACTGCTGCGGGCAACCTGCAGGGCTTTTTCCTTCAGATTCGTAATAATCCTGCTTTCACCCTTGATGTGCGAAAAGTGCAGTTCGTGCTGGGTATCGGTAAGCCGGTAGGCCAGACTGCGGGCTTCGGCCATTTTACTAAACATTACCACGGCTCCCGCCGGCTTCTTGTCAATTATGATCGGCCTGGCGGATACCAGCAGGTGCAGGTTTTCTCCCGCTCCCTGGTAAAATTCCTCGTTGTTGTTGTAGCCCGCTCCGGTTTTCAGAACCTTCTTCACCGGGGAATTGGGCCAGAACCGGTCAATGGGCATGCCTTGCAGCAAATCCGGCTTAATTCCGATTACTTCCTCGGCTTTGCTGTTGAAGTGGGTTACCCTGCCGCCGGCGTTAAATGAAATGACACCGGATGTAAAGGATTCGATCATTGTTTTAAAAAGGTTGGTGTTTATGTTAAGCTTGATGAAAGCTTCCTTGGCCGCCACGGTATTAGCCAGGAGAAAGGCCATATGCTGCAGGAAATGTTGAAGTACATTTCTTTTGGTCAGCATGTTCTCCTTTTGTTCCTGGCTGAAGGCCACCAGGGCTATAACGCCGATAATGCTGTCTTCCATTATTATGGGACAGCATATTTCCCCCATTTCACCCATGGTATAGGGGCCGTAGAGTTCATTCTCCCGGGTATCTTCAATAATGAAGCTCTCGCCTGTGCGCAGCACCCTGCCGTAAAGGAAGGGAGAATCCGGGTACACGGCCTCGTAGTCCTTGCTGCCGACCAGTTGACGGTATTTGCCCGTTCCGGCGACAATATTGAATTGCCTGTCCACAATCTCCGTTTCCACGCCCAGGGCTGCGGAAATGGCGTCGGCCACCTGTTGGGCCGTGTCGCTGATTATTTGTAGCGCCGTCACCTTTACGCACCCGCCCCGTTTATATTTTAGTTATATTTGCGGTGCAATGCCCCGGTAAATAATTTCGACGCTTTGATTAAATTAACCTCTTCAATTTGCCGGAGCTTACAGAACCTAGAAGTATTGTTTTGCCTGCCGTTTTTTTGCTATATCACAAACTGGTAATTATTTCTTCCGGGTATATGTTAATAAAAAGGGGTTTAAGCAATACAGGAAGGTGACTTATTAATGGTTGAAATCAGAAAAGGCTGCAGGGATATTGGGGTATTAACGGTTAGTTTTTCAGCTATCAATTTAATCGGCATTTTTGTGGTATTCCGGCTGTTGAACAACTCCCTGGCTCCGGACCCGGTATTCGCAAAGCAAATTAAAGGCGCTCTGGTGACCGTGGCCTTGTTCATAACCGTTATCAACCTGTTGTTGGGGTACCTGTCCATGTTAAAATACAAACACAGTCCGTCCGTAAAGAGCTACAATACCGCGGTCAGCTGTATTATACTGATTGGTTTGATACTGCTGGCCCTTTGCTCCTATTTGCTTTTTAATTATATTTACAGTCTTGAGCATCAGCTGATTTCCTCCGGGGGGGCCTGGAGCTTTTCCTTCAGCACTTGCAGGTAGTGGTGTGTTTTCCCTGCATATTTCGCATTGAAATAGTTCTAATATTTAGTCATAATTATTGATTTTAATTAAGGTTAAATTTATAATGTTAATATCACGTAATAAGATACAAAGGTGTATCAGTAGGCCGATGAAGTCCTAATGCCGTGATTATTATGGGGTTCAGGGCTTTTATTTATTTCTAGGTACGGAGGGTGTACTATGAAAAAAATTGAAGCCGTTATACGCCCGGCTAAGCTTGAGGATGTTAAGGAGGCCCTGGGCAAATACGGCATTCACGGCATGACGGTCTCACAGGTGCTTGGTTGCGGCCTGCAACGGGGGCGGGTCAGCGTATACAGGGGGCATGAATACAGCATTAATCTGCTGCCTAAGTTAAAAGTGGAGATCGTTGTAAAGGACCATCTGGTTGACGAGGTGGTGCGGGTGGTTACGGAAGCGGCCCGCACGGGGGAAATCGGTGACGGCAAGATATTTATTTACCCGGTGGAAAACGCCATACGCATACGGACCGGGGAAAGCGGCAACGATGCCATATAGTAGATAAAATTATTTAATCCAACGGAGGATTGCTAAAGCGAGGGCGCTTTTGTAAAGACCGGCTGCGGTCTTTAAAGGCGCGCCTTTTTTATTTTTCGGGGAGGTTTAAGTATATGGAAGTAAACGCGTCTACCCTGGCATCGGGTATCGATACCGTATGGGTATTGCTTTGCGCTGCCCTGGTTTTCTTCATGGAAGCCGGTTTTGCTTTTCTGGAGGCCGGTTTCGTTCAGGCTAAGAACTCTCTTAATATAGTAATGAAGGTTTTCGCGGACAGCACACTGGGTATGTTGAGCTATTTCATCATAGGTTTTGGAATCATGTTTGGTTTGGACAGGGCCGGGGTTTTCGGCAGCAGCGGCTTCATGCTTTCCGGAGAGCTGGGTCATATTCAGTACCGGGTGCCCATATACGCTTTCTGGCTTTTCCAGGCCGCCTTCGCCATGGCGGTGGCCTCCATTGTTTCCGGGGCAGTGGCGGAAAGAATGAAATTCGCGCCCTATCTTGTTTTTACCGTTCTTTGCACCGGCCTGATTTATCCCCTGGCGGGGCACTGGGTGTGGGGCGCCAACGGCTGGCTGATGCAGCTGGGCATGCTTGATTTTGCCGGCTCGGCGGTGGTTCACGCGGTGGGCGGCTGGAGCGCCCTGGCGGCGGTGCTGGTTCTCGGCCCCCGCAAAGAAAAATACAACAGTGACGGCAGCATAAATGTAATACCCGCTCATAACCTGCACCTGGCCTTTTTGGGCACATTCATCCTCTGGTTCGGCTGGTTCGGGTTTAACCCCGGTAGTTCCCTGTCCGGCCTGGACATGAACATTGCCCGCATCGCCGTAAATACCAACCTGGCGGCCGCGGCTGGCGGCACCACCGGCGCCCTGTTCACCATGTTCAGGTGGGGCAAGCCTGATCCCAGTATGGCCATGAATGGCGCCCTGGCGGGACTTGCCGCGGTAACGGGGGGCTGCGCCTTTATAGCTCCGGCTTCGGCCCTGGCCATAGGCACCGTTGCCGGAGTGCTGGTGGTTCTGGCCGTGAGCTTCTTTGACCGGGTCAAAGCCGACGATCCGGTGGGCGCCATTGCGGTGCACGGGGTCAATGGCACCTGGGGCGCCCTGGCCGTGGGTATTTTTGCCCAGGATGGCGGCCTTGTTTATGGCGGCGGCTTCCATCTGCTGGGAGTGCAGGCCCTGGGCGTGCTTGCTGTTTCGGTGTGGTCCTTTGCGGCAACCGCGCTGGTATTTATGGCCCTTAAAAAGCTCGTGGGGATCAGGGTCAGCGACCAGGAGGAAGCCGAGGGACTGGACCTCAACGAGCATGGTATACCCGCCTATACCGGACTGGTCGCCCCGTCCATGTTTGGCCACGGTGGCGGGCATTCCCATCCCGGGCCAGGGTTGACCCCGGGAATGGCCGGGACCATGTTGTATGTGGAACCGGGAAAACATTAATATTAAAGGGCAGGTATAAATAATGAAGGCGTCTTCGGGGATTTTACCGGCCCCGGAGGCGCCTTTTTATCATTCATCCGGGCTTGCGCCTGTCAAGAGCCCGTTTATATTCGGAATCCATTTCTGTCATGCCAAATGGAAACTCATAGGCTTCCATCAGTTCCATGAAGTAATCCGGGTCGAAGTATTCCGGCCCGTGTACCCCTTTGCCCTGCCAGATGCCTTTGGCCACAAGCTCCAGCATGATTACCGGCGGGAAGGCGGTCTGGGCCACCACCACCTGACAGCCCAATCTCTTCATGCAGTCCTGGTTATCGGCCACCTGGTAAAGATATACCTGCCTTTCCAAGCCCTCCTTTTTTCCTTTGACCCAAATACCCGCGCAGGTCTTACCGAACATTTTGTCACCAATGTACCGGGGGTCCTGGGCCGCGGAGGCCACCACATCCCTGGGGGCGACCTCGACATCACCCACTCTGACCTTTTCCTTGCTATCCAGCCCAAGGGCGTGCAGGATTTTTAACGCTTTTATCAAATCGTCACCCAATCCGAATTTAAAGGTGACCCTCTTCAGCCCCTTGTCAATGTACCTGGGCATCAGAAGAACTTCCTCGTGCTCAACGTTCACCATCTCCACCGGGCCAATCCCTTCCGGCAGGATGAAAATCTCGGGCTCCGAAAATGGCTCGGTGGTGAACCAGCCCTTATCCCGTTCCCATATAACCGGGGGATTTAAGCATTCTTCAATAACAGTCCAGATAGAAAAGCCGAAGGCCACATCGCATCCCCGCACCACCAGGTTATTGCCGTCCCGGACACCGAGCTCCTGGATTTCATCGAAAAGATGCTTTTCCGCGTATTTGGCAAAAACGTCCACCATTCCGGGTTCAACCCCCGAACCGACCAGGGCCAGCAGGTTTTTATCCTCCCACTGCTTAGCCCTGGCGAACTGAAGGTCGCCCAGTTTAATATGAGTTTTTTTGTAAGGCTCAATGGGATGGGCTTCCGACAAACTCATGGCCATATCCATGTACTTACAGCCGGCTTCGTAAGCCGCCTCAAAAATTATCATGTCATAGGAGGGATCGCAGCCATTGATGATCATGTCGGCACTATATTTATCCGCCAGAAAAATAATTTCCTCCTTGTTTTGAGCATTCACCTGCTCCACGGGGAAGCGTTCGGCATCTCCCATTTTTAATCCCACTTCCTGTGCCCGTTCCAGGTTGTAGTCCGAAAGGACCATTAATTCCATCCATTCACTCCCGGGGTCTCTTTTTTTAGCAATGGCGGCAATAGATTCACCTACTCCGCCAACTCCCACTATTAAGAATTTCATGCTGCAGACCTCCTAATTTGTTTGCCACCGGTTTTATCCCGCCGGGAGAGTGTTGAAAAACACATTGAAAAAGCAATTTTCAACGGCCCCCCGGCTGTCTGAAAAAACAAAAGCATAGATTTTTTGTCTATGCTTTTGTTTTTTCGCCGTTATTTATCCAGGCCGTATTGTTTTAGCTTGCGGTACAGGGTTACCCTGCTGATTCCCAGTATTTCCGCCAGTTCTCCTTTTTTTATGTTTCCCGCCTTAATTTTTTTCACGTAACCGGTCAGCACTTCTTTTTCCGCAAGGTTTAACCTGTTTTTTAATATGGTGTTTCCTTTCTTGCTTTCCGGGTTTAACCAGTTGTCCCGGATTTTTAAGGGAATGCCGTCCATTGTTATTTCATCCGCCGAAGCCAGATTTACGGCGTATTCCACCGCATTCTCCAGTTCCCGGACATTGCCCGGCCAGTCATAACGGCAAAATGCCGCGGCAACATCCTTATCGAACCTTTTGATGGCCTTGTCCAGAAGGTTTTTGTATTTATCAAGGAAGTAATTCATGAGCATGTTTATATCCTCCCGGTGCTCCCGCAGGGGGGGGATGACCAGCGGGATGACGCTGAGACGGTAATAAAGATCCTCCCTGAATTCATTGGCCGCGCACATTGCTTCCAGATCCCTGTTGGTCGCTGAGATTACCCTGACGTTTACCGGTATCAGTTTGCTGCTTCCCACCCTTTCTATTTCCCTGCGCTGCAGCACATGCAGAAGCTTTACCTGCAGGTGCAGGGGAAGGTCGCCTATTTCGTCCAGGAACACTGTTCCCCCGTCCGCCAGCTCAAATTTTCCGGCCCTGCCCCCCTTGCGGGCGCCAGTAAAAGACCCTTCATCATAGCCGAATAATTCACTTTCCAGCAGGGTTTCCGGGATGGCGCCGCAGTTTACAATGACAAAGGGTTTATTTCTCCTGGGGCTGGCCTCGTGTATGGCCCGGGCAAAGAGTTCCTTTCCGGTGCCGCTTTCCCCCGTGATTAAAATGGTGGAACTGCCCTGGGCCACCCGGAAGGCTTTATTTTTGACCTCTGTTATTTTTCCGCCGGTCCCTTTGATCTGGTCAAACCCGAGCTTTTGTTGAAGCCCTGTCAAATTATAGGCAAGTCTCCTGGCCTCCGTCATGTCCCGCAGGGTGGCCACCACACCCACCGGCCTGGAGTTTAAGGTTATGGGGGTGGCGGTAACCAGGAAATGCATCCGGCGGGGCGGTTCCCCGTGGAATTCTTCTTTATTCCGGTAGCCTTCGCCTGTTTCCATTATTTCCGGAAGCGGTGAATCGGGTAATATATAATTAATTCTCTTACCTGTTATTTCCTCTTTGGGCCTCCCCAAAAGCTTTGCGGCGGCCGCGTTGCAGTAGGTAATCATATTGTTGTGGTCTATGGCCAGCAGGCCCTCATGGATGGACTCCACCAGGGCCTGCAGCTGGTTTTTGGCCAGTTCCAGCTGCATAAAGGCGTTATTTTCCGCAACCCTGGAAGCAAGCATTGCCGCGATATGCTGGAGGAATGACTGCAGGTGCTCCTTTTTTTCAAGCAGCCGCGCCCTTTGGGTCTCATTGAAGGCCACCAGGGCGATAATGCCTATGACAATGTTTCCCATGGTTATGGGACAGCAGATTTCTCCCAGCTCACCCATGTATACCGGGGAATAATAATCTTCATCCACAGGGTTTTCAACTATAAAAGAACTTTTTGTTTTAATCACCCTGGTATAAAGGAAAGACGAATCGGGGTAATTTACTTCCGAATCCTTGGTGCCTATCAGGCTGAGGTATTTCCCGGAACCTGCCACTATGGTAAGGTCGGCGGCCAGTATTCCGGTGTCGACTCCCAGAACCGCGGACACCACCTCCGCCACCTGCTGTGAAAAGGATTGCAGCATGGGGGATTTCAGGTAAAGCCCCTGATCCTGGTTAATAAAGAGAAAGGGAAAGGGATAGTATGGGCCGGTGAACTGCCGTGTTTTATATTTATCGGCTTTATGAAGCAACATAAGCACAACTCCCCCGGTTTTTGATATTTCCAAAGTTAAAAATAAAAGCCCCCGAAAGGTAAGAACCTTTCCCGAGGGCCTCTTTGCCAGCATAATTATGATAAATATATTGCTGCTTATCATATTATAAAACACTTGACTGATTAAAAGCAATTAAATTTTGTACTTTCCGGGAGTGTTTCAAAAATGGTATCTTGTTAAGTTTTTGAAACATGACGGTTAATTTAAAAACAATAATACGGATTAGCCCAATATTAACGGGCAAAAAGTCTGTTGTTTCCGTATCGGGAATGAGACTGCCCGGAGAAAGAGTTCGGCCGTTACGTTGTTGATTCCTTGCCAGTCTAGCATTTCCGTGGATTCTGCGCAAGTTTTTTAACATCTTGTTTGGGCACGGTTTGTGCATTTAAATGTTTGCTGGTTATTTAAAAAGCGTTGTCTTTTGATTTAACCGGGAATAAAAAAGAAAAAGGTGATTCTTAACCAGCTAATTAACGCCTTTCAATCGTAAAAGAAAAGGAGAAGGAAAGGCTGTTAGCCGGATAAAAATAAGGGCGAGGTGGTTTGCTTTGAGTAGCTCCAGGGACGAAATTTTAAAAGAGGGAGAGCGGATTGCAGGGTATATCTTAAAGGAAACCCTTGATGACCGGGAGAAGGACCGCATTGTCAGGGACTCCATCGATAATTTCAACAACCACGTCAACCCGGGCTGGCTGGTATACCGCAAATCGGTGTCCACCAACGCGGCCTTCGTGGAATGGGAGGACAGCCAGGAATCTTTCAGCGATCTCCATGGCAACGAATTTATAGACTGCCTGGGCGGTTTCGGCATATACACCCTGGGCCACAGAAACCCGGAGATAGTCAGGCTGGTAAGCGCCCAGTTGAACCGTTACGCTTTACACAGCCAGGAACTGGTGGACCCCTTAAGGGGTTACCTGGCCAAACTGCTGGCAATGTGCACCCCCGGGGACCTGCGGTACGCTTTTTTCTGCAACGGGGGTGCCGAGGCGGTGGAAATGGCCCTTAAACTTGCCAGGCTGGCCTCAAAAAAACATTATTTTATTTCCACCGTGAACGCCTTCCACGGCAAGTCCATGGGGGCGGTATCGGCAACAGGCAAGGGTATGTACCGGAAGCCCTACCTGCCCCTGATCCAGGGAGTGCAGCACGTGGAGTACGGCAATGCCGACGCCGCCGAGGCGGCCATAAAGAACCTGCTGGCGGTGGGCGAAACCGTGGCGGCGATGATCGTGGAGCCCATCCAGGGGGAGGCCGGCATAATAGTGCCGCCTCCGGATTACCTGCCCAGGCTCAGGGAGATATGCGACAAATACGGCGTGTTCCTGATCGCCGACGAAATTCAGACCGGCATGGGCCGCACCGGCAAAATGTGGGCCGTGGAGCACAGCGGGGTGGTACCGGATATTTTGATTACAGGAAAGGCCTTCGGTGGCGGGGTTATGCCCATAACCGGAATAATCGCCAGGCCCGGCCTCTGGACCGAAGACATTGTGGAGAATCCCTGGATTTTGGGATCCCCCACCTTTGGAGGCAACCCCCTGGCCTGCGCCGCGGCAATTGGAGCCATCAAGTATACCATAGAATACGACATTCCCGGCCAGATTGCCGAAAAGGGCCGCTATCTGCTGGGGGAACTGGGCAAGCTGCGAAATAATCACTCCATACTGACAGACATCAGGGGCATGGGATTTTTAATCGGACTGGAGTATCCCTCCACGGAAATCGGCTTCGCTGTTTCCAAGGGGCTGTTCAAGAGGGGGATTATGACCGGGGGGACCCTGAACAATGCCAAAACATTCCGCATTGAACCCCCTGGGATTCTTTCCCTGGAATCCATGAACAAAATTATTGAAAGGCTGGATGAAACCCTTACGGAAGTGGAAAAGGAATTTGGATACTGAAGGAATTTGGATACTGATTGAATAAAATAAAAAAATTAATAAAAAAACAACGGAAGGAGAAGTCATGAGAATTTTATTGCTGGGAGTCGGCGCGGTGGGTGAGGCATACTGTTCTTTAGGGGTGGAGAGGGACCCCGGGGCGCAGTGGTTTGAGCAGGTGGTGCTGGCCGACTATACCCTGGACAGGCCCTTAAAGGTTCAGAAAAAACTCAATGACAAAAGGTTTGTTGTGGACCAGGTTAACGCGGCGGACAAGGAGCAGGTGGTGGCGGCCTGCAAAAGGCACAACATTGATCTCCTGCTCAACTGCTGCCCGCAGTCGTTGAATGTTTCCATATTCGACGGTGCCTTTGAGGCCGGTGTGATGTACATGGACCTGGCCGCCACCCTGTCGGAGAAACATCCCGCGGATCCTTACAACAAACCCGGGGTGCTGCTGGGGGATTACCAGTTTAATAAAAGCGGGCAATGGCAGGAGGCCGGCAGGCTGGCGATAATCGCCATGGGAATTGATCCCGGTGTTACCGATGTATTCGCCAAATACGCCGAGAGCAAGCTGTTTGACGAACTGGAGGAAATAAGGGTCAGGGACGGCGCCAACATTTATGTGGAGGGGTATGATTTCGCCCCCACCTTTTCGGTGTGGAGCGTCATAGAAGAAACTCTGAATCCCTGCTATTTCTGGGAAAAGGATAAGGGCTGGTATACCGGGGAATCCTTTGCCGAACCGGAAATATTTGAATTCCCCGAGGGTATCGGGCCCCAGGAAGTGGTGAGCATTGAGCACGAGGAGGTTATTTTAATCCCCCGCCATGTGGACAAGGGGCTGAAAAAGGTATCCTATAAAATAGCGCTGGGCAGAGAGTTCATCGAGGTTCTCAACACCATCCGCAAACTGGGCCTGGATAACCCCGGGAAAATAAATGTCAAAGGGGTAATGGTGTCCCCCAGGGACGTGGTGGAGGCCTGCGTGCCCAATCCGGCCGAACTGGGACACCTGATGCACGGTAAAATGTCCGTGGGCATCTGGGTCAAGGGTAAAAAGGACGGCCTGAACAAGGAAATTTACATTTACCAGTGCGAGGACAACCAGGATTGCATGAGGCGTTACAATTGCCAGGCGGTATCCCTGCAGACCGCCATCGGACCCATCATTGCCAGTGAATTGCTGGCCAGGGGAATATGGACGGGCTCCGGGGTCAGATCCCCCGAAGAGTTTAACCCCGAACCTTTCCTCCGGTTGATGTTGGATTACGGCCATCCTTATAAAATTATCGACATGCCCATTAAATAAAAACCGCGGCAATACAGGCTTTCAAAAACAATATTTGAGTACTGGCGGGGCTTTCCTCTCCGGATGCAAAATTTAGTTAAAATATAAATTTTAAAAAGGGATACGGTGATTTTTGGTGAATTTTATAAAAAAGAGCCGACTTTCCTGACAGCAGATGTTGCAATGTATTTATTGACTTTGCCTTGGGGGATGCTCCAGATATGCTGTTGCCTGGGAATTGTTTTAAAGCCGCGATGACGCGGCCAGCAGGCAGATTATGGGCAATGAGGCCGCCTGTGTGTGGGTTAACCGCACCGGGGGGCTTTTTGTTATTTCATATTGGCGCTTTCAGGTTTTAAGCTGTCTGAAGTTAAGCAAAAGGTTTGGCACCTTAGGAGGGTTGATGGATAATGGGCGACAATATGGTTCAGTTGATTAATATTTCAAAAAATTATGGAGACAACATTGCGGTGGACAGTGTTTCCATAGATATTAAAAGGGGAGAATTTATTACTTTACTGGGTCCCAGCGGCTGCGGCAAAACCACAACCTTGAGGCTGATAGCCGGATTCGAACAGCCCACCGGGGGGGCGGTGCTGCTGGACGGGGAGCCGGTGGAGGGAAAGCAGCCGCACCAGAGAAACGTCAACACGGTTTTTCAGAACTATGCCCTTTTTCCGCACATGAACGTGTCCGACAATATCGCTTTCGGCCTGAGGATGAAAAAAACACCCAGGGAGCAAATAAAACAAAAGGTGTCGGAAATGCTCAGCCTGGTTCAGCTGGAGGGATACGGCGGCAGGATGCCGGACCAGCTTAGCGGCGGTCAGAAGCAGAGAATAGCCATCGCCAGGGCGCTGATCAACAATCCCAAGGTGCTCCTGCTGGACGAGCCTCTGGGGGCGCTGGATCTCAAACTGCGCAAACAGATGCAGCTGGAGCTGAAACATTTGCAGCAGAAACTGGGGATAACCTTCGTTTACGTAACCCATGACCAGGAAGAGGCCCTGACCATGTCCGACCGCATCGCGGTCATGAACAGGGGCAGGCTGGAGCAGCTGGGCTATCCCTTTGATATTTACGAGAAGCCGGAAACAAGGTTCGTGGCTGATTTCATCGGGGAGACAAATCTTTACCAGGGCAAGGTGAGCCAGGTAAGTGACAGTATCGCCTTAGTGGATTTAAACGGCAGTGTGGTTCACGTGGCCCGGAATGAATTGGTCTGCGGCGAAACTGTCTGGCTGGCCATTCGCCCTGAAAGGATTAAAATAAGCTTCTGGCCCGAAGAGGGAAAAGCGGCCGTCAGGGGACGCTTTAAGGAGCGCATATACGTGGGTTCGGTTTTAAAAACAGTATTAAAGCTTGATAACGGAATGGAAATGACCGTTAGCGAGCAGGCGCTGCAGCCATTCATTTTTGATCCGGACAGTGACCAGGTTTTTGTGAACTGGGAGCCGGAAGACGCGGTGGTGATGAGATCTTGAGGCCGGGCAAATTGTTATCGGCTACCGGAAGATGGCTGACCGGCGGGCCCCTGTGGACCCTTTCCCCGGTGATCATATTCATGGTGACTTTTCTGGCGCTGCCTCTTTTGCTGGTGATACTGGTCAGTTTCTTTAAAAGGGGAACCTACGGGGATATAAACTATGTATTTACCCTTGAGAATTATATCAGGATGATGGACCCCCTTTATCTTAAAATATTGTGGGTGTCCCTGGTTATCTCCCTGGCCACCACCGTGGTGTGCCTGCTGCTGGGCTACCCCTTCGCCTATTTCATTGCCCGGGCGCCCAAAAAATTCAGACTGCTTTTACTGATGCTGATTGTGGTGCCCTTCTGGACCAATTCCCTGGTGCGGACTTACGCCTGGATAATTCTTTTGCGCACGGAGGGAGTCATCAACACTTATTTAATGCAGCTGGGAATTATTCACCAGCCTCTTACCATGCTCTACAACCAGGGCTCGGTGCTGGTGGGGCTGGTATACACCCTTTTTCCCTTTATGATTTTACCCCTGTACGCCTCCATAGAAAAACTGGATTCCAGCTATCTGGAGGCCGCCGGAGACCTGGGCGCGACTCCCTGGCAGGCTTTTTTAAGGGTAACCCTGCCGCTTACCATGCCCGGAATAATCGCCGGCTCCCTGCTGGTCTTTATCCCTACCCTGGGATATTTTTTCATACCTGATTTGATGGGCGGCAGTAAAACCATGTTAATCAGCAACCTGATTAAGAATCAGTTTCTCACCGCCAGGGACTGGCCCTTCGGCTCCGCCCTGTCAATCATCTTGATAGTGATTACCCTGGTGCTGATTTACGCCTATATCCGGGTGGTGGGCAGCAAAAAAGACACGGAGGTATTTTGATGAATTCCGCTGTTTTTCGCTGGACTTCGATGGTATACTCTTTTTTGATTTACCTGTTTTTATATGTGCCCATTTTGATATTGATTGTATTTTCATTTAACGATTCCAAATTAAATGCCGTTTGGACCGGATTTACCCTCAAATGGTACGGTAAGCTGCTGCAAAACCAGGGTGTGCTGGAGGCCACCAAAAACAGCCTTTACGTGGCCTTTTTCAGCACCGTTATTTCCACCATGATAGGAACCCTGGCGGCGGTGGGGATGTACAGGTACAGCTTTAAGGGCAAAAGTGTGCTGGACGGGCTGCTCTATATTCCGGTGGTGATACCGGAAATTGTGCTGGGTGTGGCGCTGCTGGCCTTTTTCGTGATGATTAAAATGCCGCTGGGACTTCTGACCCTGGTGCTGGCCCACATCACCTTCAGCATTCCCTTTGTGGTGGTGGTGGTGAAAGCAAGGCTGGAGGGCTTCGACCGCTCCCTGGAGGAAGCTGCCATGGACCTTGGGGCCAACCAGCTGCAGACATTTTTAAAAATAACCTTTCCGGTTATTTTCCCCGGCATACTGGCCGGCGCCCTGATGGCCCTCACCCTGTCCCTGGACGACGTCATAATCAGCTTTTTCGTGGCCGGCCCGTCCAGCACCACGCTGCCGCTGAAGGTTTTCTCCATGGTGAAATTCGGCGTCAGCCCGGAAATAAACGCCCTGTCCACCATACTTCTGCTGTTTGTGATAACCATTGCGGTGACGGCGGAAAAGCTGCGCATAAAGCAGGAAAAATGATTTTTTTATATAAGAAAAGGAGGGTTTGAAGTGTGAAGGGGTTATTGCGGACAACAAAAAACAAAGGAGGAAGCAGGGTGAAAAAAATTAAGAAAACGGCTTTTTTAATGGGCGTGCTGGTGCTGGCGCTGTCACTGCTGGCCGGCTGCGGCGGCGGGGAAAAAAGCAACGGGACCGGGGAAGACGGGAAAATTTCCGGGGAATTGAACCTGTTCAACTGGTCGGAATACATGCCCCAGTCCGTAATTGACAAATTTCAGGAAAAGTACGGGGTCAAGGTAAATTACGGCACCTATTCCTCCAACGAGGAAATGCTGGCCAAACTCATGGCCGGGGCTTCCCAGTACGACCTCACCGTGGCCAGCGGCTATATGGTGGATATAATGGTTAAAAAGGGCTTGCTGCAGGAGATTGACTTTAACAACATTCCCAATTTTAATAACATCGGTGAAGATTTTAAAAACAAGGATTTCGACCCGGAGAATAAATATAGCGTGGCCTACATGTGGGGAGGCTCGGTAATAGCCTACAACAGCGATAAGGTAAAAATCCCCATTACCGGGTACAAGGACCTCTGGGATCCCAGCCTGAATAATTCACTGGTGGTGCTGGACGATCACCGGGAAATTATAGGAATGACCCTGAAGAAACTGGGATATTCCGAAAACGAAACCGATGAGAATAAGCTGAAAGAGGCGGAGGCGGAACTCAAAAAACTGATTCCCAATATAAAGGCTTATGACAGTGACAGCCCCAAAACCCTGTTAATCAACGGAGAGGCCGCGGCCGGACTGGTGTGGGGGGCGGAGGCCTATCTGGCCCAGCAGGAGAATCCCGCTATAAAAGCCGTGCTGCCCGAGGAAGGCATGTCGCTGTGGCAGGACTGCTTTGTAATTCCCAAGGATGCTCCTAACAAGAAGGCGGCCGAGGAGTTTATCAGCTTCATCCTGGACCCCGAAATCAGCGCCGAGATTTCCAGGGAATTCCCCTATGCCAATCCCAATATGGCGGCCCATCAACATATAGACAAAAAAATTCTGGAGAACCCGGCGGTATACCCCCCCGCCGAGGCTCTGGCAAAGGGCGAGTTTATCAAGGATGTGGGTGATGCCACCACCATTTATGACCGGATTTGGTCCGAAGTTAAAACCGAGTAAAAAAAGTTCAATTTCATATTTATAAAAAAATAAGGGCCGGGAAGGTGAAGTTTGACCATTTCCGGCTTTTTGCATTATGGGCCGGAGTCCCGAAAGGGGTTTTAAGCATCGCGAAATAAGGAAGGATTTAGTTTGACCCCGTAGAAAATAATAAACAAAAAAGAAGGGATGGGGGATTGACATGGAAAGGATCTGGGCACCCTGGAGAACCATATATGTGGGCAAGGATCATGGTTCCGAATGCATATTCTGCGAAAAGCTTAATTCCGACCAGGACAAGGAAAATTATGTTTTATACCGGGGAGAAAAGGTATTTGTAATATTGAACATATATCCCTACAACAATGGACACCTGCTGATAGCCCCCAAACGTCACGTGGGGGATATCGCGGATTTGGAGCAGGACGAGCTGCTGGAACTGGGGCTGGTTACCCAGAAAATGACAGGGCTTTTGCGGGCGGCCTTTAATCCCGAAGGCTTCAATATCGGCGTCAATCTCGGCAAAATAGCGGGGGCCGGCGTTCCCGGACACTTTCACATCCATATCGTTCCCCGCTGGGGCGGCGACACCAATTTCATGCCGGTAATCGGGGATGTCAGGGTAATATCCGAAGGGCTTGAGCTGACTTATACCAAACTGACCGGGGCCCTGGAGAAGAAATAAGAACCTTTTAATACGGGAGTTGAAGTTATGACCGCGCCGCTTAAGGGTGTTAAAGTGCTGGATTTGTCCCGCCTGCTGCCCGGGCCCTATTGTTCCATGATGCTGGGGGATTTCGGGGCTGAAGTGATAAAGGTGGAGCAGCCCGGCCAGGGAGACTATATTCGCTGGACGCCGCCCCTGGTGGGTGATACCGGAGGCTTATACCTTACTGTAAACCGGAATAAAAAAAGCATAACACTGGATTTGAAGAAAAAAGAAGCCAGGGATATTATATACAAGCTGGTGAAAGAGTCGGATGTGCTGCTGGAGGGCTTCAGGCCCGGGGTCACCGCCCGCCTGGGGATTGATTACGACACCTTGAAAAATGTTAATCCCGGACTTGTCTACTGCTCCATAACCGGTTACGGCCAGGACGGACCCTATGCCCTGAAGGCGGGCCACGATATCAATTATATCGGCTATGCCGGGGTGCTCGGGCTTAACGGCCGGGCCGGGGATACTCCCGCCATACCGCCGGTTCAAATTGCCGACCTGGTTGGCGGGTCGCTCATGGCGGTAAACGGCATACTTCTGGCGCTGCTGGCCAGGGAGCGTACGGGCCAGGGACAGTTTGTGGATATAGCCATGATGGACGGAGTGGTGGCCTGCCTGCCGGTGCTGACCGGCGCTCTTATGGCCGGGGGGCGCGCGCCGGTGAGGGGCGGTGAATTGCTCAGCGGCGGTTATGCCTTTTATAACGTGTACAGCGCCGCCGACGGCAAATACATAGCCCTGGGCGCGCTGGAAGGACAGTTTTGGGAGAGGTTTTGCCGCCATGTGGGGCGTGAGGATTTAATTCCTTTGCAGTTCACAATTGATAGGCAGGAAGAAATTATAGCTGTTTTGAGGGAAATATTTATTCAAAAAACCAGGGAACGGTGGCTGGAGGAGCTGGAGGAGCTGGACATCTGCTGCGGCCCCGTAAATGATCTGCCCGAAGCTTTCCAGGACCCTCAGGTTAAGCACAGGGAGATGGTGCTGGAGATTGACCACCCCAGGCTGGGAAAAATAATGCAGCTGGGCTTGCCGGTAAAATTATCGAAAACTCCCGGAGGAATATACAGTCCGCCCCCGGAATTGGGTGAGCATACCGATGAGGTGCTGGCCGGGCTGGGGTATACGGCGGAAGATATCGCCCTGTTGCGTGAAAAAATGGTTGTTTAGCCGCTGGAGGGGATGGAGGCCGATAAAGCGGCTGATTAATAAAATAGCTTCCGGCTGCTGCCCTTATTACGTGTACCATCCGGCGGGCTGGATAGTATAATAGAATTACATTAAAATTAAAGAACAGGTCCGGCTAAACGGCACCTGTTCTTTTAATCTACTGTTGCCCCGGCGGCAACCGGTTTGGCCGGTCTTTTACAGGTGTATGGGAGCATACCATATTAGTGGCGGTACATAAATAACACATTTTATTCCTGCCGACAGGAGGATTAAGTCATACTTTGGGGAATTAAATATGTGTCGGGTGTGAGGGATTAATTTGCTGTCCCGTGAAATATTTTATATATGTTGTTGACATGTATATTATAACTGAGAGGGTGGACAGGGTGGCTTTTAGGAAAGATGATATGATAGATGAAGTAAACGTTAAGGCGGGTACCCTTGACTGGTACACAAAAAACAAAAAACTACTCGACAAATCCGTTCCTGAAGTGGTTATCCTGGACAAAGCCGTGGGAAAAACTCATTTCAGCTTAATTCGCAATGATAAATTTCAACTGATATTCACCCACAGCACTTCGGATTTTAAAAGGGTGGCGGTGGGCGAAATTGAAAAAGTTGATTATTATGACGGAATACGCATTCAATTGACCTGGTGCCCGGAGGAGAGTTTTATGAAGGTAGCCGACACCACCCTTGAACAAAACTATTTTCTGGTCAGGGCCGAGGAAAAAAAGCTCATATAGCCTGATTGGACTTGATTTAATAAAAGGTGCGGACCCTGTTGACGTGCATATAATTCCGGGCTTTCTAAAGATTTTGAGAGGGAATGTTCCCGGTTAATGTGATTAATATTATTGGTAATTGGCGGTGTCAGACACCGTCCTTTAATTTTTAAACTTAAATAAGCAGCACGGAGATGAAAATATGGGGGTAATATTTATTTCACTGGGACTGGGTGTGGCCCTGGGGTTCCTGCGTCCCCTTTCGGTGTCGCAAAGTAAAATGATGTTCAGAGTGACTATGGCGGGATTATTTCTGCTCCTGGTGGTAATGGGCGCTCAGCTGGGGGTTAACCAGGAGGTTCTCAATAACCTGGGCAAAATAGGCTTCAAAGCGGTGGTGCTGGCAGGATTCGCGGTGGCGGGAAGCATTTTGGCCGTACATATTCTTTTCCGCTGGCTGGATCCAAAAGGCTCCGGGAAAAAAACGGCTTCTGAAAACAGGGAGAATTTGTGTCAATGACCTGGTTCGTGCTTATTGCCATAGTCGTAGGGGTTGTTTTCGGGAAGTGGGTCATGCCTGCCGGGTGGGAGGCCCATCTGGACGTCATTACCTCCGCCGCTTTATGTATCATGCTGTTCGGTGTGGGAATAGATATCGGTTCCCAGCGGGAGGCCTGGAGCAGGCTCTGGAAAATGGGCCTGAAGGTTTTTCTTGTCCCGCTCATGGTATGTATAGGAAGCCTGGGAGGCGCTGCGTTGGCCGGTATTGCGCTTGGCATGCCCTTTAACGAGTCAGCTGCCATCGGGGCGGGGTTCGGCTGGTACAGCCTGTCCGGGGTTCTGCTGGCTAAAATATACAGTGTGGAAATTGGGGCGCTGGCTTTTCTTACCAATGTCTCCCGGGAGTTAATGGCCTTTCTGTTAATTCCCCTGCTGGCCGCCAGGGTCGGGAAAATGGCGGCGGTGGCTCCCGGGGGGGCCACCACCATGGACACCACTTTGCCGCTGATCGCCAGGGTTACGGATCCGGATACCGCCGTGATCGCACTGGTCAACGGCACAGTTTTGTCTTCGCTGGTTCCGTTGCTGGTGCCGTTGTTTATAAACATTTAAGAAAGGAATCCCCCAGTTTCCGAAGGGGGACAGGCTTTCTTTAATTGCGTGTATCCATATATTTTAACGGTTTCGGGAAGAATGTTGTTGCCCAATATAAAGGGGGATGCCTTTTGTCTGCCACCCTTTGCTCTTTCATTCTTTGCGATGACATCAATCATGATAATGGAAAATTTAATATCATAGGCGTTTTTTTTCGCATCCACGTTATGAGTTACCCGGCCAGAAAGCGCTGCTTCGTGGTTCTGGGATGGTACGGGGATGAGGGCAAGCACTATTTCGGCCTGAAATTCCACAACCCGGATCGCTCCAGGATACTGCTGGAAATGTCCTCCTATCCTTTTGAACTTGCCTCCCGGCGTCCCTATTCCAACGGTATTATCCAGGTGGACCTGCCCCTGGAGATGGAAGGGATATACTGGTTTGAGGTCCTGCTGGACGGTGAGTCCAGGGGATTATTTCCGGTGTTTGTGGAAACGGTGGGCACCACCGGAAGACTGGCTTAAGGTAGATCCCTGTAAAAGTCCCTGCCCCTAGTTTAGCTTTTTAGGGTACCTCCGCATCTCCCAAATGTTGTCCGGCCCCAATCTCAATCCTCATAACGCCCTCCGTTCTTAATGTGACAATATTTTCGCCGTTACCCCCGGTATTTGCCCATATTATAAAAATCCTTATTTATGTATAATCTATGTATAAAGTGTAACTATTAAAATTGTACGGCGGGCATTTTCAGTGTATTATTAATGTGTAATGCAAGTAATTTTGGAAGGAGACTGTACTTTGGAAATACCACAGTTGAAAATAGGGGATCTGATGCCCCGTTTCCCCATTATTCAAGGGGGTATGGCGCTTAGGGTTTCCACCGCTTCCCTGGCGGCGGCGGTGGCCGAAGCCGGCGGCATTGGCGTTATCGGAGCAACTGGAATGACTCCCGAAGAGATGAGAATGGAGATAAGGGAAGCAAAAAAACTGAGCCGGGGCATCGTGGGTGTAAACATTATGTTTGCGGTCAGGGAATTCGCCCAGTTGGTTAAGGCGGCTATTGACGAGAAAATTGACGTAATATTCACCGGGGCGGGTTTTTCCCGGGATATTTTCAATTGGGGCAGGGAAGCCGGGGTGCCTGTGGTTTCCATAGTTTCCTCCGCCAGATTGGCGAAAATAGCAGAAAGATACGGGGCGGCGGCGGTGGTGGCCGAGGGTAACGAGGCCGGAGGGCACCTGGGCACCGATCAGTCCCTGTTTGATATATTGCCATCCATACGTTCAGCCATAAAAATACCTTTGATTGCAGCCGGCGGCCTGGTGGATGGAGGTGGTATCGCCAGGACTTTTAAACTTGGCGCAGACGGGGTGCAGATGGCCACTAGATTTGTATTGAGCCAGGAATGCAGTGTAGCGGACGCGTTTAAGCAGATGTATTTGAGGGCCACCGCCGATGATGTGGTGGTTATACCCAGCCCGGTGGGAATGCCGGGACGGGCGCTGAAAAATTCATTTGTCAACAATGTGCTGAACGGGCTGGTGGAGAAAGCCAAAAACTGCACTGCCTGCCTTAAGGCCTGCACGGGGCAATACTGCATAATAAACGCTCTGGAGAAGTCCCGCATCGGCAAGGTTCAGGAGGGCGTGGTTTTCGCCGGCAAGAACGTGCATATGATAAAGGATATTTTACCGGTGAAGGATATTTTTAATAAACTACTACGGGAAATAAAAGAATACAGGGATTAAAAGCATGACCCGCCGAGTGCGGGTTTTTTCCCGTGGATAAATAAGTACTTTAAATTAGTTGGTAAAAAAACAAAATTTGCGCATGCCGGCATAGCTGACAGCAAATTAGTATATTTATAAGGGATTAAGGATTATCGGACAACATGCTCTGAAAAATATACTACAACAGATTCTTTGAAAAATAAGGATATTTTAATATTTGTTCAAAATCTTATATCTGCAAACACAGTTAATGTTAATGGAAATTAATGAAGGATATTTTTGTTTTTGAGAGAATTATTAATAACTGCACAAGAATTAATGGCCTTTGGCGCCGTGTGGAAATTTATTGCCCAGTTGAGCTAAGTTGCTTATCTGGGCAATAGATTTTATTGCGGATATGTCGGATTTTGAATAACTAGAAAATATATTGTCAGCTTGTGCAGCCGGAGGTTTGATACATAAATGAATTTTAAAAAACTGTCCAAGGAGAAGAAAAGGAAGCATGAATACCGGAAGCAACTGGAGCATCTGGTAAAAGAGAAGACGGCTGAACTGGAGAAGTTGAATAAATTGCTGCAGGGGGAAATAGTCCGGCGTAAGCAGGTGGAGGAGGAACTGAGCCGGGTTCTGGAGGAATTCCGGATATGCCAAAAAGAGTTGTCAACGCTGTTGAGAACTTCCCGGGTTATGCTGGAAAACGATAATTTTGAAGAGACTGCCAGGGTTATATTTGAATCCTGCAGGGAGCTGCTGGGAGCCGCGGCGGGATATATCAGCTATAAAAACAATGATGCCGAAACCAGGGCGCCTTACCTTGCCTATGGCGATTCCTCCTGCGCCGTTGACTCTTCGCTTCCCGCCCCGATTCGCGGCTTGAGAAAAATTGCCTGCGAAACCGGCGGGGTGGTTTATTGCAATGACTTCCCCAAAAGTGAGTGGGCAAATCTATTGCCGGAGGGCCACATTATTCTGGAAAACGTCCTGTGCGCGCCTCTCACCATACAGGGGGAAACGGTGGGGCTCCTGGCCCTGGGCAATAAACCCGGCGGTTTTAAAAATGGTGATGTAAAAATGGCAAACGCTTTTTCTAAAAATATTTCCATGGCTTTACATAACAGCCGCCTGATTGAGTCATTGGAATACAGCGAGGAGCATTTTCGCTCGGTGGCCCGGTCCGCCGGAGACGCCATTGTTACCATTGATAATATGGGGAACATAGTGTTCTGGAATAGAGCGGCGGAAATTATATTCGGTTTCACCCGGGAGGAAGCGCTGGGTTCTCCCCTGACCATTATCATACCCGAGAGGCTGCGCCACCGGTATCCGGCAAAGATAAACAGTTTACATGAAATTGCTTCAATCCCGGCTGGAAAAACCATAGAGACTTTCGCCCTTAACAGGGAAGGGAAGGAAATACCGGTTGAAATAGCTTTTTCCAGGTGGGAATCAAGGGGCCGGATATATTTTTCAGGAATTATCAGGGATATTACAAACAAAACAAAAATTCAAAAGGAAATGGACAGACTGGACAGGCTTAACCTGGTGGGGCAACTGGCCGCCGGCATAGGGCATGAAATTAGAAATCCCATGACCGCGGTGCGCGGTTTTCTTCAGTTACTCACCTCAAAAGAGGACTGTTCCAATTACAGGGAATATTTTGATCTAATGGTCGCCGAACTGGACAGGGCCAATTCAATAATAACTGAATTCCTTTCCATGGCCAGGAACAGGCAGTCGGAAATGGAATTGCAGAACATTAACAATATAATCACGGCCATGGAGCCGTTAATTGCCGCAAGCGCCATGCATTCCAACAAATATGTGGCCATAAAACTTGAGGAAGTGCAGGAAATTTACCTGAATGACAATGAAATTCGCCAATTGATTCTAAATCTTGTCCGGAACGGCCTTGACGCCATGCAGTCCGACGAGACGTTAAGTATAAGGACCTTTATAGAGGGGGATAAAATCAACCTGTCCGTACAGGATCAGGGGTGTGGAATCCTGCCTGAAATTCTGGAAAAGATAGGCACACCGTTCTTTACCACCAAGGAAAACGGAACCGGACTGGGCCTGGCGGTTTGCTACAGCATTGCCGCCCGGCACAATGCCACCATTGACATCGACACGGGTGATGGAGGAACGACTTTTTTTGTCCGTTTCAGTATGTAAACCGCGGCCTTTTCGTTTAAACCATTCTGCCGGAATTTGCTGTCCGCAGCTGCCCATCGGCTTCCATATCTTTATAATTATGCCCGCCATGTCGCCGTTTAGCAGGGAAAGCCCATGTGCTATACTTGATTTGACAGCCCTTTTACATGTGTTGGGAGATTACTCACCAGGCACAAATGTTTAGGGGTAACGGCAAAAGAGGAGTGGTGAATTGGCTGAAGTATTAAAAGCCCTGGCGGGTATAATCAACTTTATTCACGATTTTTTACTGAGCGTCAGCGGAGCCCTTAATTTAAACCTGTCGGACAAGGATTTGCATTTTTGGTTGATAGGTATCATGGGCATTGTGATATTTTGGGCGGTGGACTCGGTTTTTAAAAGGCTTGCCAGGTGGAACATATCCGTCATTTCTTTTGTGTATACCTTTACGGTGCTGATGGTGCTGGTGTTCGGATTGGAAATTGAACAGGGCATCACGGGCAGGGGAAACATGGAGTTTAAAGACATAGTAGCGGGATTATGGGGTTTTTTGGTTGTTTTTTTCGCTTATTTAATAATAAAGACAATTTTTATTTTGCCTGGTAAATTTTGGGGCCGCCGGTAATGTTAACAAAAATAGGTATTCGCTGAAACGGGACCGGCGGGAGATGAACATGAAAATTTCAGGGCAGGGTGCAGCCTGTTAGCGGGATAATAAAACCTCCCGGAGGAGGCTTAGGGCGTTTGAATCAGGCAGACGGTGCGGATAAGTGCCTGTAACCCGTATACCTGCAGGGAGCGGATGGAATAATGTCGGCCCTGATCTGAATATGGTCGCAAGCTGCCTGGGGTCTGACACAACAGGGCGGGGAATAGGCGTCTGCCATGGAACTAACGATACGGCCCCCGGGAATAACATTGAGTTTGCATTGGAGTCCACCATGACCCGGGGGAGAGGTAAAAGGGATTTTTGGTCTTTGTACATACATCTGGAAGCACCCCGATTCATTAAAATTTCTTTTATTTTATTACCGCGATTCCACCGGGGTTACTGTATATAATTAACATGCCCGGAAACCGGTAGCAAAATATATATTAAATAGCATTTAATTTCCGGTTATGCAGTCCGGAAAATATTAATAGGGAGGTTGCGGCGCCGCATAGCGCCAGGAACATATCCCACTGGGTGTCCCATACGTCGCCCTGGGTTCCCAGAAAAGCTTCGGCGGCTGTGCCCGTGGCCAGGGCAACCCACCACTCAATTAACTCGTAAGAGGCGCTAATGGCCAGACATATGCTGATCACTATAAAAGACAGCATTTTACCGGGCTTTAAGGGAGTTAACCGTAAAAGTATCTCCCGGGCAACCATCGCCGGCACAAATCCCTGGGTGAAGTGCCCTATCCGGTCATAATGGTTGCGGCTGAAATCAAAAACCTCTTTTAGCCAGTCAAACAGCGGCACCCTGGCATAGGTGTAATGGCCGCCAACCATGAGGATGGCCATGTGTACGGCAATGAGCAGATAGCAGAAAGTGGTGAATTTGAATTTACCATAAGTCGCGGCAAGGATGACTGTTCCGAGCAGTGCCGGCAGCACCTCCAGAAGCCAGGTGAACCTGTCGTAGGGATTGATCCCGGACCATGTCAAGACCAGTAAAACGCTGATAAGAAGCGATAGGTGGTAAAATTTACTATTCATGTTTTACCCCTTGCAAAGTTAGTTGTAATGACGAAAAACCCGGCACACAGCCGGGGTGCTACAAACAATATATTATTCAATTATTATTTTACATAGAACTCCACGTTAACTACGGCTGTTATTTCTTTCTCCAGGGAAGAAGTGTCATTTATTCCATAGTCGGAAACCTCGGTGGAATTAAGGGGAGTTATCTGAAAAACTCCCATTTTAGATGAACGCAGCCCTCCGATTTGGCCGCCGCTGTTCCTGGCAAGTTGCTCCGCGCGGATTTTCGCGTCTTTGGCGGCTTCCCCAAGCATTGTCACCTTTAAATCATTCAGCTTGGTGTAATAATACTGGGGCGGTTGAGATTCAAAAACCACTCCCTGGTTGATTAGCTCGGTGGAAGTGCGGGATACTTCCGTAATTTTGTCCACATCGGCCGACTTGATTTCCACATTTTGAAGAAGCCTGTAACCCTCCAGTACATTTGACTGAATTCCGTTGGGATTGATCTGGTACAGGGGAATGGTCTGGATGGAAGCAAACACTATGTCCTTTTCCGCGATACCTTTTTGCAGCAGGTAATTTTTTACCTTTAACTGGTCCTGGGACAGCCTGTTATATGCTTCGGGAAGCTGCGGGGATTGGGTTGAAAAACTTCCACGCCATACAACCAGGTCGGATACCATCTGCTTCTTGGCGGCACCGGTAACAGTGATGGTGTTCTTGCTGCTGGCATAGTTTTTTAACGGGGCAGCCAGGATAAGCGTGCAAATAATTAATGCCAGGGATATCACCGCAGCCATTATCAGTCCGGGAAGTATACGGCTTTTCTCCTCGGTATTCAAAATTTTCACCTCCTTTTTGAGATTATCGTTATAACATAGACGTATGTTTAATAAAAAATGTTACACAAAAAACCACAATGATAAAATTTAACCGGACTGTTCCCCGGCGATGCGGCGGGGGTTTGCTCATATATCCTATTAAATTTTTTAAAATTTGTTTTTCTTTTTATTGGGTTGACATGTTTTACCCGGCAGAATAATAATATTGATCAGTAAATAGGATTAATTCTTATCCAGAGCAGTGATTTTTTTGTGAACAGGAATTTTAAAGGCTTTTTTATTGCCAAAAATCATATATTCCAGGCGGTTTAAATATAATGATAAAGCTGATTGGACAAGCGGTCGCCGCTGCCGGGGAGAGAAATGAATTGAGAATTATAATTAAAAGTTCAACAAAAATCATATATATTGCCTTTGCTCTATCCTGTCTTTACTTAATGTGGCACCTGTTAAAGCTGGCCGAGCTAAAAGGTTTGTCGGAATACATAAAACAAAGTGTTTCTTCGGCCGGCATTTTAAACTTTAAAACCGTTTTTTTAAGTATTATCATTGAAGCATTGCCATTTATTATTATAGGTGTTTTTGTATCGGCAATAATTCAAAACTTCGTTTCCGAAGAGACAATCGGTAGGGTATTGCCTAAAAGCAGGCTGTTTAGCATATTAATCGCCTCCCTGCTGGGGATTATTTTTCCTGTATGCGAATGCGGTATTGTACCGGTGGCCAGGAGGCTGGTTCAGAAGGGTGTTCCTTTATATAGCGCCATAACATTTATGCTGGCCGCGCCCGTTATTAACCCCGTGGTGGCTTCCTCAACAGCCATCGCCTTTACTGTCAGGCCCGATATTGTTTGGTTCAGGCTGGGCTTTTCCTTTATTGTGGCCTGCTTAACCGGATTGATATTAAGCTTTCTTTTTCACGGCAGGGAGTTGAAAGCGGGCGCGGACATGCACGGACATGGTTGCGGCTGCGGCTGCAGCCACCATCAGGAGTATTCGCCGGGGACTTTTAGCGGTAAAATACGCGGCACTTTTCAGGATGCCTGCGACGAGTTTTTTGAAATGGGTAAATATCTGATGCTGGGAGCTTTTTTAGCCGCCACAGCCCAGTCTTTCATTTCCCAGGATTTGTTAACAGGCATCGGAAAGGAATCCTTTTCATCAATCTTAACCATGATGAGTTTTGCCTTTGGGTTGTCGGTATGCTCGTCGGCGGATGCTTTTATAGCGGCATCTTTCATCAACCTATTTTCCAGCGGCTCGCTGCTTGCTTTTATGGTATTTGGTCCAATGATCGATTTGAAAAACATATTGATGCTGCTCAATGCCTTTAAACTGCGTTTTGTGGTTATTTTAACCGTCATAGTTACCTTATTAATAATT
The DNA here is from genome assembly GCF_002933875.1 of Desulfocucumis palustris. Lineage (GTDB taxonomy): Bacteria > Bacillota > Desulfotomaculia > Desulfotomaculales > Desulfocucumaceae > Desulfocucumis > Desulfocucumis palustris. The sequence continues at coordinate 1,211 of NZ_BFAV01000003.1, read as the reverse complement.
TGTGGTGCTTATATGATAAATTTATGGCAATAGGGGTGATACCGGGAGTGCGGACAGTATTAAACCTGGAAAATAAATTAAAAGCCTTTATTTTACTTGGATTCAGTTTATTTTTATATTGGCTTGTGGATACCGGAACAATAACCGTCTATATCAACCCCCGGTTTGCCGGAATTACAAAGGCAACGGCGGTTGTTATGTTTCTTATGTTTGTTGTACAGTTCTTCCGGCCAAACCCGGGGGTAGCCATGAGTCATAATCATTCCAATTCCGTCAGGGGGGTAAAATGGGGCTATATAGTCTTTATCATTCCTTTATTAATGGCATATCTATTACCTCACACCACCCTGGACGCCAACGCGGCTGCCAATAAAAAAATCAGCCTTGACGCCGGAACGGTAAGCGGCGGCCGGCCCAATGGGCTTGAGCCCGCGGTACGGGACGGTGAAGGTATAGTAAAGACCCCTGAAGAAAGTACAAGCTCTCAGGATGTCATAGATAGCAAAACGGCTGCCGGTGATGGGGCCGGGGCAATTAATCCCGGTGACAACGGGCCGGTGGCCCAGGCAGACCCAAATAACGCCGACAAACAGGAAGATAACCCGGCCCAGGGGCCTGTAAGGCCGCTGGCCAAAGAACTGAAGCAGGCCGGCCTGATAGAGGTGAGCGATGAAAATTACAACTACGTGATGTCCGAACTTTATGTGTTTCTTGATGATTATATCGGTAAAGAAATCACCATACTTGGTTTTGTGGACAAGGACGACAGTTTTATGCCCAATCAATTTGGAGTGGCCCGTTACGTGATTACCTGCTGCGCCGCCGACGCCACGCTGGGAGGTTTAATATGCGAGTACGACAATACCGGGAGTTTGGAAAAGGGGCAATGGGTGACCGTAAAGGGGACTATTAAAAAGGGGACGTATGAGCAGCAAAACGTTCCTGTGATTAAGGTTACTTCCTGTGAAAATTCGGAGCAGCCGCAAAATCCATATATCTATCCCCGGTATTGATGGTTTGGCGTGAATTTCTAGGAGGCCGTTGAAAAAGTCCATCTGCTGCGTTGCGGCTGCGGCCTCAATGCTCGACGTACTACGAGTACACTTAAGCTTGAAGCCTTGCCGCGCCTTGCATCTGGAGCTTTTTGAACGGCCTCGGGCGGTAGTTTAGCAACATGTTTATTGTTTTTTCAATGTGTTTTTCAACACTCT
>NZ_BFAV01000002.1 GCF_002933875.1 Desulfocucumis palustris | reverse complement strand
GCTGAAGGAAATCTCCTACATCCACGCCGAGGCTTACGCCGCCGGGGAACTGAAGCACGGCACCCTGGCCCTGATAGTAAAGGACGTTCCGGTGATCGCCCTGGCCACCCAGCAGTCCCTGTTCGAAAAGATGCTCAGCAACATCAAGGAAGTAAAGGCCCGGGACGCCACGGTGATCGCCCTGGCCATGGAAGGCATCAAGGAAGTGGAAAAAGTGGTGGACCACGTGATGCACATACCCACCACCCACCCGGTGCTGGCCCCCATACTCTCGGTGGTGCCCCTGCAGTTGCTGGCCTACCGCATGGCGGTGGCCAGGGGGAGCGATGTGGACCAGCCTCGTAACCTCGCTAAATCGGTTACTGTGGAGTAAGCTGACATTATATGGCAATTAGATAAAATGGCTGTTATCATAAGAGGAGAGCTGTTTATAGCTCTCCTTTTTATACAAAGACGATATTTTGACTGTTGACTGGACTGAAGGAGTAGTTCAGAGTGATACAATTTGTATGGTGAGATGGTATAATTATTTATAGCTGGTCATTAAAGAGGCATAGGAGCAAAAAGATGCTAACGAAGAAATTCGCAACAAAGTTGACAAAATATGGACAGATATGTGGGATGGTGGTATCACTAACCCTATAACCGTTATAGAGCAACTTACATATATTTGATGTTTATCCGTTCTCTGGAAGGAATTGGAAAACGAGAACTTCGAAGCACTCAGCGGCGAAGCTATTTAGAAAATTTTCCCTCAAGATGAAGATGGACAGACCATGAGATGAAGCAAGTTCAAAAATAAAGATTCCCGTATGATTTATGATATTGTCGGTACAAAGATTTTTCCCTTTATCAAAGCAATGAATGGCAAAGATACTTCAGATTTTTCTCGCTATATGCAGATACTATGTTTTTAATACCAACCCCTCAGATACTGCAAAAGCACTCCTGTAATGAACAGAAACTGACATCGAGGCAATAGAAAAATCCTGATATGGTTAGTTTGCCACAACAATCAAACACCAGGAGAGATTACCATGCCGAACACAAAGGCCGACAAATTCGCATTAATCACGGAAGGCACATTAATCGTGTGCGTGGACATCGCCAAGAAGACCTGCTATGCACAGTGTAGCGATTAATCGGGGAATGAAACTCCACAAGGCTTTCCCGTTCCAGAATACTAAAACTGGTATCAGTTGCCTACTGGCAAGGCTGCCTGAAATTATTATTTTATTCGCTACCGGAAATAATCAGCTATGCGAGGAGTTAATAATATGAAACGGTTACTTATTTTATCTTGTTCAGCACGAAAAAGGCCGGACCCAGCTCCAATGCGGGCAATAGAAAGATACAATGGCCCGTCTTTCATGGTCTTACGTAGCTATCTTAATAAGGGGTTATCACCGGACCCTGATATTTTTATAGTTTCAGCAAAATATGGACTTATTTGGGGTAACGAGTTTATAAATGATTATGACCAAAAAATGAATGATGAAAGAGCTCAGGAGCTTAACTCATCTGTAATTGGAAAGTTAAAGGGTTTAGGCATAAATAATTACGATGACATATTTATATCAGTAGGGCGAGATTATCTAAAGGCTATAGCGGGAATTGAATTATTAGTTTCTAAATATAAAAACATAATAATTTGCAAGGGAACAATGGGTAGAAAGTTAGCTGAGTTGATTAACTGGCTTTATCAAGGAGAATCTCATCCAGGTAGCAGAAAGCCAATATATACTCCTAAAGGTAGATCATGCATTAAGGGAAAAGAGATATCATTAACACTTGAACAAATCTATGAAAAGGCTAGGCTAGAAATGCTTGTTGATAGGCATTATTCTAGATATCGTTCATGGTATGTTCCAATTGATGGGGAGAGGGTATCACCGAAATGGTTGGTCAGTAAAATATCCGAATTGCCCGTAAGCCGTTTTGAAACTGAGGATGCTTTGCGGGTGCTGGCACAGTTAGGTGTTGAGGTAAAACAAATATTATAATATTGATATTGCTGATAGCCGAGAGGATTGATAACGATTGTAAGAATAGGAAAACAAATTTTATTTTATTCTTTGCCTTTATGTTACATCGCTCATTGTTGCTGATATTACCGCCTTAAAGGTTATATCATTGTGGGGATTTTTCGTACCATCTGCAGTGATATCGTATTCTATAACATTTTTAATGGTTGATGCAATTTCTGAAATATGGACAAGAAAAGGGCTATGGGTTCAAAATTTCTTGGCTTTCATATGAACTAGATAATGGTGGCCTTACTTCAATTAACTATTAATCTTCCCGGGTCTCCATTTTGGCAACACCAGAGTGAATGCAAATTAATTCTTAGCAGCTCTTTTAGAATTGTTGAGGCCAGTATGGCCGCATTTCTAATATCTCACTTTACTTATGTCTGGTCCTTTTTGTTTATTAAAAAACTAACCGGGGTAAGTATCTTTGGCCGAGAAATAATGGCTCCACATATATATCACAGGCGATCGATACAATATTATTTATCACTATAGCGTTTTATGGGACTGTGCCTAATCGGGCATTATCTAACTTAATTGCAAGCCAATACATAATAAAATTTGCAATTATAATAGTAAATACACCTTTCTTTAACCTTTTAGTATATTGGTTCCGTGACAAAATGTATAGAAAGATATAAACCATTGTGATATCAGGGAGGAACTATGTCGCAGACGAAAACCGCAGTGGTTTCAATAGCTAATGAAAAAATTGTTAATGGTGAACAGAAAGGCCTTTCTCCTGAATATCAAACTGAACGCAGTGAATGTCGAAGTGAAGATAATAAAGAAAGTCGGCTTAAAGGAAAAAATGAATTCGACTTTTGGATTCCTGACAAAGAAGTAGCAAAAAACTATGGCCTGCCTGTAAAATATTTTATTCCGGAGTGGGATGACAGGGTTGACCCCGACTATAATTTTATAGCAGATGAGCCTGTTATGGGGCGAGATCCCTATACACATGATCTTTATGCACATGAAATATATGGCATGTCTAATTATGACGGCGTCTTAATCTCTAAAGTTACCATAGAGGAAAGCCAAACAAAAAGAGAAAAGGTCTCTTCTATGAGTGTGCATGATTTTATAAGGTTTTCTGATGGGCCTATAATGGGGGACTGTGGGGCATTTAGCTATATTAAACAACCTGAACCGCCGTATCAAACCGTGGAAATACTAGATTATTATGAGAAGATGGGTTTTGATTACGGGGTTTCTATAGACCATTTAATTGTTGGGGATATTGCCTTAGACCCGGATGAAAGAAAAAGGCGTTTTAATATTACAAGGGATAATGCAAATGAGTTTTATTCACTGTGGAATAAGGGCGGTTACAAATTTAAACCTATTGGGGTTGCCCAGGGGTGGGACCCTCAGTCGTTTTGCGAGTCAGTTGCTTGCCTGGTAGATATGGGTTATGAGCGTATAGCGTTGGGAAGTCTTGCTAGGGCACCATCAAAAGTGATAATAGAGATATTGAAAGAAGTTAGGGAAGTAATACCTGATTATCTTAAAGTTCACCTGTTTGGGGTGGCTAGGTTGGACCTTTTGCCCGCATTTCGTCGCCTGGGTATGACATCTTTTGACTCCGCTAGCTATTTACGAAGCGCCTGGCTAAATTCTAACGGAAAAAATTATTTTACCCTTGATGGCAGTCATTACTCTGCAATAAGGGTACCGCCTACTGATGGCCGTACAGTAAAAAAAATGGTCGAGCAGGGCAGGGGTTCAATGGAGTTGTTTAAAATATTAGAAGGGGAAGCACTTAAAGCCCTAAGACGCTACGATAAGGGTCTTGCGGCATTAGATGAAACTTTAGAAAAAGTTCTTGCCTATGATAGGCTAATTGGTGGTGATAGGGGGCGTCATGCGGAGATGTACCGACGCACATTAGAGGAGCAGCCATGGAAAAGTTGTGGTTGCAAGATATGTGAAGATGTTGGCATTGAAGTAATAATATTTCGCCGCAATAACAGAAATAGGCGGCGAGGGTTTCATAATACCTATGTCTTTTATAAATTGTTTCAGGAGATATGTAAATAAATTTAATTGTAGGACTGGCTATAAAAAGAGTTTAAGAAGCCCACGAAAAAAGGGTTTCTTTTTTTTGGGGGAAATAAAGGATAAATAAATATTAATTTAATTCCATTAAAATAGAATACTTGTTCTGAAGGAAATTGTTGAAAAACGTAAAAAACTATAACTATGTAAAATAAATCCATTTAAGGAAGGGACATTAAATCTTGTGGTTTTTTTTCTAATCCATGATAGTAGTGCGAAGATTGAAGTCTTTAAATAGATGACTTTATCATCAAGAGGGTGCTTAAAATGCTTGAAAAGGGTATGTATGTTCGATGTCCCTTCGATTTGGAAAATGAATATGACCCTCGTGTTTTTTGGTTGGGTCAAATTGTGGAGGTTTCTGAGGACAGACACGAAGCATTAGTTGAGTTTCATGATTTAATGAATGCACGAAAGTATTATGATTTCGTACCTGATGAAAAATGGATAAATCTAGATCAGTTATCCCATTGTAAAATCCTCGACAATAGCGAGGTTATTGTGCGGGGTCCAAATTATGAAGGCAAAGTACTAAGTTATTCAGGCAGGAAAGAAGACCAGTTTCACTATTATTTTGTGCAACATTTAAAAAATGGCCAGAGCCTGATAAAAGAAATCAGTGAATATTATTTGCAAGCGTCCTTTAACAGGGTGAATTATAGCCCTGTAATGCAAATGAAAAAATATGAATTTCATAATCCTTTTTGGTACGTCCACAGAGATATAGTTACCAATTCACTTTATTCTCTAAGAAATGCGACCTATGGCTTTGAAATTCTGGTGGGCTCAAGGGTTTTTCTATTACCACACCAGGTTGATACAATCATTCGGGTAATATCCGAACCCCATTGTAGGTTTATGTTGGCAGACGAAGTGGGAATGGGCAAGACTATTGAGGCTTGTGTTATCATGAAGGGTCTAAATAAAAAATTAGGTAAACTACGAACCCTAATAATTGCGCCTGATTCTTTGGTTCACCAATGGTGTAACGAATTCTCGTATAAATTCTGGCTGGATGTTCCCATCTGGGACGGTCGGCTGCGCCAGGAAGACTGTGACTTAATCATTCCTCTGGAAAGATTAAATACCAAAGAGGGACAAGAGGTATTAAGCCTTCACTGGGATCTTTGCATTGTGGATGAAACCCACAGGTTGCTCAGCATGGAGGCTGAATATCAGTTGGTGTATAACTTAAGCAAGGAACTGCAGAATATTTTGCTGCTGACTGCAACCCCTATACAACAAATGCAGATTGAATATCATCAATTACTAGCTTTGCTGGCTCCCGGCCGGTATGGCAATATGGCCCCGGCCAAGTTTGAACAGTTGCTGGCGAGACAGGCTTTTCTCCGGGGACGTGTGCACAGATTGGTTCGGGATATAGATGACTACATAGAAGATGAATTAGCGGAGGACTACCTGGACGAATTAGGGAAAATTGCTGAGAAGTTGGAAGATAAGATATTTAACGAACTGGTTCGGGAAATTGATATTGATGCGGAAGATATGGGGCTGGATGCAGTAAAACTTGCACTGGCCTACATTGGGGAGCATTACCAAATAGAGCGGCATATCATTCGGCACCGGCGCGCGGAGTTGCGGGAGTCTATGCCTGACCAACCTATGCCAGACCGTCAACTGGAACTAATTAAATATACTCCCTCAGGTGCTGATTACGGTTTTTATGAATTAAATACCTACGAACTGCTGCTAACTTATCTGGCGGAGCTATCTGATAACAGTGATTTGCCTCAGGTTGGGGATTATATTAAAATCTTTCTGGGGGCCATGTTCAGCTCCCCCTGGGCACTTCATTCTCTGATCCTGATGCGCCGGAGTGTATTAGCCAATAAGAGCTATACAATGGGTATATCTAACGTACCGAACACGCCCAGGCATATCAGTGTCTGGAGACAGCAGGTGCTCGGGGTGATTCAGGGCTTTGCCGGTGAGGAGTCCCTGCTTGAATTGATGCTGCAGACATGCGAATTATGGTTCAGGGCGGTAGAAGCGGAATTCATGCGGGTGGATGAACTCTTGGACGACCCAGATCAAATCAGAGGAAGGCTATTTAAGGTTTTAGACTACCTATCAGAATCTCTTGAGTATGAAAAATTTATAATTTTTACTGCCTGGAAAGAAACACTGGAACCCCTGGCGAGATTCCTTGAAAAACAATTTGGGGATTTGGCGGTGGCCACCTTTTACGGCGAATTAAACGAAGAGAAGTTGCAAAAGGCAGTGGACCGATTTCAAAGTGATCCTAAATGCCGCTTCTTACTTTGTGATGAACTGGGCGGTGAGAGCCGTAACTTTCAAATGGCAGATGCAATTATTCATGTTGACCTGCCGTGGTCACCCCTCCAACTGGAGCAGCGCATCGGGCGCCTGGACCGTATCGGGAGAGACAAGGATGTTTTGTCAGTGGTGGTGTGCTCGGGGGCAACCATAGAGGAGGGGCTTTTCAATCTCTGGCACGAAGGCCTTAACATTTTTCAAGAATTGCCTAGCGGACTGGAAATTGCTCTGAGTGATATTCATGATCAAATCCTGCTTGCACTAAAAACAAATCTTCAAAGTGGTCTGGATACTGTTTTAGAAGATATTAAGAAACAATTACACAATATGCGAAAAATGGTGGATCAAGAGCGCTATTATGATATGGCACGCCAGCTCGATAGGAAAATGATTGATCAACTAACAATGCTTATTGAAAAATTTGATAAAAATGAGGGCCAAAGCCTTTATAATACTATGATGAGCTGGACCTCATCCACCGGGCTAGTTGCCGAAAAAGACCGCCAGGGGCAAATTGTAACTTTTAGTCCCGACCGGTTGAGTTTTAAATCCATGCAGAATACGCTATTTATTCCGCCAGATATGGAAAAGCTATGGGAACGGTCCCGGAGCAATGGGCATATCCAGGAAATTCATGGAACCTTTTCACGTACCCTAGCGGTTGCCAGGGAAGACCTGGTATTTTATGCCCCCAGCGATCCATTCTTCGATTCTATCGTGAATAATGCGGATGAATGCGCCAGGGGGCGCTGCTGTGCGATGGCAATTCAATCTGACCTGCCCTTTGATTGGCAAGGCTTTGTCTTAACCTGGTCGCCGGTGTTGAATCCCCGCCCTCTCCTTGCCCTAGAGATGGGCACACAGTACCTGGCACTAGCCCAGGGCTATATGCCGCTGGAACAAATCGTTACCCTGGAGGGGATGTCGGAACAGGATCGAGACAAGGATGAGACTATACTTAGACAAACCATTCAGCGTGCTCTAAAGCAGGTTAAAGATTCCAGGCTCATCGCCCACCTGGGGCAGCGCACCTCAAAGAGTGATTTCCTTAAGATTAGAGAAAAGTACAGAATGAGTAATATCAACTGGTTCAAGAGGCAGTTTCCCCCGGATGTATGGGGAAAGATTGTGCAAGAGGCTTATGATTCCAGCCTCCAAAAAGTTAAAGGGGAGCTAGTTCAATCACTGGAGCTTAAGAGGGCAATGTCCGATTTCCAGCGCCGCTATAACGGTATTAAGGCTTCAGCTTTATATTATGGAGATAAAGATGAGGTTCAGAAGCTTTTGGAAATAAAAGCGGTCTACCAGGTACTTTGGGAAGGATTAAAGCGACCCATCCGGCGGCTTGAATCAATAGCTTTTGTATTGGTGGTGGGAAAGATTGAGTAATATTTATGAAGTGGTGCAGCAGGTTCTGCTAGGGCGCTGCCCTCCGGGAGAGGGAAAGGAATTTATTAAACAGCTGTTAGCCAAAAATGTTGGCAGCCGGGAGTATTCCCGTGGATCCTGTGCCTTTCGCCTTTGTCGGTCTCTGGAGCGAAGAGAATACCATGACTTTGCAGGACATCTTAGACAGTTTCTTCTTACCAATAAGTGCGGCCTAACCCTAACGGAGGAATTGGCCCAAAAACTGAAAGAATTGGCTGAGGAATTTCGGTTGTTTATTCATGGTAGCCTTGAGATTAAGGCTCTGACCCATTACCCCCAATGGATGGATGGTGCTACCCAGCATTTGGCGGAATTGTATGATTTCCCTCGAAGGCGGCAGACCTCGATGGGGCTTGGGGATGGCATTCTTTATCATATGACTGGATACACCCATTACATATCTCGCGAACAGAAGGCCATCATCAGTGCCAGTATGTGCCTTCCACCAGGCCATACCTTGCTGGCCTGCCTGCCTACCAGTGGTGGCAAGAGCCTGGTGGGCCAAATGCCGGCCTTTTTCTTCACTGAGGGCGGTACCATCAGCGGGGCGGTGACAGAAGCGGGCAGCAGCATCGTGGTTGTGCCCACTGTGGCACTGGCCATTGATCAGGCTCAGTCTGCAGGAAAATACTTTAAAAATGCCATCAGCGATGAGCACCGGCCTGCCGCCTATTACGGTAACGTTGGCGAGGCAGAGAAAAAGAGAATTTATAGTGGCCTGAAGAATGGTACGCTACCCCTATTATTTATTTCCCCCGAGGCAACCCTGAGCGCACCCTTCCAGCGGGTTTTGCTGGAGGCAGCCAGGCGGGGCAGGCTAAACAGCTTAATTGTGGACGAGGCCCACATTGTGGTGGACTGGGGCAGATCCTTTCGGCCCGAGTTCCAGTTCCTGTCCTCCTTTAGAAGAAGGCTGCTAGAGGAGAGCCATGGGAGGCTAAAGACCGTCCTTCTTTCCGCTACCTTAACAGAATGGACCAGTGCTATTATTCGGGAACTTTTTGCCGAGGATGGCAACCTGGTGGAAATCCGCGGGGATGCCTTGCGGCCAGAACCGATGTTCTGGTTGGACCGGTCCAGGAGCGAGGAAGAGCGGGAGGAAAAGATATTAAATATTCTGCCCTTGCTGCCAAGGCCGATTATTCTTTATGTAACCAAGCCCGAGAGGGCTAGGGCCTGGCTGTCTAAAATCAAGGACCGAGGCTTTAGCTGCGCGGAAACCTTTACCGGGGAAACCACCTCTGGCCAGCGTGAATACATCCTGCGCCGCTGGGGCGACAATGAGCTGGACATCATCGTGGCCACCTCAGCCTTTGGCATGGGGGTGGACAAGCCCGATATCCGCACGGTCATTCACTGCTGCCTACCGGAAAGCATCAACCGCTTTTACCAGGAGGTTGGACGGGGGGGAAGGGATGGCTTTCCTTCCATTAGTATACTGAGTTATGTTCCTCTTGTGGATAGCGATGAAACCTTTCACCTGATCAACTCAAGCGTTTTAACGGCAGAAAATATAGCCAGCCGGTGGGAGAGTATGCGGGCCCGTCCGGTGGAATGGACTTGTGGCGATACTTTCTGGGCTGACACCGATTACAAGCCCCCCCACTTGGAAGATAAGATTACTGGCCAGCGCAACGCCGACTTCAATGAAATTGCACTGCTGTTTTTAGTCAGGAAAAAGTATATTGATATTTTAGATACCCGGGACGGCCAAAATTTAAGGCGCCAGGTGCTTGTCCGCATGAGCAAATTGGATGTGCTACAGAACCAGGGGGCTCTGCTGGAGGAAATTGCCCCTCTGCGGGAGCGTGACTGGGATTATATTTCCCTGGAACTTCAGGTAATGAAAGATTTGGCCGCCAACAGTAAAACCTGTTGGGCGAATAGCTTTGTACAAACATATTCCCTCACTACTGAACTTTGTGGCGGTTGTCCCGCTTGCCGCAGAAAAAACCTTCTGCCATACAATAGCTGGCAGTCCCTCAGAATTTGGGGGCAGGAGAATCTGCCTGTCGCCAGCTGCATCAGCGGTCTGTTGAGCACGTGGCTGGGATGTGGGAAGGAAGTTTTACTTTACCACTCCGACGCGGAGCCACTAAGCATGCATGATTTAATTGCCTTAGCCCAGGGACTGCTCAAGGATGGTGCGCGCCAGTTGATTATTCCCGAGCCAGCACAAGAGAAATGGCGGCAAATGCTGGAGGAATTGCCCGGTGAAAATACATATTATTCCATCTTTGCCCTGCCAGAGGTGCTAGAGGAGAATGTACGCCCCTTAATTGCCGGACCGGTGGCGCTAGTTTACCCTGCTCACGAGGAGCTTTGCCGCCAGGCATACCACTGGACCCAAGATTACCTGCGGCAGCAGGAGGGCAGCCAGGTAATCCACATTGCGCCTAAGAGCTTGCAAATTGACGGTAAAAAGCTAAGTGAGCAAGTAGAGGGCGGATGTTACTCAACTGATAAGTTAATCGAAAAAGGAAAAATAGATAATGATTGGATTTAGAATCTGGCCATACGAGGAGGTAAGATATGCCCTTTGATGACCGATTAAAAAACACCCAAACACCCCACAGGGTTTATGCTCTGTGTAAACTTATACAGTACAACCAATCGCTGACCAAGGAGGAGTTGTGCCAATATCTGCAGCCATCGTCCCTTAATAAAAACGATGACGTTTTTAAAAACGTTTACGACTTGGCCGATAAGGGGGAGCTCATCGCCAGAGGGTCGGACGGTAACGTTATACTGAATTTAACTGACCATGAGATGGCGTCTATTGATTCTTTTCGCCGGGCCATTGCAAATAGGGCCTTTGACAATCCCCAGTTGACCTTTTGTCGCTTCACTGCCTGGTATTTAATGCGAGGCCCGGAGGTATATAGTGAAAAGTCGAAGGATCTGGTAGTACATTTCGACCGGGAGATTAATATCAATAAGGATATCAATATGTATAACGAAACCAACGTTATCGGCTGGCGCACCTGGGTGTGCTTCCTGGGCCTGGGCTTCATCCATAACGGCATTGTGGTGCCCAACGCTGCTCGGCGACTACAGGATGTTTTGGGGGAAGACCGTCAGATGGAACGTGACAGGCCCATAGCGTTTAAGGATTTTATAGTCTGGCTTAACCAGCACTGTCCGGAATTGGACTACGGCGAGCTGAGCCACAACAATCGGGGACAGGCTGTAGTCAGAGAGCAGAACCTTTCCCTCGCCTTATCTGCGGGATTAAGGGCTCTTCATGACAGCGGTAAAATTAAGCTAGGCTATGTAAGGGACGCAAGGGATGTGTGGTATCTCGAGTCTGCGGCAACCCATGAAATCACTGGTGCGGTTTCCGAGATTGTCATAGGGAGGTGGTAAGGATGGCCTTTAATCTAAAAAGATTGGCAGAAGTAATTCGCACCAACGCCACTGTGCCGTCCCAGGCAGACTTTTTAGCCACCCATACATCCTTTAAAAGCTTGAGATATGTAATGAGCGGCCTAACCAGCCAAAGCGGCAGGCAGATAGATGAGGAGAGCTTTCTGAAGCAAGGGATTTTCGACAAGCGTGATGACCACCAATTTATTGTTATCCAGGGTGATAACGGCTCCGGCAAGTCCCACTTAATTCGCTGGATTAAGGAAAGGTATATCAGCCAGGTAGACTTAGAAAAAGAGGCCGTCCTTCTAATCATCCGTGACCAGAATACCCTGCGGGGCGCTTTGGAGCAAATTATTAGCGCCAACATTTTTCCGCCTTGCATAGAGCTGGGCGACTTAAAAAAACTAGTCGAAGCTAACCAGCACTTGAGCAAAGAGGCACTAAGGCAGAACATTGCCGTGCAGTTTGCCGTAGCAGCGCAAAACGCACCGGCGGATGATGTTGTACTGGAAAAGCGTTATGTCAAGAAAATCTATCCCTTTTTAACCGACCAAACTGTACAGGATTTTCTAAGCCAGCCCGGCAGGGCCATAGACCGCATCTACCGCCGCCTCAATCCAGATGGTACCGGCATCCGCCAGGATGACCTGGAGCCCAGGTTTCTGCACGACGACCTGGTGGTAGACCGCAAACTTCTGGATAAAATGAAGCGAGATGAGGCCAACCGCAATGCCATCCGGCTGGCAGAAGACCTTTTCGATTCTGAGAAGGGTCCAGAAGTCAGGGAAAAGCTGGCAAAGTTTCTAAATCAGCACTTAGAATTTGTTGTCCAGAGCTGTACTAACCTACGTTCTGCCGACCTTAAGAGTGTCTTCGAGCAACTGCGCATGGCTCTTAAGCAGGCAGGTAAAAATATAACTTTGTTTATTGAAGATATTACCTCTTTCACTGGTATTGACCGGGCCTTGGTAGAAGTACTGGTCACCGAACACGCCGGCAGTGTCCACAACGAGAAATTCTGCCGGCTGTTCTCCGTGGTCGGTATCACCAATGACTACTATCAAAACTCCTTTCCGGACAACCTGAAGGAGCGGGTGACAGGCCGGGTTTTTATCGACGATGCGACTCTGAATAGTGATGAAGAGCTTGCAGAAATGGCTGCACGCTACATCAATGCTATTTCCCTAGACGCTGGTGAGCTGGAGAACTGGGTTAAAAACGGTGCGAAAGATGAAGATATGCCCATTGCCAGGGATAACTTCAACCACAGCTGGGCAATTCTACCGATGGCAGACGGGCGGGAATTTTCTATCTATCCCTTTAACGTTAGCGCCCTGGCCAATATGTATAACACCCTGCCGGCCAAGGCGCAGACACCACGGCGCTTCCTGCAGGACGTGGTTAGCCATACGCTCAGGACCTACATGAGCAGCGCCGGAGGTGAGTTCCCGCCACCTGCGGCGGATTTTGAGGGCGAATTTAAAGTGCCCGGGATGAAGAATCCAAACCACGAGGATGTAATTAAACGGCAGGCGGGCCAGCATGACTACCGAATGATTACCTTACTACGCCTTTGGGGAGACGGAACTGCCGCAGGCCGGGAGCAGGACGGGATTGTCACCTTGGGTAGCCTAACTGAAGAAGTTTTTAAATCCTTTAATCTGCCCTTCATTGAGGGGGTAATGGAACAGGGATCCCCGGCAACAGCCGGCGGCCAGAAGCACCTTGTGCCGGGGCTCCAGTCGCAGATCAAACCAGTACTGTCGGGACCTGCACCAGCGCCGCAACCTGAGCCTGGGCAGCATAAAAGGTTGGCTGAATTTAAACAAATACAGGATGAGTTGGAAGGCTGGCTATTCAAAGACCGCAAGCTAAATTCCTATAAGAATTTACGGGATGATGTAATTAAACTATTACTGGACTATATAGACTGGGATGCCGAGGGGATTCCCGCTCCAATAGTGAGCGCATTTTTCACCACTCAGCGGGTCTCCATTGAAGGTCAAACCGGCATAATCAACGAAGGTTTCCAGGTTACCCGGAGTGAGCAAAGCAGAGCGGCCCTGCTGGCCTTGGCAGCTTGGCGGCACCTGGGCAACAAGAGCTGGAACTTCGATGATTCCGCAGACTATTTGACCAAACTCTTTAACTGGCTGGTCACCGTAAAAGACCAGGTTGTGGCATATCTGCAGTCCCCACCGGGTGAAGATGAGTCCGCCGGTTGGGACCTACCCCGCTATGGGGTGCTCGTTCACTGCTATGTACAGTCTTTTAGCGGCAATCCTCCGTCGGGTAACTCGGTAAAAGCTGTTTACCATAGTATCTTCCAGCCACCTATCACGGTAGAGTTACAGGACAATCGCTCCAGCGAGTGGCGGTCGCTGCAGGTCAGGCTCAAGCAGAATAATTCAGTTATCACTAATAGCCACGAGCTGCTGAAAAGTTACTATAACCGTATGCAGGGTTCCATAACTAGCACTACCGACGTTTACTTTGTTGATGCGGCGCCACTGTTAAAGACAATCGAGGAGGTGCAACAGTCAGGCTGGGACCTGGCTGCAGTGGACACAGGCCCAGCTAATAATAAATCCGATATGCTCTGGCACTGGTCCCTGAAAATCATCAGCCTATTGCAGGGCAAGGTAATACCCGCCATTAAGGCCGAAGTATCTGAGTGCGGTGTCTTGTTGCAGAAACTGGAACAGTATACGGGTAACCAGGTCTCTGGTGAAGAGCTGAAGATACTTTTTGCCGAAATGGCTAGCTTTTTAACTAATGTACTGAAGGGTGCCAACGAGGCCTATCCAGATACAGATTTTAAATCTCTTACCAGCAAAACAATTACGGCAACCAAATTTCTTAAGAGGAGGAATCTTTTGCAGGAGGCTGTGCAGGTATCTGGGGTGGAGCAATTTTTGATCCTTGCCAGCCATCCTATGCAGCAGGTAGTTCCTTACCTCGAACTGTTTAAAAGCATGGATCGGTTACTGGACAATAAGATAGAAAAATTTCAAAAACAACTGGCAGCCCTGACCAACTCCCAGGGAACCACCGGTGTTAGTGCTATCATCCAAAAGGCCAGCGAATGTTTGGCCAAGCTCAAGGATGACTATATGAAGATCAATCAGGGGGCGGAATCATGATCAGAGCTAAAATTGCCCAGGCCAAAGAATTGATTGATAAAGTTAGCGCTGGGCAAATACTGGCGTCCTATTACAAGCAGTATGCAGCCTTCCTGTCTGAGCTGGATAATAGATTGCCGCAGCTTAAGCGCTACCAGCAGTCCAGCCAGGTGTTACAGGAGCAGCGCCCTGAGAATTTCCGTGGCCAGGATGTAACAGGCATAATCAATAAAATTAGCTTAATGCTTTCGTCCTTGCAGGATGGCAGCGACCCGCCCAAAAAGAACATGGTTATTCAACTAACCAGTCAGGTTAATGAGTTGGAGGAGAAATTAAAGAAAGCCTGGCAAGCATATGCTTCAAGCATATCCCGAAATTCCCTGGGGTTGCTGGAATCCACTAAGGGAGTTCTAAACGACCCCAGTAAGATTGATGATGTAATAAACAAACTAGCACTGATTCAGAGTCAGTGGCCGGTGGCTAATAATACTTTACAAGACTTGACCAATGCCCTAGAGGAAGCCCTGCAGATCATCCAGGACTTAAATGCTGGGGAAGATGTACAGAAATTCTTGGAATTGGTTTTTTCCAGAAAGGCCAGGGTATCCGATCTGAAGCCAGAAGTCTTGGAATGGTTGGAGAATCAGGGTCTGACCGATAACTTGGAAATATCATTTGCCAATAGCCAGAGGAGGATGTAGGTGCAAAGGTCTCGCCTAGATTATTTAGCCGAAGAGGTCTTGTCCCAGCTGGAGAGGCAGGAGACGGATCTTCTTTCATGGGGCTTCCTGGGTGGTAAGTTTGACGTTCGGGCCTATGTCAGGGGGGTTTTGCAGAGCCCTGCCACACCTCTGCTGGCCCAGCTTTGGGAGGAACAGCAGCAGCAAGGTGTAGCTGAGCAAGACATTATTGCTAATCTAAAGGAAAGAAAGCTTCTCATAGTTGATAGAGAAGGACAGGGCCGCTCTCGTTATGCGGAAACGGTGCGCCTGCTGTATTTACTTAAGCAGCGCTTTAATGAAAAGGACTGGCAAAGTGCCCCTAACCTGGTCAGCAATATAAAAATGCAGTTAAGATACCGCCACTACCCGCGGCGGGACCAGGACTGGAGTGAAGTTGAGGACAAGCTCAGGCAGAAGGGCAACCATAGTGAATTTGGCTTTCAGGTTATGGCCACCCTGCTGGGGGTCGGCAGCATCCAGTTGGCCGGTTTTCAAATGCAGTCACTGTTTCATCTGCTGGAGGCTGTAAAAGGCCAGCGGGATACCGCTACTATTATCGGCGCCGGTACTGGGTCTGGTAAAACCAAGGCCTTCTATCTGCCGGCATTTGCCCAAATATGCAATTGTGTAAAGGATGATCCCCGCCCCTGGGTGCGGGTCCTGGCCATTTACCCGAGGGTAGAGCTTTTAAAGGACCAGCTTAAGGAGTCCCTGGCGGAGGCGGATAAGCTCAATAACTTTTTATTGAGTAAAGGCTTGCGCCCCATAAGTGTGGGTACATATTTTGGTGACACTCCTGGCAGCGCCAGGGAGGTGGAAGAGAGCAAGTACTACCAATGGGAGAGGGGGCAGGAAGGATATATCTGCCCTTACTTAACCTGCCCACACTGCACAAATGGGCAATTGGTGTGGCGCTTTATAGATCATGCCAGTGAGGTGGCTAAAAATGAAGAGGGCATCTATGGCCAGTATGAAAAGTTGCACTGCGCAAGCTGTGGCGAGGTTATCAGCAGCAAAAACATTGTATTAACCAGGAAGAGAATGGAACAGTTCCCGCCCGATATCCTCTTCACAACTACTGAGATGCTAAACCGTAAGCTTTGCAGTATAGGTGATCAGCATGTTTTTGGGTTGGGGGATGCCAGGCCGCCACAATTTGTGCTGTTGGATGAGGTTCATATTTACAATGGTGCCACTGGTGCCCATGTTGCCTATGTTTTGCGCCGCTGGCGTAATCTGGTGCGACATCACAGCCCTAATAACGCAGTACACTTTGTGGGTCTGTCGGCGACGCTGACGAATCCTCAGTTTTTCTTTGCCAGCCTTACCGGGGTAACGGAGTCGGCCACCACATATATTACACCTGACGACGGTGACTTGATCTCTGAGGGAATGGAATACAATCTGGTACTGCGGGGAGACCCCATCTCTGCAGCAGCCCTATTGTCTACCTCGGTACAAACTGCCATGCTGATGGGCAGGGTATTAGACCCGCTGAGAAACGATGTGTCCCGGGGGGCATGGGGGACTAAAATATTCGGGTTTACCGATAAGATGGACGTTATCAACCGCTGGTACCACATTCAAAAGGATGCAGAGGAAAATCTGCTGCTGGCACGATTCAGGGATCCGAAGAAAATTACCGACCAGTCCCTAATGTCAAAGCAGAGAAAATTGGGCCAGGTTTGGCAACTGGCCCGGGAGATAGATGCAAAATGTTTACTGAATCCACTGCGTATAGGGATAACATCATCCCAATTCAGGGGCGTGGACTCCAGCGCCAAACTGGTGATCGCCACTAGTACCCTAGAAGTGGGCTTTAACGACCCGGATGTGGGGGCGGTTATTCAGCATAAGGCGCCTAGGGACATGGCCTCTTTTTTGCAACGAAAGGGGCGGGGGGGACGCACCCGGGGCATGCGCCCTTGGACCCTGGTGATTACCTCGGCCTACGGTCGGGACCGCTGGGTTTATGATAACCCGCAGCAAATTTTTGACCCGGTACTGCCAGAGTTAAACTTGCCATTACGCAATAGCTATATACAGCAAATTCAAGCAGCCTTCGTACTAATGGACTGGCTGGGGTGGTGTCTGGCCATCCAGGGACACTGCAATGCCAACATGCGGTATATTTTGTCACCCCGGTCTAAGGGCAAATGTCAGATTGAAAAGAAAATCCTCTGCGAAGTTTTAGCTCGGGTGCTGGAGGGCGATTATCAGCAGTTGGCAACATTTGTTGAAAGCTCGCTTAAGCTGGACCAGGCTGACTTGCACAGGGTAATGTGGCTACCTTCCAGGTCCTTGATGTTTGGCGTAATTCCTGCCCTTTTACAACAGCTCAAAAGTGACTGGGACCAGTTTGTGGTGGATAGCCAGGTGGTGGCAGAGGGCACGGCCCTGGACGAGGCACCCCTGGCAGGTTATGTGCCCAAGAATCTCTTTTCCAATATTGAGGTGCGGGAGCTGGAGCTTATAATCCCCGGGCGAGGGGAGCGGGAAAGCCTAGCCCTAAGGCAGGGCATGTTTGAATTTGCGCCGGGCAATGTATCCAAGCGGTATATTAATACGCAGAAATTGAATGATGCTCACTGGTTTCCAGTGCCACTGGACAGCGATGTAGTGGATCTAGGCGGCGGGGCGGTGAGGGGAGTTCCGGTTGCTGAGATAGATAGAAATGGCAGCCCTGTTACAGTAGTGACGCCTATACAGTATAAGCTGGAGGCCATTCCCAAGCAGATTAGTGACCGATCCACCGGATTCTTGCAGTGGGAAACTTTGATTCAGCCCGGTGGCCACGACGGTGCGGAACATGACATGGGAAGGGTTCTACAGCTTAAGCAGGGCAGCAGCCTGGACAAGTTTATTAAAGGTATCCGGGCCTTTACTACCGGGGAAAATCAGCCGGTGCTAATTACCCGTTACGCCCCAGAGGTTTCAGTAGAACTGAAATTTAAGAAGGGCAGTGCCCAGCGCAAAACACTGTATTTAACGCATAGGAGCCAGCGGGCGGCATTGGGCTTCCAATCTTACGTGGATGCCATCGCTATGGACTATAGCATTCCAGACATGAGGGAGTTATTAAACTGTTCCGAATGGCCTCTGATACTGACGCAACTTAGGCCTGAATTTTACCTTCAGACTCTAAAGGAAGACCCAAATTTGAGAAACATACTATCGGTTTTTGAAATCGAATGGCTTTGTCAGGTGTGTCTTTCGTCAATCGTAGCCATCAGCATCAGCCGAGGGATAACCCTGGCTGATGCTCTTCAGGACTACCATGACAATCCACAGGCCATTTCTGAGCGGACCATACAGGCCATCTTTCAGGTGTCCGAGGTGTCACCTCAGGACCAGCAGGGCCAGGAGGATGCCCGCTTGCTGCGGCGGCTAAAGGAATACATTAAAACACCGGCTATTTATGGGCACTTCTTAGACCGGGCCAGCTGCCTTTACAAGGACATTATTGCCCTTGACTCATTCTGGCAGTGGCTGAGTGAGCGCTATGCATCTACCCTAGCCGCAGCCCTACAGGCTGCCGTGGCAGAACTGCTGCCCGATACGAACACTGATGACCTTATTTTGGATATTCAAAATAATACCATTTGGTTGTCGGAGCCGGATGCTGGCGGCATGGGGGTGGTTAACAGCATAGCGTCTGCCATCGAAAACAATCCTGGAAAATTTGAAGAGGCAATGCTGTATGCCTCTTCTTCCTGCAGACGCCATGAGCTGTCCAGGGTCTTGGATGTTATCCTGGCTAGCTTGCAGCAGAGCAGCATACAGGGTGTATTCCAAAATATTCGCGGTGCTATGACTCTGGAAAAGCAGCGGGAGGGCTTGAAGCAGCTGCAGCGAAATTTATATGGTTTGGGCCTAGCCCCATCTAGAGAGCTCGTGGTGGCGGTTACCTATAAGCTGCTGAGCCAAAATTCATGTAGTAGCACCGATGAGCTAGCTATGATGTTGCATAAAACCTGGCACAATGAGGAAAAGCGCCTGGCGTGCCGTATCGATCCCCGGGTTTTTGCGGTGGCCGGGCTGCGGGTAGACGATATTAAAGACCGGGTTGATGATGTGCTAAGGCAGGTTGAGCCAGTTGCGGATATTGATGAGAGGCAGCGCTTCACCCTCGTTGAGTCATTGCTATGGTCCGGGTGTCTGCAATCCTGCCCTGACTGCCTGCAGCTATACAGTCCCTACGGTGGGTTTGCTGAGCCCTCCAGAATTGTATTAACAAGCCTTTTAGAGCCGGGCTTTCAACTGGTGGATTACGCCACCCCTCAGTGGCTGGAAAGGGTTAAAGAATTCCTTATTCAGGGAATTAGGGTGCGGGTTAAGGCACATCACAGCCAAAAGGAAGACTGTCGCAGGGAAATCTTGAATCTTATCCAAGTTCCTCTGGATATGGGCTTTGAATTGCTCTACCCCTTTGTGGATGGCATTCATAATTCCGGGGCTGATTGGCTTTTTGATGTGAATATAAGGGAGGTGCTTCATGTATAGCAGGGTCATTCGATCACAGGGAGGGTCCCAGGCCTTAAAGGACTGCCTTGCCTCCCTCCTGGCTCTTGAGGCAATCCGCCCCAGCAGGGAGATTTACATTATCTCTCCCTGGATCAGCAACGCAGAGATTATAACAGATCATCATAGTAAGTTTGCAAACCTTTTCCCATTTATTACATCAAAAAAAATTACTCTGGCAGACATTTTATTAACCTTTGCCTGGCGGGGCAGCACAGTTAGGCTAATTTGTAACCCCAGCCAAAAATCCACCAGTGAATTTCTGGGGTTGCTGGGAGGCAAGGTGGAACATAAAGTGCTAAGTGACAATCACGAAAAGGGTATGGTCACTGATAATTTTTACCTGCACGGCTCTATGAACTTTACCTACAGTGGTATTTACATTAATGGTGAGTGTGTGCGGATTACCACAGAGCAGCCGGATATCAGCAGCGCCCTGATATCAGTACGGGCTAGGTGGGAGGAATCAGTGGGCCTATGAACCGGATTGTGATAGATGATACCGACCTCCAAAATTTTATAACGGCGGCCCTGCAGGTTAACAAAGGCAATCCATACGGGATACAGCTGCGGGGAGGGGAAATTATCTGCTCCCATCAGGGATTAACGGCAATGCTGCGGCGCTGCCAGGCCGGCAAAACCTTTGTGCTGCCTGTGCGGCGTCAGAGAGATGTCCTCTGGCTAGTGCTAAGCGGCAATTTGAGTGAGTTCTTAAAGCATGTTGACGAATTGAAAAGCTTTCTTGTGCCCACCCTGGCAGAGCCGCTTCTGGCGGGAAGAAGTAAGTTTGACCCTACTAAGTCTGGCATGGGACTCCTGGGTGCGCAGCTCTTTCCCCACGGGTACTACTGCTTCCGCTCCCCCCTAAGCCTGAGTGACCAGATTTTTAAGGCCCTAGCTATATGGGATAATTTAGACAGCCTGAGGCCGGAAATGCATGTGCCGGATACTACAGTGAATGCCTATGTCCTACGCCGCAAATTTCAGCAGGCAGTGGTCCTGCAGCATTGGGACGAGGCAGAGCTCGCCCTGACTACCATCCGCCATGGGCATTACCTCTCAGATGAGAACTGCTTGTTTTTAAAAGTTCAATTGTTAAGCAGCCAGGGCAAGTGGCATGCTCTGTGGGAGGGCAGTGAATACCCATTGGTGGCAGGGCTTGACCCTCTGCCAGTTACTGTCCGTGGTGCCTTACTCATGGCATTTTATAATTGTGCGGTGGTAAATCTGGAAGAGCAGGAGTTTATACCTGCTATTTTAGATGTCTTCCGTCAGTACAGCGGTAAACTGGGCACCCTTCTGCGCTATCGTGCCGGATTGTCCGGAAATCTCTTTGTGCGGCTTTTCGCATACCAGGCTGCGGTAGAGAATCAGGCGCCCCGCCTTAGACAGTTGGCTGGAGCGGCAACAGAGAAGGCTACCCAAGATATTATCAATGTATTGTTAACCCTTGTTGCTGTGCCATCACCGGCGCCGGCACAGATAAATCCTTTGGAGCAGGCTCTGAAACTCTTCCAGGAAAAAAACTACGACGAGTCCTTCCTGTTGGCTCTTGACTGCCCTCCCTCAGTGAAGCGGACGCAGTTACTGCTGTTTACTGCTACTATGACAGAGGATGTGTCAATCTGCCAGGCAGCCAAAGAGGCCTTTGAAAGCCTGGCTCAGGACCAGCAGAACGAGATCCTTTTAGACCCAAGCTCTAAGGCATCGGCAAAGTTCGTGGTGGGATGTAATAAGCCATCACCTGAGCAGCAGACCGTACAGGTTCCCACCAACTGGGCGGACTGGTTGAAAGAAATTCATCTCGGGAAGAATATCGATCTCTTATTCAGCGAACTGGAGTCCTTTACTGCCGAAAACAAAATGGTGGACTGGAAAAACAGTACCCTTCAGGAAACTGAAAAGGTGCTTTGGGAGATTCTACTGGAGGAGGACATCACTGCAGACCAGAGAAATCTTTTGCGTTCCTCTTTAATGGATTTTGCCAGGAATGTGGTGCAGGACCCAAGTTTCCCCAATTTAGGGACTGGTGATCTGTATGAACAGATGGTGCTGGCTATACAAACCTTTTGCAATAAAAACAATAATAGCGCCGGCTTTTTGGCCAGGCTTTTAGAGGGGCTCTTTCAAATCGACATCGACCATGTACAGAAACAGTGGAGTTCCATGTCCCAGTGGATGGCCTTTATGCCTTCCCTTAAACTGGCGGGAGACGTGCTTGAGCTCTTGGAGCTTTTTCACGAATACGGACTGCCGGGGGATAAGTTGAGGGACACTTGGAATAACTGGGTGGGTATCCTCTGCCAGCAATTCACCATAGACAATCGCCTACAGTTGCAGGGCTGGGTTCGTCTGGGTAAAGCCGCTGGATGCGACCTCTATCTGGTCAGTCAATTGCAAGAAATTTTAGCGGAGCCCGTTTCATTCGACCTCTTGAAGGGCTTACAGGCATCGGTAATAACTATATTTTCTCTGCGGGAAAAGGCAGCCCAAAGGGCCGCCCAAGCCATCATGGGGCGAAACAGCAATCTAAAGGTAAAGGTTTGTACTGATGACCGCCTCAGTGAGAAGTCAAAGGCAATGGCAAGTAATTCTGATATTGTTATTGTGGTTACCGCGTGCATGTCCCACGCTTTAACCTATGGCATAGGTCCTTTACTAAAAAAGGATCCCATATATCCCCGTGGTTCCGGGGAGACCGGAATCATTCAGGCGCTGGAGGAATATGCAGTTAGTGCAAATTGAATGATGAGAAGTGATTACGCCAAAGAGCTTCACCCAAGCCAGGTATAAATCTTAGATGAGGTGTCAATATATTACCTGTTCGTTCATATTAGGACTTTTAATTCTGAATTCCGTTTTGATGGCTGGGTGTGTATTGGAATTAAGCTAAATTAGAGGACACATAACATCGCCTATAAATGTCTTCTAATTCCCTGCGTAAATGATAGTAATTATGCACAGCCCTCATATTGTGATACCTTTTCTTCCCGGCCCTAAATATTAGGGCCGGGTCTTTTTTGCATATTGGGCAGTCACATGGCAGGGGGCTATCTATAGTGGCCTTTTCTTTCACTTTCGAATCCTTGAGCTTGTATTGGCGAAGTGGATTGCTATATAGAAGGCAGTTGTACATAGCTACTTTCATTGGGCGGGAAGAGTCGATGGACCTAATTCCCATTGCCATAAGCTCCGCTGTGACATCCAGGCCTGAAATGCCAAATACATGCAGGTCCGGCCCAACAACACTGGCCGCCGCCCGTACTCTCTCCAAAATAATGTCCGCTTTATATATAGTGGCCAGGGATCCAATGCCAAGGTGGTCGAAACCGGCCCTGGACAGCTCATTGGCACAAAATGTTATGGTGTTGTAAGAATTTCCCTGAATTACACCCATAGATTTGAAATTTGGCGGCAGGCCAGCTGACTTAAACAATTGTATGAACTCATAGGCGTTTGCCACAGTTGACTCAATTTTACGATATACATCCATGGTGTCCATGTTCCCGGGGGGCAGCGGTGTATCAAGGTGGCACAAGATAGTTGGCACAGCAGAGCCCTTTGATATATTTAGCTGCAGGTTAAATATTTGTGACTGTGTAGGAGTCCACCTTGGATTAGATAAAGCGGCAAATGCCCCGCTGTCTACCATGAGCTTGGTAGGCTGAACTGGAAAGCGGCTTATATCCCATGACTGCGACACATGGGCTAGGCTAATCAAAATACTGCAGTTTTCAAAGTATGTCTGGTAGAAAGGGTCACTGTCCGACCAACACATAAAAAAGTCAATCAATTTAAGGTAACCTCTTTTCTATTCATGAACATTTGTTATAATATAATATAACAAATGTTATATTATAAAGCAACATATTTACATATAACATGAATGAATAACAAAGGAGGCGCTTGTAGTTGCTATTTAAGACTGTATACGGGCCAGAGTTGGAATGCATTTATGAATTTTTAAGGGAGAGCGGACCAATAGATAGGGAGAGTCTTTATAGGGTCTTTCTTCCATTGGTGGACGGCGAGATGGGGTCCCGGGCAAACCTTGACGATGCCCTGACTTTTCTTACATCGGGGGGAATGCTCAAAAAGAGCGAGTTTGGCAAATATGAGGTGGTAGGCGGGGAGCTTAGCTTTAAGCTACTACTTCTATCAAACTTAAGAAAAATACAGCTAGGCAACGTGGACCCCGTCCATCCATTGGACCCCTGGTTTCTCGGTCTGGCTGACGGGCTTTTTGTAAGACCTGGCAGGGCACTTGCATTTGGACTTCACCAGGCTGCTAATGCTCTTGATTTACCAGAGGCCTTAAGTGATGAGAAAGTTAATGCCTGGAGAAGGGTTTTGGAGTTTCTTGGCGTAGGCAGTAGGGTTGCCTCTGGCTTCCTATGCTGGTACCGTCCCGAGATGGTTTTGGAGATTATAGCGCTTTGGGATGAAGATGAGGGCCCAGTCCAAAAACTTCTTGAAGAGCATATTAGCAGGTTTTTTCCATGGGAGAGCGAAGCGGGGGACATCTCCCCGCCACTTAGCGCCCCGTTAAAAAACTTAGAGAACATGGGCTACATAAAGCTAGAGGAAAGGCAGGACTTACCCAGCAGGTCATACTTTGGAGATAAAAAAATTAAGTGGGTAAAAAAGGGGGTTGACATTAATTGCTTCCATGCATCAAAGAAAGCAGTTTAAGTCTGTTTGTTGCTACCGCTGACCAGCGGTTTTTACTAG
Source organism: Desulfocucumis palustris (assembly GCF_002933875.1). Taxonomy (GTDB): domain Bacteria; phylum Bacillota; class Desulfotomaculia; order Desulfotomaculales; family Desulfocucumaceae; genus Desulfocucumis; species Desulfocucumis palustris. The sequence continues at coordinate 8,638 of NZ_BFAV01000002.1, read as the reverse complement.
GCGAGGACATTTTTCTGCGCACCCACTTCCCCGTAACTATGAGGAGGTTTAGGCCTGGCAGCGGGACTATTTGGTCGGAAGGAGACCTTCTGCGTGAGCTAGAGTCTGCCCCTGCAGCGACTCCTTCCGGGAATCAAACCTATGTTCTGTATGGGGCAGCCGGATCAGGAAAGTCCGAGGTGATCCGGTGGCTTGAGTGCAATATTAGAAGGGCTGGCAGTCGCCCCTTCGCTTTAAGGATATCCAGAACAGAGCTTGACCCGGTTAAAATTTTACAAAAAATACTTAGCCAATTCAAGGGTCTCAGCCTTAATGAGGCTATTTATCATCAGTGGGAGGACCTACGTAAAAAGCCTGTCACCCTTGCAAATCATCTGGTCTGGTCTGCCCTCGGGAAAATGCTGCCCAGCGATAGCGAAATTATTCCGATAAGCTATAGGCTACGTCCTATTATTGAAGATAACCTACGACTTAATTTTTCTGGCATCGACAGCCCAACTGAAATAGAAGACCGTACCCCTGAGCTAATCTCTCTAGAAGACCTTGAAGAATTAACAAGGCAAAGCTCCATATCTATCGATATTGAATGCGAACAACTCAGATATTTAATGGCCCGGGAACTAGAGCATGCAGTTCTTGGGGGCTATAACTTTGTAGAGACTTTAAAGTCAATTAGCCAGGAGCTTATGGTCAGGGAGGGGATTCGCCCACTGCTGCTTATCGATGACCTTGTTCAGTCGATGAATATTTACTCTACAGACTTGCTTGACTTTTTTATTACCATGGAGGAGGGAAATTGGGACATAGTTTTAGGGCTTACTCCAGCCTCCTTTGAAAGCAGCAAGAGGGGAAGAGAGATTTTAAATAGGATAAATACTCTGGACACTTTTGATGACCGGCTTATTAAGCTCTGGCTTACCGATGATCAGGGCCATGACTCATACTTTATCAATATCAAGAACTGCCATCTCTACGCCGAGAAGTATCTTATGGAGTGTAAGAGGCTGACTGGATTTAGTTGTGATGGAGGGTGCTCCCTGATAAAGAGGTGCGTCGCGCTGCAGATGGGCCTGAGCCAGTTACCGAGCCTTTCGCCTTTTAATCAGGCGCTCTTGGCACGTATATACAGGTCACTTCCCAGAGGCAAAGGGAAGGCCAGGTATTTCATAGCCGCGCTGGGGGACATTTTAAGGAGTATGGTTAATGGAGAGCTTTCCGGAGCGCTGGACAGTTATATTAAGAGGGAGGTTTCGGTTGATCACCCAGACCCCCTCGTGCGCCTTTTGGGTGAGGTCTATGCTCCGGATAGCTCGAGAAAAAAGGGATTTGTAAGTATCAAAGGAAAGGCCCTAAGCGCTTTAGTCGGCACTACTGGGGATGAATTTCAAGATGTGGAGGCAAGCATCTATGATCTTTCTGCTGCTCGGACACATACACCAAATAAAGTTGATGAGCCAAGCGGGGAGTTTTTGGAAATTGACACTTCAAAGGCTGCGGTAAGGGACTGGCTAGAAGGGAGGCAGGTTAATAAGGAACTCCTTAAGGGCCTTAGACTAGGCATTTCCTACCTTTGCCGCGAGCTGGCTCAGCCCTGCAACCTGATTCCTCGAAATACGTCTAGGCTTACTCCGCTGCTAAGGTGGGATGAAACAGTAGAAGGTAGCAAAATACCAGTATCTCTGGAAGGTGTTGACATATTTGAGGGAATAAAGGTGCAAAGGGCACTGGGACACGCTGCCTATCCACTTAACTATGTCCACTTAAAAAGGGGTAGGGCTAGGGAGTCCTCGCTGGAAAGTGCCCTCCAATATGATGAGATATACTACCTTTTCTACGCCGCCCAGGAATTAAAGGATAATTTGCACGCTAGGTTGGAAAAGGAACTTGGAATTCCGCCAGATGAGTTTGCCTACATCCTATTTGTGCTACTCATGGAGGTTGGGCAGGGAGGTAGGGAGAGCCCTATTCTAATCCAAAATACATGCCTCGGTGAGTCTATGGCTTACCCGGAGGATATTGCCGGGTTGCAGGTTTTTTTCCCCGAAGATATAGCTCAGGCCATAAGGGCGCTATTTAAGGACTGGTTACTGCTCCGGGAGAATATTTACGACGCAGTTCGCCTTAAGAAATTTATGAAGAAATACAAAGATGTTGACCCAATATTAGAATTAGCCAAAATTAACCCAGAAAATATTAGCCCCCAGTTCAAAATTGGTGAGATTGAATTAAGTAAGTTCGTTAACAGTATCCAGATTGTACTGAATGAACTGGCAGGGTCGGCCAGGGGAGAAAGCGCACTTAAAGAAAGGTGGCGCCTGGAAAAAATATTGGAAGTGCTTGGGGAACTGCAACATCCTGGCTCACACGTAGAGATTCAGTCCCTTTTATTATCAGTAGCATCATCGTTAGGGCTGCCCAAGCCTTTGCTTCCTGACTGGCAGGATTGCCAAAAGCTGCATTCCAGAATAAGGAGAGGGTTGAGGCGATTCTTGGGCAGGGCGGGCAGGCTAGAAATGGGCGGCCCGATTTCCGCCCACAGATTCATGCTGTCGTTAGGCGAAATCGACAGGCAGTCTGATTATGTGGCCATGAAGGAGATTCACCGCCTTTTTGAACTGGCTGTGTCACGGATAGAGGGTGCCGGGACTGAGCTATGGGCAGTGGCCGAGAGTATCGGGGTTGCCGGGCATCTGGCCATAAGTCAGTACTGGGGTATTGACATTGTGCAACCCATAAAAGATGGCAGGTGGGATTTAGAGTATTTTACTCAATTGGCCAGGCGTGCGCAGGAGGTGGCCATTAGCAAGAGATACTTAAATTGCCTTGAAATGGCTTCTCCGTATATTGATCACCAGCTTGCTGAAGAGGCTGAGGTTGTGGCATCCATTTTGGAGATTATAATATCTCAAAACATTTCTCCTAAATTTTTAAATAGAATTAAGGTAGCCATGGGACAGTGCCGGGAATATAGCGGATCTATTGAGAAAATTCTTAAGCTGGATGGATTTAACGACTCTTGGGATGATCTTATACCTGCTATAAGGGATGCGCACCAGAGAATTAATGGTGAGAGGCTAAAGGGGATGCTGCTTAATATTTGCCAAGAGTGGCTAGCCTACATAGAAAATTTAGTTCAATTGGCCAAGTGCCTGGGGATTGCCGGTGGCAGTCTGACAGTGCTATGTGGGCAGGTCGCCCACATTCTGCAGGGTGTTGAAGAAAAGGATGAGGGAGCAGAAATAGCAAGGGCACTATATGAGGCTGGCTTACATTTAAAGAGACTGCCTGGCTCCGCGCAAATTGCATGTCAGATTAACGGCAACCAGCAGGCCGACTATTTGTGGCTTCTAGATATACTTTTAGCACCCCAGTCTCCTGAAATTGCCCTTTCTAGCATTTCCCTTGAGGGACTTCATACATTTGGCCAGATGTACCCTGCTCTGGCAGATGCGATCAAGATTAAAATGTATCTTTCCTTAAGTAATTGAAGCTTTTTAAAATTACCATTTAGCTAATCCCCCGAATATTTGTATTTTTTTACCGCACAATGTGCTATTCTATAATATAGACACAGGAAAGTCAGGGGGTAGCAATGGAAGAGCAGTCACTATTAAAATTACTTGGGAATGTGATTAGAAGTCAAAGAAAAGAAATGAAGCTTTCCCAGGAGTCCCTGGCCAAAAAGATAGATGGTAAAAAAGACAAGTCATACATTTGTAACATTGAAAGTGGCGCAAAAGATATTAGGTTAACAAGCTTAGATGCCTTGGCGAGCGCATTGGGCCTAAGGTTGTGGGAGCTTATGAAAATTGTGGATGATGTAAGTGCTCAGCCAGATGCGCTCCGCAATTTCTTAAGCTTTATAAAAAAAGCAGGATGTGAGATAAAGGAAGAAGAGCTAAGTGTAATTGAGAGGATTAAGGTGAATGGCAGCCCTCCAAAGGACAAGGATATGTACCTTTTACTATGGCTTTTGCTTAAAAAAATTTCGAATAAAGGAGTGCCAGAAAAATTTAAGGTGGAAATCTCTAAGGCAGATGGTGAAATAATTGGCAAATTCACGGTACATTTGGACTAGGCTAAAAATATGGCACAATGAACATTACAGGGATTACCCATGGAGGTCCCAGGACGTTAGCGCCTGGGGCATTTTACTGGCAGAAATGCTTTTAAGGAGAACAGACAGTCCAACGGTGGCAAAGATTTTTCCGACACTATACTCAGCCTACCCCCACACCGCAGTATATGTCGGAGGCAAGCATAGAGGAAATAGTAGATTATATAAGGCCTTTGGGACTATGGGACCAAAGAAGTAAGGCTCTTATGGAGTTATCAGAGGCCTTTATTAGATATCACCGGGGAAAAGTACCCAGCAATCTTAATAGACTTCTCACCCTTCCCCATGTGGGTCCCTATGTGGCCGGGGCCGTTATGGTTTTTGCCTTTGGGAGGCCGACCCCTATGCCCGATGTGAATATTATAAGAATAATGTCTAGATTTTTTTGTCTTCCTGATAAAACCCCAGGGGATATTGGTGCCCTGGCTGATGCTGCTCTTGCCCATTGCCCGCGGGGCAGGGCAAGGGACTTCTTTTATGCCCTGCTAGATCTTGGATCAGCCCACTGTCGGTCCCGCCCACGGTGCCCGGGGTGTCCACTGGAGAAAAGGTGTCTTTCTAGGTGTGGAGTACCCTTAATGCCTGCAGCCCATTTTACATATTATAAGGTGGCAGAGGAAAAAGGAGACTATGCTACATAACTTCTTCATATTGAATAGGGTCTTTAGTCCCAGCATCACTAAATCCCTTAAGCCTTAGCTGGCAGGAGTCGCAAATGCCGCAGGCCCTTTCTCTGCCTTGATAGCAGCTAGTTGTAAGATGAAGGGGTGACTTGTTTTTAAGTCCTAATTTTACTATTTCTCCTTTTGACATATGTATCAGCGGAGACTCTATTTTTATTTGAGCACCTTTATCGGATGTAGTTGCTCCAAGTCGTATAACTTCTTGAAAGGCCTGAATAAACTGGGGGCGGCAGTCAGGGTAACCGGAATAGTCTAGCGCGTTAACCCCGATATATATTATCTCAGCCCGAATTGACTCTGCGTATCCAGTGGCCATTGATAGAAACACTGCATTTCTAAAGGGAACATAGGTTACAGGAATGCCCTCGGCTAGTTCCTCCTGGCTTCTATTAACGGGCACATTTATTCTGTCCGATGTAAGTGCACTTTCTCCAATGGCCCTAAAAAAATCAATGTCCACAACTAGGTGCTTGTTGCAGCCATAATAATCAGCCACTTTTCTGGCCTGCTCTACTTCTTTATTGTGTCGCTGCCCGTAAGCAAATGTAAGAGGAAAAACATCATAGCCCTTACTTTTGGCAATTGACATGCAAACAGTGCTATCAAGCCCGCCTGATAGAATTACAACCGCCTTTTTCACTACTTTTTCCACCTCCAGCTAATTTATTGAGTATAAAAAGAAACTAACCTAGTGAATTTCGTAATACACTGCACTGGTGTCCCGAGATTCCGAAACTAAAACCTTAACGATGGTGACTCCTTCCCCCATAGTTGATAATTTATCACTTAGCATCTGATAAAAGTACTTTGCAATGTTTTCTGATGAGGGGTTAATTTCATTAAACGGCTCCAAGTCATTGATTAACTTGTGATCGAAGGAGTCAGTTGACTCTTTAATTATCTTTTTTATGTCGTTAAAATCGGCCAGGAGACCAATTTCGTTTAGTTTCTCACCCCTTAGGGTTACCTCTACCCTCCATGTGTGGCCGTGGATATTGGAGCACTTTCCTTTATATCCCCTTAAAAAATGTGCAGAGTCAATGAAATTTGCAACAGTTATTTCAAACAAAATAATTCCCCCTTTGAGAAGAATTTTCTCTGCGAGTTTCCCTAAAACCTTTATATTTTTACATTATTTAATAAATACTGTTTGCGCGTGCTTTGCTGCCTCCGGGTTTGCTGTAACTTAAGAACCATCTTTTAAAATTTGCTATGTCCAGTTGAGTAGCGTTCTCCCCGGTTCCATCCCTCCGATCCCCGTGGTATACCCCTCTTCGGATGTAAGCGTAAACTATGGCAGCGGATTGTCAGCGAATCGGCAGAATGAGAAAATATCCCAAAGAGTCTGAGAGTCACCAAAAGAGTCTAAGGGAGACACTCAGATAGAAAGGGAGTGTCTCAAATGGAGCAGAGCCTGCAAGCCATAAGCGCGAACCAGCGCCTGGCTGAATGGAGCGAGCGCATCTCATCCTGCCGGAACAGCGGAATAAGCGTCAAACAATGGTGTCAGGAACACGAGATTGCAGAGAAAACATATTATTATTGGCAACGCCGTGTGTTTCAGGCATTGACCGCACAACAGGAGCCATACTTTGCCAGAGTACCTGTAGAACGCCCAAATGGCCGCCAGGAAGTAGCGGTAACTGTGCGCATAGGAAATGCGGAAGCCGACATCTACACCGGCGCTGATGCGGCAACAATTGAGGCAAGCTGCCGCGCGCTGAAATCATGCTAAATGATTTTACCGGAGTTGACTACATCTATATTGCTTGCGGGTACACCCGATTCTCCTTTTTAATAAGGAATCGGCTGGCCCCCATAAATGCAACGTACTAATAAAGGTGTCAATTGAGCTTTAACATTATGCATGGTATAATTTTACAAAAGATGTTTATTTCCCCGTTACCAGATGGAAGGGGGCTTAAAGGTGAGTACAAAAACTGAGGAAGAATTGACTACCTATTACACAAATAAGTATCCATTAACGTTTACGGAGGATTTTTCTGAAGCTGATACAGATTTAACTAGACGATATCAGGAAGCATGGGAACTGGCCAAGAGATCTGCGGCCCTTTTGAAAAAAAGTTTTGGGGCCAAGAAAGTCGTGGTATTTGACTTTTTGACCAAACGTTCCTGGTCACACCCTGGTCCGATGTAGACCTGGTGGCATGGGGCGTCCCTAACGATAAATTCTATGCAGCGGTGAGCAGTAACCGGCCTAACTACAGATTTCAAAGTTGACCTGGTTGATGTCGGGGATTGTCGGGAATCCTTTCGTAAAGCGATTGAAGCTGAGGGAATTGAAATATGAAAATGTTATAGGAAATATTTACCATGACATTTAAATTAAGCGATTTTGCTTATACCCCCGTTAGTGGTATATGTTAAGCAACCGGTTTTACCGTATAATAAAAGTAAAAAGTTGACAAAGTTCACTCGGAGGGATAATTATGTTGCCAGTAAAAAAGAAAGTTGAACCTGATGGTAGGATCGCAATTGGAGAGGTGTTAAGGATGGCTAAAATTCAACCGGGCGATTGGGTGGAGATTATCCCTACTAACAATAAAGTAACCATCAAGATAACCAAACGAAGGAAGCCGAAAGGAGCTGTTAGAGCCGCTGCAGGTATCTTAAAGGATCGCGACAGCTTGGTGGAGGAGATGTTACGAGTTAGGGAGGATGAAGATGATCGGCCGGGCACCAGTATCTAATAAATTTGTGGTCGATACTAACATAGTTATTTATACCCTAAAAGGTATAAAAAAGATAGTTAAGGTAATGGAAAATTAGAAGATGATAACATAGAAATTTATTATTCAACAATAGTCGAAGCAGAACTATTTTCCTTCCATGAGCTGACAGAAGAGCAAAGAGTAAAGGTTAGAGGCATTTTGGAGCTCGGAGAAATAATTGATGTGGATTCTGAAATCGCGTTAAAAGCAGCTGAACTAGGTGCTTTAAGCAGGAAAAATTATCAGCGGAAGCTCAAATTACCTGATGCTATTGTTGCGGCTATAGCTTCTGTGCATTCTGCAGTCTTGATTACACGTAATGTCGAAGACTTTAACTTTTTACGTGAGCATGGTTTACGTATTTGGGACCCATTTGAAAGCGATAAGAATATTTTGGGGATATAAGTTTATTGACTTATAGAAGCTTGTCTGAAGAAAATAAAGCGGAAAAGGGCGGTTTCGACCATTTCATGCTGAAGGAGATACATGAGCAGCCCAGCGCCCTAAAGGACACCTTAAGTGGCAGGATTAACCACGAGGGAACCGGCGTGGTGCTGAACGAAATAAACATGACCCCGGAAGAGATAAGAATATATCGAAAATATACATTACCGCCTGCGGCACCGCCAGCCACGCCGGACTGGTGGGCAAACACGTCATTGAAAAACTGGCCAGGATACCGGTGGAGCTTGAAATAGCATCGGAGTTCCGCTACCGCGACCCCATGGTGGACGACAGAACGCTGCTGATCGTGGTGAGCCAGTCCGGCGAGACCGCCGACACCCTGGCCGCCATGCGGGAGGCCAGAAGGCGGGGGGCCAGGGCCATAGCGGTGACCAACGTGGTGGACAGCACCGCGGCCCGGGAGGCCGACTACGTGCTGTACACCTGGGCGGGGCCGAAAATAGCCGTGGCCTCCACCAAGGCCTACACCACCCAACTCATGGCCATGTACCTGCTGGCGCTCTATTTTGCGGAAAACAGGGGCACCCTGCCACCCGGGGAAGCCCGGGCCATCATCACCGAAATGAGAAAACTCAGCGACAAGGTGAAGTCCATACTGGAAAACGGCAAGGCCATCGACGAATTCGTGGAGAAGTACTCCC
>NZ_BFAV01000001.1 GCF_002933875.1 Desulfocucumis palustris | reverse complement strand
CCTGTTTTCTTTATAATTCGACGTTTAAGAGATGATTACCTTGTTTCGCTAAGAAAAGTGGCTCTCTAAATCAAGAGTTTTTCAACACTCTCCTAGCTTTGTAAGCTTTTTACCCAAGGTTAAGGCAAGCACGGCTTTGCTTCCGCTGACGATCAGCCCCCACCATGCCTTTGTGTTATAGGGCTCAAGTTCATGCTTCCATAAGTTCAGTAATTCCTCCCTGGTGTTTACTTTCTTAATAGCTTTCTTCATCCTTCTGCACCAATCCGGCGTGTCTTGAATATAAAGTCATATGCATTTGCTTCTCCGGAAACAAGCTGTTCTCCCAATCCATGCACATAATTGCCTATCATGCTTGCGAAACTCCCTGTTATAGGATCAGCAGTAAACAAAACCCCTGATATTTCAGACGGCACCATCAACTGAACAACTACAGCAATTTGATGAGACTGATCAATACCTTGAACAGAGCTGTACGCTTTTACTCTCTCCGACTGCCTTGATCTAAAGACTGTATAGATGGCTTCCTGTATCTCTTTATCCGTTCCTACATTAAGAACAGTTTCAAATTCCCCTGCAAAGGAGGCTTGGGCTGAGTCTTCGCTTAAAGCAGAGGACCTCACTGCGAATAGCGCTCCTTCATTGTTCTTTCTTATTGCGTTTAGAAATATCAGTATCTCTTGCCAGGCTTTCCTATTTAGCTTTTCTTCCTGAAAAGCCGATGGTAAAACAACAAACCCTTCCGGTACAGGATATCCGCCTTGGAACATTCTGGCCAGCATACCGCCTTTCCCGCCGGCAAAGGCCTGAAGCTCAGAAGTCAACTCCTTAAAGTTTTTTACCATATTTATCATAAGCGCACCCCTTGCTTCACTTTTCAATTCCAAATCGTATCATAGAAAGAAAACCGTTCCTCTGTTCAAGAAAGTCTCGAAGATACGTTTCTTCCAAATCATCACTATTCTCTACATCTGATAAATACTTGTTATCGAAATAATCCAGTGTAAGCATGACCAGTCTGAAAGCCTGCTCACGATCCACGCCTTCTCTAAGAGAAACCTTTTCGAATAAACGTTTCCATTCTTTTTCATTATTAGTAAGCAGCACTCCATATTTATCTTGAATCTCAATTTTAAGTTCATCCGGTGTCGCATAAAAAGCTTCTTTCATAATTCTCATTAAATTGGGATTATTTTTATAATAATTGAATTTGATGATACTTGATTTTTCTTTAGCTTCAAAAAAATCCTGGCTTTCCAATAGTGTATCAAAACCCATTTCAATTCTTCCTTTTTCGATACATCTGTCCAAAACACTAAGATACAGATCTTTTTTGCTCTTGAAATGGTGAAATACTAGTGCTTTGGATATACCAGCCGCGTCCGCCAGCATTGCAGTCGAGGTATTAGCATATCCATATTGAGCAAATACATGAAAACATGCGTCCAAAATTTTTTCTTTATCATAAAGTTGCAAGGGCATGGGATTTACCTCCTTATAACCATACTAACCATAGGTCAATATAAGGATATCACCTTACTGACCGTCGGTCAACATAAATCGTATATGCTATTCATCAGCGTGGATTTTCCCGAGCCGGATGGCCCAAGAATAACACCGATTTTTTCCTTATCCGGCTCCATCCCGATTCCCTTCAGGACTTCATTTACAACGGCGCCGGATTGAAATCGTGTTTATCCGGTTTTCAGGCCGCTAATGGTAGCGCTTGGACTTTGTCCTGCATGTTGTAATCGACAAAAAAACCAGGGAAATGTCCCCCGGCTCGTTGCGCTTTATATAAATTAATACGGCTTTATATGGGTTTGTTGCCATTCGGTTAATATTATCTGACATATGTAATGAGGTTGGGCTTCCTGTCCGGCACATTGACAGCTGCGGCTTTCTTATACCCAAAAACAGCCGAATAGTAAGGTTTGTAGCCATCGGGTATTTTCAGTTCTTTTCGCAATTCAGAACCCTGGGGTGAATTAAACGCCAACAATACAAAGAAAATCCAGCACGACCCCAGTCCCATCGACTCCGCGGCGAGCAGCAAGTTTTCAGTGGCGGCGGCGCAATCCGCTTCCAGAGGTATGGGGGCTTGCTCATTGCCGGAGACTATTATCAGTGTCGGTGCGTCGTACAGACAATTGAACTTCTCATTATTCCCAAGATTCCTAAAATGCTCCATATCCATTTGTTTAGCGGCTTCTTTAGCTGCAAGGTTCAGCCTGTCCAGCAGTTTTTTGTTTTGAATTACTGTAAAATGCCGCCCCTGCTCCCAAGCGTAAGGAGCATACAACCCCGCTTCCAGCATCGCCTGTAATTCTTCCTCCCTAATCTGTTCATCTTTAAAACTTCTGATACTCCTGCGTTGTTTAATGATTTTTAAAGTCTCATTGGCAATCACCAAATCATCCCTTCCTATATTTAGTGCCGTTATTAAAAACCATCATCCCCAAAAAATTGGTAGTTAATTTATTCTGACCATCTTTATTATTATCTTTTACATTAATACCTCCAGAATATTGTAAATTATTGTGACAATATAATAATAAGACCAAACATATGTTCAGGTCAACCGTTAACATATATTTGGCACTCAAAAACTTCAGTTACACTCCGGAAATAGTTTAATGAAATCCTTGCTTCAAATTCGGCATTATTTTTTCAACAATAATACAAAATCTTCGATATGCCCTGAAGATACAAAAGATGCAGCCTGAAGAAACTGCGGATACTTAGGACAGCTGTCTCCTGTCCAGTTCGGTAAAAATCCCGTCCTTCTCCATCAGCTCCCGGTAAGTCCCCGCTCTACAATCCTTCCCTGATCCATCACCAGAATATTATTACAATTCATAATGGTACTCAAAACATCTTCCCCATTATAGTATTTCTACATACCCTTCTGTTCCATGCACGCGAATTCGCTGCCCATCATTTATCAGCTTGGTGGCATTCTCCACTCCGACAACTGCTGGTAAGCCATATTCACGTGCGATAACTGCTCCGTGGGTCATCAGTCCGCCAACTTCGGCGACCAGGCCTTTTATGGATACAAACAATGGTGACCAGCTAGGGTCGGTAAATGAGGTGACTAATATATCTCCATCTTCCAGCTCAGCATCCTCCATGTTTAAGATGACACGTGCCCGTCCCTCTATAACTCCGGAAGAAACAGATAGCCCTACAATAGCTGCGGCTGGGAGATTTTCCCGTTTGTACTCACCTGCGATGATTTCACCATCAGACGTGATAACACGCGGGGGAGTTAGTTTTTCATATAATTTGTACTCGTCTTTTCGTTTGCTGACGATCTGGTAATCCAGTTTATTTGTGCGTACCACTTGGCGAAGTTCTTCAAAAGTGAGATAGTATATATCTTCTTTTTCATGAATAACGTTGGCTTGAAGGAGTTGTTGGGCTTCTTTCAATAAAGCCTGCTTATAAACAAAGTAGCGATTAATCATGCCGTATTTTGGATATTCACGATAACCGATGAAATTCCGGATTAGGTCGATCATTCTTTTTGTTTCTTTGGCTTTTTGTTCACCATCCGGTAATTGCTTCAGTCGATCCAATAACTCTTGTTCTTTTTTCAGAGCTTCCTGTCGTCCTTGCTCGAATTTCCGATGGCCGACATTAGGCTCAAAGTTTTTGATGTTACTGAGAATCATGGGGACAAGTGCAGTTGGTTTTTCGCTCCAACGAGTTTTAGTAATATCGATTTCTCCGGCACATCGCATTCCGTATTTGTTAAGATAAGCATAGATAGCGTCCCGGGCTCCCTGTCCACCAGCAAACTTAACCAGTTCCTCCAAAAAGTTATCATCTTTTACATGTTGTAAATAATCAATTATTTCCGGATAAGGACGAATCACATCTGCCACATCCAATAGCGCCAGACCCATTTCCGAAGTGATATTGTTTGGTACAGATTGAGAAAGCGTGTCTGCTACGCTTTTTTCACCTAACCATTTGTTCATTTTTTCATTGATCCATGATGAAGCATCCATGGCAGCCATAAACACACCTGAACTTTGTGGGTCAAATAAAATATTCTTTAACTCCTGGATATCTTCCAGGATAAAATCAAATAAAGCCGATCCTGATTTCGTTTGGATGTTTTGTTTTAACTCTTCTATCGATGTTTGACTACTCTTAATCAAATCAGAAACGATTGTCGAATTGTTTTCAATTTGTGTAGGAAAACCCGAAGACAACATGCCTTTATTGCTTTTACTTGGACTCTGTTCTTTCTTATCATTTGGTAACGGTTTTATAAAATCTCCTCGCTCTATTATGGTCATGAGTGCGTCTTTTATGAGTGGATCGTGTTGTCCCATGGTATCCAATAAAATTTCTCTGCTGTCAGGTGAAGCCAGCATAGGTGTAACATCAACAAACAACCTTCCACCAGCTTTAAACCTGGGTCCAAAAGATGTTAACCGGAATATCGACATTCCCAATGGTTTCATGGGGTCGGTCATCATTTGCTGATGACCGACAGATACATAAACGTGATTTTCCTGATCATCCGCTTCGGGGATGGGGTATAAAGCAGTGATTGGCCGGCTCTGGACAATGTAAAAGGTATCATCAGCCAAACACCATTCGATGTCCTGGGGGCGGCCGAAATGTTCTTCGATCTTTCTGCCCACGCGCTCAAGCTGCAAAATCTGCTCATCCGTCAGCACTTGCCTATTCTGCTGCTCGGGCGGGAGCTCCTGTTCTTTAGTACCGCCATCTTTTAAGGCATAAATAGCCAGCTTCTTGGTGGATATCTTCTTATCGATAACCTTGCCGTTACGCACTTTATAGATATCAGCATTCACCAGGCCGGAGACCAAGGCCTCGCCAAGTCCGAAGCCGGCATCAATGGATAACACCTTCCTATTAGAAGTGACGGGATCGGCAGTAAACAATATTCCTGCCGCCTGCGGGAAGACCATTTTCTGAACAACCACGGACAGTTGGACTTTACGGTGGTCGAAGCCGTTTTGAAGGCGGTAAATTACTGCCCTCCCGGTATACAGCGAGGCCCAGCACTTGCTGATGTGCTTTAGGATTGCCTCTTTTCCGATAATGTTCAAATACGTATCCTGCTGGCCTGCAAAGGAGGCAGTCGGTAAATCCTCCGCGGTCGCGCTGGATCGTACCGCATAGGCATTTTTTTCTCCAAGCCCGGAGAGGGAGCGGGTGATATCTTCATGAATGTCTTCAGGGATGGCTGTCCCTTCGATGACCCTGCGAATCTCACCGCTAAGTTCACCGATTTTATCCCGGTCTTCCACCTTAAGAAGCGATAACTGATCAAGTAATTCGTTAATCGCCGGCGTTTCCCCAATGATTCTTTTAAAGGCTTCAGTAGTAATACAAAAGCCATCCGGTACGCGTATTCCTTCAATCCTGGAAAACTCTCCCAGATTCGCGCCTTTGCCCCCAACAACCATAAGTTTTGTTTTGTCAATATCCTGAAAACCAAGCACAAAGGAACTCATACATCTCCCCCCTTGGCGATTTCTTCTTTGATAATTTTTATGACATTCTTTCCATAAATAATTCTCTCCAACAAATCGCATTAACGTACTATTGCATTATAGCAGTGGCAAATCGGAACAAATAGTCTGCATTTAGAATTTTTTATATGTTATAATTAAAGTGGGGAAGATTCTTTTTAAAATGAAGCAAACCTTAAAGGCACTAACCAAATGTCAAGGTATAAAGGTATAAATGTATTTCGTTACCACCCTTTTCTATATAAAAGTTCACTGTATCAGCCAGCCATAATCCTGTCTGCAATCCACAATATAGTCAACGTACACCGTCTGATCCTTGCTCTGATACAGAATCAGGTGCCATTTCTCCACAAACATCTTATGATATTTGTTCAGCGGTATAAATTCAGCATTGAGAAATGGAAAACGCTCCGGCATGGTGAAAAGGGAGCGCATCACATCCATTAAATTCACTCTTTGTTTTTCGGGCGGCAGAAGGACTTTTCTGTGCCAGAAAACGCACGTGGCCCGCCAGCATCTGGCGGGCACGGTCGGATACAATCACTTTATATTGAGGCTTCTTTTCCATGTTCCACCTCATCGATAATGCCTTCCAGATAACTATCCAGCTCATCCGGCGTCACTCCGGCGCGTCCGGCCAGACGGTCTTCCTCAACGGCCAGCAGTTCCTCGCGCAGCTTGAGCATTTTTTCACGGCGGGTGAACGCCTCAATATCCATAACCACGAGATCGCCTTCACCGTTTTTCGTAAGATACACAGGCTCCCCGGTGGATTTGCACAAGGCCGCAATTTCATTGTAATTTTGCCTGATGCTTGCGGACGGTTTAATCTGCATGGTATCAACTCCTCGTAGTAACATTCTAACCGTATAATACTCATTTCATGCTATGAAATCAATCAATAATTTTGTTACAGCCTTTCAAGCTCCTTTGGATGTATCGCGCAAAGTGCTGAGAATTAAGGATTCCTACGTATCTTTTCTTTGCATTCCTACTACGCACTACTCGGCAAGGCCACAGTCATTTTCAAAAAACCGATTCTCCTTGGCGATGGCGGCAAGGATTTGCTCCCATACGCCACTGCCTCTTTGGGAGAGATATCCTCCCGGTCATCCTCCGAGCAGTCATACTGAGGATAGCTGACGATTTTCAGCGGGAAAAAGATACGCATTGTTTCATTTACCATTTTGATTACCTCCATTTTTATTGATGATAATTTTAAGCCACAAAAAAGGGCATAAAAAAAGCAGGGTATCTTCGTTAGAAAATGCACCCGTAATTTGTTATTATTTCTGCCAACAAGATTAGGCTAATAACAAATAGATATAATAATTGAAAAGCCTATTGCAACTGACGTAACGTCAGGCTGTATACTTTATTTATCGACAAAAAAATCGTACGAAACGTGGTGAAAGGATGTCAAAAACCACTTGGAAAATCGGTGAGCTTGCAAGCCAGTGCGGAATTACAGTAAGAACACTGCGCCATTATCACCAAATAGGTCTGTTAGTGCCCTCTGAATTTACTGAAGCCGGGCATAGGCTTTACACAAAGGCCGATGTATTAAAACTTCAGCAGATATTGTCTCTAAAACAACTTGGACTTTCATTAGAGGAAATTTACAACTTTATTGAAAATCCGAATTATAATCCGATGCTCGTCGTTCAAGCTCATCTCGAAATCATAAGTGAGCAGATAAAGTTAAAGGAAAAGCTGCGCCATGAGCTTGAACAGGTCCAAACACTGCTGTCATTTAATCAAGATATCAGTGCAGACCAACTATTAAAAATATTGGAGTTGATCCGAATGAAAGAAAATAATTATTTAACACCGGGACTGGTTGAAAAGTTAAAGGCTTTCCACAGCAGCCTTACGGAAGACCAAAAGTCAAGGCTGCAAAAAAAACTGCCGCTAGTAAATGAGACACAAATACAAGCTTTAAAGAAAATGATCTTAAAATAGCACGATATGCAGCAATATCAATCTGTAAATAGTATAAAGGAGAATTGCAATGAATGAAAAATCAGTTCAACAAGAGCATGACATGACCACAGAATTAACTAAACTTGCTGATCGTGCGCAGATCAGTGAGCTGCTGAGCCGTTATTGCAGTTTTGTCGATGACAAATGCTTCAATATTGCG